>CAZBNV010000011.1:0-89425 GCA_964493335.1 uncultured Nitrospira sp.
GAGGAGACGGTTCGACAGGCTGCGTTTGCTGCGATCGAGCAGATGGCCGGCAATCTGGACGACGAAACGGCGGCGGGTCTCGTGCGGAACCTCCATGAATCGCCTGACGAGGATGTACGAAGCCGCGTGCGGCAACTTCTGGGCTTGATACCGAATGCGATTACCCCGCTCTGTGAAATGTTGACCCATCCTGAGGTCGAAGCACAGACGACGGCGGCGACGATTCTCGAGCATTTGCTCGATCCGCGTTCAGTGGACGGATTGATCGATGCGATGGCGTCCCCGGCGGTTCGCGACATTGCGGTACGGACACTCAAAAAACTCGGTGCGATCCGTGAGCGGCTTGATACGAGTTTTGATGCGTTGCGGGATATCGAAGGCGCGAGTGAACGGGAAGAGGCCCGCATGTCCACGGTGATGGACCTGCTCGGTGTCGGACGTCCTAGCGTCGAAATTTTGATCGAGTATCTTGAGGATGATGATTGGGTGGTGCGCGAAGCCGCGGCGGATTTGCTGGGCAAAATCGGAGATGTGCGCGCAGTCGAGCCGTTGATGAAACGGCTCCAGGTCGACAAGGATACCGGCGTCAAAGAATACGCCGTCAAGTCGCTGGGCCTTATTGGTGATCCGCGCCCGGCGCAATTATATATCGAGGCCATCCCGATCAGGCCTTTGCGTGTCATGGCGATCGAGGCACTGGCCAAAATCAAAGACGTGGAAGTGTTGCGTCCGCATAATGAGTTGTTCATTCGTTTGCGCGGTGACCGGGATGGGATTGTGTCCTATAGCGCCGGACTCATCGCGGACAAGCTGGCCGCGCTCGAGGACGCACAACCGGTCGGACAGGAGGAATCGGACGATCATGAGTGATGTCGAGCGTATAGCACAGTTGATAGCCGCGCTTCGGGATGACAACGACGCGTTGCGAGAGCATGCCATGGCGAGTCTCGGGCAGATGGGCCACGAGGCCCTTCCCCAATTGATCGGTTTAATGGCAGATGAGGACGTGGTGATTCGCGAGGCTGCGGCTACCGCCGTGGCGCGCATTGGCCCTACCGCATTCGATCAACTGCTGGATGCATTGCGCGACGACGAATGGGCGATTCGTGAACAGGCGGCGAACGTGCTAGGGCGTTTCCGAGACGTCCGGGCGGTGGAGCCTCTCATGGCGGCCCTGAAAGACAAGGATGGGGCGGTCAGGACAGCGGCGGTGTGGGCCCTGGAACGAATCGGAGACTCCAGCGCGACGCCGGGATTAATCGAGGCGCTGACCGACGGCACGGTGCGAGAAGACGTGGCGCGCGTATTAAAAAAGATCGGCGATACGCGGGCGGTCGATGCCTTAATCGGCGGGTTGCTGGGCACCAATTGGATGGTGCGGCGCCATGCGGCGGAAGCACTCGGAAAGATCGGCGATCTGCGCAGCGCCGATGCCTTGATTCAGTCGCTTCAGGATGAAGATTGGCTCGTGCGGCGAAACGCCGCCGAATCGTTGGCGCGGCTCGGGGCGAAGCAGGCGATCGAGCCGCTGCTCCCCCTCCTGGAAGACGAAAACACGATGGTGCAGGAAACAGTCGAAGGTGTCCTCGCGAGTTTGGGATGGAAACAGGCGACCTCGTCATAACCGGATAAAGGAACTCTACTATGGCAGATGAAGCACCGGCAAAACTGATTCAGATCGGACCCAAGGGCGGGGCCAAGAAAGATGGCTTTAATCTGGTGACGGAGCGGGTCGTGGCCGTTAACCCGGAAGCCAAGCAGCTTGAAGTCGAACTCCTCGCCTACGACGGCAAGACCGTGGTGTTGGATGTCGGTGAAGAGGCCCTCGAAGATTTCCTCAAGATCAAGCCCGGCGATGGGGCGACGATCCGTGTGGTCGAAGAAGGGGGCAAGCGCATCGCGAAGAGCTTCCGGATTCGCGCCAAGGATCCGAATGCACAAAAAGCCGATGCCATGCTGATCGATCTCAAGGACTCGCACTGGCTCAATCGAAAATACGCGGCGGAAGTCCTCGGCGAGCTGAAGGATCCCCGTGCCGTGGTGCCGTTGGTGGGGGCGCTCACCGACGAAGTGGGTGATGTGCGGCAGCGGGCCTACGATTCGCTGATTAAGATTGGTGGGACGGCCGTGTCGTCACTCGTGCCGTTGTTGGCCTCCGAGGAAGACGACGTGCGTCAATCCGCGACGGAGATCATTCGAAAGATTGGGAAACCGGCCGTAGAGCCCCTCGCGACGGCCCTCGCGGAGGCCGATGATCGGCTAAAGACGAAGATTATGAAGGTGCTCGATCGGATGGGCTATAAGCCGAAACTAAAAGAGGGAGCACAGGCTGAAGCGGCGAAACTTCTCAGTTAGCCGCAACAGCCTGCACGCCGGCTAGGCGACTGGATCCTTAGACTGGATCCTTAGTAGGACGACCGACTGAGACGTGGCGGAACCCGAAGCCGACGACGCGATCGGTATCGTAGGTATTGCGTAGATCCAGCAGCAGTGGCTGCCGCATGGACTTTTTCAACCGCTCGAAGTCGAGATTTCTGAACTGGTTCCACTCGGTCATGATGATCAGGCCGTCGGCGCCTTCTGCCACGTCATAGGTATCCTGGCAGGGCACCATGCCCGGTAATAGCTTCGTAGACTCTTCCATTGAGGCCGGATCATAGGCGCGAATCGTCGCCCCTTCCTTCATTAACTCGCTCAGAATCGTCAATGACGGTGCTTCCCGCATATCGTTGGTGTTGGGTTTGAAAGACAAGCCCAACACGCCGAGCGTTTTTCCCTTCACTCCGCCGCAGGCCTCTTTGACCTTGGCGACCATCCGCATGTGTTGTTCGTAGTTCACCTTGGCAGCGGCTCCTGCGATCTGAAACGGATATCCCACGCGTTCTCCGGTCTGGACCAGTGCGGCCAAGTCTTTCGGGAAGCACGAACCGCCGAACCCTGGTCCGGCATGCAAGAACTTGTTTCCGATACGATGGTCGAGCCCCATTCCCTTAGAAACCATCTGCACGTCGGCCCCCACCTTTTCGCAGACCGTGGCGATTTCATTGATGAAGGAAATCTTGACGGCGAGAAAGGCGTTAGAGGCGTATTTAATCATTTCAGCGGTCGGGATATCGGTCACGACGACCGGAGTTTCCAGCAGATACAGCGGACGATAGAGATCTTTCATGATCGCCACGGCCTGCTCACTGTCCGCGCCGATCACCACACGGTTCGGCCGCATGAAGTCTTCGATCGCGGAGCCTTCACGCAGAAATTCCGGATTCGAGACGATATCGAAACGGAATCGGCCGGTTTGATTGGCCTTGATCACTTCGCGCAATTTTTCCCCCGTGCCGACGGGGACGGTGGACTTGGTGACAATGACTTTGTAGCCAG
This sequence comes from uncultured Nitrospira sp., assembly GCA_964493335.1. Classification (GTDB taxonomy): domain Bacteria; phylum Nitrospirota; class Nitrospiria; order Nitrospirales; family Nitrospiraceae; genus Nitrospira_A. Next base: position 3,379 of record CAZBNV010000011.1, read on the forward strand.
TCATGTTTTTCGCGATCCCGCGGCCGACTTCCTCGACATAGGACAGGTCGGCGGACCCGTCCGATTTGGGAGGAGTTCCGACGGCGATGAAGATGACCAGCGCTTTGTCGACGGCTTTTGCAACGTCGGTAGTGAAATGGAGGCGGTCTTCTTTAATCCCTTTGGCGACAAGTTCGGTGATGCCGGGTTCGAAAAAAGGGACTTCGCCCTTCTCAAGTCTAGCGATCCGGCGCGCATCAGTGTCCATACAAGTCACGTTCACGCCGAATTCTGCGAAGCAGGCACCGGTCACGAGACCGACATAGCCTGTTCCAATCACGCTGATATGCATGGATGCGTCTCCTCCTAAAGAAAAGCTGAGGGATGTTCGTGTGAGTGTGTGTGCAGCGTTGTCAGTATAGCAATGCAGGCGAGCGTGAGCAATCAAATCGCACCTTTCGGCTGGAGGTGCGGGAGAATTGCAGATTGCGGCACACTTCAGTAGAATTCGGCCCTCTTCGCAGGAGAGGATGGTGAATGGCGATCTCAGGCGGGCCCATCCAGCGACCCTTGGCGATGATGATGCGCCCCATCACGAGGACCGTGCATCCCGACGACAGCTTGTTGACCGTGGCGCGTCAACTGAGGGATGCCCGAGTGGGGGCGATGCTCGTCTCAGATCATGGCGACTATGTGGGGATTGTCAGTGAGGCGGATCTCGTTCGAAAGGCCATGGCCAGCGGAGCGGCCGCTGACCAGGTAATGGCTCGAGCGGTCATGAGCGCACCGTTGATGACGATCGATATCGCCCAGTCCGCGCATGAAGCGAGCGACGTGATGGCTGAACGAGGAATTAGGCACCTCGTCGTGACTGAAGAAGGGCGCGTAGTGGGAATGATTTCGGTGCGAGATCTGCTTCGATACTTCAAAAATTGGGGCACGTTATAACATGACGCAGTGTCACCTTGAATCCTGCCGCCTCGCCACAATGTTCCCGGCGGTTTTCACTCGATGATGGGACAGCATCCCGCTCAACACTCCACCCCACGTCTCTTCTTGCTCGTGACGGCGCTCGTGACCGGCGCGATTGTCATGGCGCTTGAAATCTTGGGGAGTCGGTTGCTTGCGCCGGTGTTCGGGAATTCGTTATTTGTCTGGGGGGCTTTGATTGGCGTCATCTTGGCCGCCATGAGTTCGGGGTATGCATTCGGAGGCTGGGCGTCGGATCGGTATCGCGTTGCGGCGGTACTGGCGTGGCTCCTCCTTGGATCAGGTGCCTGGACATTGCTGATGTCCTGGACGGCCCAACCGGCACTCTTCAAGGTTGCCAAAGCCGTTCAGGATCCGCGGTGGGGGCCTAGCCTGGCGGCCTGCGTGTTGTTAGCCCCTCCTGCATTCGGGTTGAGCGGTGTCATGCCGGCGTTGCTTCGATTAGCCGTGGTCGATATGGGATATCTCGGCCGGCATACCGGCAGTATGATTGCCCTCTCCACGGTTGGAAGTCTGATGGGTACCTGGGGGACGGCGTTTTTTCTTCTGTCGTGGCTGGGAACTCAGACGCTTGTCGCGTCCTTGGGAGTGATCCAGGTCCTGCTTGGCCTGTTGTGGCTGCAGCGAGGAAGCGCAAGGTTGACCAAGCTGGCGGGGCTATTCCTGGCCGGCCTGCTCGTTCTGGCGTGGCAGTTGATCGGTCAGGCTCCGCCCGTTTCCGGGCTTGTGCACCAGGAGGATAGTCCGTATCAGCAAGTACGTGTCCGCGATGACGATCTGTTTCGCTATCTGGTTCTGGACCGAACATGGCACGCGGTCATGTGGCGGGCCGATCCCGCGACTCTCTTTCTTCCCTACAGCCAGCTCATGGTGGCGGCTGTGGCCTTAACGTCGGAACCCAAGCGAGGACTCATCTTGGGACATGGTGGTGGATCGCTTGCCAAGTGGTTGGCTCTCGCCTGGCCCGAGTTGGAGCTGGACGTTGTCGAATTCGACCCTGCCGTCGTGCGGATGGCCGAACAATACTTCGAGTATCGCCCCCCTGCCAATCATCATGTGTTCGTCAAAGATGCCCGCGTATTCTTGCGAGACACAGAGGTGACATATGATGTGATTTGGGTTGACGCGTTTGCCCGGCATCTCATCCCATTCCATCTGACCACGGTCGAATTCTTTTCAGAGCTCCGGGCTCGGCTGACTCCTAACGGCGTCGTGGCGCTTAATCTGGCCTCATCGGGAGAGGGCGGAGATCTCCAGCGCGCGAGCGCAGTAGTGCAGACACTCAAAACAGCCTTTCCTGCTATCGAGGCATTCGGAGTAAAGGGGCCATGGAGAGCTCATCAAACGACAGCCGAGAACTTGATCTTTTTTGGCGGAGGCCCAATCGATAGAATGTCGTACGACGAGATCGTATTGCGTATTCAATCGCAGGTCGAAGCGCGACGGTTGCCGCCGGAGGCCACGACTTTGCTCTCAACTCGGCGAACGACGCCCTGGTCACCCGGCTTGACCTTGACTGACGACTATACGCCCTATGACTTGCTGATTGGATCGCATGCCGTGGAAATGTCCCCTGAAGGAAAAACGTTGCCGTAATTAATTGAAATTACAGAATAAAAATGATGTATTCGCTCGAAATCTTGTCGGCGCGCCAATTAGGAGATCATATGCAATCGATACCTAAGAACTTTCTTGCTTCCTTTTTAATCCCTATGCTATAAGGTGTCCCTCGTTAGCCTATTATTCAGGACATTTTGATTCGTGGAGGCTGTGCTCTGGGCGCGGTGGTCATAATTCACCAACCTAATTGCATCTCTTCTTAATCTCTTTAAGGAGGTAGGTCATGGGTAAGACGATTGTAGCAGTGTGTTTGGGCCTGATCATGTTGGTGGCCGGGGCGTCAGGCGCGTATGCCCTGCAAGCCGGTGGCGTCGAGATCGGTGATCTGGAAACAGGTTCCGTCGTAGGTCAGCCGTTTAAGGAGTTGATCGTAGATGGCGAATTGTTTGCGGTAGAAATCGGCAGCCTGAAGGCCTGGTATCCTCCGGTAACCATAATTGATTTCAAGGTTCGGCCGGGCCGCCCGGTCGTGCTGAAGGTGACGAACAGCTCCACGGCCGAGCATGGATTCCAGATGACCGACGTTACTAATGTCGGTTCACCATTCGTGATGAAGGCCGAAGTGGTGCTGAAGCCAGGAGAGACCAAATACATTGGTGTGCCGACCAGCGATATGTTCTATGCCACCCAGGGGAACACGCTTTTGTACCGCTGCCATCTGCACCCGGCTCATGTCGGGGGCAAAATTTTGATGCTTAAGTAGTCGTTCATCCTACGTCGTACAGTACAACGCCCCGTCTGCAGCGATGCAGGCGGGGCGTTGTCGTGTATGGAGCAGAATGTTGCAATAGGTCGCTGTCCCTCAGACGTCCTGTTCCTGCTTGCATTCTGTCGCCGCATCCAGAGGGATGCTTTGTGACCCTTTGAGATTCCCGGCCACGATCAACAGCAAGAAGCGACTTGCCGTGGGTTCAGTCTGCCGACGATCCGTGACGATTGCGGCAACATCGACAATCATTTCATCACCCTCCCATTGGGTTTCGTTCACGACCCAAAAATGACTGGCCGCATCTGGAAACTGCTTCGTGACAAAACTCTCAATGATCGCACCGACATCGTCACTGCCGGCGATGGTCTGGTTTGGGAAGAAAGCACCGGCAAGACAGACAAGCAGAATGAGGGGAGTAAAGCGCATCATGGGCACCTCCAGATAAGAGGATGACAGCTAGATGGAGCAAGGCCGCATGGTGAGAAGATGGCCGCGTCCCTGCTGTGCGCCCGATTTCTATTAAAGTGTACCGCGGCGCATCGGCGAAAGCTAGGCAGGTCAATGTTTTCGCGTGGCCAGGCAGGATAAGTCGCGGGCACGCGACTGAAACGACGAAGGCTCCCTAGGGAGCCTTCGTGATGCATTGCGCATATGGGCATTGTAGTGTCTAATTAGTTGCGGACACCGCTCCAAACCTTGGCCGCATCAATTTCTTTGTCCGGATTCAGCGTCTTGGCTTTTTCCAGCAATACGTCAGTCGTTTCCGGGTAGGCCGGGTCCGCGATGCAGCAATTGTCCACTGGGCACACTGCTGCACATTGCGGCTCGTCGAAGTGGCCGACGCATTCGGTGCAACGATCATGGGTGATGACATAAATATTGTCGCCCTCTCCCTGACCGTCGCCGACATGGTTGCCTTTGCCTTCGGCGTCGCCTCGTGTTTCGAAGATCGCCTCATTGGGACATTCTGGCAGGCATGCCCCGCAGGAAATACATTCATCGGTGATCAGAAGCGCCATGGCCTGTGCCTCCTCAATTCCTAAATGACGGATAAGATGTTGACAATTTCGTACCGTCACGACCATAGTTCGTGACGAAACAGGATCGCATTCTAAGCTGCGATTCTTCGGCAAGTCAACAGAGCCAGCCTGGGAAGAAGGCCTAGCGCTCTCAAAGTCATGGGGCTTTGGGCCCAATATACATGCGGCTCCGCGCATGGTCGATCAATTGAGGATGCATCCATGTCCGATCGCGTTTGCTTATGGTGAAGAGAGCAAGCGGGGCTGAATCAGAACAGCGCCGCAAGAAAATCGTCACGTTCGTTCTCTTGGTGATTTTGCTGATCAGTGTGAGCCTATTTCTCGGAGGTCCGAAGGAATCCGATCTCATCATTGTAGAGTTTCCGAACGGTAAGACCATGGAAACGGAAGTGGCGAGCACGCCCGAGAAGCTGCTGTTCGGTCTCGCGTTCCGAGAAGGATTGCCAGCTGACACGGGGATGCTTTATATCTTTGAGTCGACAGGGTTGCATCGGGTTCGGACCAGGCAGTTCCGAATTCCGGTCGATATGTTGTGGATTGATGAGAGCCACCACGTGGTGCATATCTTGGAGCAGGTGCCGCCCTGTGCTCAGGATCCTTGCCCGCTGTACGGGCCTCCGCCAGAGCCGATTCGTTACTTGATCGAGGCCGAGGCGGGCTATGTGCGCCGGGAAGGTATTGCGGTGGGAATGGAGCTCAAATTTACGCTTCGCATGTAAGGAAATCGGAGTTGTCTTTATGGAAGGGTTTCAGTGTGTGGCCAAAGTTGAAGATATTCCTCCCGGCCAAGTCAAGGTTGTGAAAGTCAATGAGCGCGCCATCGCGGTGTTTAATATCGAGGGGCACTTTCATGCGATCTACAATGCTTGTCCTCACGAAGGCGGCCCCTTGAACAAGGGGCGCGTGAAGGGGCACGTCGTCTCCTGTCCCTGGCATGACTTGGCTTTCGATGTTCGAAATGGCCAAGGGACAGATGGGGGAGGCTATTGTGTCGGCAGCTATGATGTACGCGTCGACGAGGGCCAGGTCTTCGTTGGAGGACGGCGTAAAGTTTAGTTCCACGGACAATTGATGCGGAATCACAAGAGAGTGTTATGAGTCCGTTAAGCAAAGCCGCGCCGACAGGCACTGAGCGGGAGCCCGGAGCCAAAATCCTCACGGCCCGAATGGGAGCTTCTGTCCACATCCACCTGTGGGAAGATCGCACGCGAGGGGAGCAGTGGGTGCCGATCTATGATGCCACTGTGATGCCTCTGGTCGAGGATGATTTTCTTCGCATCGCCAGCAACAACGCCGTCGACAACGGGCAGCGAATGTTCGAGTTTAAGCCTGTGGCAATCGGGACTCACCGGCTGGTGTTTGAGAAGCGGATGGGTTGGAAATTCACGGCTGAAGACCGCCAAATTTATTATGTGACCGTGTCTTGATTACGTAAAGGCGGTGAGTGCTGCGTCATGCCTGACATTGCTTATGTGAATGGCCGCTTTGGTCCGCTGGCTGACGCGGTTGTCAGTGTCGAGGATCGTGGATTTCAGTTCGGTGATGGTGTGTATGAAGTCATTCGCACCTATCGCGGGCAGCCATTTTCAATCGAGGCGCACCTGGCCCGTCTGGAGCGGAGTGCGAAGGCCTTACAGCTTCCTTTCGGTCATACGCGGGCGCAGTGGACCTCGCTGATTCATGAAGGCCTCCGGCTGAGCCGATTTCCAGAGACTAAAATTTATCTGCAGATCACCCGAGGGCAAGCTCCTCGCGATCATCCCTTCCCCCTTGATCTCGCGCCGACCACGGTCCTGACCTTTCGCGAGCTTCGCCCCCTTGAGCCATCCGTTCGCAATGCCGGAGTGCAGGCCATGACGGTCGAAGACATTCGCTGGGGACGCTGTGACATTAAGAGTGTGAATCTGTTGGCGAATGTGCTGGCGCGTCAGCGGGCCAAGGTGGCCGGAGCATTTGAGGCGATCTTGGTTCGGGGAGGCATGGTGACCGAAGGGTCTGTGAGCAATGTGGTGGTGGTGCGGAACGGCGCCCTCCAGACCGCTCCGGAGGGAAACAGAATTCTGTCTGGCGTGACACGTGCGATTGTTCTGGAGTTGGCGAAAAAAGATGGGCTTCCAGTTTCCGAAGCCTTTGTCAGTCGGGAAGACATGCTCACGGCGTCGGAAGTCTTTTTGACCGGGACGACCGTGGAAGTATTGTCCGTGGTGGGGGTTGATGGACAGGCGATCGGAGACGGTACGCCCGGCACTGTGTCGCGACTCTTGTCTGGACGGTGGAACTCATTGATCGGGTAGCGGCCCCTTGCTTTCACTACTATGGCATGGTATGGTTCCCGCGCTGTAAGTGGGCCCAGGCCCACTTTTTTGTTTGAGCTTCTTTTTGTCTATGAGTGAAGCGGAAGCAGTGTCTGCAGGTAAGCCCTCGGTGAAACGTGCTGAGGCGTTGAACCTGCGTGTGCAGGAAGTCGCGGCACCTATTTTAGAGTCTCATGGATTGGAATTGGTCGAGGCGGTCTGTGTCGGCCAAGGCCCGCGGACTGTCATCCGTGTCTTTATCGACAAACCGGGAGGGGTTACACTGACAGATTGTGAGCAGGCGCATCGCTCGCTGAGCCCGGCGCTTGATGTGATTGATCCCTTCCCTCATGCCTACACGCTGGAAGTATCGTCTCCTGGACTGGACCGTCCGTTGCGGGGACCGCAAGACTATCGACGCCTGGTCGGGCGCCCGGTGAATCTCAAATTGCGCGAGCCGATTCAGGAGCAATGGCGGCTCATTGGAACTGTCCTAGAGGTTGAAGACCGTGCCGTAATACTCGCGGTTCAACAAAAGAAAACGACGGAAACCATTCGGATTGAATTCGATCAGATCGCCTTGGCGCGTCGGAAGGTTGAGTTTTCTTAGCAGCAGGGAATGCCGAGGTGGTGTGTTAATCATGAGGTGTGAGTTATGAACCGAGAGTTGATCGCAGTCATTGATGAAATCGGTCGTCAAAAAGGGATTGACAAGGCCAGGGTCATTGGCGCGATTGAGTCGGCGCTTCAAACGGCTGCCAAGAAACGATTCGGCCAAGCCGAAAATATCCAAGTTGAAATCGATGGAAAGACCGGCGAGATTTCAGTCGTCTCCAAGAAAATTATTGTCGACACGGTGGCCAATCCGAAAGCCGAGATTTCTCTGAAAGAAGCCCGCCTCTTTGATGAAGGGGCAGAGGTCGGCGATGAGATCGGCTCCCTGATCGAGATGGACGAGCTGGGCCGCATCGCAGCCCAAACGGCGAAGCAGGTCATTTTTCAGAAAGTGCGGGAGGCTGAATGGGAAGCGGTTCAGAAAGAGTACTCGACCCGACAAGGTGACTTGGTCAATGGAATCATTCTCGGCATGGAACGGCGAAACTTCTTGGTCGATCTCGGCAAGACCGAGGCGATTCTGCCCATTCAAGAGCAGATTCCTCGTGAGACTTACCGCCGTGGTGATCGTGTGAAGGCTTTGCTCTTGGAGGTGCGTCGCACGCCGAAAGATGTGCAGGTCATTCTTTCGCGCAGCCATCCCCAGTTCGTGGCGAAGATGTTTGAGCTTGAGGTCCCGGAAGTCGGAGAAAAGATCGTCGAGATCAAGTCGATCGTGCGTGAGCCTGGCGATCGCACGAAGATCGCCGTTTCCTCGCGTGATAAGGCCGTGGATCCCGTGGGGGCCTGTGTCGGCATCAAGGGGTCACGAGTGCAGGCCGTGGTGAGGGAATTGCGCGGTGAAAAGATCGATATCATCACCTGGACGCAAGATCCGCGCGTTTTTATTGCGGAGGCGTTGAACCCTGCCACGATCGAGAAGGTGGGGATCGACGAGGAAAAGAAATCGGCATTGGTCGTGGTGGCGGATTCGCAATTGTCTCTGGCGATCGGAAAAAACGGGCAGAATGTGCGGCTGGCCGCACGGTTGACAGGATGGAAGATCGACATCATTAGCGCGACCGAGTATGAGAAGGAAAAAGCTGAGCGGGATCGGGATATTAAGGCGGCCCTGGCGGAAGAGACTGAGGCGCAGCGCCAGCAGGACGAAGCGCGGGCTGCGGCGCAGCAGGCAGACTAAAGCGGCTCACTATTCATGGGCTGAATGGCAATTATCTAAGCGGGTGGAGCTAAGCGGTACTGTATGCGGGTGTACGAATTAGCAAAGCAGCTCGGGATGGAAAATCGGGAGTTAATTCCTGAACTGAAACGACTTGGGATTCCGGTGGCGTCCCACAGTAGCGCCTTGGATGAAGATTCTGTTCGACTCGTGCTGGAGAAGGTGAGTCCCAAAGCGCGGTCCGGTGAAGCTGCCTCGGGCGGGCACGATGTCAAGACAGGGCTTCGCTCGCCGAAAGATTCCGGCACCTCTCGCTCTCATGAGAGGGCGCATGGGGCGATGCATGAGGAACCTCCCAAGCCAGACAAAAAGCGTATTCTCATTAAGAAGAAACGCGAAGAAGGCGCGGAAGATAGCGTCGCGCCTCTCGCAGCGGCAGAGGCGGCGTTTGCAAGCGCCTCTCCTGCTGTGCCGCCCGGACCGGACGTGGCCATCGTTGCGCCAGTCGTCGCCGATGGGGATGAAGTGAGGGTCCAGTCTGAACCTGCCCCATCCCAGGAATCAGTGCCTCAGCCGTCTGTTGCAGCGGTCTCGGCGGAATCAGCGACCAAGTCAGTTCAGGCGCCGTCAATGGTCACCCCTCCAGTCGATGCGCTCGCTGCGGTGAAGAAGAAGAGTGCGGCCACGGAAGCGCTAGAAAGCGAAGCGGCCGCGCGCGAGAAGTTGAAGAAAGCCAAGAAGGCTCCACGGACACGAGAGGAAGACGAAGCGAAGTTTAAGAATGACGCCACCCGGTGGGGAGATCTGCGGGCGATCCCAGTCCAGCGTCGTGAAGATCGATCCAAGCATATTCACCATGCCTCGCCAACGGAAGTCACCAAGCCGAGAAAGAAAAGCGTGAAACTGAGCGCAGGAGTGAGCGTCAAAGAATTTGCCGAACTCATCGGTCAGCGTCCGGCAGACATTGTCAGGAAGCTGATGGAGATGGGGCAGATGGTGACCTTCAATCAGTCGATCAACCTCGAGGCTGCCTCCTTGATCGCTGAAGAATACGGCACCAGGGTGGAACTATCGACAGAAAAGGTCGGCGAGGAACTGCTTGAAGAGGCCGCGCAATCAACGGGCGAAGAGCACGCCGTGTTGCGGCCCCCGGTGGTGACCATCATGGGACATGTCGATCACGGGAAAACCTCTCTGCTTGATGCCATTCGTGAAACAAAGGTCGCGGAGGGTGAGGCCGGAGGGATCACGCAGCATATCGGCGCCTATATCGTGGGCGTTCGCGGCAAGCAAGTGACCTTTCTGGACACGCCAGGTCACGAAGCCTTTACGGCTATGCGCGCGCGGGGAGCGAAGGCGACGGATATCGTCATCCTGGTCGTCGCCGCCGACGACGGCGTCATGCCGCAAACAGTTGAGGCTATCCATCACGCCAAGGCCGCAGGCGTGCCGCTCATCGTGGCCATCAACAAGGTCGATAAGCCTGGATCTAACGTCGATCGTGTTAAGAATGCGTTGACCGAGCATGGGTTGATTCCTGAACCCTGGGGTGGTGATACCATCATGGTGGAAGTGTCCGCCAAGCAGCGGACTGGATTGGATCAACTTCTGGAGATGGTGCTGCTGCAGGCAGAGGTGCTGGAGCTGAAAGCCGATCCCTCACGCATGGCCAAAGGGCTGGTCATCGAAGCGAAGCTCGACCGCGGGCGCGGTCCGGTTGCCACGGTTCTGGTGCAGAGCGGAACCCTGCATGTCGGTGATGCGTTTGTGGTCGGAACTTTCAGCGGGCGTGTTCGGGCGTTGGTTACTGATACGGGGAGTAAAACCTCCGAGGCGGGGCCATCGGTTCCTGTCGAGGTCATTGGGTTGCCGGGAGTGCCGGGTGCCGGCGATCTGTTCACCATTGTGAAGGATGAACGTGTCGCTCGCGAGATTGCCCAGGAGCGCGCCATGAAGCAGCGTGCCGCAGACTTGGCCGGGCCGGCGAAGATCAGTTTGGACGACTTGTTTGCCAAAATTCAGGAGGGCAATGTCAAAGAGTTGCCCATCGTCATCAAAGCTGATGTGCAGGGTTCAGCTGAAGCCTTGGCTTCTGCAGTGGAAAAGATGCCGGTCGGGGCCGTGAAACTGCGGGTCATGCACAGTGGTGTAGGAGGTATTACCGAAACGGATATTCTGTTGGCGGCGGCCTCCAAAGCGATCGTGATCGGTTTCAATATTCGTCCTGAGCCGAAGGCGGCTGCGCTGGCTGAACGTGAAGGCGTCGATGTGCGCCTCTACAGCATCATCTATGATGCGCTGAATGATATCCGCGCGGCTATGGAAGGCTTGCTTGAGCCGATGCTCAAGGAACGCGTTCTTGGGCGAGCGGAGGTCCGGCAGATGTTTACGATTCCAAAGGCCGGCCTGGTGGCGGGTTGTTATGTGGTGGACGGGATTATCTCCAGGGCCAGTGTCGGGGTGCGAGTCATTCGAGATAGCGTGGTGGTGTACGAAGGCAAGCTTGGGTCGCTCCGGCGGTTCAAGGACGACGTGCGAGAAGTGCAGCAGGGGTATGAGTGCGGCATCACGGTCGAAAATTTCAATGACCTCAAGTCCGGAGACATTATCGAAGCCTATGTCGTCGATAAGATTGCCGCTAAGCTTGAACCGGTCAATCGAGGCGCGTCTCCGCAAAGTCATCGGGCATGATCGTTGGGCTCTGCACGGTGGAGTTGTTCATTCCAGACGGTCATTCATTGAAGGACAAACGTCGGGTTCTGCAGAGCGTGAAAACGCGGGTGCGGGACAAGTTCAATGTCTCGGTCGCCGAGGTGGGAGAGCAGGATTTGTGGCAAAAGGCGATTCTCGGTTTGGCCTGCGTAGCGAATGAATCCGCACATGTGAATCAGGTGCTGGATCAAGCAGTGAATCTCATTCGGGCGGTGCCCACGATCCAACTGGTACGTTCGCACATTGAATTGCTCTAAGGCGGCGTCATGACCAAATCGACGTATAGCCGAGCTGATCGCGTAGCGGACCAGATTCGCATGGAAGTCGCGGACATCTTGATGCGGAAAATCAAGGATCCGCGGGTGCGCACTGTCACGGTGACGGATGTGGAGTTGACCAAGGATCTGCGGATCGCGCGAATTTTTGTCACGACCATGGAGCAGAAGGACGGTGAGCGGCACGTGTTCGATGGTTTGGCGAAGGCGAGCGGGTTCGTGCGGGCCGAGTTGGGCCGCCGACTGGCATTGCGCTATCTGCCTGAACTGACCTTTATCAAGGATGTGAGCGGCCCAAGAGCCGATCGTGTCTTGGAACTGTTGGACAGCCTGCACCGTGACCAAGCGCAAACAGAGACACCCGACGGGCCCACTCACGGCGACGCCTAGCAGAGGACGATGATCGCCACAAAAGAGCCTCAATTGGCCACAGTTCTTCAAGACGGTGTGCTGAATGTCCGCAAGGAGGCGGGGTGGACCTCGCACGACGTAGTGGCTCGGATTCGCGGAAAGCTACGCGGGATGAAGTTAGGCCATGCTGGTACGCTTGATCCGGCAGCAACAGGTGTGTTGCCGTTACTCGTGGGGCGCGGGACGCGAATTGCGGAATATTTGCTGGACTGGGACAAGACGTATCTGGCAGGTTTGCGGCTTGGTGAAACCACCGACACCCAAGATGCCACAGGAATTGTGCTTCAGCGCTCGCCGGTTGAGTCGGTGACGGAAGATCGTATTCGAGAAGTCGCGGCGGAGTTTGAGGGACGCATTCAGCAAGTGCCCCCCATGTATTCGGCAGTCAAGGTTGGCGGCGTCCGATTGTATAAGTCTGCACGGGCCGGACACGAGGTTGAGCGTCAGGCGCGCGAAGTGACTGTGTTTCATCTCGACATTGTCGGAATTCAGATTCCCGATGTGACATTCCGGGTGACCTGCTCCAAGGGGACCTATATCCGGACGCTATGTGCTGATATAGGTCACAAATTGGGCGTAGGTGGTCATATGTCGACACTGGTTCGAGAGCGCGTGGGACCGCTGAGGGTTGAGCAGGCATTAACCGTCGATGAAGTAGAGTCGCGACTCGAGCAGGGTACGCTTTCTATGTCTATGCTCACGCTGGATGAGGCGTTGGCCGGACTTCCCGCCTGCACAGTAGAAGCTGGGACGGCTCGGCGGGTCTTGCACGGAATGCCGGTTTCCTCTTCTGAAGTCCTGGCATGGGACGGATCGCCGGCCTTGCCTGAGGGATCGAGTCGGGCCATTCGCATCAAGGACGAATCGGGACGTCTGCTGGCCATTGGTGCGCTGCCGGTCGGTGCGGATATCGAGAAGCAGGGGCTTAGCGAACAGCCGATTGCTGTTTCGAAAGTATTGGTTACGGAAGAATCACAGGACGGTAGATCGTGAATACAATAGAGGAGTAGAGACGTATGGCACTCGTGAAAGAAGTAAAAACGGAATTGGTGAAGAGCTTCCAGCAGCATGATAAGGACACCGGCTCTCCGGAAGTGCAAATCGCCATCCTGACGAACCGGATTACCTATTTAACGGAGCATTTCAAGCTGCACAAGAAGGACCATCATTCCCGGCGCGGGCTGTTGACGTTGGTGGGCCGGCGGCGGCGGTTGTTGGACTATCTCCGTCATATTAGTGAGGCGCGGTATCGAGCGATTTTGGAGCGCCTGGGCATTCGTAAGTAGTCGTGTCACGAGTCGGCCGCCGCCATGGTGTGTGGCGGCCGACTATTGTCCTCGCAGGTGAACACTGACATAGGCTCACCTCGTTCATAGTGAATGACGAGTGAAGCATGACGACATCAATGAGTGTCGTTTGGGCTGAGCATATCTCTGTGGGCATCTGTGGGACTTAACTGAAGGAGACCATAGATGAAACATACTGTAGACATTGAGCTCGCGGGCCGCCGCCTGACGTTGGAAACGGGTCGTATTGCAAAACAAGCAGACGGCGCGATCTGGGCGACTTATGGCGACACCGTGGTGTTGGCCACCGCTGTGGCGTCCCAAAATGCCAAGCCCGGCGTGGATTTTTTGCCATTGACGGTGGATTACCAGGAAAAGACATATGCGGCGGGGAAGATTCCCGGCGGTTATTTCAAGCGTGAAGGCCGTCCTTCTGAGCGAGAAGTGCTCACCAGCCGGTTAATCGATCGCCCGCTTCGGCCCCTCTTTCCGGAAGGGTATTATTTCGAAACCCAGGTCATTACATCGGTATTGTCCGCCGACAAGACTGGCGTGTCCGACGTCATCGCCATCATCGCGGCCTCGGCGGCGCTGGCGATTTCGTCGATTCCGTTCAAGGGTCCAATCGCAGGTGTCAAGATCGGCCGCGTCAACGGGCAGTTCGTGGTGAATCCTGACCTGGATGTTCTGGACACAAGCGATCTCCATCTCGTGGTAGCCGGAACGGCAGATGCGGTGATGATGGTCGAAGCCGGAGCGAGTGAATTGCCCGAAGCCACCATGCTGGAAGCCATTGAACTGGCACACAGCGAAATCAAAAAAATCGTGGCGAAGATCGAAGAGCTGCGTGGGCTGGCCGGTAAGCCGAAGCGAGTCATAACGCAGGAGCCCATTGATGCCGCGCTGACCGCGCAGGTCCGTGGGTTAGTGGCCGGGCCGATCCGCGAAGCCATTCTTATTCCAAATAAGAGCGCGCGGCAGGAGCGGCTGGACCATGTCTTGGCGGAGACGATTGAGAAGCTCAAGAGTGACGATGCGAATCGAACCCGCCATGTAAAAATCATCTTCCACGGTCTGGAATATACGGAAGTTCGGAACATGATTCTGGAGAAGCGGGTGCGCGCCGACGGACGTGGCCCGGCGGACATTCGCCCGATTACCTGTGAAGTGGGCGTGTTGCCCAGGGCGCATGGATCCGCAGTGTTCACGCGGGGCGAGACGCAGAGTTTGGCGGTGGTCACGCTTGGTACCACGGATGACGAGCAGCGTATCGATGCTTTGGAGGGCGAGTATATGCGCACCTTCATGCTGCATTATAATTTTCCGCCCTTCAGTGTCGGCGAAGCACGGCCGCTCCGGTCGCCGGGCCGTCGCGAGGTCGGACATGGAGCTCTTGCGGAGCGAGCGCTAAAATCCGTCATTCCCACCAAAGATAAATTCCCGTATACGCTGCGGATTGTGTCGGAAATCCTGGAGTCGAACGGATCGTCCTCCATGGCCACGGTGTGCGGTGGGACATTGGCGCTGCTGGACGCGGGCGTTCCCATTAAGGAACCGGTGGCCGGCATTGCCATGGGATTGATCAAGGAAGGCGATCAGGTGTTGGTTCTCTCCGACATTCTTGGACTCGAGGACCATCTGGGCGACATGGATTTCAAGGTGACGGGGACGAAGAATGGTGTCACCGCGCTCCAAATGGACATCAAAATAGGTGGGATTACGTCGGCGTTGATGCGGGAAGCTTTAGCTCAAGCCAAAACCGGCCGGTTGCATATTCTCGAGCGTATGGCCCAGGCGCTGAATACGCCTCGCACTAAGCTATCCGCCTTCGCGCCGCGTATATTCCCGCTGAAGGTGAAGCAGGATAAGATTCGCGACATTATCGGCCCGGGTGGAAAAATGATCCGCAGCATCATCGCGGAGACCGGCGTGAAGATCAATGTCGAGGACACGGGCGATATCACGATTGCCTCCTCGGACGAGGCCTCTGCGCAGAAGGCCATCGATATGATTAAGCGTCTGACCGAGGAAGTGGAAGTCGGCAAGATTTATCACGGCACAGTTCGGAAGATCATGGATTTCGGCGCGTTCGTAGAGGTCTTGCCGGGGACAGATGGGTTGGTGCATATCTCTCAGCTGGCTCACCATCGGGTTAAGGCAGTGACCGACGAGGTGTCTGAGGGTGACCAAATCATGGTGAAGGTGATGGAAATCGATAAGCAAGGGAAGATACGTCTGAGCCGGAAGGAAGCGATGCCGGCCCCAGCCGGCTCTCCTGCCACCGAGCCCACACCCGCAGGATAATCCATCGTGTATCGTAAGATCGTTCTCGATAACCGGCTGCGAATTGTGGCTGAACTGATCCCGACGTTGAAGTCTGTCACGATAGGGATTTGGGTGAACGTCGGGTCCCGCGACGAGCAGCGTGGAGAGGAAGGGCTTTCCCATTTCCTCGAACACATGTTTTTCAAGGGGACGCGGAGCCGGTCAGCGACGCAGATTTCAAGGGAGATCGATGCGCTGGGCGGGGAAATGAACGCCTTCACTACCCGTGAAACGACTACCTTCTATGTGAAGGTGCTTGACCAGCAGTTGGAAGCGGCCCTGGAGCTCCTCTCGGATCTATTCTATCGCTCTCGGTTCGAGTCCAAAGAGGTCGAAAAAGAGAAGCAGGTGGTGCTGGAAGAGATCCGCATGGTTCAGGATGACCCGGAGGATCTCGTTCAGGAGCTTCACATGAAGCACACCCTCGGCAGCCATCCGTTGGGCCGGCCGATTCTGGGTCAGGCTCCGAGGATTCAGGCGCTCGGGCGAAACGATTTGCTCGCATACGTTGGGTCCCACTATGACCCGGAGCGAACGGTCGTGGCGGTGGCTGGCAATTTTACTTGGCGACGATTGGAGCAGTTGTTGGCCCGCTACTTTTCCAGCTCGCACAAAGGGACGCCTATTGTGTCGAGTCGTAGGCCGCCGGAAGTCGGCGGGGGCGTGCTGGTCAAGCGCAAAACGCTTGAGCAAGTTCATCTTTGTCTAGGACTTCAAGGATTAGCTGCGGGTCATAAGGATCGTTATGCTGCTCACGCGTTGAACGGCGTGTTGGGGGGAAGTGTCAGCTCGCGGCTCTTTCAGGAAGTGCGAGAGAAGCGAGGCCTCGTGTACTCGATCTATTCATTTCTGTCCACCTATTCCGATGGCGGCATGATCACTGTCTATGCGGGTACGAGGCCGAAAGAAGTTCAGCGTGTCGTGGAGGTCGTGTGCCGGGAACTGAAGAAGCTCCGCACGCATGGAATCGATGCTAAAGACCTGGCGCGTGTGAAAAACCAAATGAAGGGCAGTTTGATGCTCAGTTTGGAGAGCTCGCATAGCCGTAT
Organism: uncultured Nitrospira sp.; assembly: GCA_964493335.1. Taxonomy (GTDB): domain Bacteria; phylum Nitrospirota; class Nitrospiria; order Nitrospirales; family Nitrospiraceae; genus Nitrospira_A. The sequence goes on from CAZBNV010000011.1 coordinate 19,843, forward strand.
GAGCAAGTTGGCGAAGGATGAACTGACACAGGGTTGTCATGTTTCGCTCGAACAGATGACAACGGAAATAGACCGTGTTACCACCGATCAGGTCTTTCGTGTGGCGCAAACTCTCCTGGATCAGCGCTGTCTTTCAATTACGGCGCTTGGGCCGATTCCGTCCACGAGTCTGCGATCATTTGCCTTCTAACCGACTCTATTTGACGGAGGATGCGGCAGCGGCCTGGGTCTTGGGTCTTGGTGAACTAAGCTAACGTGCCTGCACCCCGGTACAAAAACGGGATAACCAGCTGATAACGTAATTATTTCGTGGCGGTGGTGGTAGTGAAAAGTAGGCAAAACATTTTCTTGACACGTTTCATGGATTTCAGTACCATGGCCGCGTTTTCACTACTAAAGTCTGAATTTATTTCGGCTGCATTACAGGGGAAGGTAAGCAGAGAGAAAGGGGGTGTCAGTCGCACTTCCTCCTCCTAGCGCGTTCTCTGGATTTTGTTTTTTTGAACTCTTTTTTCTGGATTTTTGGATTTACGGTTTCTCTGGTCATCATTTTTCCAAGGAGGGTAGGGTTATGAATAGGGTCGGAATTCTAGCCGCACTTGCAGTGTCCTCCGTTGTCGGCTTACTGGCCGCCGAGATTTCGGTGGCAGCTGATGCTCCAGCCGGGGGTGGAGTCAGCGAAGTGATTACGGGCAGTAACAAAACATTCAAGGGTGAGACCACCAATACCTTGAAGGGACGTGTCTGGTCACAGTGGGCAGACAATCCTGATACCGAACTTCTCTTTGGCATTCAGTATTGGAACACCGGCGAACCGGCTTCCGGTGAGGGTGGTGGACGCTCCTCGACGCAAATGGATGTGAAGCCGCCAGATCCACTATTTGTATGCTGCGCATGGGGCTACACGGGTGGTACTGACAAGAATAATCCCTATGCTGGATGGTACCACGCTGCGACCACCGTTCGCTTGTCTGTGAAAGACAAGAATTTAATGGACCAGATCATCAAGGCCTCGCAGGAACTCGTGGCGATGGAAGTGACGCTTGATGGTCGAACCATTACCGGCTTTAAGCTCTTGAAATAGAATTTATACGCGAGGCGACATTCTTGAGACTCTTTTGTCTTCTTTAAGGAGGATGTGATGATGAAGCTTCAAAAGCAGGGGTGGTCTTTTATGGCTGCCGTGGCCCTAGTGGTGGGATTTTCATCCACTGCACTAGCCATTGAGGCATTCCAGGAGCGTTTTGAGTGGGGAGATTTGAGCAAGCCCACTACGCTGCAAGGGCGTGTGATTATTTTGGATCCGTATGATGAAGCGGTATGGCTCAATATCGCCGTATTCGGTGGCAACGCAGAGAGCGGGTTGTTTTGGCAAAGGATTCACCCGGGGAAGAATCTCAAGTTCTACCCTGCTGATAAGAACGTGTGGGAGCAATTGAAGTCTATGGCGCGCCCGCATGCTGGCCCGGCTGCAGCCAAGGAAGTTCCTCCAGGCTCTCCGACCACACTAGTTGAGTTCGTGGCCCAGGAGACCGAGCAAAATCATCGCGTAATCTCCTCCGTCAAGAAGCTTAATGACAATGCGGGCGAAATGGGAAAGCCCCGAAGTATTTCTGCCTCACGCTTGAAAGAGTGCGATGGCAAGTCTGAGTACGAAGCTCACTGTTTCGCAGCGAAACAAAATCTCAACACTTCACCGAAGTCTCCTGATGGAGCCAACGTGCTGATGCAGTATGATGTGTTATTGCCTGACGGCACGCCGATTGCCGGTCTTATTCCGTGGACAGCGCACTACAACCTGGGTAGCAAGAAGCACTGATTCTGAGCTGAATCCACGGGAAAATCGAAGGCGGTGCTCCAAAAGGGGCACCGCCTTTCTCTTTGTTGAACTATGTGAGATCGCAGCTCGACGCGCGACTATTCGTTCAGTAATCGCTGCTGAAAAGCTGCCAATCGATTGAGGGCGTCCAAGGGAGTCATCGAAAAGAGATCCATTTGCCGGACCTCCTCAAGCATGGGATGTGGTGTCGGTAGTGTGGCGTCAAACTCTAGCAGCTGCTGGGTGTCGGCAACGTGATGTGAAGAGGATGAGGAGGATTCAAGCTGAGCCAAGACAGCCTTGGCGCGATCTATGACCAGACCCGGAAGACCGGCTAGTTGAGCGACATGGATACCGTAACTCCGATCAGCGCCTCCAGGAATGATCTTTCGTAAAAATAACACCTCCCCGTCCCGCTCCTGGACGGCGACGCAATAGTTCGTGATGCCTTCCCGCAGACCTTCCAGTTGAGTCATCTCGTGATAGTGCGTGGCGAAGAGCGTACGCGCGCCGAGCCGTTGGGGATCCTGGATATATTCGGCGATCGCCCAAGCAATGCTTAAGCCATCGTAAGTGCTTGTGCCGCGCCCGATTTCATCCAGGAGGATCAAGCTCCGAGATGTCGCGCAGTTCAGGATATGCGCCGTTTCCGTCATCTCGACCATGAACGTACTCTGGCCACCGGCGAGATTGTCGGATGCCCCCACCCGGGTAAAGATGCGATCGACCACCCCGATCTTGGCCTCCCTGGCTGGCACAAAACTTCCCATCTGGGCCATGAGGGTCATGAGTGCGACCTGACGAAGATAGGTACTCTTTCCCGCCATGTTGGGGCCGGTTAAAATGTGAAGACGGCTCATGCCAAGATCCAACTGAGTATCGTTGGGGACGAACCCATCGGAAAGATCGAGGCGTTCCACAACGGGGTGCCGGCCTTGAACAATACGAAGGTCGCCACTCTCATCGACGATCGGTCGCACGTATCGGTTCAGTGCGGCGGTTTCCGCAAGGGCAGCGAGAACATCCACAATGGCCAGCCGTCGGCTGATTTCTTGGAGGCGGGCCGTCTCTTTTGCCAATCGTGCCCGGAGCTGTTCGAAGAGAGCTTGTTCCAGGGCCGTTAGTTTTATATCGGCCCCTGTCACACGTTCTTCCAGGTCTTTCAACTCAGCCGTCATGAAGCGCTCGGCATTCGCCAACGTTTGTTTGCGGATATAGTCAGGCGGAACCTTCCCCAGATTAGATTTCGTGAGTTCAATGTAATAGCCGAAGACCTGGTTGTACCGAATTTTGAGTGACTCGACGCCGGTGCGTGTTCGTTCCTTTGCTTCTAGCCCGGCAATCCAGCTTTTTCCTTCACGACTCGCTTTGCGAAGTTCATCCACTTCCGAATGATAGCCGTCCTTCAGAATGCCGCCGTCGCGAACCGAAATAGGTGCGTCGGCCGCAATGGCTCGTTCGATCAACTCGTAGACGTCCTGTGCATTATCCCAGGTTGTCGACAGATCTCGGAGGAGGGGAGCACAGAGCGCGGCCAGTCCCGTTTGAACCGCAGGGAGGGATGCGAGCGAGACTGTGAGGGCCAAGAGATCTCGTGGATTGGCGACGCCGAGTGATATACGACTGGAGAGGCGTGAGATGTCTTGCACGGGTCGCAACGCCGACCGGAGGTGTACTCGAGCGTCGAGCTGAGTTCTGAGTTCGTCGACCGCCGTGAGGCGTGCCTCGATCGATGCGCAAGTCACTAATGGACGCAGCAGCCATTCGCGGAGCAATCGGCCGCCCATGGCAGTGACGGTGCGGTCCAGGACTCCCAGAAGCGTATGAGCCGAAGCGCCAGGCGATTCGTCCGAGCGGCCGGCAGCTCTGACAAGTTCTAGGTTGCGGATGGTGACGCTATCCAGGTGCATGGCATCATCGGGATATCGGACGCGTATCTGCCGAATGTGATTCAACGAAGCAGATGGTTGCGTTTCCCGCACATAGCGCAATACGGCCGCTCCCGCCTGGATGCCAAGGTGAAGCGTGTGACAGCCAAAGGATTCGAGGGAGTGGACATGAAACTGCTCTTGCAGTCTGATTCTCCCCTGGTCCAGATCGAACCAGGCGGCCGGTTGGGTGCAGCATCGGAGGCCGGTCAACTCGGCCATCCAACGTTGCTCCGCGGAGGAAAGTCCCTCAGCGAACAGCAATTCTTTCGGCTCGAGCCGTGAGAGTTCGTTCAAGAGGGTGGTCTGCGCCTGCGCGCCGTGGAATTCACTGACCCAATATTCTCCGGTCGAGACGTCGAGTGTGGCCAGTCCGAAAGACAGTTCCTCGCGACTGGTCCCGGCGAAGCGGAGGTGCGTGGCCACCGCGGCCAGTATATTCGATTCACTGGAAGGCAGGAATTCGCTGTCGACGAGGGTGCCGGGGGTATAGAGCCGGACGACTTCCCGACGCACTAAGCCCTTGGCAAGTTTGGGATCCTCCACCTGTTCGCAGAGGGCGACGGTTCGGCCCGCACGGAGAAGTTTCGCGATGTAGGTAGTGGCGGCGTGATAGGGGACCCCGCACAGGGGGATCGGCGTCGGGCTGGACTTGTCTCGTGAGGTCAGTGCAATCGACAGGAGTTTGGCGGCTTCGACGGCATCTTCCTGAAACATTTCATAGAAATCACCGACACGAAAAAACACAATGGCATCGCGATAGGCCTGTTTGATCTCGCGATACTGCCGCATCAACGGGGTGCCGTCGAGGTCACCCATCAGAGGGGTCTCCCGCGGATTCTGTGATCGCCGATGGGCTCCCCCGGCGTGCGGCCTTATCCAGCGCCTGTCGGAGACGTTCCAGATCCACCTCCGCTTCTTGGAGCGCCTTGGTTTTTCGTCTGAGTTCGATCCGACCGCGTACCCAAGCGGGGAATAACAGAATCCCCGACACGAGGAGGCCGACTCCAAATGCGGCTAAGATCGGCTTGTAGATCAGGATCGAGGCAGAGCGAAGGCCGAAAAAATACCGCAGCGTGACTTCCTGCTCCTGATTCTGCAAGAAAAACGACAATGCGAGCAGCATTAGCGTCCCCACCAATATTAACCGAATCAAAGCGAAGCCCTCCTCGACCGTGGCAATTGTACACGGGTTGGCTGAGGCTCTCTAGTGGGAGGGCCCTTCGAGAGGCGGGTGCGGACAGCAGCCAGTAACCGGCAGGCAGAAGGCCCATTGGCGGTCAGAATGGCGCGACGTGTGGCGGCGGGGCAGTGTGATAAATGAATGTCCAAACGATCCGGTGGAAGGCCGACACCCCAACGGTCAGCCCACTCGATCGCGGTGATAGTATGACCGTCTAAGTAGTCGCTCAGTCCCGTGTCGTCAAGTTGTGCGGCGGTCAGCCGGTACAAATCAGCGTGAATGAGGCGGAGCCGTCCCTGGTATTCGTGGATCAGTGTAAAAGTCGGGCTACTGATTGCTGTCGGGTCGGCCAGCAACCCTTCGGCGATGCCTCGGACCAGCGAGGTCTTGCCTGTCCCCAGGTCCCCAAACAAAGCCACCACCTCACCTCCCTGGAGTAACTGGCCTAGGCATAGTCCCAGACGGTGCGTCTGCCGTGGAGATCGCAAGACGAGATGCCATGGCTTGCTGACGGGGTGTGTTCCCACGCGCTTCCGTCGAGGAGGCGACGATGACGCAGCCAATGGCTTACTCGTGCGTGGTTGGCGTGAGCGCATGAGGAATCTGCCGGATCAGGTCACGAGCGAGCATGCTGGCTTGGCCATAGAGGCTCGCCGCGAGATCTCCCGCCAGTCCATGAAAGTAGGTGGCGGTGCAGGCTGCATCCCACGGCGAGAGGCCTTGGGCGAGCAGCCCGCCGACCATGCCCGTCAAGACGTCGCCGGTTCCCGCGGTGGCCATTCCCGGATTGCCGGTCGGACAAATGGCTGCCAGGCCATCCGGTCTGGCGATCACCGTGCGCGCCCCTTTGAGGATCACAAAAGCACCGCGTTCGCGCGCAAATCGCATGGCTGTGCCGAGACGATCTTGATTCACAGACTGCGTGGTCGCTTCGGTTTCGAGCCTGGCCATCTCTCCTGGGTGAGGGGTAATAATCGGTGGTCGTTTGCACGCAGTCAGCAGTGAGGCTTTGCCTGCCAGGGCGTTCAATGCATCGGCATCCAGCACGCAGGGCTTGTCGATGCGATTGACGAATTCCTGCACCAAGTCGACCGTCTCAGGGTGGGTCGTCAGGCCGGGGCCGATCACCACCGCGTCTCGCGCGGCGGCGAAGGCGAGCAGGCGTTCCAGGCCGGTGCGCGCGAAGGTGCGGGCTTTGGTCTCCGGCATCGGCAGCGTCATCACCTCCAACATTTTGGATTCCAGCACGTCGTTGACGCTGGATGGCACCGCGACCGTGACCAAACCGGTTCCGACGCGGAGTGCCGCCAGGGCGGCCATGGCGGCAGCCCCTGTCTTGCCGACCGATCCAGCGATGATGCCGACATGCCCATAGGTTCCTTTGTGGGAGGACGGTCGCCGCGTGGGCAGCGCCGCACGGGCTGTGGCATCGGTCAGAAGCATCAGGCGACTTCCGACGGCCTCAACAAACGCGGCCGGTATACCAATATCAACCAATCGAACGGTACCGGCACAATCGATGCCGGATCCGTTATACAGCCCGATTTTTGGCAGTCCGAACGTCACCGTCAGATCTGCTTGCACAGCGGCCCCGAGGACATTTCCTGTATCGGCATGGAGGCCAGATGGAAGGTCCACCGCAACGATTGGGCGGCCGGAGGTATTGATTGCCAAAATCGCGTCGAGGTAGAGCCCGGTGATAGGGGTCGACAGTCCAGTTCCAACAATGGCATCGACGATGACATCGCTGGCCGTGAGTCGTCGGCGTATGTCCTCCGCATCGGTAGGGCGCGTGATGGCCGATGGTCCCGCCGCCCGTTGAAACCGTTGATACACGGTTTTCGCGTCGCGACCGAGCTCGGTTTGAGGCACGAGGAGGAGCAGCTGTACTCGGGCTTTTTTTCGTCGCAACATTCGTCCGACGACGAATCCGTCTCCCCCGTTGTTCCCCTTGCCGCAGACGACGGTGATCGATTTCCCGGCGAGCGGTCCGTACCGTTCTTCCAGATGGGTGACCACGCCGGCGCCGGCTCGCTCCATCAGCGTAAGGGAAGGGATATGCGCTTCCGTGATCGTTCGGCGGTCAAGGGTGCGCATCTGGTCGGCGGTCACGATGGGTATCATGGTGTGTCAGTGGCCTGCGGTGCGGCCAGTATCTTCTGCCGACAGTGCCGCGGACTTAGGCCACAAGCTCCCTCATTTCTCGAACGGCTTGAACCAGACCGACCATGACGGAGCGTGCGATGATGCTGTGGCCGATGTTGAATTCCACGATCTCCGGCAATCGGGCTAAACGTTTCACATTCTTATAATTAAGACCATGGCCTGCATTCACACCGAGGCCGAGTTTATACGCCAGCTTGGCTGCCTGAGTGATGGCCTCGAATTCCTCGTCCTCTTCCTTGGAGCGCTTGGCATTCGAGTAGCGGCCGGTGTGCAATTCGACGTAGGCTGCTCCGATCTTATGAGCGGCCTTGATTTGATCCAGACTCGGTTCCACGAAGAGACTGGTGGGAATGCCGCCATCTCGCAGCAGATCGACAATTTTTTGAATCCGGTCGCGGTGATTGACGGCATCGAGGCCGCCTTCGGTGGTCAGCTCTTGTCGTCGTTCCGGGACCAGGGTGACGAGGTCGGGTTTCACGCTGAGGGCGATCTTTGCCATCGCGTCATCGGCGGCCATTTCAAGGTCCAATTTCGTTCGAACGAGTTCCCGCAACATGGTGAGATCGCGATCTTGAATATGTCGGCGGTCTTCTCGCAGATGCACGACCAGCCCATCGGCACCGGCCAGTTCGACGAGAATCGCGGCGGTCAAGGGATCGGGATCGGTGCCGCCGCGCGACTGCCGTAGTGTCGCCACATGATCGATATTGACGCCCAATCGAGCCATTGCGCCTCCGCAGTTTGCATGAAATGATACAGCAGAAAGGTGTCAGAACTGGCCGAAATTCATAGACAATTCTCTCGTTCCTGAGGCATTATTAACAGAATCAGGCGAGGAGGAGCAAGGAGGGCATCCCACGGCCTTCTCCGACAAATGTGTCTCCGGTGTAAGATTCGGTGATGATCTCCAACTCACTAGAATCCTAGTGAAATTGACTCACATTGAGGCCTCCATTAAAATACGCCCCTTTCAGAGGCATAGCGACCGAACCTGTTCAGCAGAGGCCCCGCCCTTAGGAGTCTGACACATTCATGGCGATCAGCGACGGCTTTTACCGCATTAAACGACTTCCCCCCTACGTGTTTGCACAAGTGCAAAGCCTGAAGCTTGAGGCGCGGCAGCGTGGCGAAGATATTATCGACTTCGGCATGGGCAATCCGGATCAGCCCACGCCTAGTCATATTGTCGATAAATTGATCGAGGCCTCCAGGAAGGCGAAAAACCATCGCTACTCGGCTTCGCGTGGAATCACCAAGCTTCGCCATGCCATCACCGGCTGGTATAAACGAAACTATGATGTGGAGTTGGACCCCGAGACCGAAGCGATCGTGACGATCGGGTCCAAGGAAGGTATTGCTCACCTGGCCTTGGCCACGATCGGCCCGGGCGACGTCGTGCTCACGCCGACGCCGACCTACCCTATCCACATGTACAGTTTCATTATTGCCGGCGGCGAGGTGCGTGGGATTGAATTGCGGCAGGACAGCGATTTTTTTGACGATCTTCTGCGTGTTTATCGCCAGACTTTGCCGCGGCCACGTATCCTGGTGATTAATTTTCCGCACAATCCTACGACTGCGGTGGTCGATCTTGAGTTTTTCAAAAAGATCGTGGCATTCGCCAAAGAACACGATGTCATCGTGATTCACGATTTGGCTTATGCCGATATCGCCTTCGACGGGTATAAGGCGCCCAGTTTTCTGCAGGTACCGGAGGCGAAGGATGTCGGCGTGGAGTTTTATACACTCTCCAAGGCCTACAACATGCCTGGCTGGCGCGTCGGATTTTGTGTCGGCAACCGGGAAGTCGTCGGCGCACTCGCCAAGATCAAGAGTTATCTCGACTATGGAATTTTCCAGCCCATTCAAATCGCCAGTACGGTGGCGTTGAACGGCCCGCAAGACTGTGTCAAAGAGGTCGTGCAGCGGTATCAAAACCGGCGCAATGTGCTCGTCAATGGGCTCAACCGGATCGGCTGGCAGGTGGGATTGCCCCGCGCCACCATGTTCGTCTGGGCGCGTATTCCTGACCCCTTTCGACACATGGGCTCACTGGAGTTTTCGAAACTGCTGTTGAGGGAAGCCAAAGTGGCGGTGTCCCCTGGAATCGGATTTGGAGAAGGCGGAGATGAGTTCGTGCGGTTCGCCTTGGTGGAAAATGAACATCGCACGCGCCAGGCTTTGCGCGGCATTCGAAAAGTCTTGAAGATGGACGATCAGGAGTTATGAAAACGGAAATCGGGGTCGGATTGATCGGGTTCGGAACGGTCGGAACGGGTGTCGCCCGGGTCTTGATCGAAAACGCTGAGCTCATTCGGCGTCGAGTGGGAGTGCCGATCACGTTGGTCCGCATCGCGGACTTAGATATCACCCGCGACCGCGGCATTGCCATTCCACCAGGAGTTCTGACCACCGATATTCAACAGGTGTTGACGGATCCACGCGTTGATATTGTGATCGAGTTGATGGGTGGGTATGACCTTGCAAAACGCGTTATATTGGATGCGGTACAGCGAGGCAAACATGTGGTGACGGCCAATAAGGCGTTGCTGGCCGTGCATGGCGAAGAGATCTTCGCCGCCGCATCCCATCATGGGATCGATCTCGGATTTGAGGCAAGTGTGGGCGGGGGTATTCCCGTGATCCGTGCCTTGATGGAGGGGTTGGCTGCGAACAATATCCAATCCATCTATGGCATCATTAACGGCACTTCAAATTATATTCTTAGCCGCATGACCACTGAGGGACAACGATTCGACGTGGTGCTGGAAGAGGCCAAGCGAGCGGGATATGCCGAAGCCGATCCCACCTTCGATGTCGCGGGAATCGACTCGGCGCATAAGTTGGCAATTATGGTCAGTTTGGCCTATGGCACACCCGTCAACTTCAAGGAGATTTACACCGAGGGCATTGCTGGGCTCACGCCGGTCGATATCGCCTATGCGAAGGAGTTCGGATTCACGATCAAGTTGCTGGCGATCGCGAAATATTCCGACGGCGAGATCGAGGCGCGCGTGCACCCCACCATGGTCCCATCCGCGTCTCAAATTGCCAAGGTGGATGGTGTGTACAATGCGATCCAATTGGTCGGCGATGCCGTAGAAGATGTCGTCCTCTATGGCCGCGGTGCCGGATCGATGCCAACGGGTAGTGCGGTCGTCAGCGATGTCATGTCCATCGCGCGCAATCTGCTCAAGAATGCCACCGGTCGCGTCCCGCCTGCGTCGTATCAGCAAGACCAGCGGCGGCCCTTACGGATGCGGCCGATGGAGGAAATCACCTCACTCTACTATATTCGTTTCATGGTCCTGGACCGGCCGGGCGTGTTGTCGCAGATTGCAGGGGTACTGGGCCGCTACGGCATCAGTATTTCCTCGGTGCTGCAGCAAGGACGCAAGGAAGGGCAGACGGTGCCGGTGGTCATCATGACGCATATGGCGAAAGAGCGGGATATGCAGAACGCCCTTCGGGACATCAACCCCATGCCCTACATCTCCGAGCCCACAACCCTCATCAGGGTTGAAGGACGGGATGAATGACCATGATGCGTCCGACCTTGCCTGTCGAATGGCCGAAAAGGATGTCATGACCCGCTGGCGCGGTATCATCGAAGAGTATCGGAAGTTTCTTCCTGTGACGGCTCAGACGCCCGTAATCACCTTGGGCGAAGGCAATACGCCTCTGATACGCGCGGCGCGGCTGGCAAAGAAAATTGCGCCGGGGGTGGATCTCTATCTCAAATATGAGGGCATGAATCCGACGGGGTCCTTCAAGGACCGCGGCATGACCATGGCGATCTCCAAGGCGCTCGAGGGAGGGGCGCGGGCGGTGATCTGTGCCTCTACGGGGAACACGTCCGCTTCGGCCGCCGCCTATGGCGCGCGGGCAGGGATTGCCGTCTATGTGCTCATTCCTGCTGGAAAGATTGCGCTCGGTAAGTTGTCGCAAGCCATGATGCATCAAGCCACGGTCATTCAGGTCGAAGGGAATTTTGACCAGGCGTTGACCATCGTGAAGGAACTGTCGGCGACGTACCCTGTGGAATTGGTCAATTCCATCAACCCTTACAGGATCGAGGGGCAAAAAACGGCGGCCATGGAGATTTGCGACGATCTCGGCGATGCGCCCACTATGCATGTACTTCCCGTAGGGAATGCAGGTAATATCACCGCCTATTGGAACGGTTATCGAGAATATCGTGCTGCCAATCAAACCACGCGCTTGCCGCGTATGATGGGGTTCCAGGCTGCCGGCGCGGCGCCCATTGTGTTGGGTCACGTGATAGCAGAGCCTCAGACTGTTGCCACGGCCATCCGAATCGGCAATCCGGCCAGCTGGCAGTCGGCGCTCACGGCCGTGCAAGAATCGTCGGGCGCCATTGACATGGTCACCGATGAAGAGATCTTGTATGCCTATGCATTGGTGGCCAGAGAGGAAGGCGTCTTTTGTGAACCTGCGTCAGCGACATCGGTCGCCGGTGTCATTAAAATGAGTCACGCCGGCATGTTGAAAGAAGGTGCCACGGTCGTGTGTACGTTGACCGGGCATGGTTTAAAGGATGCCGATACGGCGATTGGCATTTCACGTCAGCCGAAGACAGTTAAAGCCACTCGCGATGATGTGGCCCGCCTCCTTCATGTCTGATTACCTCAGGAACATTGCATGAAATACTTGATCCTGCATGCCGACGGGATGACTGATATCCCCTGTCCGGAACTCGGTGGAAAGACCCCTCTTGCGGCGGCCGCGACGCCTCACCTCGATCGCATTGCTCAGAGCAGCGAAGTCGGGCTGCTGAGTCTTCCGTCAGAAAGCGGACCGGCTGGGAGTGACGTCACCAGTGTGGCCGTGCTGGGCTACGACCCTAAAAAATACTATCCCGGCCCCGGTCCGCTGGAGGCTGCTGGTCTAGGGATCACGGTGGGCGAGCAGGATGTGGTGTTTCGTTGCACCATGGTGACGGTGCGAGGGGAAGGTGTGTCCGGTAGCAAGGATATTGTGACCGAGATCAAGAAATTGGGGGCGCATGTGGTCATGGAGGACGCGACCGCCGGCCTCATCGGTACGGAACAAGCAAGGGAACTCCTCGAGGCTGTCAATGAGCAACTCGGGGCGGAGTCCATCCAGTTCTATCCCGGCGCAGGACACCGGCATTTGATGGTGTGGGTCGGGGGGAAGTCGCGCGCGACATGCCTCGATCCTCAGCAACTGGTCGGCCGGTCGATTGCGGACGCGTTGCCGGCTGGTGATGGCGCCGACGTCTTGCGAAAACTTATGGATGCGGCCTTTTTCATTCTGCGTGACCATCCCGTCAACGAGGAGCGCCAGCAGGAGGGATTACGGCCGGCCAATTGTCTGTGGTTGTGGGGACAGGGACGCGCTGCTCTCTGGCCTCCCCTGCCGGAGCGGTATGGAATCACTGGTTCCGTCGTGGCATCCAGCGATGTTCATCGCGGGGTCGGATTATGTGCTGGACTGGAGGCAGTCGAGCTACCCCTCGACGAGGGAGATGAGTCAAAGGCATTTGCGAGACAGGTCGAAGCGGCAGTCCGGGAATTGGCAAAAAAGGACTTGGTGTATCTGCATGCCGGACTGTCAGACGATGTGCTCCACGCAACTGACGTTCGGGAAAAGGTTCGAGCCATCGCACAGTTTGATGCCCAGGTCGTCGGTCCGATTCTCACGGCATTGGCCACCCACTCGTCCTATCGGCTGCTCGTGGTCTGCGATCCTGGTTTAGCGAACAGTCAGGCCTCCACGGCTCCCCCGATCTTATATGCGCTCTGTGACAGTGCTGGTCAGTCGCAATCAGGAGCCGCCAAGCGCTTCCACGAACAGGAAGAACATATCGCCGGAACCGCGCCGCGTGATGCGACCAAGCTCATGACGCGATTATTCCCACGTGGAGTCTAGAAGCCGTGGCGCTGATTGTTCAAAAATATGGCGGCACCTCAGTCGGCAACATCGAGCGGATTCATCGAGTCGCCGAGCGCGTCGAACGAGCCCACAAAGAGGGGCATCATGTAGTGGTCGTACTGTCGGCGATGAGCGGCGAAACCGATCGGCTGCTCAAGCTGGCCCATGAAGTGACCGGTATCCCCGATGAACGCGAATTGGATATGTTGCTCTCCACGGGAGAGCGAGTCACGATCGCATTACTCGCCATGGATCTCAGGGGGCGCGGGGTGCACGCCCGTTCCTTTACGGGTCGGCAGGTCGGGATTCATACCGACAGCGTCCATACCAAAGCCAGAATTTCCCGCGTCACGGCCGATCGCATCAAGGACGCACTATCGGAGGGCGTTGTTCCGGTCGTGGCGGGATTCCAGGGCATCAATGCTCGCTCGGATGTCACCACGCTGGGGCGAGGCGGGTCGGATCTGACAGCCGTTGCGTTGGCGGCGGCGTTGAAGGCTGATCGGTGCATTATTTATACGGATGTGGATGGTGTGTATACCGCCGATCCGAACATCGTGCCGGCTGCGCGTCGCTTGGACAAGATCTCCTACGAAGAAATGCTGGAAATGGCGAGTCTCGGCGCGAAGGTGCTGCAGAGTCGGTCGGTCGAGTTTGCGGCGAAATATGCCGTGCCGGTGGAGGTCAATTCCAGTTTCAAAGAAGGAAAGGGAACGCTCGTGACACGTGAAGATGCCGATATGGAAGGGGTCATGGTGTCGGGAGTGACGGGGGACCGCAATCAGGCCAAGATTACGATTGTCGGCGTGCCGGATCGCCCGGGCATTGCCGCGCGCGTATTTGGAGCGGTGGCAAATGCCAATATCGTGGTCGACATGATCATTCAAAACGTCAGTCAGGCTGCTATGACCGACATTTCGTTCACGGTTCCGAAGCCGGATTTGCGCAGTGCCGTCGATCTTGTCCAACGCCTGTCCCAGGAGATCGGTGCCCGGTCGGTGGCGGTGACCGAATCCATCGCCAAGGTCTCCCTCATCGGGGTGGGTATGCGGTCGCATTCCGGGGTGGCGGCGAAGATGTTCGAGGTGCTGTCACGTGAGGGCGTCAACATCATGATGATCAGCACATCGGAAATAAAAATCTCTTGTGTGATTGAGGAAAAGTATCTGGAGCTGGCCATGCGCGCGCTCCATACGGCGTTCGGACTGGATCAGGTTTCGTTGCCCGCTCTGGGCTAACAGTGCGGCGGGAGGCGCTCGCCGGTCCGGCGAGATCCTCGACAGTCCGTTCATGTGCCTGCTACTCTCACGACTATGAAACAACGAACTCCAGTGTCGCGACGATCCCGCGCTCCAGAGCCCGCTACGGTGCCGACCCTTACGGCGGCGCAGGCCGCTGCGCTCGAAATCTACGATACAACGCTACGCGACGGCGCCCAAGCGGAGGATGTCAGTTTTTCAGTGGAGGACAAGGTCCGTGTCGCACAACAGCTCGATGAGCTCGGGGTGCAGTTCATCGAAGGCGGGTGGCCCGGCGCCAATCCTAAAGACATCGAGTTCTTCCGGATGGTTAAGACGATGCCTTTTCAGCATGCCGCCATCGTAGCCTTCGGTTCGACCCGAAAGGCCAGCAATACGGCCCGCAAAGACAAAAACCTTCAGGCATTATTGGATTCCGGCACGCGCACGATCACGCTCTTCGGCAAGAGTTGGTCATTCCAGGTGACGGATGCGCTCGGTATCTCACTCGCCAAGAATCTGGAACTCATCGAAGATTCGATTCACTATCTTCGGTCAAAGGATCGTCGGGTATTCTACGATGCCGAACATTTCTTTGACGGGTACAAGGCGAACCCCGAGTATGCTTTGCAGACGATCCGAAAGGCGATCGCCGGTGGTGCCGAACGAGTGATTCTTTGCGACACGAACGGCGGGACGATGCCCTGGGAAATCCGTGAAATTTGCCGGATAGTGAAACAGGAATGTCCCGTGCCGTTGGGGATTCATGCGCATAACGATAGTGAAATGGCGGTGGCCAATTCGCTCGTGGCGGTCGACTCCGGGATTCTGCAGGTGCAGGGAACGATCAATGGAATCGGGGAGCGATGTGGAAATGCGAACCTGTGTTCCATTATTCCCAACTTGCAGCTGAAGATGGGGCGTTCTGCCATCGGTAAAAATCTCACGCGCCTAAAAGATGTGTCGGGGTTCGTCACGGAGATTGCCAATTTGATGCCCAATAAACGGCAGCCCTACGTGGGTGATGCGGCGTTCGCACATAAGGGGGGCGTGCATATACACGCGGTGCTCAAGAACGCGGCGACCTATGAGCACATTGCTCCGGCGGATGTCGGGAATCGTCGGCGAATTTTAGTGTCCGATTATGCGGGTCGTAGCGGGCTCATGGAGAAGGTCGAGGCCTATGGCATTTCGCTGACCAAGAATCACGCAAAGTTGCAGGAGCTGGTCGAAACGCTAAAGGAGCGTGAAAGCCAAGGGTATCAGTTCGAAGGCGCCGAAGGCTCGTTTGAATTGTTGATGCGCAAAGCGATGGGGAGTCATCGCCCGTCTTTTCAGTTGCTGGGCTTCCGGGTCATCGTCGAGAAGAAACAAGAGTTGGGCATGTTGTTGTCTGAGGCAACGGTGATGGTGAAAGTCGGCGACGTGGTCGAACATACGGCCGCGGTGGGTGCCGGCCCGGTGAATGCACTTGACCATGCGCTTCGCAAGGCATTGGAAAAATTCTATCCGCAACTTCGCGAAGTCAAATTGCTCGATTACAAGGTTCGTGTCTTGTCGGCCAACAAAGGGACGGAGTCCAAGGTGCGAGTGTTGATCGAATCGGGAGATCACAAAGACAAGTGGGGAACGGTCGGCGTGTCAGAAAACATCATGGAAGCCAGCTGGCAAGCGCTGGCAGATAGCATCGAGTACAAATTGCTGCTGGCAGATCGTTAGCGCTCTCCAACCTCCATTCTGGTGCACATAATCCTTGACAGGCCAGGTAACCTCACGTAACTTATGGAGAAATTCTTTGTCTTGGACGCTCGACACCAAGAAGCACTTCCTAAGGAACGACTCTAGTGGATGGCGGGGGGAAAGGCATGAGAAAGGCGGATATCGCGAACGAAATTTTCAAGCAGGTCGGAGTGTCAAAAAACGATGCGGCCGATATCGTCGAACTCGTGCTCAACCTGCTGAAGGGAGTTCTGCAAAAAGGCGACGCAGTGAAAATTGCAGGATTTGGAAATTTCGTTGTTCGGAGCAAAGGGGCGCGCAAAGGGCGCAACCCACGAACCGGCGAAGAGATTGGGATTACTCCCCGCCGGGTGGTGACATTTCGGCCCAGTCAGGTGTTTAAAAAATACGTCAACTCTTAGTCGCTATCTTGCCACGAGTACACGCAGCATGAGGACCGGTCATGGGGAATGAGCCCAGACTGGGAAGTAAGGTTTTTTATAAAATCGGCGAAGTCAGCAAGATTTCGAAGTTGCCGGCTTATGTCTTGCGGTTTTGGGAGTCGGAGTTCAGCTTCCTCAAACCAAAGAAAAGCCGTGGCAATCAGCGGCTCTATGTCCAGCGAGACGTGGATACGGTGCTGGAGATTAAGCGGATGCTCTATGACGAAGGGCACACGCTTGCCGGCGTGAAGCGCTACTGGGCTCGTCGAGGACGAGCGACGGTGAAGAAGCGCGGATCGCAGAAAGAACTGGCGCAGCGCGTCAGAGGCGATCTCCAGGCGATTATTAGGATGCTGGATTCTCATTCGCCCTGAACTGTTCCGTGACGCGGTGGACGCTAGTCACACCGCGGAAGCATATCGATGCCGAGTAAGTCGGGGCGTAGCGCAGCCCGGTAGCGCACTCGCTTGGGGTGCGAGGGGTCGTGGGTTCAAATCCCGCCGCCCCGACCATCGGCATGATGCCTTCTGAATCGGGAGCGTTCTGCAGGACGATAAACGCAGCGATTGATCGTCCGCTTGTTGGCATGTCATCCCGCCTTCCTCGCCATCCTACCCGCTGGGTGTAGTCGTATCCTTCCATAATGTTCGCGAAGAGTGAGGAGCAGCTGTGGCACGTGCACGAATCCTTGTGACCAATGATGACGGGATTGCCTCCCCTGGGATTCACGCGGTCGCGGACGCCTTACGTACGCTAGGGGAAGTGTGGGTAGTAGCGCCCGATCGAGAGCGGACGGCGGTGGGGCATGCGGTCACGTTGCACAAGCCGCTACGCATTACCAAAATGGGAGTTCGTGTCTTCATGGTGAACGGCACTCCCGTTGACTGCGTAAATCTGGCTCTGGCGAAGGTCTTGCCTGGGCAGCCGGCATTGATCGTGTCGGGTATTAATCGGGGGGTCAATCTTGGGGATGACGTGATGTATTCCGGCACGGTCTCGGCGGCCCTGGAGGGTACGATTTTAGGCATTCCCTCGATGGCGGTGTCTCAGGAGGGCGACGATAAATTTCGATTCGATGTTGGCGCGCGATACGCGGCTCGGGTTGCAGCCGAGGTGTTAGCGCACGGATTGCCGCCCGAAACCATCTTGAACGTGAATATTCCGAATGTACCCTTTCGATCCATCAAGGGAGTCAAGGTGACCTGTCTCAGTCGACGCCGCTTCGAGAATCCCATTGTTGAAAAGGTTGATCCGAGGGGACATAAGTATTACTGGATTGCCGGCACACGAAAATCCTGGAGCCGGCGCAAGGATGCCGATCACGAAGCGCTGGAACAGCATATGGTGTCTGTCACCCCAATCCATCTCGATACGACCCACCATGACGTGCTCGAACAGTTCAAAGCATGGGAGCAGCCGCTCTCAAAACCCCCTGGGCGCAAGACATCGTGCAGGCCAGATCCGCGTGGGAGGGCACAGGCATGACGGGGGTGATCGAGTGGTTGATCGAAGAACTCGGCCGGTTCGTCATTGCCACGATTTCGATGTTCGGCTACACGGGCATTGTGATTACGATGGCGATCGAAAGCGCCTGCATTCCCTTGCCAAGTGAAATCATCATGCCGTTTTCCGGCTACCTGGTCTCGACCGGACAATTCTCGATGCTAGGGGTGACGCTCGCCGGCGCGGTCGGCAACGTGCTGGGGTCGTTGGTGGCGTACTACGTGGGCGTGTGGGGCGGGCGGCCTTTCGTCGAACGGTACGGCCGGTACTTCCTGGTCTCGCAGCATGATGTGGAGTTAGCCGATCGGTGGTTTGCGAAATACGGAGAGGCGGCGGTATTGATCGGTCGTTTACTGCCTGTGGTTCGAACGTTCATTTCTCTCCCGGCTGGGATTGCACGCATGGACGTGAAGAAGTTCGTGCTCTATTCATTTGTCGGAGCGGTCCCCTTCTGTTATGCGCTGGCCTATGTCGGGCTCAAGATGGGGGAGCATTGGAACCAACTACGTGAATATTTCCATCATGCGGATGTCGTGATCGGGTTATTTCTTGCCCTGGGGCTGGGCTATTTTCTCTGGTCGCATTGGCCGAAACGTCGACCTACTATGGAGTAACGGCCATTATGTTGCGTGTGTACAATACGTTGACCGGAAGGAAAGACCGGTTCGAACCGTTAGTGCCAGGAATGGCCCGCATGTACGTGTGCGGAGTGACAGTCTATGACTATTGTCACATCGGACATGCCCGGAGTGCGCTGGTGTTCGATGTATTGCGGCGCTATCTGGAGTATTCGGGATTTATCGTCGAGTTTGCCAAGAACTTCACGGACGTCGACGATAAAATCATCAAGCGAGCCCATGAGCAAGGGGTGAGCTGCGAGCACATCACCGGTAAGTATATCCAGGCGTACTACGAGGATATGGAAAAGCTTGGGGTGCGTCGTGCCACTCTTGAGCCCAGAGCGACAGAGCATATTGCCGACATCGTGACGCTTGTCGAGAGGCTGCTCGCGAAGGGGATGGCCTACCGTGTCGAGGGAGATGTGTATTTTGAGGTCGACCGCTATCCGGTGTACGGCAGGCTTTCCAAGCGGAAGCTTGACGATCTGCAGGCGGGTGCGCGTGTGGATGTCGATCAGCGGAAACGCCACCCCATGGATTTTGCGCTCTGGAAGAGCAGTAAACCTGGTGAGCCGTCCTGGGACAGTCCATGGGGACCGGGCCGACCGGGATGGCATATCGAATGTTCGGCTATGGCGATGCGACATCTTGGGGAAACCTTCGACATTCATGGCGGGGGAATGGATTTGATTTTCCCGCATCATGAAAATGAAATTGCGCAGTCCTGCGGCGCCACCGGCAAGGAATTCGCGCGGTACTGGGTTCATAACGGATTTGTGCAGATCAACCAGGAGAAAATGTCCAAGTCGTTAGGGAATTTTTTTACGATTCGGGAGATTTTTACGGAATCTGAGTGGCCAGATACAGTCACCGGCGAGATGCTGCGCTATTTTCTCCTCTCGACCCACTACCGAAGCCCGTTGGACTTTTCAGACCAAAGTTTACGGGAGGCGAAGGGCGCCTTGAATGGGTTTTACGATCTCTTTGAGCGGCTGAGTGAACCGGCTCCGGATCACGGTGCGGCCGATCAACAGATGCGAGAGGCGACGACGCGGACGCGAGAGGCATTTGCGGAGGCCATGGACGATGACCTGAATACTCCCACCGCTATGGCTGTCTTACAGAAACTGCGTAGCGAGGCTAATAAAGCCATCGAGACCGGACTCTCGGTCGAGATGCGACGTGCTGTGCGGCAGGAGTTTCGCGCACTCGGCGCGGTCCTGGGACTCTTGCAGCCGGATGGTTGGCAGTTCAATCCGAAACCTACTCCCAAACGAGTTGAAGACGCCGCCTCAGTAGTGACGGAAGGACGGATAGAAACAAGGGTGCTACTGTCAGATACTGACATCGAGCAATACCTCCTGGAACGCAATGAAGCTCGAAAGAGGAAAGACTTTACGCGCGCTGATGACATCAGGAAATGTCTCGCCCAGAATGGCATTACGATCGAGGACCGTCCAGATGGCACCAGCCGATGGAAACGATAATCCCCCAGAGGTGATCTACGGCCTCCATGCCGTACGCGAGGCGCTCCGCGCCGGTGTTCGCCCGCTCCAGCGCCTTCTCGTGTTGGGAACCGATCGACAGTTTGGCGAAATCGTGCGGCTGGCAAGAGCGCAGCGTGTTCCGGTGCATATCGAACCACGCGCCGCCTTCGATCGGTTTGTCCCGGCTGGTAGTCATCAAGGAGTCATCGGCTTGGTGGCGGCCAAGGCCTATACTGAGTCGGATGACATTCTTTCGTTGGCGCAGGCGGCCGGGCAGACTTCCCTGTTGGTCCTGCTTGACGGTGTCGAAGATCCGCATAACCTCGGTGCGATTCTGCGAACGGCCGAGGCGTCCGGCGTGCAGGGCGTGTTTATCCCCGAACGTCGCGCGGTGGGGTTGACGAGTGTGGTCGCCAAGGCTTCTGCGGGCGCAGTCGATCATATGCCCGTGGGGCGAGTACCGAATCTTTCTCGGTTGATCGAGCGGCTTCAAAGCGCAGGACTATGGGTCTATGCGCTTGATGCCGAAGCTCCCAAGGTCTACACGTCGTTGGATTTTCGAGGGCCTGTGGCGCTGGTATTTGGCGGTGAAGGGAAGGGGGTTCGACCAGGTGTGCGCGAAGCCTGTGACGATGCTGCACATATCCCCATGCTGGGGAAAGTCGGTTCGCTGAATGTCTCGGCATCAGCGGCCGTTGTGTTGTACGAGGCACTGCGCCAGCGAAGCGCGGGCGCGGCGGCTACGCAGTGAGTGAGCATAGACAGAAAGGTTTACCGAAGCCGAAGCATTTTCCCTTGAATAGCGGCCTTGAGGAGTTGCGCGGTATTGGAGACCCTGATTTTTTTCATCATATTCGCCCGGTGGGCCTCGACCGTCTTCACGCTGATTTTTAACCGCTGGGCGATTTCTTTGTTTTTGAATCCGGTCCAGATCAGCTCAAGGATTTCCTGTTCGCGGGTCGTGAGGGCTTCGGGGCGTCGCTTGCGACGGGGGAGCACCGGTTCCGGCAACGGTGCTTTGGTTCGCTTCTTGGTTGTCTTAGAGGCTGTCGGCATATGCGTCTCGCTCCACTTCAAGTAAATGCAATTGACGGACTGAGGCTTGTGACCTCCCGCGCCCAAATGGATTTTTTATTATACGCAGTTCTCCTAGCAGTTGTAAATGGATGAAGCCGGGCCTGAGCAGTTTCATATCAGCCGTTATTGTATTAATTTATACTACGTATAGAGCGGGAATCGCGTGTCGTTCATTGTGAGCCACGCTTTCCAAGGGCACGCATGACAGCGTACATCATTGTCCTCTTGTTCGGCGCCGTGATCGGCAGTTTTCTGAATGTCTGCATCTATCGATTACCACGAGAGGAGTCAGTTGCATGGCCGGGCTCTCGTTGCCCGTCATGCCGACAGGCCATCGCCGCGTATGACAATATTCCGATCGTGAGTTATCTCATGTTGCGTGGACGGTGCCGAGCTTGTCGTGCGCCGATCTCCATGCAGTATCCCTTCGTGGAAGCGGCCAATGCCATTGGGTATTTGGGAGTCTTCTGGATGTTCGGTTTTACCGCGACCGCTTGTGTCTATGCCGCGCTGGTTTCCGCACTAATCGTGGTGACCGGGACGGATCTCTCACACACCATGATTCCCGATGCGGTCACATTGCCGGGGATCGTTGTGGGTCTCCTCGGCGCCGCCCTGATTCTCCCGATCACCATCGTCGATTCTCTGCTCGGCGTCCTGGTGGGCGGGGGTATTCTCTGGTTCTTAGCCTGGATCAGCCCATATGTCTTTGGAAAAGAGGGCATGGGCGGAGGAGATATCAAGCTCATGGCTATGGTCGGCTCGTTCATCGGATGGCAACCCGCGTTGCTGGCCATTATGATCGGATCCTTGCTGGGCTCTCTGGTCGGAGGCGGGCTTATCGTTGCCCGGGTCATGCGGCGTGAACAGTATATCCCCTTCGGTCCCTTCCTCGCCGTTGGCTCACTCCTGGCGTTGCTCTTCCACCAGACTCTGTTTGAGTGGTATTGGACCCTAATCGATCTTCCTCGCTAGAACACCTGCAAATCGGCTACCAGCGCCCCTTCGCTGGTGTATGCCATCCAAGAAGTGTATCTGAATGGATGGATAAACTGTATCTGATTTGGAACAGTTCATAACTGTCCGCCCCCTATTCTTTGCTCGCCCGTCGAGGGAGGATTGCGGGGCTTCCTGCATGATTGCTCAACATCTCCCTGTATTCGCCCGAGATTCCGCCAAGACCGGCAGTAACGGCCCACCCTCGAAAAATGCCGTAAGAGAGACGGCATGGAACTTGGAAATGCTCTACGCGCTCGACGAAAGGAGCCGGTATGAACGAACGCGGAGCAAGTCTGGTGGAATTGTGCATGGTAGCCGCCATTGTTGCGATTGTGGCAGGGGTGAGCCTGCCGGGGTGGGCGGCGCTCGTGGCGAAGCAACAGCAACGAGCGGTCGTCATGGAGATCGCGTCGGAGCTACGCATGGCACGACAATTGGCGATGGCCCGGCACGAACGTATTCGGGTGGTGGTGAATGCTGAACAGTCTGAGTTGCGCACGGAATGCGTGGACTGCGGTATGGGCTCGCTTCGACGGTATGAGTTTGCCCATCGAGGCACGGCCATTGAATCGATGTCGACGAACCCGGAGATCATGTTTCAGCCCAGCGGCCGTTCGGCGACTGCGACCACGATGGTCTTGATCGACCGTCGAAAAGCGATTCATCACGTGACGGTGAGCATTACCGGACGGGTGGCCCAGTCATGACACATCATCATGCGGATGTCGTACGACGACCCTCTCGTCTGATCGGCGCAGCGGGATTCACCCTCGTTGAAAGCATGGTCGCCCTGGTGGTCCTGTCCATCGGGGTGATCGGCACCATCGGAATGTTCGAGTGGGCGGAGCGCGGACTTCAGCGCGGCGCTGTGACGAATACTGCGCTGGCCTTGGCTGAATCGCGACTGGAAGCCAAGCGGAGCTTGCCGTGGGAACAACTGCTGGTGGACGATTTGGATCAGAACGGGACATTGGAATCGGCGATGCGCGACGACGGGTTAGAAGATGATGCCATGAGTAGCGACGGCATCTTCACGGCCAGTCACATGCAGTCCAATATTCGGCTTGTCTGGACCGTGGAACTCAATCGAGGTGCCCAGCCTGCAATGGCGAGCCTGGCAACGATCGAGGCGCGCGCGATATTTCGGACGATGGGAGGGCAGGAAAAGGAGGTTCGGTTGCGCACGATCCGGGCCAATCCGAACTACGTTGGCTTGCCGGCCTTGTCATGAGAGGCGCCACGATCAGCACCCTGAGACCGCGGAGGCGAACAACGCCTGGATGGCGTGTTGGCTGCGCCGGAGCCAGTCTTATTGAACTCCTCATTGCGCTGACGATCAGCAGCGTGGCGATCTCGGCCGCAATCCATATGTTTTCGGCGTATGGACTTCGGTTCACCTCACAACACTCCGTGATGGTATCGAATCAGGAACTGCGGCTCGGATTAGATGTGCTGTGCAGCGAGGTGCGCTTGGCTGGTCCAGGATTATTAGGTGGAGATTCACCATTCCTCAAGGCGGAACCTGATGAAATCGAGTTCTTCGCCAATTTGAGTGGCTCCGTGACGACGTTGACTCAGGCAGCGGAAATGGGTCGGCAGGACCTGTCGGTGGAGGAAGGCGCCGGATGGCCGAAGGGGAAGCAACTGCTGCTCTGCACGGCTGTCCATTGTGTCTGGAATCGTCTCGCGGCCGATGGCCGCAAGCAGGTACTGACTCTTGCAACACCGACTGCAGAATTGTTACCGACGCGTACCGCGGTCATCCTGCTCAATCGAGTACGCTACTACCTGAAGCGGGATGACGATGGCACGCTGCGGTTGATGCGTGAGGTGGACGGTGGGGCGAGTACGCTGCTGGCCGACGTGGGGAAATTTAAGCTGCACTATTTGAATAGGGAGGGGCGCCTCACGACTGACGTGCGTGAAGTGGCGCGTGTTCGTGTGACGATTTGGGTTGGGCAAGAGCGTACGAGTCTCATGCGGGACGTGGCGATACGAACCTAAACGGAAAAGGAAAGAGCGCGATGAACAAGAGCGTAGGGTTTTCAAGAGTGGTGGTGCGGCGAGATGAGCGGGGCATGGCATTGTTGGCTGTGCTGATGGTGGTATTTTTGCTGACGTTATTAGGGATGACTTCCATGCAGCTGGCGGGGCAGGAGATGATCGGAGCCAGCGCATTGCAAGAGGAGCGAACGGCCCATCATGCGGCAGAAGCGGCTGTGGATGTGGTGATGGGATGGTTTCACGATCCTGTACGTATGCCGCAAGGACTTGAGTCGGCGTGGCTCGCAAAACGAGTCGTGAATGCGCAGGGTGATCCGTCATATTTCGACCTGCAGGGGCGGTCACAGTTTATAGGGACCGTAAGTCTTCCCGACATGGTATTTGATGCGGCAAATCCTCAACACGATGTCTTGCTGAACGACCCTCAGACGGGGATGTTTAAGTCGCTCAAAGGACTCGCCCGAATTCTCAAGTTGCGGGTGTATGGGGCAGCGCGACCGGGATTGCTGTGCACGGTAGACGTGACGGCAGGAGCTGGTCATGACTCTCGCGTGACCAAGACGTTGTCGGTTGAATTCGGAGCCTATGCCATCCCGGCGCTGCATGCGCCGCTTCAGAGCGGCACACTCGGAAGCGAGTCTGCTCAAGCCCGCTCCGGCGCTGTCCTCGTCCATTGGGGCGACATGATGGTGCGTGGCCAGGCGTATTTCCCCCGGCCGGAGGAGTTGCCGACCAAGAGTGGGTTGACATCGGTGACGGGGCAGGCCTATGGCGAGATGACGCACCGTGAGGACCGATGGCTCGATGTTCAGCTTGGTGGCGAGGCTTTCTTCGCACAGCTTCCCGCAGCGGCATGGTCCGGGATTCCATTGAACGTTCATGCCCATCAAGAGCCGGTGCCCGGCATCAAGCTGGATCGATGGGATTACGACGCACTCAAGCGGATGTCGAAGCAGTTCGGGCGGTATTACGGTATGGATCGGGAAGGATTGCTGTATCCAGGCGGCCTGATTCAAACAGGTTTGGGGCGCCCGGCGGCAGAGGTATTTGCGTCGACGGGCCCGGGGGACCATCGCGGCTTGATCTTCGTCGATACCCTTGACGGCATGCCACCGCGGCCGGATAACTTGGGAACGATCGTCCTCGATCAAGAATATGCCGAGGGCATCTTCATTGTGAACGCGCATGTACTCTGGAAGGCAGGACAGCCCGGGAAGCCGGTGCCGGCCCTGAGTCCGCCGCCGGAAGGGCAGCAGTCTCTTGGGACCAGGGTTCCCGTTCAGCTTTCCGGCATTCATCTGCAGGGTGTGCTGTATGTCGCCGGTGACCTGCGCTATGCAGGCCACCTCAAGGTTTACGGTGGGCTGCTGGCTCAAGGGAGCATGGTTGACGGAACGAATGGGTCGGGGGTGTTAGAGGTTTGGTACAACCATGATCTTCGCGAAGGACTCATACAGGGCCTCCCGCTCGTGTTTGTGGCTCCAGGAAGCTGGCAGGTTAAAATTTGACGAGGGTGGCCTCGGTTCCCACGATTCTTTCTCAACCATGCGGCGCCCACATCATTACAGACGAGCGGGCCGTATCCGCGACATCCAGAAAGGGACCCACTTCATGATCTCCGCAACTGTCTCCGCGTTACCGGTCAAAGAATCTGTGCAAGGAGTTGCGGCAGCCGCCCAACCACGCGCAGTCGGACCCTACCATCGGCTCGTCGAACAAGCCTTTCTTCGACAGGAAGAACTGGCGCTGGCCACGGCGGAAGCTCGGCGAAAACGGATTGATGTGGCCTCTGTGCTCATGGATCGATATCGGATTCCCAAGCCGGCCATTGGGGTGGCCCTGGCGGACTTCTATGGCTGTCCGTTTCTCGCCTACGACGAGCGAACGGTCATGGAACGGGAACTCTTGAAAGATCTGAGCCTGGATTATCTCCGCATGAATCATTGGGTTCCCCTCAGACGGCAGGGCAATGAGATCGAAGTCCTGATCGATGACCCTCACAATCCTGACAAACTGCTCGATGTGCGTCGGGCGTTTCCGGGGCAGACGTTTTCCTATCGTGTTGGGCTTCGCCGCGATATCGAGCAGTATGTGAGTGTCGTCCTGGGTCGAGAGTCGGACGAGGCGATCACGGACATTCTCGGCGAGTTGGTGAGTGAAGCGCAATTGGAAGAACAGCAAAATGCCACCATAGCGGCGATCACTGAAAATGATTCGGCCATCGTTCGTCTCGCCAACCAGATCATTACAGAGGCCTACCGGAAGGGGGCCTCGGATATTCATATCGAGCCCTATGCCGACCGAAAAGAAACGTCAGTCCGTTTCCGTGTCGACGGAACTTGTTTCACCTACATGAAAATTCCGGCGGCTTATCGCCGGGCGATTGTCTCCCGGGTGAAGATTATGGCCAGCTTGGATATTGCCGAACGACGCAAGCCGCAGGATGGAAAGATTCGGTTCAAGCTCAGCACAGGTCAGGAGGTGGAATTGCGTGTCGCGACGCTTCCCACGGCCGGCTTCAATGAAGACGTGGTGATCCGATTGTTGACCACGAATGGTCCTCGCCGATTGGAAGAATTGGAATTCAGTTCGGAGACCCGCCGTCTGGTGGGGCAGCTGGCTCAGAAACCGCACGGTATTGTGCTCTGCGCGGGTCCGACAGGATCCGGGAAGACTACGACGTTGCATGCCATTCTGGCATCGATCAACACCGATGAACGAAAAATCTGGACGGCGGAAGATCCCATCGAGATCACACAGGATGGGTTACGACAGGTTCAAGTCCATCCCAAGATCGGGCTTACCTTCGCCACCACTATGCGGGCCTTCCTGCGGGCGGATCCAGATGTGATCATGATCGGTGAAATGCGCGACAAAGAAACGGCGGATATCGCCATTGAAGCGTCCCTCACCGGACATCTGGTGTTCAGTACGATCCATACCAATAGCGCGGTGGAGACCGTCGTCCGATTGCTTGATCTGGGGTGTGACCCCTTCAACTTTTCGGATGCCATGTTGGGAGTGCTGGCGATGCGCCTATGCAAGCGTATCTGTCAGAACTGCCGAGAGACATACCATCCCAGTCAGGCGGAGTTCGACGAATTGGTTCAGGCCTATGGGGTGTCGGATTGGGCGCGCCTGGGACTCGATTACCATCCCGCCTTCACACTCTTTCGCGGACGAGGGTGCGAAGTCTGCAATCAGACAGGCTACCGCAGCCGAGTACCCATCCATGAACTCATGGTGGTTTCCGACCGCATGAGGGGACTTATTCAAGTGAGGACTCGGACCGCTGAACTATTGGCGCTTGCGAAGGAAGAAGGCATGAGGACGTTGCTGCAAGATGGCATTGAGAAAGTCACCCAAGGCCTCACCACCTATCAGCAAGTGCGAGCTGTTGCAATCAAATAGCTGCCTCCAGAGGCGCTGATATGCGACACGTCCCACCGTAAGGCTCATCTCTCCGTTGACGCCGGTTCATGTGTAATGGATTGCGCAGGAGGGGTGCTGGAAGCCTGGCTGACTTCAACTCACCATACTGGTAGTCATCCCGTCGGTCTCAGCATCGCAACGTCTGCTCGCGGCCTACCATGAAATCGCCTGGCCCCGGAGTGACGATTGCCTGAAATTAGACAAAATTTGTCATCCACGTGATCCTTGAGCGCCCGTAATTGTACGCCGGTCGCGATGAATGAGGTCATGTTTTCAATGCTTTAGCTAATCATTGAGATGGAAATCATCGGCACGGCATTTGCTCATCTGCCTGTTGCCATGTGTGTCTATCGTCACCACCAACAGACCTCCCCTCTTCGAAGCCAAAGGGCTTTTACCCTCATTGAAGTGATGATCGCCGTGGCGATCGTAGGCATTCTCGCGATGGTAGCCATCCCAAATTACACGCAATGGAACGCTCGCTATCAGTTGAAGCAGGGCACCACAGAACTGGCCGGCAGCCTCAATCTAGCTCGGATGGCGGCGATGAACCGGAATCTCGCTGTCACCGTCACGCTGGCATTGGTATCGGGCAAGGTAAACGTGGATTTCGGAGGGGCGTTGGCGCCGATCCTTCTTCCTCAGTCCATCATCGCATTTACAGGTGGGCCGACGATTCAGTTTACGCAACAGGGGCTGAGCGGCACCGCGGCGTCCCAAACTGTGACCTTGGTGTCTCAACAGGGGACGACCTATTCCGTGGTCGTCACTCCTGCCGGTAAAGTCAATTGGTGCGCGAAAACGACGTGTCCTTAGAACCCCATGAAACGAACCACATGTGTACAGCGTTTGCCAGAAGTGTCCCTACAGAAGGGTTTCACTCTGTTGGAGGCGATGGTGGCTGCGGGTGTGCTCTCGATCGGGCTGTTGGGGCTGGCAGGGTTATCGGGACTCTCGCTGGGAAAGAATGTCGATGCCAATGACATGACGCGCGTCACCAACCTTGCTGCCGACATGACGGAGCGCATTCAAAGCAATCGGCAGCGGGTCCTTGATTACCACAATACCAATACCAGTCTGGCCTGCGCGCAGAGCGTGAGCACACAACGCATGGCGCTGGGTGATTGTACGCAATGGCAAACTTTGGTGGCAAACTCTGGTCTCGCTGGTGCCACTGGGATCGTCACGGCGACCCGTCTCGATCCGGATCCTACCGCGAATCCGGTAACGATGAACCGGTTTCTGGTGACCATTAGCATGAGTTGGCAAACCATACGCACTGATGTGAGCACGGCTCGGA
Organism: uncultured Nitrospira sp.; assembly: GCA_964493335.1. Classification (GTDB taxonomy): domain Bacteria; phylum Nitrospirota; class Nitrospiria; order Nitrospirales; family Nitrospiraceae; genus Nitrospira_A. The sequence goes on from CAZBNV010000011.1 coordinate 48,677, forward strand.
CCAAGACTGCGGTGTTTACGACTATCGTCGCGCCTGAATAGGCATAGGTGGAGTATGAACATGCGCCGATTCGCAGAGAACCAGCAGGGATTCACCCTCGTGGAGCTGATGGCGGCGGTTCTGATCACGGTGGTGATCGTGGCTGCCACTATGACCACTGTCGTCACATCGAATCGCGCCAATGTCGTTAATACCCAGGTGGCAGATACTCAGCAGAATGTTCGACTGGCCATTGACTTGCTCAGTCGAGATATCAAACTCGCCGGATTTAACTACAATGCCACGGATCCTATGACCGCCGCGGTAGGGGCATGTAATGCGACCATTGGGGCCATTCAAAAGCCAGTAGGACTGCTCCCGCAAGACCAAGCACCGGCGGGAGCAGATACCGGACCTGATGCAGTGGCCATGGTACTCCCTGTGAACACCACAGGATGGACACTGACCGCGGCAGTGGGGGGAACGCCGAATAATAAGACGTTTGACAATGCGATCAGTCTGTCGGCAGCCGCGATTACTGAAATGGTTGCGCAGGGGCTCGCTGTTGGTTCGACTATTTCCATCGGGGGAGCATTGTCAAAAACGGTGCAGGCCGTCAATGCAACTTCCATTGGGTTCGGTACCGGCAACTTCATCGATGGACAATTTCCTATCGGCACGACGGTGTACCTGATGCAGTGTATACGGTATCAAGTGGTCGCGAACGATCCGGTCACGTGTGGAAGCACGACACCTTGCTTGGTGAGAAATAACGTGCCTCTCGTGGACGGCGTGGAAGATATGCAAATTACGTATGCATGTGACGGGTGTAATCAGGCGGCGCCCAATCCGCTCTTTCCAGATGGAATCGTGGATGATCAAGATGGCTCGTCAGCCTCGGGGTTTCCGACATTCACGCAGGGAGATTTTATCTCCAACAGCGCCTGGGCGATCACGCCTGGGACGCCGGATAAGATCCGAATGGCTCAGGTCAGCTTGGTCGTCAGGCCAACGAAGTCGGATGAAGGCCTTGATGAGAAGGGGACTCGAGCTGCTAACACCACAGGACCGGTGATAGTCGGAGATCACAACCCGTCAACGGATGCGACCTATGACCCGGCGGTCTATCAGCAGCAACGACGACGGGTAGTGGTCCGTACGATTCAGCCGCGAAACTTGTAACGAGAGACGGGCGCAATGAACTTGCGACATGCACACATCGGCGCGGAGCAGAGGCGTGAAGTGGCAGGGATGAAGAATCAGCAGGGCATTGCCTTACTGACGGTAATGTTGATGCTGCTGATTCTGACCATTCTGGGAATTGCCTCCATTACAGTGACCAGCATGGAGAATCGAATGGCGGGATTTTTCCGCAGCACCGAAGCGGTGGTGGCGGCGGCGGATTCGTGCGAGGGCCTCGCCGCGAACATCATCCAGCAAACGTTGTCGCCCCCAGGGGTGCTACCAGCCACCTTCATCGCTCCAACGGGTCCGGTTCCAACGGCGAACGCCACCACGCTCTACGCCGAGATCTATGGGTATGATCTTCCATCACCGGCTCCTGCGAACACTCCGGCCGTGAACTTTTCAGATACTGCGAGCTCGGCTCCGAATTTCGTGATGATGAATCTGCCAGGGTTTACCGTCAGTGGCGACATCGATCTTCTCTATACGCATGCCAAGAGCGGGCAGGGAACAGGGGTAGCGGGGACCGAGCATGTGTACCGGATTACTTGCATGGCAAGCAATCCGGCGACTGGCTCGAACAGCACCGTGACCTCAGTCTATGGATGCCTGGATGGCGACACATGTGTGAAGAAAATCAATTAAGAGGGAGTATGACGATGAATCGCACAGTCATCGTGGTGACGCTCGGCCTGCTGGCATTATTACACGCGACTCCTTTTGCGCCATCGATCGGCTTCGCGCAAATGGATGTCGTCATGCCGTTTCCGACCGCTGGCTTTCAGTCCGGCGTGATCGATGAGGTGCAAGCATCAATGATCCGAATCGATGGACGGAGTTATGTGCTGAAGTCCGATGTGTTGGTGGTGAACCATGAGGGAGAGCCCCTAGAGCTTGGGCGGATCATTCCCACCTCGCTCGTGAAATTTCATCTAAAAGAAGGCCACGTCGACAAGATGGTGGTCAAGTTGCCGCAATAGAACATGGAAGGTCTTGTCTCAACTCGTAGCCGAAACTCGACGGCTGTTGTCCTGCTTGGGATAAGGAGGAAGAACGCATGAATCGTCCAACCCTCGTTGTTGCGATGGTCGTGGCCAGTACTGTGAGCGCCGCGTTATGTGGATTCAGCGATGCTGGCGCCGTCGTCTCCAATGCTGACTATACTGCCGTGCCCCCGTTCGTCTCCAATGCGACAACCCCCAATATCATCGTCGTGATGGATAACTCGGGAAGCATGGACAATCGCGCATGCGAATCAACTTCCTGCGGAGTCCTGGCGAATGGGGCGACCTCCACCGTGACAACCTGGACAAACACCACCAGATATTCCGGTTATTTTGATCCCATGAGCTGTTATGTCTATGACACAACTGACACGAGATTTGAGAGTGGAACGAGCAAAGCCGCGCTGGATGCAGCATGTCCCGACACACAATGGGACGGTAATTTCATAAATTGGGCGACGCTGCGTCGGTTCGACGCAGTGAAGCGTGCGATGATCGGCGGCGATTGCAACGTCGCCAGAGCAACCGATGGGACCTGTCCAGCCAATGGAACCCCGGCGCTTAAGACGGTGCGGGCTCAGGTCACTGGTGTCAACACAGAAACTGTGAGTGTCGCGTCCGGAAGTGGAGTAAACGGGTATGTGGGGCGCATTCCACTCGCAGATCGAGGGAGCAGTCCTAATCCAATCTACATCAATACGGCTTCGGGCTACTTCTGCGTCGATAACGACGGCACCTTCAATAGTAACTGCGGGGATGGCTACAGCGTAAGAAAGTACGAACTAAGGATTGGATACGCAGCCGAACCCACTGGCGTGATTCAACAAATCGGCTCCAAGGCACGTTTCGGATTGGTTGAATTCAAGTCCAGCAGTGAAGGCGCACGCATGTTGGTAGGTGCCGGATCTCTCCAATCCATCGATTGGTCCGGTTCGGGCGTTGAAACGTTTTCTACCAACACGGCTGCAATGGTCGATGCCGTACAGGAATCCTATCCGTCAACTTGGACTCCTCTCAGCGAGTCTCTGTATGAAACTGCCCGCTATGTCGCGCAGATTAAATCTACTTTTAACACCGGATATGTCTATCCGATTGCGTTTTCTGATTCGAGATCGAGCGGCGTGAATTTCGCCACGAATGGTGCTGGATCGATCGGGGCCAGTGAAGTGACAGCCCTTGGATCTGGGGAGAGTTGCCCCAGCGGATATATTACGAATGCCTGCGGCCGCGATCCTTATTTCTTCGGTAAAAATCATACGCCTCCTTGGGCCTCAAGCTCTCAAGTGGTGAATTGTTGTCGAACCTTTGTGATTATCTTTACGGACGGTGAACCGACCGAGGATAAGAATATTCCAGCGGCGATCCAAGATTACGGACACACCTACCATGGTACACACTGCACGGGCAGTGACGGTGCTGCTCCGACTCGGCCCATCAACGGAACGTGCAATACACATGCTGCGACGCCGTTCAGCGATCTGCTTGCAGAGCACAAGACTGACTATGCCGACAACGGTACGCACTACTTGGATGACGTGGCCTATTGGGCGCATACCAGTGATCTTAGGCCTTGCAATGGAACAGCGGATGGCACGATTGCGGCACTAGGAGTGACCGGGCATTGTATTCCAGGAAATCAAAATGTGACCGTGTATTCATTCTTTGCGTTCGGGAATATCAACGGACGCGGAATTCTTGCTCAGACTGCTCGGTTGGGTGGATTTGAGGATTCAAATGGTGACGGTATTCCGCAAACCAACGAGTGGGATAAAGAAAACAATCTTACGGGTGCTTCAACTCCGGACGGTATTCCGGACGCGTATTTTGAGTCCTCCAACGTTGATGATCTTCAAGATAAGCTCCTTGCAACGATCGCGAGCATTCTGAGGCGAAGCGCTTCCGGTTCTTCCGTGTCTGTTTTGGCTACGGCTTCGACGGGTGAAGGCGCGCTGTATCAGTCGTATTTCTATCCCAGCACCATCGAACCATCGACGCTCGCGGATGTGAAATGGACCGGCTACACGCAGTCGCTATTCATCGATACATTCGGCAATACCCGTGAGGATACGAATCAAGATGGTCGATTGGACTACAAAGTCGATAGGATCATTAAGACTCGCTTTGATGCGGTGTCGAATTCAGTCAAAGTGGATAAGTATGTCGATAGTGACGGTGATGGCTTACCGAATGATCAAAATGGCGACAACCTGGTGACATTGGCAGACTGTAACCCCTGCGGGAAATTGCTGAGCGACATCCTTCCGATTTGGGAAGCCGGCAAGCAATTGGCCCTGAAAGATGCATCCACCCGTACCATCCTCACGTGGATCGACTCGGACCATGACGGAGTGGTGGATTCCGGTGAGCAAATGGCGTTTACGACAGCCAACGAGGCGACGCTTCGGCCGTACCTCCGAGCGGCGTCGAGTGCTGAGGGGACCAAAATCATCAACTTTGTACGTGGCTGCGATGTCGGAAGCTGTGCGGAGCAGTCCACGACAAGGGATCGTCGGCTCCAGGTACCGGCCGGGAGCGGGACCTTGAAGGTATGGAAGCTCGGAGACGTCATTCACTCCACACCCACAGTGGTTGCAGGCCCAAGGGATCGGCACGACGCGATCTACGGGGACCAGAGTTACTCGGCTTTCCTCCAGCGATGGTACAACCGCCGACAGGTGGCCTACGTGGGCGGGAACGATGGGATGTTGCACGCGTTCAATGCGGGTTACTATCACCCGGGTGATGACACGAGTGCCGCAGCCCCTGCCAATACCACCGAACATGGCTGGTTTACGACCGCTCCCGCGGACAATTCCACGGGGGCTCCCTTGGGAGACGAGTTATGGGGCTTTGTGCCCTATGAGCTCCTTCCGCAGCTTGAGTTTTTGACTCGCGCTGACTACCAGCATGCCTATTTCGTCGATTTGCCGCTCAAAGTGACTGATGTGCGGATCTTCACTCCGGACGCGGACCATCCGAACGGATGGGGCACTCTTCTCATCGGTGGATTCCGAATGGGGGGAAGTTGCGGCGCCTGCACGGCGGGGAGCGGTGCACCGCCCCTCACTGTCACCATTAGTGGGACCAATTACACATTTTACAGTTCCTATTTTGCGATGGATATCACCAATCCCGATGCTCCGAAGCTCCTCTGGTCCTTTAGCAGTTCGGATTTGGGGCTGACGACCAGTGTGCCAACAGTGGTTCGTGTGAATCCAGCGGCCGATGCGAAGGCCAGCAATACGAATGCCAAGTGGCATATGGTGGTCGGGTCTGGCCCGACCGGATACGATGCGAGTGCGGCGCAAAGCGCTAAAATCTTTGTCATCGACCTCGCAACGGGACCAGGCAGTAACAACAGTCTGGTGACCTCGTATTCAGCGGGGTCCTGGAACTCGTATATCGGAGACATGACGGCGTTTGATAGAGACCTAGACTATCGTCATGACGTCGTCTATTTCGGGCGAGTGATCAATGATGGCGCTTTGCCCTGGAGGGGAAAGATCTATCGTTTGACCATGGGAGCGGGAGGAGCCACCGCGAAGTTTGGCACGGTGACGAGTCCCACTCAGTGGGGTATTTCTTCAGGGAGCGCTCGCGTTCCAACCGAGATGCTGGACACCTTTCTGTCCGGGGCGGAAATGGGACCGGTTGCAACTGCTCCATCTGTCACGGTAGATGATGCCGCGAATGTGTGGGTCTTTGCGGGAAGCGGTCGCTACTACAGCAAGTCGGATAAGACGGATATTTCCACGCAGTACTTCGTGGGGTTGAAAGACTCCGTCCTGAATGCAGGGTGCAACCAAACAGTCGGTGCTCTCAACTGTATGGAAAATGATCTTGTCGATGTTTCGAATGCCACAGTGTGTGTGGTAGGTGTCGGCGATTGTGGATTGGCGACCGGGACCGCTCAGGTTTCCGGGGTCACTGGCACCACGACCTTTACGGGGCTTATCGGACTGGTGCAGAGCAAGGACGGCTGGGTGACCAAGCTGGTCGAGCCGGCTAACCCACCATCGCAGCCTGTCCCGTACGGAATTGGTGAACGAACCGTGAGCAGTCCGACGGTGTTCGGGGGCGTGGTATTTTTCCCGACCTTTATCCCGGTTAACGACATTTGCGTCTCATCCGGGACCAGCCGACTCTGGGCGCTGTTCTACAAGACAGGGAGTGCGTACCAAGAGCCGATCATCGGAACCGCTGCATCGGGTGCGAACCAAACCGTGAATAGGTTCGGTTCCCTCGGAGAAGGTTTGGCGTTTGGAATTGTGGTCCACATGGGATCTGGCCGTGACGGAGGCAGTCCGTTTGGACTCTTGATCAATATGAGCCAAGGAAACTTTGGCGATTGTGCGACCTGCGGATCCAGCGCAGGTCTTCCAAGCTCTAACATCGGGGCCAATGTGGCTATCGATCCCCGAAGTCGGTTCTTTTCATGGACGAACCTGTGAGGACAGCCTTGTGGATTGCAACAGGCGGGAAGTCGAGAGAATGTAGTTCTCTCGGCCTCCCTCAGGTGTCTCGTCTCGTATTGGTGGCCGTAGCGGTTGTTGCCTGCTGGGGTTGTTCATCCTCTCCTCAAGACGGGTCGGTAGCCGGGGGCGCTCCTAAGAATAATCACCCTCCCATGGTTCGCCTTGTCACGATCGTTCCCGCTCCGTTGATATTGGCTGGGCCGATAATCGCACATGTTGTGGCCGATGATCCGGATGGGACTGAGCCTACCAAGCGATTTCAATGGATCATAAATGGCGCCCCGGTTCTGGGTGCGACTGGCTTCGAACTGAAGCCGGATCATGTCAAGCGAGGCGACCAGGTTGCGCTCGAGGTGATCGCGTCGGATGGTCAGGCAGATAGTGCTCCCTACCGCACGGAGCCGGTCGTCGTGGTGAATACTCCGCCTCTTGTCTCCCATGTCACGATTGAGGCAGATGCGCCGGAAAGAGGCAACCGGATTCTCGCCAGGGTCGAGGCCGTCGATCCAGATCGTGATGAAATTCACTTCACTTATCGCTGGTGGCGTAACGATAAACAGGTGAAGGAAGGCGAGGAAAGCGGTCTTGACACCACGGGGTTTGATCGAAAGGACGTTGTAGCAGTCGAAGTCATCGCGCGGGATCAGGAGGCGTCGGCCCTGCCGGCTCGCTCAGCGCCGATCGTCTTGGGCAATTCCTCGCCACAGATTGTGTCGAATCCGCCGGCACTCACGAATAGAGCGCAGTATGAATATGTTGTCCAAGCCAAGGATGTTGATGGAGATACTGTCAGCTATAGGTTGGAGACGGCTCCTCCCGGAATGACAATCGACAAGGTCACGGGGTTAGTGACCTGGCTGGTGACTCCGGGCTTGGCCGGAACTCATCGCGTCAAGGTCATGGCGGATGATGGACAGGGTGGTACGGCGTGGCAGGAGTTTGAAGTCTCGATTCCCGCCACGGCTCAGTCCCCGACGCCTTCGCCGTCTCAAGGGTAGCCTGCTCAAGACTCCTTCCTATTTATTTTCAATCTTCCTTCGACGATCTTGTTCCTGGCTTTCCCGGTTTGTTAGAATCTCACTATCGTCTAGGCGAAAGGAGACTTCGACACCGGCGTGCGCAAGATCAAACTACGGGAAGGCACGAATACCGCAGCCCTCTTCGGCCACCACGATCGCCACCTTAAGCTGATCGAGGAAGAGTTTGGAGTGCGGTTCTCGGCTCGAGGCGAAGAAGTAACGGTTGAGGGTGAGCCCGATGCCGTAAAGCAAGCGGAACGAGTGCTCAATGAACTCGCGTCCCTGACGAACGACGGGTACGATCTTAGGCCGGACGATGTGACCCATGCTTTGACCGCGTTGCGTCATAACCAGGACGCCTCGCTTAAAGAGCTGCTCTTTAGTGCCTCTCCGATCGTCACCAAGAAGCGGTTCATTGTTCCCAAGACTCCGACTCAGAAGTACTACCTCGATGCCATCGAAAAACACGACATTGTAATCGGCATTGGTCCGGCTGGAACAGGCAAGACCTACTTGGCCATGGCTATGGCGGTGAGCGCGCTGATGAAGAAGGATGTCAGCCGCATTATTCTTGCTCGTCCGGCCGTCGAGGCCGGAGAAAAGCTTGGCTATCTCCCTGGAGACATGTACGCCAAGGTCAATCCCTACCTCAGGCCACTGTACGATGCCTTGTTCGATATGATGGAGATGGAACGGGCCAATCGCCTGATCGAACGAGGAGATATTGAGATCGCGCCGCTCGCGTTCATGCGAGGCCGCACCCTCAATGATTCGTTCGTGATTTTGGACGAAGCTCAAAATGCCACTGCCGAGCAAATGAAAATGTTTCTGACGCGGTTGGGTTTCCACTCGAAGGCGGTGGTGACGGGGGACATTACCCAGATCGACCTACCGTCCGATCGTGTGTCGGGACTCATCGAGGTGCGCGATATTCTTCAAGATATCGCCGGGATCGAATTTGTGTATTTCGATGAGCGAGATGTCGTGCGGCATCGTCTAGTCCAAGAAATCATTAAGGCGTACGACCGCCATAGCAGTAGCCCTGCAAACTCTACCCATCCCAAGAAGACCCAGATCCAGGCGAAGGGCCATCGTTCGGACCCCAAGACTGCTCGTTCCACTCCTCCCTCATCAGGCCCTTGGGGCCAACCGCATTAATGCCGGTGGTGATCGGCATGCGGCTGACGAGGTGGCAGCTCCGCCTCGTCAACGTAAAAAAAATCGCGGGCCATATTCTCCAGGCCGTCGGCGAAGCCGAGGCACTCCTCAGCCTTGAGATCGTGGGCGATGCTCGGATGCGCCGTCTGAACCGAACGTTTCGTCATCGTGATAAAACCACGGATGTGCTGGCCTTTGCGACGCGAGAGGGACCTGGACCGCCCTCGCTCCTACTTGGTGACATTGTCATTTCCCTGCCCCAGGCCATCCGACAAGCTCGTGAGCATGCGCAGGACATTGATCACGAGCTGCTCGTGTTGCTCATTCACGGGGTGCTGCATCTGTGCGGGTACGACCATGAGCGAGGCCAGGGTGAAGCCCGACGGATGGTCAGGCGCGAGCGAGCGGTGCTCCGTAGTATAGGTGCGATTCCGCAACTGTTGGTGTCGCGCGATTCTGATCGGGTATGATACCGAATTGATTTCAGTCTCAATCAGGTCCCGCAATAGAGAAGATGAGGTGAGTGGTGGGGTGGTTTCAGAAGCTGAGTGCCGGGCTTTCAAAAACACGCGATGCAGTGACGGGCCAATTGGACCGGCTCCTGGGACGCGCGGCCGATCCGGCTCTGCTCGACGAACTGGAGGTGGCTTTGATCAGTGCGGATCTGGGGCTACCGGTTGTAGAGCGCGTCATGGAGCAGCTGCGGGCCCAGATGAGAGGGGGTAATTTTTCATCCGCCGACAAGGTCCGAGACCTTCTGCGGCAATCCGTCCTGGATATTCTTCTGCCGACACAATCTGCTTCGATGAATCAATTAGTGACGCAGGGGCCGCGTCCGTTTGTCATCTTGGCCGTGGGGGTGAACGGCGTCGGCAAAACGACGACGATTGCAAAGCTCACACAGCGTTTTTGCCAAGAGGGGAAAACACCGTTGCTCGTCGCCGGCGATACCTTTCGGGCGGCGGCGATCGATCAATTGCAAGTGTGGGCGGATCGCATTCATGTCGATGTGATCCGACATCGACCGGGCGCCGATCCGGCCGCCGTGGCCTACGATGGAATGACGGCTGCGAAAGCGCGTGGGTCCGACGTGGTGCTCATTGATACTGCCGGGCGGTTGCATACCAAAACCAATCTCATGGACGAGTTGCGGAAAATCAAACGCGTCGTCGCGCAAGAGTGCCAGGGCGCGCCCCATGAAGTGCTGTTGGTGCTGGATGCGACGGTCGGGCAGAATGCCATCGCCCAAGCGAGACAATTCCACGAAGCGGTCGGCGTGACCGGAATCGCTCTCACCAAGCTTGATGGTACTGCGCGCGGCGGCATCGTTGTCGCGATCGCAGACACCTTTAAAATTCCGGTTCGGCTGATCGGAGTCGGAGAATCCGTCGAGGATCTGCAAGACTTTGACGCCAAAGCGTTTGTCGATGCCTTGTTTTAGCTGCTCGTAAGTTTCCATCGCCACTGCGTCATCGCCGACGCTTTCGTGCAATTCCTTCTCATCTCTTCAGGCCTATGCTAGGCTTGCTTTCGTGTGTCCTGCACGGTCACAAGACCCCATGGGCGCCCGCGCGTGAACAATCGGGGAGAAATGATGAGCACCTTGCTGGTCATCGACGACGACCGACTGCACTGTGACTTGCTGGAGGTGGCCTTGGCTCGTCAAGGCTATCAGGTCAGCACAGCCACCAGCGGACGAGCGGGAGTAGCGCTGTTTCGGCAACTTCGTCCGCTAGTGACACTGATCGATTTGCGCATGCCTGAAATGGATGGCTTAGCGGTGCTCAAGGAAATCCGAACGCACGATCCCTGCGCTGGGGTCATCATCCTTGGGGGCGGAGTGACTGAGGAGCAGGAGAATCAGGCTCGTGAACTGCGTGTGACGGACTTTCTGCGAAAGGGACTGTCGCTGGATGTGCTTATTGGCGCAGTGCATCGGGTCGCGCAGCAGGCGAGGCGGCAGGGTTCATCCGTGCAGACTCGGACCACAGACGAAGCGGATCAGATTTCCAAGGAGCAGATCCTTGTGGTCGATGACGACGTCATGGCGCGCGATCTCCTGGTCCGTTTTCTCAGCCTGCGTGGGTACCACGTACGTTCCGCGAACGATGGTCGGGAAGCGCTGCGTATGATTTCAGAATCGACTCCCGACCTTCTGATTCTGGATCTCGTCATGCCGGAGATGAATGGCGTGGAAGTGTTGCAGGCTCTCAAGGAACGAGATTACGCCGGACGGACAATCATCTTGAGCGGCCATCAAAACGATACGTTGCTGGCCGAGGCCTGGGCGTTGGGGCCGCAAGAAGTGTTGGACAAGCCCATTGATTTGGAGCGGGCGTTGATGGCTATCCAGCTTGTGATGGTCTGCCGGGAGTGTTAATCTTCACCGTCAACCTCGGGGTGTCGGTGAAGGGTGAATCGTTTGCATCGCCTCATCCGTTTCAGTCTGCTTGCGCTTCTTCTGCTTCCTGCTCTTGCAGTCGCTGAGCCTGATTCTCGTCATCCGACGATCACACACCATCAGCTCGCGCTGGAGCTGTTCCCCGATTCCCATCAACTCGTTGCAACAGACCAGTTGACCATTGCTGGAGGAGCTTCCGGACAGGAATTGGCTTTTTCACTTGCGTCGACCCTTCGTCTCGAACGGATTGAGGATGTCACGTTTTGCCAGAACCGTTGCGACTCTGCCGCACCCATTGTGTTTGAGAGGGATGGGTCGCCTGGTCAGCCGGAGCTTCAACGCATCATCCTGAGGCAGCCTTCGACCAACTCGGGTGATGGATCGGTACAATTGAAGTTTTCCTACCGAGGGGTGATCGATGATCCCCCCCGAGATCCCCGGCACCTTCGTTTTGTCACGCCCAGTGAGACGTCCGGTCACATCGGCCCGGAGGGTGTTTACCTCAGCAGCGAGAGCCAGTGGTACCCGGACCTCGAAGAGTCACTGGCCACCTATGATGTGACGCTCACCGTTCCGGACGGTTGGGTCTCCGTGACACAGGGAACTCGACAGGCTGATCCTGCACGATGGGTTGTCTCCTCCAAGAGCGAGGCGTTAACGGTCGTCGCCAACCGCTTCATCGTGAAGACGCGGGCATGGGAGTCCAAGTCCGGGCAGGCGATTCAGTTGGCCACGTACCTGTTTCCCGAAGAGGCCGCACTCGCCGATGAGTACCTCGACGCCTCGGCCCGATATCTCGATGCCTATATTCCACTCCTCGGCCCCTATCCGTTTTCACAATTTGCCGTCGTGGAGAATTTTTTCTCAAGTGGATTAGGCATGCCGTCGTTTACACTATTGGGGAGCGGAGTCATCAAGCGCCACTACACCCAGCCCTACGCGCTGGGACACGAAATCGTGCATTCCTGGATCGGCAACGGTGTCTTTAATCGGGTGAGCCAGGGCAATTGGGTCGAAGGCCTGACCACCTATCTGTCAAACTACTACTATCATGAACTCACTGGCGACGAAGCACAGGCCCGCGAACAGCGGCGGTTGATGCTCCTCGGTTATTCCGTCTACGTGCGCCAGGGCGATGATTATCCGCTCGGAAACTTTGCCCAAAAACGCGACGAAAAAGACAATGCCATCGGCTATCAAAAATCCGCCATGGTGTTTCATCTGTTGAGGCAGGAAATAGGGGAGGCTGCTTTCTGGCGAGCGCTGAAGCAGATTCCAGAACGGTATCTTGGTGCGGTTGCTGATTGGAAAGATTTGGAACGAATCTTCCAAGAAGCGGCCGGGCGTGACTTGCGGTGGTTTTTTGCCCAATGGGTCGAGCGGGCGGGTGCGCCAGACCTTGAATTGTCTGGGTTGCGCGTACAGCCGGTTCACGGAATGTCGGGGCAAGCGGGAACGATCGCAGCGGTGGTGCAGGTCGCTCAACGTGGTGTACCGTATCGAGTTCCGCTCGATCTCGAGTTTGTCTTGGACGGGGGCCGCTCTCAGCCTGTTCGTATCCAGATGGTCGGCGCACAACAAGACGTGATCGTGCCCCTGACTGAGCGGCCGCTGGCTGTCCGGCTGGATCCGGATTATCACCTGTTTCGCCGGGTGGCACGGCGTGACATGGCTCCCATGTTGAACCTCTATGTGACGGACGCGAAGCGAACGGTCGTCCTCCCTCCTGATGCCCCATCCGATCAGCCTGGTCCGTTGGGTGAGATTGTCCAACGCATTGTTGCTCAGGAGGCCGCGAAGCCTGGCGCACAGCGCACCACCGTCCGGCAGCCGGGAGCGGAAGACTCCCAGGTGCCAGACGGATCATTACTGGTGTTGGGTCACCCTGGCGAGAACCCAATTGCGTCGCAGGCCTTGCGGTACTGTGGCGATCACGTCCGCCTCGCCGACAACGGATTTGCTGTGGGGAGGCGAATGTTCGAAGGACCGACTATGGCGCTGTTGGCGTCCTGCCGTCGAGACGATTACCCAGGTAGCGTCGTCACCTTCCTGTACGGTGTGACGCCGCAGGCGCTGAGTCGAGTTGCCCGGCTCTTGTTTTTTTATGGATGGCAGAGTTATGTGGTCTTTCATGACGGAGCTGTCACGGCACGCGGAGATTGGGAGGATACGATGAGTCCAGAGGTGCGATTTGAAACAGAGTAACCGGTTGATCATGGGGATGGTGGGACTTCTGTGGGGAGTTGTCCTGGCGACGCCGGGAGGCGCGGCCGCTCCCAAACAGGCTCCAGCGCCGGTGAAACCCGCGGCATCGGCTGAGCGGCACCTGACGAACATTAAGCAACTCACGTTTGGACGACAGAATGCCGAGGCCTATTTTTCGTTCAGTGGGAACAAGCTGATCTTTCAGTCCACAAACAATTGGATGAAGGACACGTATGCCGCCGCCATGAAACCAGCTGACCAACCGCTCGGTTGTTACCAAATGTACGTCATGGACCTAGGGAGTGATACGATTCGTATGGTCAGCACCGGCGTGGGGACCACGACCTGCGGATATTTTTTCCCCGGCGATCGCCGGGTGATGTATTCGTCTACTCATCTGAGGGCGCCCAATTGCCCTCCGAAGCCAAAACGGGACGGAGCCTATCGCTGGGCGCTCGACGACTACGATCTCTTCTCCGTTCGGATCGATGGGCAGGATCCGCAACGGCTGACGAACACCCCAGGGTACGATGCCGAAGCGACGGTCTCTCCCAACGGCAAGACCATCGTGTGGACCTCCATGCGTGACGGCGATTTGGATATCTACGCGATGGATTTGGATGGTACCCATCCACGCCGGCTGACACAGGAAGTCGGCTACGACGGCGGGCCCTTCTTTTCACCCGATAGCAAACGCATCGTCTACCGCGCGCAACATCCGACCAACCCCGAGGAGGTGGAGCAGTACAAAGCCCTCTTGAGTCAAAACCTGGTAGAGCCCGGCCAGCTGGAACTCTTCATCATGAATGCCGACGGGTCGAATAAGCAGCAAGTTACGCACAACGGCGCCTCGAACTTTTCTCCCTACTTCCATCCTGATGGGCATCGCCTCATTTTCTCGTCGAATGTGGAGACGCGGAACGAATCGGGGCGGCCGGAGTTTCATCTGTACCTCGTCAACGAGGATGGGGCCGCTCTGGAACGGCTGACGTTTGATGGACAGTTCAACAGTTTCCCTATGTTCTCCCCCGACGGAAAACGCCTCGTCTGGGTATCCGATCGAGGGGCGAAAGAGCGGGGAGAGTTCAACGTATTTCTCGCCGATTGGGTTCCATGAACGAACCGGGTGACGGGCGGGCTGTGCCAGAGGTGGCGCAGCCCGAGCCACCACCGGGTCGACCCCCCGCACGGGCAGTGGTGCTTTCCGCGCTCGCGTTGATCGGGTCGTTCGCCGCTCTCCTGCAAGTCGATATTCCCATCCTGTGGTTTCTCCGGTCGCACAATCTGTCACCCCTCCAACCACTCGGCGATGTGGGTGAGAAACTCGGCAACGGCGGCACGCTTGTCATGCTCAGCCTGCTTGCCTTGGGAGCGGGTCTGTACCTGAAGCGCCGGTCGCTCACCCGCTTAGGATGGGATAGCTTGTTCGCGCATGGCGTGGTAGCGCTGGTCGTCAACGGGTTGAAGCATGTCATCGGCCGACCGCGACCTCGCCTGACCCATTCCGGAGGATGGCAATGGTGGCCATCGTTGGACTCTGGGTTGGATTCGTTTCCGTCCGGCCATACCTCGGCGAGCGTGGCGGTCGTGACGGTGTTTGCTCGAGCGCTGCCTCGGTTGCGATGGGTGCCGTTTGCCGTGGCCGCGTGGGTGGGGGCCAGCCGCATCTGGAGGGGGTCTCACTTTCCCAGCGATGTGGTCGCGGGGATGGTGACGGGATTTGTGGTGGGATCGATCTTCAATGGACCGCTGCGGTGGTGGGGGCGATCATGCGCGCAGGCCCTCGTACGTATCGCGCCGATGACAGTGCTCATCACAGGCCTGTTCTGGGTACTGACACATCGCATTGTCGATGCGATGACGGATGGCATTCTATTCGCATCCGGCGTGGCCATCGTGGCCGCTGGTCTGGTGTTGCGGGTGAGACGGCATCGGGCCTCGGCGATAGGCGCCGCCGACACAAGCGTCATCACCTCGGAAAACCTGATTGGGCTAGGGTTGGCTATCGCGACCAGTGCACCGGTCCTGATTGGGTTAACCGCTCTGGTCTGCTTCTCGCGATGGAGCGATGCCTCTGACCCTATGGCGCTGTCTCTGGCCACTCGGCCTGCCTGGGTACATGACAGTCTCTATGTGGTGGGAGCCATCGCCGCGGTGGGAGCCATCCAGGCACTGAAAGGACTCGTGCCCCTGCAGTGAGGTGCATGGCGCAATGAATACAGAGCGCCACGTTTGTGCACGCGGGCCGTGTCTTGGAGCCGAAGCTCCATCTTGTCAGTGCCCCGGAATGCGAACCGGTGGCTGCTCCGCCTGTTCCGGAACATGGATCAGCGATTGATTGGCCAGGAGGATGTACCCATACCGTTCGAGCAAGACAGGAAAGTCCATCGTTTCGACTGGTAGTCGATTTCGCAAGGCGCTGGGCAGCAGAATCATAGTCCGGCCTGGTTGGGTCAGGTACGGCGTGATGTTTGCCTCTTCATTCTTGGGAACGACGATGGCTTTTCGTTTGGCATAAAACACCAGCGAGGGCCGCGGTTGACCGTACAAGATCAGCCGATCGTTGGGACCGAGGTTGACTCCGGCCACATCCGCCAATCGCTGCGGTGGGTCGATGACGAAATGATTGACCAATGGAAAGGTCAACTGAATGGTGGCGAGCACCACGAGGGCTAATGAGCCTCCCGCGGCCCAGAAGGCGGCCGGCCGTCTCGTCTCGCTGAATCCAAAGTAGGCCACGAGGCCCATCCCCACCAGAAAAATTGAGGCTACAGTGTAGGGCCCAGGACCCAATGTGACCTGACCAGCCAAAGGAAATTCATTGATCAATTTTCCGGCGAACCGTGCGTACAGGGGCGGCAGCGAGGCGAACGCCAAGGCTAGGATAAATCCCACAGCCGTCATGGTGTGGATCGCGGCACGCATACTTGGTACGGCATGGTCGGTGACACAGCGATTCCAGTATGAGGCGGTCAAGATGGCCGCAGCGGGAAATAACGGTCCGATGTAATGCGGCAAACGTGTGGAGGAGAGGCTGAAAAAAACCAATCCTCCCAGCACCCAGATGGCGGCAAACCACTCGAGCGCATGGGGAGACGGTTGATCACTGAGCACCGAAGAATGAGCGGGCGGGAGTGCGCCCGTCTGTCTCGAGTCCCGCCAGCTTCGATAAGCCTGGTACCAGGCAAAGGGCAACAAGCCGCTCCAGGGAAAAAACCCGATCAGCATTACGGGGAGATAAAAGAGCAGGGTGCCGCCGTGGCCTTCCATGGCGCCGAAGAATCGGCCGATCGTATCGCCTTGTGCGGAGGTTGTGTACCGTTGTCCATGAATGCTCAGCATCACGAGATACCAGGGCAGTGCGAGGACCAGGAACATCAGCAGGCCTGCAAGGGGGAATCCTTGGCGCCAATAGAGCGACCATGACCGAGTCAGCCAGAGGTAAAGACCCACGGCGAGCAGCGGAATCAGAAAACCGATCGGACCTTTCGTCAGTGTTCCCAGGGCCATGCCGCTGTAAAAAAGCCACATATAGTGGCGTTCTCGTCCCGTGCCATACAAACCCAGCCAAAATCCATAGAGCGACAGGGTCGTAAAAAAGATCAGCACGCTGTCGGTCAAGGCCATCCGTCCAAGGCCGATGATCTCGAGGTTCAGCAATAACATCGTCGCACCGAAAAGCCCTATCACCGGGCCTCGGCAGCGCGTCAGGAAGAGGTATTGGAGGAGAATGAGTCCGAGACCGAAGAGGGCCGAGGGGAACCGCGCTGCGAACTCATTCACCCCGAACGCATGGTACGAGAGGCTCATCAACCAATAGACGAACACGGGTTTGGCGAAGCGCGGCTCATAGTTGAAAGTCGGACTGATGTAATTGCCGGTTTCATACATCTCGCGGCCGGCTTCGGCGTTGCGGCCTTCGTCTCGATCAGTGAGGCCGGTGGCGCCGAGTCCGACAAAAAACAGGACGGCGGCCATTGCCAACACCAGCATCAGCGTCAACGGTTGGATTGAGCGGTCGGCCTGCGCCGGCGCCTGGGGAGACGGGGGCTGTCCATTCAATTGAGGCTCCATCTAGGATTTGGTGGCCGGGGAAGCCGTGTTGGAATCGGTTGGATTCGGACGGTGAATCAGCATGAGGTTGCGAAGGTAGACGACGCTGCCGATACTCTGTCCGGCAATGAAGACGGGATCCAGCCGATAGATCGCATAGGCCAGCGTGATGAGCCCCCCGACCAGACTCATATACCAGAAGGCCGTAGGGACCCGACTTTCTGCGTGTTTCTCCGAGGCAATCCATTGGACGACCCAACGCATGAAAAACACGCCTTGACCAATGAATCCGATGATCATCCAGACAGTGTCGAGTGTCATGGGCGAGTGGAGGCCGATTGTGATGGAGGTGAAGTCGAGGGAGCGACGCGATACTGGTAGCGTAGGCAACGGTGCTGCATCCATCGCACGGCTACCAAGTCGTAGAGACCTTTGAAAAGGCGATTCCCTACGCCGTATTTCGAGGTGCCACGCGTGCGGGGGTAATGGCGTACGGGCACTTCTGTCACGGTGAAGCCGTGCATCAATGCCAGGGCGGGAAAAAATCGGTGCATGCCCTCGAAGAGTTGCAATTTGTCTACGACCGAGCGGCGAAACAATTTCAGCGAGCAGCCGGTGTCGTGCACCCGATCGCCGGTGACGGCGCTACGGACGGCATTGGCAACACGAGAGGAAATCTTACGCGTCAGGTTGTCGTGACGGTCCTTGCGCCACCCACAGACGAGGTCGAAGGTTCGGATAAGCGGCAGTAGCGTGGCGATATCCGCCGGGTCGTTTTGCAGGTCGCCATCAATCGTCATCACCAAGTCCCCGGTCGACTGTGTGAATCCGGCATCGAAGGCTGCAGACTGGCCATAGTTGCGGTCGAAGTGAAAGACTCTGACGGTTCGATGTTGGACGGCCAAGTTATCCAGAATTTCAGAACTGCCGTCGGTGCTGCCGTCGTCGATGAACAGCAACTCAAAGGGAGCCGACCGCGATTCCTCCCGGCTTTCCAGGACCTTCACGAGTTGCTCAGTCAGAGGGACTAGATTGTCGCGTTCATCCTTAATAGGGATGATCACGGAAGCCCATGGGCGGGTCACTGCAGTCATGGAGCGGGATCGGTTCCTTTGCGCAGGGGTTCATCGGTGTGCACCGGGCACATTCTACAAAAGGAATTGATAGATGGTCAAACATGCGGTTAGGAATGTCGTCCTTCTCCGTCTCGCGCAGCAACACCAGCTTCCGACAACCGGCCCCTTCCTCCGAATCTTCCTACCACTCTAATCCATACCGATCTTGAAAGATCGTCCAGGCTGCGAGAGCGAGCAACGCAAATCCTGCCAGATTTTTCGGCTTGAGGCCTTCCCCCAAATAGACTTCAGCAAAGACGATAAACACCGACAAGGTGATGATTTCCTGCAAGGTCTTCAGCTGGTAGGCCGAGAAGGCCTGGTATCCGATCCGGTTGGCCGGCACCTGGAGGCAGTATTCAAAAAATGCGATGCCCCAACTTGCCATCACCGCCAACCATAGGGGATAGCTTGTGAAACGGAGATGACCGTACCAGGCCAGCGTCATGAAGAGATTGGAAAGCATGAGCAGGGCAACGGTGGCAACCAACGTCGATGACATAGGGTCTCCTCTTCTCATCTGCGAGATGAACGGATGCAACCACTGTTTAGACTGTCGGATATATTGCCGGAGAGCGTTGAGCCGCCGGCTGACTTTCGAGTTCCCTGATTTCGGGCATGGCCCAGTAAAATATGGTCAGGGCGCAGGCTGCAATTCCGGCAAGCATGAGAAGCCCCGCATTATAGCTCCAGGCATTGACGACATGCCCGGCCACGACATTGCTGTGGGCCGCGCCGATGCTTTGTGCCGTCGCGATGGCGCCAAGGGTGAGATTATCGCCCGGTTCCTTTTGTCAGATCCGCATCCACCGTGACCCAGAGGACCCCGAAAATTCCGGCTCCGATGCCATCCAGCAGTTGGAAGATGACGATAATAAACGGGTCGTCGCTGAGCGTATACAAGAAGCCGCGAATGGGAAGAATCCCGAAGCCAATAAAAAAATCGGCTTACGTCCCCAGCTGTCTGCCTGTGCTTCCGCGAAGACGCTGTGACCTTCTGACCACGCGATCGGTCAGAGGAATCGGTTCGCTCCGATCAGGCCTATGTGTCGGAAGGAGCGCCAGGCACCTGTCCAATCCAAGACATCTGGAGAACAGAAGGAGAGGGAAGTGAATGGAGGTGAATGTTTCGAGCGGCGAAAGGTCATTCAATGACGATTCGACGATCCACATGGCCGGTAAAATTGGGATCGTTCGACACGAAAATGACCGACCAGGGTTCGTCTTTTGCGCAGAGCCGGCGGAGGAGCACGTCCCGCGTCGCAGGCAGCATGTTGTGAAGGGTGCCGTCGAAGACCAGCAACTGTGGGCGCGTCACGATCGCGCGGGCCACAAGGAGCCGCAGGATCTGACTCATGGAGAGGTTGGTTCCCAGGCTAGACACGCGCGTGTTCAATCCCTGCGGCAGCGCATCGATGTCGTGGTCCAGATCCACAAACCGGAGCGCCCATTGGAGGTCTTGATAGTCGATCGTTGGCCGGCCAAGTGTGATGTTGTCTTCGAGCGTGCCGTCCAGCAGCGTGGGATGGGAGTCGAGGACAAGTCCGCGAACCCGGCTGATCGAGTCGCGTTTCACCTCTATCAGATTCATATCGTTGTACCGGACGAACCCGGACGCCGGCGGATGTAGCCCGGCCAGGACCTTGGCGAGAGCGGACTTCGCGTTGTTCGTGCTGCAGAGGACCGCCACCTTCTCGCCGGGGGCGACATCGAGGGACACGTTCTCAAAGATCGGTGCGCCAGTCGGACCGGTATAGGCTAGGTTTCGGCACGTCAGGTGGATGCCGGATAACCCGAATTGCGTGGCCGGCACGTCTTCCTTCGCGCCATCCTCTTCTGTGGGCAGAGAGAAAACTGCGGCCATCTCGCGGCACGACACAAAGGCAAAAAACATGGCGACCATGCGCCGGGCCAGCGTATCCATGTTTAGCAACAGGTTGCCGACCAACATTTCGGCGGCGGCAAACTGTCCCACCGTGAGTTGTCCGTCCACCACGAGGAGTCCGGCGGTGATGAGGAGTCCGCTGTGGCCGGCGACCTGCCAGAGTGCCGCGGCTTTGTATTGTCGTCCCGTGAGGGTGTCGGAGCGGCGCTGGCGAATTCGAACATAGGTGCGGGTCAGCGTATCGGTGCGCTCAAGTAAGTAGGGGCTGTCACCGGCGGCTCGCAAATGCGGGAGATTGTGCGCGATGTTCTGAATCCATCCGAAAATTTCATAGTGCAGTCGCGACATCTCCAAGGTGATGAAAAAACCGCCACGACCGAAGAGGGACAATAGTCCCACAAAGCCCACGATCAGCATCAGAATGTACAAGACGAAGTACGGATGAAACAGCACGAGCATAGTCATCGCAATGGTCCCGACGACGGCGACATTAAAGAGGTCCGCCAGCATGGCGACGATGGCGCGGGTCAGCAGGTCGGCCTCCATAAACCTATGGGCTTGCTGCGGGGCAAAGGTGTCGTCGCGTAACCGAGGGAGGAGCAGCGTGAAGCCCAGCGCAATCCGCGTGTAGACCCGTTGCTGCAGCGTCTCCACCGCACGCGCCTGCAGCACACGGAAGGCTGCGACTCCGGCCAACGAGCTGGCGACGAATAGCGTCAGCGTGAAAACCATCCGCGGTTCCATGGCGAATGAAAATGTGCTGACGAGTTCTTGGACCGCGATGGGAACGCAGAGCAGAAAGAGGCCGGTCGCGACGGCATAGGTGGCAATGATGCCCAGAATGGCCCGTTCAACTTTGATCAGAAAGCTAAGATGAGAGAAGATGTCACGGAGCACCCCGGTGAGCTGGTACTGCGGATAGCTCGGTGAAGCAGCAGTTGTGGATGTGGAAAAACGGTCCAAAGAACACTCCTACCGCGTGGGGCGCTGGTAGGAGTTATCAGCCGAACAGGTGGTGTCCCCTCGGCGGTTCTCGGTGAACTCCATCACCGATGGGCAGGTCCGTACTCGGCTGGAGTGTAGACCGGCACCCGGCTCGTCGTCAATACAACAGTCTGTTCTCGACGAGGTGACCTTGGTCGGTCCGGTTCGGGCCTAGCGAAGGAAGATCGACTTGAAAATCAAGGCAGTGCCGGAGAGAAAGAGAAACGCGGCGAATGTGGTGCGGTACCGCTCCGCGCTGATCTTGCTGTACAGCAGGAGTTCGGTGGCCAGGAACATGCTCACGCCCACCGCCATATACAGCGCGGTGGTGGAGGTGGCAATGGCAGTGGGGCCGAAGGAGAGAGCCAGTGTCAGGAGCTGAAACAGTGCGAACGTGCCGTAGGAGACGGCGGTCGTGGCGCGGGTCTGGTCTTTATCATAGTGTTTGCTATGAATGATGGCCGTCAGCAGCGAGCCGCCCAGGTTCGTCAGCCCGTGGACGATGCCCATCACGACAAAATAGGTGCGTTCATAGCGCACCAGCGATTCGATCAGGCGATTGAATGGGGGGTAGACGCTTTTGAGTGCGGCCACGATCAAAAACAGCCCCACGACGCCGCCGATATTGATCCTGAGCGTCGTAACCAGCAGCAGGCAGAGCATCACGCAGGGAACAGAAAGGGTGAGGATCCGCCGGTAGAAGGGGAGGTGAATGTGTCGATAGTCCTTGCTGACCTGCAGAAGATTAATGGCCAGCGAGATCGGAAGCAGGATCGTCAGGGCGCTCAGGAAGCCATATCCGAGGACGAGCAGGATCGGCGTGCCGAACAGCAGCACACCGACGCCAAAGAGCGATTGGATCGTGGCGGTCAGCAGGATGGTCGCAAGGATGTCCCATTGCACGGTGAGGATGCTCCTTCGGGATTGAATCGGTTCGCTACGGCCGGGGTCCCGGCCCATCGGCTCGCCGACAGGTATAGCCCAGCTTCTGAGCGACGGTCAATGTGTTCACAAGGGGGGCGCCTTCCTAGTGAGGCGTGGTCAGTGCCGGTGAGTTCAGGGAGGCGGTGATCGTAAAGCGCATGGTGCCCATGAGACTCATGTCGTTGATTTGCTCGCCGGCGTGGATCTCCACCTTATAGCGGCCGGGTTTCCAGCTGCCTTGCGCGGGGAACAGCTTGAGATAGCCGGTTTGGTCCTCAAGGGCGACATACATTGCGTCTTCAGCCACCACCGTGTGTTCATCCAGCCCATCCACCTGCTCTGGGTAGCAGCGTCCGAATAGCTGGAAGGATTGGTAATGCTGGTGCAGCTCGAAGACGATGAAGACCGACGTGGTTCCGAAGGGGAACCGTTCGGTCGGTCTGACAGGCACGATTTCATGGGTGCGTTGAAAGCCCAGTTCTTCCTCGAACGCTTCGGCCAGAACGATGCTGCGAAACATGCCTTGCGGCGGGGCGTCGAAATTGTAGGGTGCGGGAGTTTCGGTGCGGTTCTGAAAGTCCGGGACCGGCACGTTGTGGGTCAGCGGGAGATCCTCTGCCCAGACGAGAGACCCTGACCAAAGAAGGAGGGAACAGATGAGTCCACACAGCTGCCTCATCCTTTCTTGCTACACTCCGTCCGGCAGGTCTGTCAACAAATGGCTCGGGGCGCACGAGTGTCATCCATCGGCGAGTTGCGGGTGAAATTTGCTTCCTGGTAGAATTTCCCCTTTTCAGAGGGGGATGTAATGGAACAACAACTTATGACCCGGATAGAGGATCCCGACGCGCTGCCCCAACCATTGGGGGAATATAAGCCGGTCGATCAGTGGCAGGCCCATATCAACACCCTGTTCTATCAATTGCGGGGTGATCAGCAACGCAGCTTCTACCAGACCTTCACCTCGGCGGATTATCGGTTGGCACATGCTTTGGCGGCAGACTATTACGAACAGGTCATCAAGCGTGACAAGAAGGCCGCCGTGAAACGTGAGGCCCCCAACGGACAAGTGGTTCCTCCGTCCTCGGACACGAAGCCCCAGTCCCCATTGACGGTGATGGAATGGGGACCGGGAAACGGCAACCTCGCGGCCTGCTTTCTCAGCCATGTGCAGCGTCTCGACAAGGCGGGCCAAGTCTATCCGCGGCTGCGCTATGTTCTGGTCGATTCGCAGGCTCATGCATTGGAACGGGCGCGCGCCCATCCTGATCTCGCCCCGCACCTGACAAAGATCGAATCGCTCTGCGCCGATGTCGACAACTTGGCGACCGTAGCCGACGGCTCCGTCGATCGTATTGTCTGTAACGAACTCTGGAATGAGCTCGCGACCAAGCTCTTGGCCAAGAAGGGCGCCGAGTACGAAGAGGAGCATCTCCGCCCCAACCTCAATGAGCGCAAAGCCGCGGCGATCGCCGATTGGTCGGGGTTTGTCCGCGCGTTCGAGGCCAAGGATATCGACCGCTTAAAACAGTTCCCGCCCTTTCTGGACGATCTGATTTGGGAGCGCGAATACCACAAGGTGGAATGGAAAGACATTCCCTATCGAAAAACCATCACTGAATTTATGAAGGCGATCGATGATGAAGTCCTCGTGCCGGTGAATCTTGGGGCCTGCGCATCCATCAAGGAGGCTAAGCGAGTCCTGGCTCCTGATGCGGTAGGGTTCAGTAGTTTCGATGCCGGTACGGCCGATATGGAGGTGCTGAACGATCCCGATAAGCCCTGCTATGGCCTCTTTGGGGGCCAATACAGCTTTATGGTGAACCTGGCTCTCATTCAAGCCGTGGCCAAGCATATGGGCATTGCGGTGATCACGATTGAGACGCAGCGAGAGTTCGTCGGGAGTCGGCTCGGGACGAACGTCATGACCCTCATGGATCTCCTGGCCTGCCATCCAATGGTCAGTTCTAAAGTTCAGCCTTGGGAATTGGACCGGCTCACCGTACAGACGATCCGCACATTGAATGAGACCTATGAGAGCCCCTATCAGCGCAAGATCGAATTCCCGCTACGTAGCGAGATGCCGGCGGAAGAACGTGAGTCGGCCCAAGGCATACTGCTCTCGCTCAAGCCGAACGGGATTCCCGACACCATCGCCTATGTGACCGAGGAGGAATTGAGTCAGGCGCAGATCGCGTTGGAGAATGTGGGCTATGAGCGTGAGGCGGTCTTGATGGCGCTGGGGGCCCCGCCGAGCCCTGTCGAGTATTATCACTTCTCGTTTCGGCCGTAGCGGTCATAAGTAAGATTGTGATGCTTGCCTTGCATATAAAGGTTGATAGGGATATATGGAGGAGAAAGAGCTTGACTAATTAATTCCATTTCTATAGCCTTTCCCGCGATTTACAAAAGGAAACCAGTCCATTGTCCTTGCATCACGACAACCAACAGGACGCGGTCTCGCAGTCACGGTCATCTCAGGCGCTTCTCATTACGACACTGATTCGTCGGTTGCACGTACATGCACGTACGTCGTGCGAATAATCGCACAGCTGTAACAAGGAGCATACAGTACCATGTTTGGTTCGTTCGGCTGGATGGAGCTGCTGCTGATTCTCGTCATCGTGCTGATCATCTTCGGTGCGGGGAAAATTCCTCAGCTCGGAGAAGGATTAGGTAAAGCAATCAAGGGGTTCAAGAAGTCTGTCCATGAAGCGGATGCGATCGACGTGACGGCCACCGAGGCAGAGCCTCATGCGCCTCCGCCGTCGGCACAGATCCAGCAACCTGGGCAGTCAGCCACACCGCCGCCTGCGCAGCAGGCCGATGCGGTTCCACCGCCACGGACGACGCAGGGGTAACTTGCGAGCTGAGGATACGGACTGAATGCCGGCAGCCTGACCATGGGGTTGCGCCGGTTCGCCTTAAGAATTCCGCCTCAGCAAGGAACACCATGTTCGGTCTTGGCGCTGGTGAAATTCTCATCATTCTGGTGATTGCCTTCCTATTGTTCGGGCCAAAGCAATTGCCCGAGATCGGTCGTCAGGTCGGCAAGGCGGTCAAAGGATTCAAGGAAACTGCGGATGACCTGAAGAAGACGGTTGAGCCTGAACTCAACATGATTCAACAGGAAATGAAGATGGTGGAGCAGGACTTCGAATCGTCGATGAAGGAAGCGGAAGAGGAAATCAATCACGCAACATCGGGCGTAGAGCACGGGGCAGAGGAATCGGGTTTGCCCAAGCAGGCCTAATATCATTTTTCAATCGCTCTACGGCTGTGAAGGGAGGTGACCAACAGTAAAAAAACTTTATTGTGTGAGGGCTTGCGTCTGTAATCACGTGAGTGACGAGGCTGGATGGTGGGCACCATCGAGTCTGGCCGATTCAGAACCACACACAAGAGGTGAGCTCACAGTGCAATAGCGGTTGGATGTACAGACGGCACCCGGAGTGAGTGGGTACACAATGGGTTGCCATCCAATTCACAGGAGGAACGCTATGAAACGCATCCATGGACGGACCAGGTGGGGCCGGTTGGCCACCATCTTTGGCGCTGCGGCAGTGACCGCCCTGCAGTGTCTCGCAGTCCCGGCCTTTGCCGGATTCGAACTGCCCCCGGGCGAACGCATCACGAATCTTCCCGCCATTCCGCGCAACATGCCGCAAAAAGAAGCGTACGAAAGTTACGATCCGGTCATCGGCCGGAATTTCGACCTCAAGAACCTCTGGCTGCGCGCTGACCTGCGCGTGCGACCGGAAATGCGGAACAACGCCTGCTTCGGTGGCGCACAGCTGGGCGCCGGAGCTTGTAACTCGTTCGGAGGCGCCAATGCCAGAGGCGCGGCACCTAATGTGGGTGCAAACGCTGGCAACAAAGGAAACGATTTCTATGTGCAACAGTGGATGCGTTTGGGAATCGGGTATGACCTCTCTCCGGACGTGAACTTCTATGTTGAAATCATCGACAGTGCGACCTGGGGCGGGAACGGAAGCGCTGTCAATGCGGGAAACGGCGGCGATCCGCTGAACCACAATGGTGGGTCTGCTGGGGGGGCGGGCAATGGTGGTCGTTTGGGTGTCCGCGCGGCATACATGTTGATTAGAAATCTGGCCGATGTGCAGGGTTTGAGCGTGAAGGTCGGTCGGCAGTATGTCGTGTTCGGCAACCATTCGCTGTTCGGCCACTTCGATTGGGCCAACACCGGCTATTCACATGACGGTGTGATGTTTGCCTATCAGACCAAGAATTGGGACAGCTACTTTGGCTGGTTCCGGAATTCAGAGAGCGACCTTGGCCAGGCGGCTCCAGTCGGTAGCGGCGCACCCAACATCGCCGGCACTGGCGGCCAGGATGCACAACGCGATGCAGACATGTTCATATTCTACAACCAGATCAAGTTAGTGCCTGGAATGGTCATCGAGCCGTTCTATGTCTTGTATCAAAATCGCTATGGTTCAGCGGACAACGCCGCGCAGGGTCTTGGTACGGCCAAGCACTCGAACCAAACCCGTCACATGATCGGGAACCGGGTCGAAATGCGTAAAGGCGGGTTCGACTTCTCGAACGAAGTAGCCTGGCAGTTCGGACAGATGGGCCAAGTCGGAGCTTGCCAAGGCGAGCAAAAGTGTTTGCACATCAATGCCTGGGCAACCAGAAACTGGATCGGCTACACGTTCTATGACACGGCGTGGAAGACGCGTATTGCGTTCAACCTCGACTACGCCTCCGGTGACAGCCGAAACAATACCTGCACCAACGGAACCAATTGTAAGACAGCCAACACGTTTGAAAACTTCTTCCCGACGAACCACATCCATATGGGTTATATGGACGTGCAAGCCTGGAAAAACATGTTGTCTCCGTCGGTCAACTTACAGGCCCGTCCGAGTGCTCGTGATCACATTGAATTGTGGTACACGAATTTGAACCTGGCCAATTCCAAGGACTGCTGGTATCGAGGCGCGCAGGGTTGTTACGTGTTCTCGAATGCGAACAACACCAAGACGCACATCGGTGACGAAATCGACGTGGCCTACACCCGAATGTTTGCAGACGGCAAGGTGGCCCTTCAGGCGACGTACGGCACCATTTTCAGCGGTGGCTACTTGACCAGCACCTTGAACCAGACGCAGAATCAGCACTGGGCCTATATGTCACTCTGGATGAACTTCTAGGCATGCGTGAAGCGTGAACTACGATGCGGCAGGGCGTGGGGGCTTGTAGTGGCTGACACGGCTGCAATGAGAGGCCTCTCCCTGACGATGACAAGAAAAGGAGACACGCAATGAAGAAACTCATGTTCGTAACGCTGGGCGTCGCAGCGTGGGCGATCGGCAGCCAGCCGGTCGTCGCGCAGGCTCAGGTCGCGGATGCCATTCAAGCTGTGAACGATGCCATCGTCGAGCTGACCGATGCGCCGGGCCTCGGGAAGCGGACAACCGTCGATGTCACGAAGCGATGGGGATCTGACCGATCCGTCATCGATAGCGCCACGGCCAAACTCCAAGATGGGCTCAGCAAGGCCCAGTCGGGTGGCGTGGGCGCCCCTGCCATACGCCAGCTGAATATGGCCGTGGCCTACGGCAAATCGCGCCAGCACAAAGAAGCCCGGTTGTCTGCACAGGGAGCATTACGTCATCTGTGCGTGGCGAATAATGATCAGGGGCCAGGCTGCGATACGGTGCCGAAGTACGGCAGCTATACGGCACCATAGTGATTGGTTGACGAAACTCGCGAGGCGTGAGGGAGATCCCCTGCCTGTCTCGAAGTATGAAACCCCGCCGGGTGATCCCCGGCGGGGTTTCTTGTTTCTCGAGCGCTGTGCTCCACGGGACTGCCCCACCTCGATCGCCTGAATGGCGAGGGAGAGTCTGCCGGCTTGCCCGGAGTCAGGCGCTCGTCTTATACTCGGTCACCCAAAATTTCCATCACCATCCTTTGTCTTTATCCTCACCGTGGACGATCTGCCTACACAGCTCAGCCAGCAGTTTGGGTTCTCAGCCTTCCGTCCGGGTCAGCGCGAGGTGATCGAGGCTGTGTTGTCTCGTCGCGACGCAATGGCGGTCATGCCGACCGGCCAAGGAAAGTCACTCTGTTACCAATTGCCTGCGACCCTCTTGCCCGGCTTGACTCTCGTGATTTCTCCGCTCATCGCGCTGATGCAAGATCAAGTCACCAGCATGCAGACGCGGAAGATCGCGGCGGCGGCGTTTCACTCCGGCCTATCAGAAGCTGAGCGGGACCGCGTGATACTTGATCTCAAGCTGGGACGGCTCCGGTTGCTGTATCTTGCGCCGGAGCGGATGCAGCATGAGCGGTTTCTACGGCTCCTGCGGTCGCTGTGGGTGTCCCTCTTGGTGGTGGACGAAGCCCACTGCATTTCCCAGTGGGGTCACGACTTTAGGCCTGACTATTTGAACATCGGTCGTCTGCGCGGAGAGCTCGGCGATCTCCCCTGCCTCGCCCTGACGGCCACGGCTACGGCGCGCGTGCAAGCGGATGTGTGCGATCGATTATCGCTCCGCGATCCGCTGCGATTGGTCACAGGCTTTCGTCGTCCCAATCTCGCCCTCTCTGTCCGGCCCTGCCGTTCGCGACAAGAGAAGCTGGCGACGTTGGATCGACTGGTGCGCGACTACGAAGCTGGTACCATCCTCGTCTATTGCGCCACGCGTCGTGCGGTGGAGGAGGTGGCAGCATGGCTGGGACAGTCGCACCCCTCCGTCGGGTACTATCATGCCGGTTTGTCGGATGACGAACGGCGACTGGTTCATGACGAGTTCCGCCTGGGGACAGTACGGATTCTCGCGGCGACGAATGCGTTCGGGATGGGTATCGATAAATCGGATGTCCGGCTGGTCGTCCACTTCGATATTCCGGGGAGCTTGGAGGCCTATTATCAGGAAGTCGGGCGGGCCGGACGTGATGGGCAAGCAGCCGCCTGTGTGTTGTTGTTCCATGAGCGTGATTTGGCGACGCAGGAGTATTTCATCCAGCAAGCCTCGAAAGAAGCAGGCAATTCTGACCGCGTCGCTCGCATGAAGACTCTGCTCCAAGATCTGCTGGAGTACGTCTCCGTCTCGACCTGCCGACAGCTGGCCATTCTGGATTATTTCAGCGATGACGCCGAACGGGCCTTGGGGCCATGCGGCCTCTGTGACCGCTGTGCCACTCCCTCTCAGGTTCGAGGGGTTGCGCTGGATGATGAGGCTGCCTGTGCGAAGGCTGTCTTGACGGCGGTCTCATGGTGCGGAGGTCGATTCGGCGTGAGTCGAATCGTGGAGATGCTTCGCGGGAGTCGTTCGAAAGCTTTGCTCGCCTATGGCGCGGAAGGCTGTCCCAGTTATGGGGTCTATCAAGCCTGGTCGAAGCCCTCCATGACGCGCTTGGTGAAAGACCTGATCGACTCAGGGTACCTTCATGTCGAAGGCGTGGAGTATCCCACGCTCGATGTGACGCGGTTGGGACAGGAAGTCCTGCAGGGGATTGGCGTTGTATCACTCCAAAAGAGCACGACGTCTCCAAGAAATGAAGCGCTCTCGCCACAGCCGGGCGAGCCTATAACGTCACTGGCGCTTCCACAAGCGTCTCCGGCAGACCCCCAACTGTTTGAACGTCTTCGTCGGTTACGTCTGGAACTGGCTGAGGAAGAAGGGGTCGCGCCCTTTGTGATTTTTCACGACAAGACCCTGCGCACCATTGCCGGCCACAAGCCCGGCACGCTCGCGGCCCTGTTGGACATTCCAGGGATCGGTGAGGTGAAGGTGGAACGGTATGGTCGGCGGGTGCTGAGTGTGGTGAACGAGGCGCTGGACTAGGCCGTCATCTATCTTTCAGCCCGTAGTCCTTTTAAAAATGTTCGTTGCGATTCTCTTCCTCTCTGCCTTCCCTTACAGAGGGGAAGGGCCTATTCGAATCTGAATGCTATTTGAAATTCCCTGCCTGTTCGAAACGCGCTTGTAGCTCGGCGTAGGTTTTCGTCACCGGGAACTGTGGGAACTCTTTCGGCAGATGATCGGGCGGGCAGAAGAAGAATCCGGCATGGGCCTCTCCCAACATTGCGGTGTCGTTGTAGGCATCGCCGGCGGCCATGACGCGGAAGTTGAGGTTCTTCAGCGCGGCGACTGCGTGCTTCTTTTGGTTCGGCTGCCGAAGTTTGTAGTTCACGATGCGACCGTTTGGCCCGATCTCCAGTTGATTGCAAAAAATCGTGGGAAAGCCCAACTGCCGCATCAACGGCAGGGCGAATTCATAGAAGGTATCCGATAGAATAATCACCTGCGTCCGTTCCCGCAGCCAGGCGACAAACTCTGCCGCGCCGTCCAGGGGACCCATGGCATCGATCACGGCTTGGATATCGGCCAGGGTGAAGCCGTGCTGGTCGAGGATCTTCAACCGTCGGGTCATCAGGGCATCATAGTCGGGCATCTCTCTCGTCGTAATTTTGAGCTCTTCGATGCCGGTCTTGATGGCAAAATTGACCCAAATTTCAGGAACCAGCACGCCCTCCAAGTCGAGGCATACAATCACGGGATTCTGCATGAAGTCTCCTTTAGGAAGTACGGAATGCGTACTCATCAGGGGCTGCTTCGGCGGGCCTTTTCCTGACTGAGATATCGCCAGATTTTGTCGAGGGCCTTCTCGAACAGTTCTGTGCCGGCCCATGTTCGTGTTTGCTCAACCTGGTGTCTGGTGGCCCAGTCGACGGCCAACGGCAGCGGGATGAGCCGGGGCGTGGTTGAGGTGAGGTCTGCCCAGAGCAGACTCAATGTCGTACTGATTCTAACGGCGACGGGAACTGGGCGGATCACCTCATTGGTCATGTTGTGGCAATCGGTGGCCGGCGAGGTGACGGCCAGTTCGCGGCAGGCCGCCGGTCGATCCTCATAGATGCTACACACTTCATTCTCCAGGAAGGGGCAGGGCATGCGGAGCGCATAGTAGGCTCGGTTCAATGGTTCGATGGCCTCGTCGGTGACCGGATTCTCTGACTCGGCCAACGAGGTCAGTTGTTTTAACAACCCGGCCTTGGCCAGGCGCTGGTTGGCCAGGTCGAGTTGTGCCAGGAGGCGAGTTCGCTCACTTTGCTCCAGACGGTCGATCGTATGTGCCAAGGCGAAGGCTTCCGGCGCTGAGATCGGCACAAGCATCCGGCAGCAAGCGGCGCAGCCCTTCTGACAGGAAACCATCTCACCGGCTTCAAGTAGCCGGCGTTGCTCCAACGCCTGCGCTTCTTCGCCGAGACCGCGCATGAGGGGAAGAATGGCGGTGATCGGCACGAAGTTCGTCGGCACTCCGACTGCAGTGGTGATCTCTCCACTCGGGGTTTGAAGGGAGATCTCAAAATGTTCAACGATGGTCTGATTGCTCACGGGTCTCACTCGCTGATTCAGGAAATGGCCGTTGCGTGATGGAGCCTGGCCCGCCTTCTCGCAGCCGCTATCATAGAGAATCACTGATTCAGGGGTCAACCGAAGCGTCGTCGAAACATGCCTTGCTCCGGGAGGAATGTTGCGGATACTCTGTCGCTAATGCGCTTATCAGGTCACATCATCGGGTTGCTCAAGGAATATATGCAGGACCTTGTCGAGCAGGCTCGTCAAGAGTCGCAGGCTCAGCAGGCCTTTGGGTTTTCCGCGCCGCCATATCAGCCGGATCATGCCATCGCCGATTTACTGGCGATCTTGGATGATCGTATCGAATCGGAAGGCGTGCAAGTCGGCCTGCCGATCGAGTTGTTGCATGAGATGTGGCGACGGTGCAATGAAGGGCGCGTCCAGATTACCGAACGCGTGTGGCTTGAGCGCAACCTCGACGCACCCGGTTCCTCCAAAGCCCGCATCCGCGAGCTGACGTACGCTTCGGTGATCGACTATCTTGAGAACCAGCCTGGCGGAGACTGATCCATGCGAGTGACCGGATTTCGATCGCGCCTGGCGCTGCTTATTCTGGCCGTCGTGGCGGGGATCACATGTGTTGAAGGATATGCCCAGAGCCACTCAGATGACCCAGCCAATCGACTATCACTCACACTGAAGCCGATCATCACCAAGGGGCTGACGCAGCCGCTCTATCTGACCCACGCCGGAGACGGCAGTGGTCGTCTATTCGTGGTGGAACAAGCTGGCCGCATCCGCATCCTGACGCAGGGGTTGCTGCAATCGGTCCCCTTTCTCGACATCAGCAACCTGGTACTGACCGGAGGAGAGCGCGGGCTGCTCGGCCTGGCCTTCCATCCGAACTATGCCCGCAACGGGCGGTTCTTTGTCAGTTATACGAGGCAGCCGGACGGTGCGACGGTGGTTGCGGAGTACCGACGCGGCGCCAAGATCGACCTGGCGGGTCGACAGGAGCGGGTGGTGATGGTCGTGCCGCAACCGTTTGCGAACCACAATGGAGGCATGGTCGCGTTTGGGCCTGATGGAGCCCTGTACATCGGGCGGGGCGATGGAGGCGGTCGCGGAGATCCGGACAATCGAGGGCAAAATCCACACGATCTACGAGGAAAGATTCTCCGTCTCGATGTGGATCGGGAAGAGCCCTATACGATTCCGGCCGACAATCCTTATGTGTCAGGCGGTGGTCGCCCGGAGATCTATGCCCTTGGTTTGAGAAACCCTTGGCGGTTTTCGTTCGACCGTGGGTCCGGCTCCCTGTGGGTCGGCGATGTGGGACAGCACGCCTGGGAGGAAGTGGATGTGGTCGTGCGCGGAGGGAACTATGGCTGGCGCTTGATGGAGGGGCGACATTGTTTTCTCCCTCAGACGGATTGCGAGGAGCCTGCGCTCAGACTTCCGATTCTTGAATATGGACATGAGGCCGGTCGCTGTTCGATCACCGGCGGGTATGTGTACCGTGGACCGAGTGAGCCTGGGCTCAAGGGCCTGTATGTCTATGGAGATTACTGTAGTGGAGAAATTTTCGGGTTGCAGGTGGAAGCCGAGGCGCGCCCGA
Source organism: uncultured Nitrospira sp. (assembly GCA_964493335.1). GTDB lineage: Bacteria > Nitrospirota > Nitrospiria > Nitrospirales > Nitrospiraceae > Nitrospira_A. The sequence continues at coordinate 82,020 of CAZBNV010000011.1, forward strand.
GCCAAAGACAGAACCCTCAGGTCTTGCTGCGGTCGGGTTTTCGGATTTCCTCCTTTGGGGAAGATGAAGCGGGCGAGATCTATGTGGTGGATCATGGGGGAGCGGTCTATCGTTTGGAGTCGAGTCGTGAGGGGGCCTCATAACTTTCCGGCCATCCAATAGACCAGCATCCCGGCGACTTCGTCGAGGGCTTGGGTGGTGATGAGCAAGGCTCTGGCGGTGGGAAGGAAATCGAAGGGGGCACTCTGCGCCCAGGCTTGTGCCGGCGTGTGTTGTGATTCATACCCGCAGGCGGCAGGCGTCACGACAAAGCCTTGCTTTTCGAACAGGCCCACCGCGCGAGGAAGATGGTAGGCGGCGGTTACCAGCAGAATGTGTCCTCCCCCAAGAACTGCCTTACTCTGCACCGCATTTTCGTAGGTGGTCCTGGACTTCTCCTCGACGAGGATGGCCGATTCCGGGACACCGAGACGCAGCGCCCGCCGTTTCATTTCGTGGGATACCAGCGGACCGGTACGAAGCACAGTGGCGTCTCCTCCGGTGAGCAGCAGCTTGGGCGCGAGCCCCTGTAGCCACAAGTCTGCGCCACAGGCCGTGCGTTGGCGTGAGGAATCCGAGACATCCTCGGTCGGCCTGAGCGATCCCTTCGCAAACACACCTCCTGCCAGCACGACGATGGCGTCGACTTTCGAGGTGGAGGTGGCGTGGAACGGCTGGTACCATCCTTCCAACCATGCGATGTACATGGAGGACAAGAGCGGTGTGGCGGTCAGCAACAGGAGCAGCAGCGTGCAGAACGCGAAGCGTCTGACCCAGGTGGTTCGTTTGGGAGTCATCGGAAGCCATGCGGTCAACAAGGTCAACAGACCTGTGATGGCAATCCAGGACAAGGGATACAGCGCATACTTTGCGGCCTTGTAGATACCGAACCACAACGGGGTCAAGTCCATGCACGCTCCAGATTGACAGGCACGACAGAGTGCTCAGCATACACTGAGGCACGCGAGACACCAAGTGTTCAGGAGGAATGGATGGCACAAGGACGCCAATATTGGTTAATGAAATCGGAGCCTGAAGCGTTCTCGATTGATGATCTTGCCCAGGCACCGAGGCAGACCACGTCTTGGGATGGGGTGCGGAACTACCAGGCTCGCAACTTCATGCGGGCGATGCAGGTGGGCGATCAGGTGTTGTACTACCACAGCAATGTGAACCCCCCTTCGGTCGTGGGAATCGCTGAGGTGGTCACAGGCGCCTACCCTGATAAGACTCAGTTCGATAAGGGCGGTACCCACTACGATCCAGGCAGCGATCTTGACCAGCCGCGTTGGGACGTGGTGGACATTCGGTTCGTCCGTAAATTCACGACGCCATTGTCGCTGGATATGCTACGAGGGCAACCTGGACTCAAGGGAATGGAGCTGCTTCGGAAAGGATCGCGGCTTTCGGTCCAGCCGGTGCGAAAAACGGAGTGGTCGGAGATTATCCGGCTCGTTGAAGCACAAACCAAGCGGTAGGGAGCTGGGGCTAGCCATTCTCAGGAGGGCCGTCGGCCGTTATTCGATCACGTCGCCTTAGGTGCGAGCTTTTCCGTCATCCAAGTACCGATGTTGCCAGTCGAGCCACGCGTGTCCCAATTCATGGGCGAGAATATATCTCCGTCGCGTGACGGGAAGTCGCTTGCGGATATAGATCGTTTTGGCTTCGTTGTCCCAAATTCCATCGGCATTCGCGTCCTGCCGGTCCATTTCAGAATCGGTGACCTGACGGATCATAATATGATAGCCGAATGGAAGGACGACTTTATGTGGTATTCGCACCGTGCCCTCACTGTCTGATCGATGAGCGGGTCCTGCGTCACTTTCCTACTCCCGAGTAGCCTAACATATTTCCCATTTCCTCTTCCCGGTTAAAAAATCCATTGTAATCATTAGTTTAGAGGAGTTATGCGGCGGCGGGTGATACGGTGGATGACTCCCGGCGGATTCAAAATGATTGATCGGTGGCGCCTGGCGGCTCTGAGGATTCCAATTCAAAGATCGGATGGTGTAGTATGCCCTCCATGATCGATAGCCTACTCGCTCAAGAGCTTGCGAAGCCGTATCCGTCGGCGGTCCGAATCGTGGGGGTCAAAATCCGTGATCTCGGGGAGGTCAAGAAGTTTGACGCAGGGGATGCCATACTCGCGCCTGGGGATAGGGTGCTGCTTGATGTCGCCGGGGAGTTGAGTTACGGGGTGGTTTACGGAGTCCCTCAGCTCACCCCATTCATCCCGCCCATGCGTGTGATTCAACCGATCTCCCGGAAAGCGACCAGGGAAGACGCGGCTACCATTGATCGTTATGAACGGCTTGCCGCGGAAGGCATGAAGGCTTGTCGTGAACAAGCGGCAGCGCTTGGGCTGAGGATGAAGCTGGTGGAGGTTTTCTGTTCGCTGCACCGTCGGCAAATGACGTTCGCCTACACCGCTGAGGATCGGATCGATTTTCGAGAGTTAGTCCGGTTGTTGGCGCGTCGATTCGGAGGTCGGATCGAAATGCGCCAGATAGGTGCGCGTGACGAAGCGAGCCGATTGGGTGGCATCGATACCTGTGGTCTTGTGCTGTGTTGTGCCAGCTTTCTTACGGAGGTCAAGCCTGTGACCGTCAAGCAGGCTCGGCTCCTCGGGCTTCCCGTCGATGACCCCAAGCTTCTAGGCGTGTGTGGTCGCCTCAAATGTTGCCTCTTGTTCGAGGCGATGGACAATCAAGTCTCCTCCCCGTCCTCTTCACCCTCATCTGCGCTGATAACCCCTTCCCGTTCCCGTCAGGCCGCGTCCTAGGCAACAGTCCTATCACATCAGTAATAAATCGTCAGCTGCGCAGGTTCTCAGAAAAAGCCGCTCCTTTTCTCTGAAGGAGTATAATGATTTTGAGGTGACGGATGCCTCAGGTTTTGGTGCTTGGAGCTGGGAAAATCGGTTCTCTCATCGCAGGACTGTTGTCAGCGAAGGGGCAGTATCAGGTTCACCTGGCTGATCTGACTCTGGATGCTCCCAAACGGCTTGTCGATGAATTGTCGCTTTCGACGGTGACTCCCTGTGCGTTGGATGTGCGCCGGAGCGACGTGGTCGTGCAATATGTCATGGCCCATCGGTTCGAGGCTGTCATCTCCAGCCTGCCATACTTCTGCAATCCAACTGTGGCGGAAATTGCGCGAGCCCATCGTCTGCACTACTTCGACCTGACCGAAGACGTCGCCGTGACCGATCGCGTCAGGGCTATCAGCGAGGCCTCGGATCGGGCGTTTATTCCACAGTGTGGGCTGGCTCCCGGGTTCATTAGTATCGTTACGAATGAACTCATCGGCCATTTTGAAACCATCGACAGCGTGAAAATGCGAGTGGGCGCCCTGCCGGTGCATCCGAGCAATGCGTTGAAATATTCCCTGACCTGGTCCACCGACGGGTTAATCAATGAGTATGGAAATGTCTGTGTCGGGATCGAAAGTGGACAAGCGGTTCAACTGCAACCCTTGGAGGGGTACGAGACGATAGAACTGGACGGTCTTCTTTACGAGGCGTTCAACACGTCCGGCGGGCTAGGTACCTTGGCAGATACGTATCGTGGACGGGTTCACACCATGAACTATAAGACCCTGCGGTACCCCGGGCATTGCGAAAAAATCCACTTTCTCATGAAAGATCTCAAGCTGAACGAGGATCGAGAGACGCTCAAACGGATTCTCGAGCGGGCGATCCCGCAGACCTACCAGGATGTCGTGTTGATCTATGCCGCGGTGACGGGGACCAGGCGGGGGGAGTTGTTCGAAGAAACCTATGTAAAGAAGGTGTACCCGCGGACGATTCTTGGGCGCCTTTGGTCCGCCATTCAGGTCACGACGGCGTCGTCGCTCTGTTGCGTCGTTGATCTCGTGATGGCCAAACCCGCCGACTATCGCGGCTTCGTGACGCAGGAACAGTTTCAATTGCAGGACTTATTGAATAATCGCTTCGGGGACTGCTTTCGATCATAGCGCCACCATGACGACGCAGAACATTTTCAAGAAGTTGGGGCTCGCGCAGGAACAGCCGGGCGGCTGTCTTTCATGGGTCAGCTGGATCGCGACTGCAGATGCGGGGATGGTGGAGTCACGCAATCCCGCCACGGGGGATCTCTTGGCGCGCGTCTACGGCTGCTCGGAGTCGGACTACGATACACTGGTAGCTGGCTCTCAGGAGGTACAGGCCTCATGGCGGATGGTGCCGGCTCCCAAGCGAGGTGAGATCATTCGTCTGATCGGGCAGGCGCTGCGAGAGAACAAGGACGCGTTAGGCACGCTAGTGTCGCTTGAAGTCGGCAAGATTAAGGCCGAGGGCGACGGGGAAGTCCAGGAAATGATCGACATGGCGGACTTCGCCGTCGGGTTGTCCCGCATGTTGTACGGGCAGACCATGCACTCGGAACGCGCGCGGCATCGGATGTACGAGCAATGGCATCCATTGGGCGTTGTGGGCGTCATCACGGCGTTTAACTTTCCCATGGCGGTCTGGGCCTGGAATGCCTTCATTGCAGCCGTGGCGGGGAACACGGTGCTGTGGAAGCCCTCTCCGAAAGCGCCGCTCTGTGCGCTGGCAGTCCAACAGCTCTGCAATCGTGTGCTCGATGCCGCTGGGTATCCGGGCGTATTCGCGTCGTTTATGACGGATCGCGTCGAAGTGGCTGAGCACATGGTCCGGGATGAACGGCTCCCGCTGATCTCGTTCACGGGATCGGTGCCAGTCGGGAGGCAGGTGGCGGAAGTGGTCGGGCGTCGCCTGGGGCGAAGCCTCCTGGAGTTGAGCGGGAACAATGCGATCATCGTGGACGAGACAGCCGACCTCGAATTGGCGACCAGGGCGATTGTCTTCGGCGCAGTCGGCACGGCGGGGCAGCGTTGCACCAGCACCCGGCGTCTCATCGTGCACGAGTCGCAGTATGCGAAGCTGATACCGCGGCTTCTGGCTGCGTATGCGCAGGTTACGATTGGTGATCCGCTCCACCCCGGCGTGTTGATGGGGCCACTTATTGACGCGTCAGCAGTCGAAAGGTATCGAGCGGCTCTCGAAGAGATCAGTCAGCAGGGCGGCGAGGTCCTATGTGGCGGGCGCCTCCTCCCTCGCTCGGGGTACTTCGTTGAACCGACGATCGTGCGGGCGGAGAATCACTGGAGTGTCGTTCAGCGGGAAACGTTTGCACCGATCCTCTACGTGATGACCTACCGAACGTTGGAGGAAGCGATCCGTATGCAAAACGCCGTGCCGCAGGGCCTGTCGTCTTCGCTGTTCACCATGCACCTTCGGCATAGTGAGCAGTTCCTGTCGGCGGTGGGGAGCGACTGCGGCATTGCGAATATCAATATCGGCACGTCCGGCGCGGAAATCGGCGGAGCGTTCGGCGGAGAGAAGACCACGGGTGGAGGACGCGAAGCGGGGTCCGATGCCTGGAAGGCGTACATGCGTCGCCAAACTACGACGATTAATTGGGGGACGGAGTTGCCGCTGGCGCAAGGGGTGACATTTCAGCAGGCGGAAGGAGGCCACGATGGGGCAAAGCACTGACCTTGATGCCGTGATTACTCGAATGACCACCGACTTTTTGGCGCACAACAATGCGGCGCGGGTGCTTCGCCGTGCGCTGGATGAAGCCGGGGTGGGGTTTGTGCCCGTGATGGACCATCTCACTATTCGCACAATGGATATCGATCAGCGGGCGGGAGAGTTTATGGCCTTGGGTTATGAGTATGATGAGACGCTGCAGTACGAAGATTGGTTTGCCAAAGTCTATCGCCGAGCTGGGTATCCGGCGCTGTTTGTGGATCAGGCCTATCCTGACGACCGCGGCAAGACCAGCATCATTCCGCGGTGGGTGCAGAAGTTCGGCGATCAAGTGTTTCACCATGTGGCGGTGCGAGTAGAAGACATTGAAAAGGCCATCCTCAAGCTGAAGGCGAAAGGGGTGGTTTTTGCCGGGGAGATCGTCGGCGCACGTGGAGGGATGTTGAGACAGATTTTTACGGCGCCTGAAATGGTCGATGGTCAGCCTTTTTCCGTGCTTGAATTAGCTGAACGGCATCAGGGATACCAAGGGTTCCTTCCACCGCAAGCCGATAGCCTCATGCGCTCCACTGTGCGCAAGTCTTGAGTCATCACATCTTTTCCTGATCGCTCATCTGTGCCAATCTGACGGCTTCTTGTCGCCCAGGCTTTCCTGCTTAAACCGGAGCCTCGACTAAAGACTCCATCCTGCGTACAATGCTGCCATTGTTTGTTCTGCGCGTCGACGAGGGCGAACTGACGCGTCCGCATCGGCGGTGTTTCTATGAGGCGATCGGTTGTGTCGTCACGCTCAATTGTGATCCTGTTGCTGGTCTATGCAGTTTCAGCAAGAGACGCTTCCACGCAGGCGTTCCTGCCGCGTCATGCGCCTCACGGAACCGTGACCATCGAGTGACGGTGCCGGATATCTGCCCATTGCCGACCGCCGGTTCAATGCCAGCGACGAATCTCAATTATGCCGCCAAATTCGAGCTCGAGAAGCGACCTCTATTTTGACGGAAATTTGTCCAGATAATGGGATTTCCCGTGCCTGTTGTCACGGCTACGGAACCGGATTTACCGATGCTCGACAGGTATCCATCGTCGTCGATGACGGCCTCGGTGGCCGGCAGTCGCCCACTCTCTCTAATACCGCCTTCAATCACGTTCAGTGTTAGGACAGCCGGGCGCATTCGCTCGAGGAGCAGGCCATCGGGCCGATTCACAATCCCCTGAAGATGGCCGAGACGCAGGGCTATGTCGTGGTCAAGCGGGGAGGGATCAATGGCTATCAGTAACAATTCCAAGCCCGTCCTGGGGACCGACGTGAAGCTCCATGCTAGGCCGAGGCGATCGCCACCTACGAATGCCGTGTTCTGTCCGAATTCCGTCTTCGTTACGTATGTGTCGAGTGACCATAAAGTCATGGATGAAGCAGCCATTCGAGTGAGGCACTTTGCACACGATCCCGGGTGCCTCAGGTGATCCAATGAAGGAAGGGCAGGGTCATTCCGTGGTGACCAGAGCGGAGAAGGACAAAAAGGCCTTCAAAACGTTGAAAGAAGTCGTCGAGTTTATGGATAGAGAGGTGGGCACAAGGCCAACCTGAGTCCGCTCATCAGGCCATTGGGCCTGACGGCGTGCGAGAAGGCCAATCTCGATGTATGTCTGAAGGCGTTGCCCGGCGAGGCCATAGAGTTCACTGGACAGAGGTTGCCCAATTAAATGGCGAATCCTTTATGCTAGGCGGTGGCTCTCACGGGGTGAGGGCTCACAAAGTCGGTTTGTCTTTGCGGAACATCGGTGTGTTCCAATTCCCACCCCAACCATAGGAGGCTCTACATGTTCAGAA
>CAZBNV010000012.1:0-89141 GCA_964493335.1 uncultured Nitrospira sp.
TGGTTCATCGCGTGACACCCCGCCGTTGCATCGAAGGCTGGGTCCATATATAAATTTGTGCTAATTGGTCGCCGCACATCCAACACTTCCACGCCATCGCGTAGACTCTCCGGATAGTGATGAGCATAGCCCTGGGTCGTGACCGTCGACTTATACCCGAGCAACCGCTGCACCTTATAGAAATCCACCCCTGCCTGAACCATTCGCGTCGCGAACGTGTGCCGAAGCTCATGGAAATGGAGATCCTGGACCTTTCTTCTAAGAGGCTGAATGCGCGCGTCTATAGCTTGGGAGATGTCAGGCTCCCAATGATGTAGGGTTTCGGATCTTTCGGCAGGCAGGTCCGTCGACATTGAAAATTTGACGCACGGAAGAGTCACGACACTCCTCAGAACCGCATGCGCCGTGCAGATGGGGGTGTGCCACCGCCATCACCGCTCGAAACTGGTCCGTAAGGTCAATGATGGCGACGAAGACGCGGCACGCACGACCCGTCACTACCGCTCGCCAACTCGGCTCCCTCCCCGAATTCGCGGGCGACATTCTGGCCAGGACGAGGCAGGGATCTCGGGTATGGAACACGCCGTTTCTGATGACGCATCCTTTTTTCTGACGCCAGGCATGTGACGCCGATATGCCTGGCTAACGTCCGGCCTGTTCCCATTCTTTCGCAAGCGACTCCCCGTAGAACACCATAAGTTCGTCCGTGGCTCCACTTGCTTGAGATCGCCCCACCCCGGCCGACCGGATAGCGAACTTGTTCTAGGTGAAAGTAGGTGTTACTGTCCGATATGACTGGTGGATTTCCTCCTGATATTCATCGGGGGATCAAGGAGGACTTATGAGTGCGGCGAGGAAGCAAACGAGACGGGGTAGTGATTCTACGCCGGACCGACGTCTTCAGACGAACAGCAACGGGTCTGGGGTCCGGAAGAAAATCGAACAGGTGAAGATGCCGCCCCGCAAGACTTGGCTCTGGTTTATGTTGATTCTCCTCACGAACTTCTTCCTGGTCAGGATGCTCATGCCGGGTGCGGAAGCGCCGGTGACGGTGCCCTATACCGTATTCAAGGAGGAAGTCCGGAAAGGCAACGTGGAGGCGATCTATGGCCGGGCGGACACGATCACGGGCCGGTTCGCTTCGCCAGTCACTTACCCGCCAGCGGGCGATCAGCATGCGGACTCCAAGCGCGATGGCCAGGTGACCAGTAAGCGCGGCGGGACATCTCGCGATATTGCGCCGAAGACGGCGATGACCTTTGAAACGACCTTGCCGTCCTTCGCGGACCAAGGCCTCGAAAAATTTCTGATCGATAACCACGTCGAAATCAGCGCCGAACCTATCCAAGATGGCGGCAATACCTGGGCCACGCTCTTCTTCAGCTTCGGCCCGGCGCTGTTTTTCATCGCGTTTTATATCTGGCTCTTTCGACGAGCCGCGCAGCAGGGTGGCGGTCTTGGGGGCGGGCTGATGGGCATCGGGAAAAGCACGGCCCGCCGCTATGACCAGGAGAAGGATTCCAAGATCACATTTGACGATGTCGCAGGTATCGATGAAGCCGAGAACGAGCTGGTTGAGATCGTGGATTTTCTCAGGGACACCAAGAAGTATACCCGCCTGGGGGGAACCGCTCCGAAAGGGGTCCTGCTCGTGGGCGCGCCAGGCACCGGAAAAACCCTGCTGGCCAAGGCGGTCGCGGGAGAGGCAGGGGTGCCATTTTTCTCGATGAGCGCCGCGGAGTTTGTCGAAATGATCGTCGGTGTGGGCGCGGCCAGAGTGCGTGACCTGTTCAAGGAAGCGCGCGAGCATGCGCCTGCCATCGTGTTCATCGACGAGCTCGACGCCATCGGCCGCGCGCGTGGTCAGATGTCGATCGGTGGGTCAAGCGAGCAGGAGCAGACCTTGAACCAGATCCTGACCGAAATGGATGGTTTCTCAAGCCGGGAAGGCATCATCGTCCTGGCGGCGACGAACCAGCCGGAGGTGCTCGACAAGGCGCTAATGCGGCCCGGCCGATTCGACCGGCGGGTCGTCGTCAATCTCCCTGATAAGACCGGAAGAGAGGCGATCCTCAAAGTTCACACTCGCAAGGTTCCGCTGGCCAACGACGCCATCCTGGGAGATCTCGCCGCTGTCACACCCGGACTTTCCGGAGCCGACCTCAAAAACCTGGTCAATGAAGCAGCCCTGCTGGGAGCGCGCCGCGAGCAGGATGAAGTCCGACATAAAGACTTCCTGGACGCCTTGGAAAAGATCGTACTCGGTCCTGAACGCCCGATCCTTATGAGCCGCTCCGACCGGGAGCGCATCGCCTATCACGAGGGGGGACACGCGATCCTGGGTCTTGTGGTGCCCGGCGCAGACCCGGTGAACCGGGTGACGATCGTGCCGCGCGGACAGGCGCTCGGCGTGACCTATCAACGTCCCGACAGTGACCGGTACAACTACCCGGAAGCCTATCTCCGCGCGAGAATTACCGGCATGCTGGGAGGCCGTGCAGCCGAGGAAATCGTGTACGGCACGCGGACAACCGGGGCTGAAAACGACATTGAGCAGGCCACCGGCCTCGCTCGCGGTATGGTCACGCGCTGGGGGATGAGTGACCGGCTGGGGCTGGTGCAACTCGCGCCACGGGAAAACCCCTACCTGAACAGTGCGGGTGGTTTCGGCGGACCGAGGCCGTTCAGCGAGCAGACCGCTGAAGCCATCGACGCCGAGGTACTCAGGATCATCGGCGAGAGCCACGACGAAGCCAAACGCCTCTTGGTCGCCCACCGCAAGCAACTCGACGCATTGGCCGAAGCGTTGCTGGCGCGGGAAACGCTGAATGAACAGGAAATTCTGGAAGTGACCGGCCTGCCCCCTGCCCCCGCTCTGGAAACCGGGATGTTGCCCATCAGCGGAGCGGGCAAGGGTGGAATGGACCTCTCGTAATGCCTCAACTGTCTTTGCCTTGCGCGTCGTTATGGTCGTCGGTGACCATCGCGCCGTTGAACCAAGGACCACCGCACGACCCACTCCGAGGAATGCGTCATGACCAACCTCAGCCACGTTGTTACCCTGTCCCCTCGTGATTACGACGCCGTCCTATTCGATCTCGACGGCGTGTTGACCAAGACCGCGAGCGTCCATGCCGCAGCATGGAAACGGATGTTCGACGAATTTCTCCAGAAGCGGGCGGCGCGCACCGGCGTGTCGCTCGTCCCCTTTGACATTCAGGAAGACTACCTCCGCTATGTCGACGGCAAACCTCGCTATGATGGGGTCGTGGCCTTCCTGCAATCGCGTGGCATTGATGTGCCCTTTGGCTCTTCCGACGATCCCCCCGGCACGCCGACGGTACAGACGCTCGGCAACATGAAGGACACCTACTTCATGCAACACTTGCAGCAGCACGGAATACAAGCCTATGAACCGGCCATCGAGCTGGTTCGCGCGCTCCGTGCGCAAGAGGTCAAGACGGCGGTCGTCTCTTCCAGCATCAATTGCGCGGCCGTATTGGAAGCAGCCGGCATTTCGCATCTTTTCGATACGCGCGTGGACGGCGTGGATATTACCCGACTGCCCCTGAAGGGCAAACCCGCGCCCGATGCATTCCTGGAGGCTGCGCAACGCCTCAAGGTCGATCCCTCTCGCGTGGTCGTGGTGGAGGATGCGATTGCCGGCGTCCAGGCGGGGCGCGCGGGCCGATTCGGCACCGTCATCGGCGTCGATTGCTGTGGACATTCACAGGCCCTGCGCGAGGCCGGCGCCGACGTGGTGGTGGCCGACCTCGCGCAGGTTTCGATCGCCATGGAGCCGCCTTTTGCCTGGTCGCTGTTGTATGAAGGATTTGATCCTGAACGCGAAGGTATCCGTGAGGCCCTGTGCACCCTTGGGAACGGGTATTTCGCAACTCGCGCCGCCCTGGCCGGGGCGGTGGCTGATGACGTGCATTATCCGGGCACCTACCTGGCCTGCGGCTACAACCGCCTCCGCACCGATATCAGCGGCCGAGTGGTCGAGACTGAGGATCTCGTTAATTTTCCGAACTGGCTGACGCTGACATTTCACATCGCCGATACTGAATGGTTCGATGTTAGGTCGGTGCATCTCCTGTCCTATCGGCAAGAGCTCGACCTCCGACGCGGCATGCTGTTCCGAACCATACGCTTTGAGGACGCCCAGGGACGACGCACGACACTCAAAGAGCGACGCCTGGTTTCAATGAACGACATGCACGTGGCCGCGATAGAGCTGACCTTGACGGCCGAGAACTGGTCGGCGGATGTCAGGGTCCGTTCGGCGATCGACGGGCGCGTCGCCAATCGGGGAGCAAGGCTCTATTGTGAATTCAACAATACACATCTGGAGCCGGTGAGAGACGACATCCTTGCGAACGATGCCATCTCTCTGCAGGTGCGCACCAGTCAATCCCACATTCACCTGGCGCAGGCCGCGCGAATGCAGGCGTTCGTCGACGGAGAGCTGGTCAACAATGCCCGCAGGGTCGTCCAGGAACCCGGTTACATCGGACAGGAGCTGGTGATCGACCTTCGGCAAGGCCAGACGCTGGTCATGGAGAAGCTCGTGTCTGTGTATACGTCTCGGGATCAGGCCATTTCCGAGTGCGGATTGGCGGCGCGCAAGGCAATTGCCCGTGTGGGACGCTTCGACGCGGTCATGATGCAACATATGATGGCCTGGAAGCACCTATGGCGCCGCTTCGACGTGCATTTGCAACCGTCGGCAAACGGGTTCAAGCTCAACGTCCCCATGCTGTTGCGGCTGAACATGTACCATTTGCTGCAAGCGGTTTCGCCCCACTCCATTGGACTCGATATCGGCGTACCGGCCCGCGGCTGGACCGGGGAAGCCTACCAGGGCCACATCTTCTGGGACGAGCTCTTCATCTTCCCGTTTCTCAATTTTCGCATGCCCGAAATCACCCGAGAGTTGTTGCTGTATCGCTACCGACGACTGGACGAGGCGCGCGCCGCGGCCGCCGACGCCGGTTTCAAGGGGGCCATGTTTCCTTGGCAAAGCGGAAGCGATGGGCAGGAGGAAACCCAGGAACTCAACCTGAATCCGCATTCGAAACGCTGGGTACCCGACCACTCCTATCTGCAACGCCATGTGGGCAGTGCCATCGCCTATAACGTCTGGCAATATTACCAAGTCACGCATGACGTCGAGTTTCTCCAGTTCCACGGAGCCGAAATGATGCTCGAAATTGCGCGTTTCTGGTCGAGCATCGCGAGTTTCAATGACCAGCGTGGGCGCTATGAAATCCGCGGCGTGATGGGCCCCGACGAATTTCACGAAGGGTATCCGGACGCACCATCCCCCGGGCTCAACAACAACGCCTACACCAACCTCATGGCCGTATGGGTGCTGTGGCGAGCAGAGGAGGTACTGGACCTTTTACCCGACATCCGTCGTGCCGAACTCATGACGAGGCTGCAGTTGACCGCGGACGAGATCGCCCATTGGGCGGACATCAGCCGCAAAATGTATATACCGTTTCATGACAAGGGGATCATTAGCCAGTTCGAAGGCTATGAACAGCTGGCCGAGTTGGATTGGGAGAGTTACCGTACGCGATACGGCAACATCCAGCGCCTCGAATTGATTCTCGAAGCGGAGCATGACAGCGCAAACCGCTACAAATTGTCGAAGCAGGCCGACGTGCTGATGTTGTTCTATCTCTTCTCCTCGGAAGAGCTTCGGGAGCTGTTCGCCCGCCTCGATTACCCATTCGAATACGAGACCATTCCTCGAAATGTAGCCTATTATGACACCCGTTCTTCACACGGCTCGACGTTGTCCCGTGTGGTCCATGCCTGGGTATTGGCACGCTCGGATAGAGCACGCGCGATGACCTACTTTGCGGAAGCGTTGCAGAGTGATGTGGGCGATATTCAGCAGGGGACCACGGAAGAGGGCGTGCACCTCGGCGCGATGGCAGGCACCGTCGATCTCGTGCAGCGCGTCTTGACTGGCATTGAGGTCACGCGAGACGTGCTCCGGTTTAACCCTGAATTGCCGCAGGAGGTGGAACGCCTGGACATGCGCGTCCGCTATCGCGGGCATACGCTCGACTTACGGCTCACGCCTGATGCGCTCACCGTGCGTGGACGCGATCGCGGCTTGGCGCCGATCAATTTGGGGTACAAGAATAAAGTCTACAAATTCGCCGGTGGCAGCACACGCCTATTCAAGCTCGACTAAGCCACATGGGAGAGGAGCCGCTTCAGATACTCCGGTCATCCTGCAGGCCGCGCCCCTCGTGATCATCGCTCAATGGCAGACTGTTAAAACTCTCGAATCAGTCGGAATCCGACCTCCGGCAAGGCCAAATCGTCGATCACGCGAACGTCGGCCCCGCCTTGGACCATCCAATGGGAATCGACCTCGTAGTGAACCTGAGGCATCACCAACAGAGATCCACTGCCGTGAAGAACCTGTCCAAAGTTCATCTCGATTCCTCCGACCAGTCGCTCCGTGATATCGGCAAACAGCGTAACATTGCTCAGAACCTCCGTATTGCGTCCACCGATCGGATTCCCATGCTCGAAGCGGGGACCGATCATGCCGAAGAGACTCCACCTCTTGTCAAACCGGAAACCGGCCACATACAACCACGTCGTGGTCCAAATCCGGGGCTGGCGATCATATTGCGTGATCACCTGCGCGCCATGAATGAACCGGTGGTCCCATAATGTCCCAAACGTCGCCTGGCCGGCCGCTTTGTAGGCTTCGACCGAGGCATTCTCAAGCGGCAACTCGAGTTCAATCGCGATTCCGTCCGCCACCACGAATTCAAGCTCCGGCGCCCACTCAAGGCTTTGTCTGTCGGGACTCCGCCGCACCAAACCCAACGGATCAGCGACATCGTCCACCTTCCGTGTTTTGCGCACGAGCGGGATAAGACCCAGCGTATTGAATTCCGCTTCCCCTCGCGTGGCACCGAGAGGGCGTACGAGATCGAAGACCATGGGCTCGGGAATTCGCGGGCCTTTTTCCTCTCCCGATGCTCGTTCGATCGTCCCCACACTTGACCTGGCACTACCAATTCCGCCATCACGTAATTTCCGCATCAGGCCCTCGTCAACAGACTCGGCGGGGAGGGTACTCAATATCGGCTTCGGCGTCTGCGTAATCCATGAAGGAGGTAGGGGGCCTAATAAGTCTGCGCCGATGGCTATACTGGACACGATCAGACCGGAGAGGAGAACCGCCGAGACGGTAAAGCCTCGGCCGCTCCCAGTCACCCTCTCTGGTATCAACAACCTTAACCTGAAAGCTGGACTCGGCCCGATAACACCGACACGACAAGTGATAGGACTGTGCGATCTCTGGGATCGCCAGGCGCTCTCCGTCTTACTTCGCGAATGCACCCCCGAGGACTCTGAGAGTGGGTGTTTACGGCGGCGGGATGCGCTATCGGTGGATCGACAGGTAAAGATGAAGGACGAGGCGTAGGGGTTGCAGTAGACATATCCAAATTCCCGGGGTGTCGTCCGGAGACACGCACCGGTTTTGGCGTCACACACATCGAGATGAAGCCGGACGTGAGCCGATTGGTCTTGTTCTTGACGCAGTGTGCATTGCGGACGCGCGAAGGGAATGACCCCGCCTTGAATCGGCGGATGGCCGAAACAGGTGATTCGCTGATTCGTGCCTATAGATTCCACCTTGAGACGCACGACAAGGCTTCACCGGCAAGTCTCTTGACTCGGCACTCCGGATCCGCCCCCTGCCGCGGCGACGTCCCCGCGGACATTCGGCTCAGGGAATCATCGGCGCTATCCTTACAGAACAGAGCCGGCACTAGGGCAATAACGGCCCTGGAGGTGAAGCCTCACGTGATTCGCGGAAGATTCGTTCGAATTCGTGAATTCTCTCACCTTGCGAGCGGACGGTCTCCTCGAGTTGCCGCGTGTGTCGCGCCCGCCTGAACCTTGGACCAAGCGAGGCCAGGAATGTCAGCAGAGCGCCCAGCATCGCTGAAGCTAGAATGATCAGCACGAGCGACGTGTCATAGTCCCAGAAGAACACATGCACATTGACGGCCACGGTATTCTGCAGCGCAAAGGCGGCAATCAGAATAGCGAATAACAGCGCAAGTAACATCGTGGGCATGCAGGTTTCTCCTCATGGGCCTTGTCAGATGAATTCGCCACCCGCGCCGCAGCGAACGGGAGGACGGCAATCATCTCTCCTGGTTTCGCACTGGCCGATCGATCTCAGTCGGGACTCCAGAATCGAATGGTGTAGTACGCGCTCCAGACGAGCAGGCCTACGACCACCAGCATCAGCCAGAAGGGAATGCGACCGTCACGCTCCTCGATTCCAGCATGCCGATACAGATAGGGTTGATCGTCCTTCGAATTGTGCGGCATCTCCGGCGCCGGATGGCCGGAGCCATGGTCGATCGCCTGTTTCTCTGGCTGATTGCTCATAAGCCTCACCTTTCCTGGACGGCATCGCCCGACGGTTGAGACACACGTTGAGAACCGGAAGGAGTACGTATCACTTCTTGTTCCAGCTGGTCTCGTCTGGCGGCGGTAGAGAGCGCGGCCCAGATGTCTGATCGGGCCTGTTCCCGATCCCCCTCCTTTAGTCCGGCTGCCATCAGCTCAGCTTCGTGAGCCGCGACCCGCAGCGATTGCACATGGTGGACGATATCCCAGATCTCCTCCGGACTGAGCTGCTCCCAGAACACCGGCATGGGCGTTCCCCCGATCCCCGTTATTACGGTTTTAAACAGATGTTCGCCATCGTGCCCCAACTTCACGCCTCCGGACAGACCCGCCGGCAGCGTGAAATTCGCTGGCGTCAACGGCTGCCCCCACACATCTTTCAAGACCGGCGCCATCGGCCCATCTCCTTTTCCCTCGGCGCCATGACAGAGCATGCAGTTGGCCATGAAGAGGGCCTTGCCCTTCTCGAGCGACACAACCGTGATCGGAGGCTCCGCCGCGATCGTAATCGACGGCGGGATGACCTCATCTCTCCATCGGCCAGAAAATGTCTTGATGTACTGCACCACGGCCCGCCGTTCGTGGTCTGAAACTTCCTGCCAGGCCGGCATGGCCGTCCCCCAGAGTCCGTGGGTAATGGTGCTGTACAGATCGATGTCGGTCGGCAGCGAATCCTTGCCGGAGGTCGATCGAAACTTGAAGATCCCGGTCGTGAAATCTCGTGGACGTGGGGTCATGAATCGTGCGGACGGTCCCGTGCCATCACCCTTGACCCCATGACACCCGAGGCAACGGCGTTCGTACACCTCCTTTCCCAGCACTAGCAGATCCTCCTGCGATTGAGGGCTGGCATTCAGCACTTGGCCGGTTGAAATCTGTGTCGCAACGAACCCTTCCCGCCAATCGCCGATACCGGTCCCGAGTTTTTGCAGATAGGCGACCATGGCCATGCCGTCTTGGGTCAGTTTCGGCGTGCCACCGTCTTTCGCCGGTTCGTACAGCCATGGAAAGGTCGGCATGACGGAGTCCGGCACAACTTCGCGAGGATTCCAATAGTGGGCGGCATGCCAATCGTCGCCATACTTCCGCCCGACCCTGGTCAAGTCCGGACCGATCCGGCGTGTGCTGAACAGGTGTGGCCGGTCATAGGCATACTCGCCGGCCTGCGACACCGGCCCCCAGCGGAACGACTCTCCGGTGACGGGACGCACGTATTGCGAGTGACAATACCAACAGCCCTCGCGGATGTAGACGTGCCGGCCCTGCAGTTCTTGAGGCGTATAGTCCGCTACCTGAACGGCGGCTTTGGTGACGGTGTCCTGAACGGTCGAGGTCCGTGTTTCCGCCATCAACCAGGGAGTGACACCTTGCACGCCGACGGCCAGTAAGAAAAAGCCAAATCCCGCGATCAGCAGCACCGTGGAGGGACTTTCGATCCAACTCCCCTTGGCTACGACCCCGACCGGCGTGTCAGTCGACTGAGCGGCCTCGAAGACCGCCTGCTCCAACGGCTCTCCCTCCCGCGCAGTTTTGTAAAAATTGATGAGCATCAACACCAGTGCCAGGTCCATGACGGCGCCGCTCACCGTCCTAACTACCCACCAAGGCTTCATTTCCTTGATGGTATCCACGAAGTTCGCGCCATATTCCAGCATGGAGCCTTGCACTAAACCTGCGGCAGTCAGACCAACCGCCATTGTGGTGAAGCCGGAAACGGTCAGCCAGAAATGCCAGCTCGCCAACTTGTCACTCCAGAGCTTGCGGCCGGTGACTCGCGGCCAGACGTAATAGGCCGAGCCGACCGCCCAGACAATGAAGGTTCCGAAGACGGTGAGATGGGAATGGGCGATCACGAAATCGTTAAAGTGAGTCAGCTGTTGCAAACGCCGCAACGCCTCGACCGAGCCCTGAAAACAGCCGAGAAGGTAATAGCCCACGCCGAGCATGAGAAACTTCGCTGCGTAGTTGTCGGCGCCTCCACCACCGGCCACGGCGCCCCAGCGTCCCAACATGGTTCCAAAAAAGTTCACGGTCACGGTCCAGACCGGGATGATCAGAAGCATGCTGGTCACGATCGAGATCGTCTGGGTCCAGTGCGGAATCGGACTATAGAGATAGTGATGCGTACCGACGAATGGATAAAAAATGGCCAGCCCCCAAAACCCCAAGAGCGAGAGCTTGTGGCTATAGAGCGTACTCTTGGCGCTGAGCGGCAAGAAGTAATAGATCAACGCCAGACCGGCGGGGGTGATCCAGAGGCCGACGATGTAATGGATGTACAGGCCGTGCATGGCCGCGCTGTTCACCCCCGCAATGTCCTCTGCGTAGGTCAATAGCACGTTGCCGAGAATCAGGTTCATGATCGTCCAGATCAGCGCGGCGGTCGTGTACCACAGGGACACGTAGAAACGGCGCTCCGTTCGCCGGAAGACGGTCCCCAGGACCTGCACGGCCATCAGGCCGAGGATGACGAACCGCAGAAGATTCAAAGGCCATTCGAACTCTCCGGCTTCGATCCCCATATTGAATCCGAACAGGAAGGAGACGCTCCCCAGAATCAGGAACGCATTCCACGACCAGAGCAGCCCCCAACCCCACGCCTCTTTGTACATGCGCACGCCGCAGAGACGCGGCACGATGTAGTACAGGAGCCCGAGGAAGACAGTTGAGAACGATCCGAAGATGACGCCATTGACATGAATCGGCCGCAGCCGTCCGAATGTCAGCCAAGAAACTCCGTCCAAGAACTCAGGATTATGGAGCTTGATCGATACCACCACCCCAACAATCGGGAAAATCGTCAACCAGATCAACGCCCACCACAACCAGGCTTTGATCAACGGTCGGTTGATCAGATCTTGGTCCTTCATGCTTCCCCCCCACGTGAATAGTACACCCAGCGAAGAACCCGGGGCGGCTCATCGCTTGAGCAGAAAGCGTGACGAACCCTCGCCTGACCAGAACACGCCCGTTCTTTATCGGGCATCGCGCTTGCTTTGGCGACGGGCTCCACTGGCGCGGATATGCCCCTCAATCGCCCGTCGTTTGGATTTCTGGAATTGCCGCGTCACCCGCGTTGT
The DNA here is from genome assembly GCA_964493335.1 of uncultured Nitrospira sp. Classification (GTDB taxonomy): domain Bacteria; phylum Nitrospirota; class Nitrospiria; order Nitrospirales; family Nitrospiraceae; genus Nitrospira_A. The sequence continues at coordinate 11,547 of CAZBNV010000012.1, forward strand.
CAACGCAGATTCGGCCGCCGCCTGACGCCGTTGCTTCTTCTTGCGAAGCGACGCGCGTTGCGTGGCCTGGGGATCGGTCCCCGTGCGAGACGCCTTCGTGCGCGCACCTTGCTCCGGCTGATCCCGTGGCTGAATCTGTGTCGCGCGTTTTTCAAACCGGCTCAACGCCTCGGCAAAGAGCTGGGCTTTCCGCTCAGTCCGAACATTCGAAAATGGCTGTGGTTGGTCTCTCCCTGAATTCGATTTATTGGATCGATGTTGTTGCCGCGCGAGAGTCCGATATTTGTCCCAGTACTTTCTGGCCCGCGTGATCTTGGCCTTCAATTGAGCCACGGTGAATGCTTTGATCTGCGCGGGCCTGCTCGACTCAATCAGCGCGAACTCTGTGACGCTCAGCAACTCACGGTCTTGCGGACCAGAGACAGCCATAAAGCCTCCTTTTGTGGATGGGCATGAGAACCGATAGCGAACCGACGCTCATGGTGTGTCCCCACAGTTCGCCACTGCCTCACACGGTGCATCACGGCTCGACGATAATATCGAGCGATCCCTCAGCCACTGAAGGATGCACCCTGATTGAGCCGTTCGAACATTCGAAGCGCAGGTCGACCCTGGCAGGACCCACCCGAACCCCCTGCAATTCAACGAAGGAAAAGAATTCTGGCAGCGCGGGACGACAGATCCGAAGCCGGTTGTTCAATGCCTCGGGCCGGAGACCCAATATCGATTCAATCAGATAGGGAATAGACGCCGCCGCCCACGCCTGAGGGTGACAGGCCACCGGATATCGAACCGGCATAGGGTATTCGTGCCGGGCAAACCCGCAAAACAGTTCTGGCAGTTGATGGTCCGGGAAACGCAAAGCCGCTTCCAGAAGTCCGCTGAAAATACGCGCGGCGGCTCGCTCATGCCCATAGCGCCGGAACCCGGCTGCGATCAGCGAGTTGTCGTGCGGCCAGACCGTGCCCAGGTGGTACCCCATGGGATTATAGCGGCTCTCATCGGCAGACAGGGTGCGAATTCCCCAACCGTTGAACATCGGTTCCGCCATGAGCGACTCCATGGTACGGCGAGCCTTTTCTTCGTCCGCGATGCCGCACCACAGCGCATGACCGGCATTCGAGGTGACGACCGCGGCGGGTCTGCCCCCGGCTTGGAGCGCAAGCGCGTAACAGCCTTTGTCCTCCAACCAGAAATCCTGGTTAAACCGCGCGCGCAACGTGGCCGCGTCCTGTTGGAGCCGGCTGGCCCGATCGGAGTCGCCGTCTCGTCGGTACAGCTCCGCCATGCTCGTCAACGCCTCGTAGGCGTAGGCCTGCACCTCAACCAGCGCGATGGGAGGTATAGCCGCGCTCCCGTCGGCATTCACCACGGCATCTCCGGAATCTTTCCATCCCTGATTGTCCAACCCTTGTTCCGAGATCCGTTGGTAATCCAGATACCCATCGCCGTCGCTGTCTCCAAACCGGGCCATCCATGTCAGCGCGGCATCGATATTGGGGCGCAACTCACGAAAAAGCGCCAGCTGTCCAGTCCAGGCCGCATGTCGTCCGATCAGGACCAGAAAGAGGACCGTCGCGTCGATCGTGCCGTAATAGGGCGTATGGGGGATCTCGCCGAGCCTGGCCTTCTCGCCGACACGCAATTCGTGCAGGATCTTGCCCGGCTGCTCTTCGCGCCACGAATCCTCACGTTGTCCCTGATGACGCCCCAGCAATCGAAGGGTCTGCTCGGCAATGTCCGGATCGTAGGCCAAGGTCTGGAGCGCGGTAATGAGGCTGTCCCGCCCGAAGAGGGCGACGAACCACGGCACCCCGGCCGCGAAGTAGCTGCTATCGTGCAGGCGGCTCTGTAGGACATGCAGGGCCCGCTGCGATTGTTCCATGACCCGGTTCAGCACGAGACTATCACTCAGGAACCTCGTCTCTCTGGCGAGCCATGCATCCGAGGCTTCTCGCAACACCGCCTGCATCTGGGCGCGATCGGGTTGGTGATAATGTTTCGGCTGAGCAGCCTGACGATCCGATGATTCGGCGACGACCAGAGAGAGAAGGATTTCCCGGCATTCCTGCGGGGCCAGCGTGAGTTGGAACCGGGCCGTGGTTCCATCCTGTCCATCCGGCACAGGTTGCCAGTGGATCGAGAGACTGCGATGGATCTGATCTTTGCCCTCGTAGTGAAAGCTGAGGACGCCCTGTTTCCAACGGGGAGGTTGCTGCAGGCCGAGTTCTTCCGACACCAACTCCCGGATAGTAAAAATGTCCTCAAAGGCAGCTTGGAAGGTGAGCGCCACCGGAATGACCGCCGCGTCGGTCCCAAAATTCTGGAACAGCAGCCGGTCGTGGAGCGCGGGGGTCTTGCCGTCGAGGAGGCGCTCCCACTTGATCCCGATGGTGTCCCGCTCCAGGCGCGTTTCATCGTTCTTTATCTCGGGATTCGTCAGCTGAAGCACCGCCAGATATCCCCGCTCGGCGTCGGCCACAAGTCGCACCGGCCTTCTGCCCGACAGCGTGATGACATACCCGTTCAGATACCGGCAGTCGTGATAATACAAGCCGAACCCGTGTGCACCCTCCAACGGAAGAATGCCGTCGGAGTCCGTTAAAAAACACAGATCGTCGTCCTTGATGACGACAGCATCGGCGATGTCCCCTACCAGCGAGGAGGCGCCGTCTGTGAGCACACGCTCCTGGTTTGCCTGCTTTTCGATATTCGGTGAAGAAGCGCGGGAAGGTTCCTTTGGCCGGTCCGGTTCCGTCATGGATTGTGGATCTCCCCTGGCTCCTCAAAAGCCGCCGATTCGTCGTCCGCGGTCGAGTCTGCATCCGATTCGCCGCGCGGGCGCAACAGGGCGCGTGCAGGCGCCCCGTCACCCTGCAGGATGTTCAGCGGAAGGCAGATCAGATCGTAGCAACCGGGCTCCGCGCCGGAAAGGTCGAGGCCCTCGATAATCCAGACATCGGCGCCCAGAAGCACCTGGTGGACTTCAGGCCCGTTTTTCTCGTAGCCGCCGACTGACAGGTAATCGATCCCCACCGTCCGCACATGCTGCTGCACGAGCCAGCGAGCGGCCTCTGTGGTCAGGTAGACAAAGTCCTCCATGAACTCCCGCTCTCCCCATCGAAGCAGGGAGTTTCTCGTTTTGAACAACAAACGTTCTCCAGGCCGGATGGTATGCCGGCGTAACTCGTCCAGCGTGATGGCCTCCGGATGGCGAATCTCGATGACCTGAGCAGGGCCGATCGTGGCGGTCAACGGCATCTCATGGATCGCTCGTCCGGCCTTGATGAAATGCAGGGGCGCATCCATGTGAGTGCCGGTGTGAGATCCGATGAAAATGGTCGAGACCGTGGCCTCATCCCCGCAGTCGAGATCCATGGTCCGATTGATCTGCAGTGGAGGATTGTCCGGCCAGTGCGGCATCCCGTTATGTAAGGGGACAGAGATGTCGATCCAGTGCTGTGTCATGGCGTCCGGCCTCCTTCTTCTGGCAATGGGGGACATCCGGTCCAATAGACGAGCCTCGCTGAGGCTCGATGGTAGTGAGCGCCCCGTGATTGAACCATCATGGCTCAGATCTCATGGCGACACCCACCTGTCGCAACTCCCTGCCGTGCGTATACCCATGCACTGTTCGCACGGGCCTCGTCATCCAGGTCTCATTCGCCTCAACAGTAGCCACCCGATCGAACCTGCCATGGTCGATGCGGTCAGAATTCCCACCTTGGCCGACATTTGCAATGTTCCATGGTCGAAGGCCAAGCCGGTGATGAAGAGCGACATGGTGAAGCCGATCCCCGCAAGGATCCCGATGGCCCAGACATGGGGCCAGGACACGCCGGAAGGCAATGTGGCGAGCCCTCCTCGTATCACGAGCCAGGACGAGAACACGATGCCGATGGGTTTCCCCACGAGCAGCCCAAGGATGACCCCCAGCGCTACCGGATTGATCAGCATCGCTCCGATGTCCGCGTCGAGCGTGATCCCGGCGTTGGCCAGGGCGAAGACCGGCATGACGACGACCGTCACCCAGGGATGTAGGGCGTGCTCCAATTGCTGCAGGGGGGTCTCCACGTGCTGCACCGCCGTTTTCATATGATCGGTGATCCGATGCCGTTCACGGTTAGCCAACGGGGGTTTCTCAGGAGACATCGCCTTTTCAAATCGATCAAGAAGCACTTTACCTCTCGCAAGAAATTCGCGGCCGGTCAGCCGTGTCTTGGCGGGAATCGTCATCGCGGCGATCACGCCGGCGATCGTGGCATGTACGCCGGACAAGAGGAACGCCAGCCACAGACCGCCGATGCCCAGAATCGAATAGACCAGGAGATGCCGGACACCCGCGAGATTGGCAGCGATCAGCAGCACCAGAAATACGGCACCGATCCCCAGGTTCACCCAGGAAATCGTCGACGTATAGAACAGTGCGATGACCAGCACCGCCATGAGATCGTCGGCGATGGCCAGTGCGGTCAAAAAGACCTTCAAGGCCAATGGCACCCGGCTCCCGAGTAAGGCGAGAATCCCCAGCGCGAACGCAATGTCGGTCGCCATCGGAATGCCCCATCCCTGAGCGCCCGGTCCGTTCCGGTTCAGGGTCAGATACAGCGCTGCCGGCAGCAGCGCTCCGCCCACAGCCGCCGCCAAGGGGAGAGCCGCCTGCCGGAACGACGCCAATTCGCCGACCAACATTTCCCGCTTCAGTTCCAATCCGATGACGAAGAAGAACATCGCCATCAGCCCGTCGTTGATCCACTCTAGCAACGTTTCCGTCAACGCGTGTGATCCCACCACCAGACTCACGGGCATATTCCAAAAGATTGCATAGGATTCGGCCCAGGGGGAATTGGCCCAGAGCATCGCCACGACGGTAGCGGCCAGCAGGAGCACGCCGCCGGTGGACTGGGCATGAATGAACCGTTGAAAGGGTTCCATCATCGGCTGAATGAGCGGCTGGTTGCGGGACACGGGCTGTTTCATCATGGTGTCATCCATCGACCGCAGCTCAATGGGTGTTTCCAGCCTTCCCCAGTAAGCGCGCCAGATTCACCCCGCTCGAAATCACCCCGATATGGCTGAACGCTTGAGGATAGTTTCCAAGGAAGGCGCCGGTTGAAGGATCGATTTCTTCCGGCAGGAGCCCGAGCGGGCCCGCTCTTGCACAGAGGGAAGCATACAACTCCATGGCCTCATCCAACCGGCCTTGCTTGGCCAGGTTATCCACGAGCCAAAAGCTGCATAGAAGAAACGCGCCCTCATGGCCGGCGATTCCATCAGGCGATTCGTCAGGCAGGTACCGGTACAGCAATCCCTGCCCCGCCCCCAGTCTCTCGACGATCGCGCGACTCGTGGCGACCATTTTTGGATGGTCCGCCGTCACCACTCGACGCAGCGGCAGCGTCAGGAGACTTGCGTCTAATCCCCCACCGCCTAAATGCTCCGTCAGCGACTGCATCTTCGGATCCCAGGCTTCCTCCAGGATCGCGTCCTGAATCTCCTTGGCAGTCCGTCTCCAGGCCTCGGCCGGTCCGGGCAAGTTGAAACGCTCGGCCATCCTAGCCGCGCGGTCCAACGCCACCTGGCACATGGCGGCCGAATAGGTGAAGGGCCGTCCGCTGGTACGGACCTCCCAGATGCCGTGATCCGGTTTGTGCCATGCCCCTGCCGCATCGTCGACCAGCTTCAGGAGTCGACTCCATAGTCGTTCGGACGTCCTGCCGTGATGCGCCGCCCATTGATAGGCACAGTCCACTATCTCGCCGTACACATCGTGCTGATGTTGCTCCGCCGCCGCATTGCCCCAGCGCACGGGTTTCGAACGGCGATAGCCTTCCAAGTCGGTGTCAAGTCGCTCCTCCGGAGGCATCCGTCCGTCGAGGTCATACATGACGCTGGGTTTTCCATCGCGCTCCACCGCATCCAGTACCCAGGCGAGAAAGCCGGCGGCCTCGTGCGAGAGGCTGATGCGATGCAGCGCGTAGACCGAAAATGCCGCATCCCGCACCCACGCATAACGGTAATCCCAGTTGCGCTCCCCACCGATGAGCTCCGGGAGCGACGAGGTCGGCGCCGCGACGATCGCGCCGTTCTCAAAATGATCCAGCAGTTTGATGGTGATGGCGGAGCGACGAACCAACGCCTCCTGAGGGCCCTGGTACTCCAGACACTGCAGCCACCGCCGCCAGACGGCCACCGTGTCCCTGCGGAGCGCGGCCTCGTCGAAGCGCGGAGAATGCGCAGAACCTTGCCTCCAACAGAGGAGCAGGTGGAGCGATTGCCCGGCCTTGATCGTCACCGACGTGTGCAACCCGGTCAACGGAACCGTGGAGTAGAGGTGAAGGTTCAGATCGGGCTGTGCACGACAACGAATGCGAATCCCACCGTCACGCGGCTCCGCCTCAGCTCCGCCACGGGGCTCGAGGTGAACCGTCAGGTCTATGCTTCCTTCAACGACCGTGGCAGTCCGCAGCAATTCTCGCCGCGTCGCCGACACGTCCTCCGAGAGGTCGGCTCCCGCCACTAAGGGGCAGAAATCTGTGAGCCGCAACAGACCGGTGGGAGCACGCATCTCCGTCACCAGCAGGGCGGTATCAGGCTCATAGAATTGGCGGGACTCCAGCACCTGGTCGGGCGTAATCGTGAAATGGCCGCCGCGTGCGACATCCAGCAGACTGCAGAACAACGGTGGGGAATCAAACCGAGGCAGACACAGCCACGCCAGGCTTCCGTCACGCCCGATGAGGGCGGCCGTGGCGCCGTCCCCGACGAGACCGTAATCTTCGATCGGCAAATATCCGTCGATCCGCCGAAGTTCTTTCAATACAGGTTGCGTCATGGCTTTCCTTTCGACGTTCCGATGTGGATATCCAGGTCGTCTGCGGTCGCCGTCTCATACTCGCCGCCCCGCTCGAGACTCTCCCGATGCTCAAAGACCCAGGCTGCTTCCGCGCCCAGCACAAAGACCACCGACGCGTAAAAGAGCCACAGAAAAAAGAAGAGAAAGGCTCCCAGTGCGCCGTACAGGGCAATGTTGCCTTGAGCAAACAGCACGTACCAGACAAACCCTTGTTTGGCCAGCCAGAACAGCACGACGACCACGCCGGCGCCCACCGCGAGGGAGCTGAGCCTCAGCGTCTTGACCGGCGAGAATCGATAGATCCCCAGGACCAGGCTGCCGCCCAGGGCAATCCCCAGGATGCGATGGATCATGCCGATGCCGTGCCCCCACGCAAAGGCCAGCCATGGCAGCTGGTTGTCTGCACTGCCGAACAGTGCGAACAGTGACGCCAGGCTGATCGCCGCGAGCAACAGCAGTATGCAGAACCCCATCATGAGCAGATCGTGAGCCGTGCCGCGCAACAGGCTCCGGGCAGGTCCGGCATTGAACACGAGGTTCAATACATGTCGAATGAAGCCGAACACCGTGGTACTCAATGCCACGAACAATATGAACCCGACGACCCCCAATAGGCCTCGATCGGCCACGACCGTGGCCACATTTTCCGCGAAGACCTGTTCAGACTGGGGGAGAAATTGCCGGATGACCGATTGAACCTCCTCGATGGCCTGCTTCGACTCAAGCACCGTATACCCCAGCACGGAGATCATCACGAGCGCCAGGGGCAGTGAGTACAGAAGCAAGCTGAAGGCCAGCCCGCTCGCTAGAAACAATCCCTGATCCCGAGTAAATTTCAGGATCATCTCGCGGAGCAGCCTCCAGGCCAGAGTCCCGACCCGTTTCACGTTCATCCGCACAGACCCCTAACTCCTAATTTTTCTGCATTGAGACGTCGCCCGAGTCTCCGCGCACTAGGCCTGCGAAGCGGGGGTCGTCTTGGGCAGTGCTTCCGCCCGGTAACTTTCAGCCAACGTGATCCCCATGGTCACGACCAGCGGACCCGCTACGATCCCGATCAATCCAAAAAACTGAAGTCCTCCCAGCACCGAAAAAAACACCAGCAGCGTATGCAGATGAGAGCGGTCACCAACGAGGATCGTACGGACCAGATAATCCAATATCGCGATGACGAGGCCAACGATAACAAGGATGACGACCTTCACGTAGGCCCCTTGCCAAAATAGGTAGGCTGCTGCGGGAATCCAAATGATCCCGGCGCCGACCAGCGGCAAGTAGGCGAGAATCGCCATAGCCGCGCCCCACAGAACCGCCGAAGGCAATCCGATCAGCCAGAACGCTACTCCGCCAATGACGCCCTCCATCAAGGCGATCACCGTGTTCCCATACACCGCCCCCTTGACCACCTCATCAAATCGTTGGCCCAGTAGAGCTTGACGCTCGGAGGCAATCGGCAAATGGGAGCGGAGCCAGTCGATCATGTCCTCCCCATCCCGAAAAAAATAAAACGCACAGAGCAAGATCATTCCCAATTGAACGGCGGCGTATAACACATTAGTCACGATGCGCGTCAGCTGTCCCACCAACAGCTTGCCGAACTCAGCGAGATTCTCGGCGATGCTCGTCCGCAGATCCGTCCCTGTGAGACGCTCCATATTCTGGAGCGCCTCCGCAAGCGCTGCGAGGAACGGGTACTGCCGCCAGCTTTCAAGCAACGGTTGATCCCCTTCCCGCAGAGACGCGATCAGCGTCCGATAGGCCTCTGTCAGGTCCTCCGCAATGAGCAGCGACAGGTACACCAGAGGTGCGATGACTCCGATCGTCAGAAGGAGGCACATCACCAGCGCGCTCAATTCGCGTCGGCCCCCGATTGTAGACACCAAGCGGCAATAGAGCGGGTAGAGGGCATAACAGAGGACGCCTGCCCACAAGAGAGGGGAGAGGAACGGGCTGAAGACAACTACGATCACGCCGGCGATGCCGCCTGCCAAGACAAGACGGACAATCCGTCCTCCCCACGTCTCCCTCGGTTCAGGTGGATGATCTGTCATCAAGAGGCTCTCTTCGTGACAGGCATAGAAAAACCAACCGCGCATGCGCCGATCTATGTTCCGTGTTCACGCCTATCGACCTCCTTACGATTCCAGTGCCGGCCGGCGGGCAGTGTTCATCGGCTCGCGTTCTCCAAGCTCCACATGCGCCGAGAGCACCCGCAACAGATGCTCGCGGCTGATCATGCCGAGAAGCCCTCCATTCCTCATAACCGGGACCTGATTGACGTCCTCGCGTTCCATCGCTTGCAACACCTCCATGACGGGAGTCTCCGGCGCAACGATCTGCATTCTGGCCAGCGGGGTCATGGCCTGACGGACCGGGGTCCGGCTCCACAGCTCTCGCGGCACCGCCTTCACCTGGTGTAGCGTCACCAGTCCTTCAACCTGCCCGTTACTCGACACCAGGAAGCACCGGTTACCGGTGCGAAAAATTTCCCCCTCGACCAGATCGGCCAGGTTCCGATCTCCGGGCACCGTGGAGCATTCTGTTGCCATGACGTCTTCGGCCTTCAACCCCGTCAGTACGGATCGCAAACTGACCTGCACCACGCTCTCCTGCGCCGCATTGAGCAGGAACCAGCCGATCAACGCGAGCCACAGTCCGCTGAACCAGTTCGCCGTGAAGCCGATCCAGATGCCGAAGAAGATCAACGCATAGCCCAGCGTTTGCCCCGTGCCCGCCGCGATGCGCGTCGCCTTCGTGAGATTGCCGGTGAAGTGCCAGAGCGCGGCGCGAAAGATGCGCCCGCCGTCGAGGGGGAACCCCGGCACGAGATTGAACAGCGCCAGCAGAAGGTTGATCGAGGCGAGCCAGCCGGCGAGCGCCGAGAGACGTTCGAACTCATCGCCGGCCAGAAAGGCTATCGTCCCGAATACACCGGCCAGCAGCGCGCTGGTCACCGGCCCAGCGATCGCGATTTGAAACTCCGTCATCGGCCGGTCAGGTTCTCGCCCCATCTGAGCGACGCCGCCGAACACAAACAGCGTAATCGCGCGGACGGGAATCCCCTTGGCCAAGGCGACGAAACTGTGCGCCAGTTCATGCAAGAGGATCGAGGCGAAAAACAGGAGGCTGGTCGCGATCCCGACGGCGTAATGCTCGCTCTGCGTCCAATGGGGATGCGCCGACGCGAATCGCCCGGTCAACGAAAATGTGATGAGAAAAAAGATGATGAACCAGGAGTAGTGAACTCCGACCTCGATGCCTCGGATGGTTGTCAGTTTCAGGGATTGCCCGATCATGCCTCACCTCTTCCTCTCGTCAGCGACTGTTCAGTGCCCGCCATCCCGGCTTTCTCAAAAACCCGTTCGCACAGTCACCCAACCGGAACATCCAGCAAATACAATTCACCTTCCAGATCAGGGTGCAAATCGCAGCGGAAGGTGATTTTGCCCTGTTGATCAGGTGTCAGGCGGATCGCCAACGTCTTGCCGGGATCGAGGTGGAATCCTTCGATTCCCGTTCCGAAGGATTCAATGCCCTCACCTTCCCCCTGAACAAAGCGACCCGAGAAGAGGGATGAGATGAATCCATGCCGGACGGAGTCCTCGTTGTGGATGACGAACACCATCGGCACACCCGCGCGCACCGGCTGCATCTTGGTGCGCACGTACTTGAAGTCCCGGATGACGATCTCGATGCGTGGTTCTTCCACGGCGACCGCATGGCGCACCAGATCAGGCGCACCGAAGGCCAGCGCCAGGATGACCAGAAGTGGAACCGAGATAACGAGCCAGGGTCTACCCCGCGATATGTCGGCGCTGTGTCTGTTCATGTTTCGATCTCCCGTGGTGAATCATTGTTCAATGGCATGCAGCAGGCTCTATAAAACGTCCGTTTGAGGGCAGCAGCAGTGGTCCCTCCGCGCCGGCAGCATACTCGACCAACGGCACAGCTCCCTCCGCCCATCGCGCGAGAATCGGTTCCACAATCCGCCAGGACTCTTCCGCTTCATCGTCACGAATCGACAACATCGGGTCGCCATTGAGGACATCGAGCAACAGCCGCGCATAGGCCGGAAGCCCTTCCGGACCGAATGATCGGTCCAACGCGACTTGTTCCATCTCGAAAAGGTCGCCGGGCTTGTTGACATTAACCGAGAGGGCGATCCGGTCGGGTGCCAGTTCGAGCGTCAACACATTGGATGTCGGTTGCGTGCCCTGTCCGAACGCCACGTGAGGGACGGGTTTAAAATGAACGACCACTTCACGGCGATTACGACCCAGCGCTTTCCCCGTTCGTAGAATAAACGGCACGCCGGCCCAACGCCAGTTATCAATCGACAAGGCCACCTGAGCAAAGGTTTCCGTCTTCCGCCCTGGGTCCACGCCCGCTTCCTCGACATACGGCGGCACCTCACGGTCGTCCATAGTCCCGCGCCCGTACCGGCCGCGTACCGTCTGCCGGACAACCTCCTGAGACGAGAGCCGGTGCACCGCGCGGAACACATCGACCTTTCGATCGCGAAGCGTGCGTTCATCCAGGCTGTGCAGCGGTTCCATCGCGACCAATGCCAACAACTGGAGCAAATGATTCTGAATCATGTCTCGAAGCGCGCCGGTCCCGTCGTAAAATGAAGCCCGCCCGGACGCCGTCAGGGTTTCGTCCCACACAATCTCGACCCGTTCGATATGCTGGGCGTTCCACAGGGGTTCGAAGACCCGGTTGGCAAACCGCAAGCCGAGAATGTTTTGCACCGTCTGCTTCCCCAGAAAATGGTCGAGTCGGAAGACGTCCTGTTCAGGAAACGATTCGTGAAGAAGACGGTTGAGATCACATGCGGATGCGAGATCGGTTCCGAACGGTTTTTCCACCACCAGCTTACTGCCCCTGGGCAACCTGAACGTCGCCAGTGTTCCAATGGTCGGCTTAAAAAGAGACGGAGGGAGAGCCAGATACGCCACGACAGGCTGCGTCTCCTTCCCTAACGCCTCGGCGAGTTGATCGCGGTCTGTCACGTCCACAGGGCGATATTCCGTACTCGCAAGGACCGCGTCTCGCGCGGACACTGAGGGAATGTGGGATGGCGCGGATGACGTAATCTTCCCTTGAAGATGGCGGCGAAACGCCGCGGTGTCCCAGTCGTCCCGCGCAAGTCCGAGGATTCGGAATCCAGGGGGCAGTTGTCCTACCTCGTGGAGCCGCATGAGGGCCGGGATCAGGAAGCGAGACGTCAGATCTCCCGAGGCGCCAAAAATAACGAGAGTCGCAATCATTCCGCGGGTCCTTTCTGGTCATCGTTCCGTCAGGGCCGCACTGGTGGATCTGCCGGATGGGCAGGCCGTCGTCGCGGACGATGTGGATCAAAAGTCCGTAACTCCCGAGGCGGATACCTAAGGTGTCCGGCTTCCGGCAGCGGGCACATCGGTAGGGATCGCTCAATGCTTCTCCGGGACTGTCGACCCGGGCGGAGGCGGGTCAGTCCTGCGTATCGCTTGATCGCGCAGCCGTCCCAAAGTGCTCTCGATCAATCTGGTCAATTTCTCTGCCGCGCCGTCCACGGCTTGTTGCACGGTGGCGGCCTGATGCGTGATTACGGTTGGCTGGCGCCCCTCGAGGCGGGCCTCCATCATGCAACGGATGTCATCCTTGCCGCCTTTCTGAGCGCTGTTTTCATCGCTCAGGTGGACCTCCACTCGCGTGATGTGATCTTCGTGCCGGCTCACGGCGCTCTCCACGACGCCTCTGACCTGACCAGCCAGCGCCTCGTGGCCTTCGATATTTCGGTCGGTGTTGATTTGGATCTGCATGATGTTCTCCTTCGTAAGTGTGGGGGCTTCAATGCCGGTAGGTGGCTGCCAGTCCCGTCTGCCCCGGCATCCGCTCCACTGGAACGACCAGAACCCGACCGCCCATCTTTTCGACCAGCTCGCCCAGATCGTCGAGCACGTCATCGACTTCCGGGTGGCTCAGGTCCGCGAATGATACTTGGCCGGTCGCACTGTCCAACCGGCCGGCCATCAATCGGTCGGCCTCAATCAGCAACGTCGCGACTCGCCCGGCGGCGGCCGCCTGGGCGACCTGCGCCAGGTCGTCATCGCCAAGTCCTTTAGACCGGGCCTGTTCGAACTCCGCGATCCGCTCTGTCAGCCGAGCCTGGTACTGCGGTTCGACGATCCTCCAGGCGAGGGCGCGGAGGTCTGCTTCCGGCACGGAATCAGGGTTGACCGTGATTCCCTCCGGAAGTCGAAATGGGTTGTGACTCACCTTGTGAAAACGATGATGATGCTCCGGCAATGCCGCCAGGATCAGCGGCAGACCTGACGGCCTGGAATGGTACTCAAGTACCGCGCGATCGACCGCGCGAAAAAACCGCTCTGCGTCGGTGTCCTCCACTTCCTCTATTCCACCCTGGCTATGGTGCGTGGGCCGGCTTACTCCTCCGGCAGCACCGTAGGAGGCCACCGGCTGGTGCTGCTCGGTCAGCTCATTGCCCAAGGCGTCGGTGATCGCCTGCAAGACTTCCGGCGCCGGATCCATCTCATCGAGCGCGTCGCGGTTCCCTTCGAAGAGTTGAATCTTGCGCAGGCTCAGCCCGAGCACCTGATACCGATCGGTCGATTGCAGCATGCGTCGCAGGGGCTTGGTATGAAAGCTGTCGGCCACCACCACCAGTTCGATCACCGGCCGCTGGAGCCGAAATACTCGGAACAGACTGGGGCCGCTTAGCACGGCCAATCCGTCCAGGGTATGGTTCCAGAAGTCATGATCTCGAGCGAGGGCTTCAAACGGTTTCAGAATCAGTAGGGTCTCGGAGGCGGGATACTGCTGTCGGAGCGAAGCCTCGAGCTCCTTTACGAGATTACGAAACCGGATCGGGTCCTGCTGGTTCTCGGGATGCCGCCGATGGGTCGGCTGGTACAGTGAGAGACAGGGTGGCTGCTGAGCCGATCCCAATTCAGCCAGTGATTCGGAGGTGAGCAACGTCTGCTGCTGTGCCATGTTCTACCTCTCTCGGCATGTTGCATTTATGGATTCCGCGGCACCAGCCGCGATGTCGGCAAAACCCGGCGGGTCGTTACCCTCGGGTAAGCCATCCACGGTGCACTCAATCCGCCTGTGCCGGGAACTCTTCCCGCCACCCTCGGTCCCAACGGGTGATTATTCGCATCGCCAGTCGGATCATCCTCCGAACGGCGTCAGGATCGGTCCCGAGTAATCCTGCGGCAATCCTAGTCGCTGGGTGGTGGTCGGCGGTTGCCGATCAAGCGCGCGAACAAACGTCACGGTCCCGATATCCGTCGTTTCGGCTTTGATCACGTCGCCAACTTGAAACGGACAATCACCAATCCGAAAGCCGACAGGGGCTGCCTCGTCCTTGGGTTGCCAGAGTTCATCCTGCTCGTCCGGTCTCGTCGGACAGACCATGTTCGTGTTCTTGGAAATGGGCAGCTTGACCTCTGCGCCAGATCCGAGTTTGACCCAGTAGGTGCCCCCTTCAATCTTAGTGATGGTTCCCTTGGCCACGTGCTTGAGCGTGGTCAGCACATCCTGCGTGCCGGAGTGCGTGGACTGCTGCGAGACCGATTCTCCGGGAACCGCCAGCAACAATAGAGCGGCCAAGCCGGCTGCTGTGATGCCATATCTTGCGTGGCGCGCCCACAGGCACCGCAGATCATTGACGATTGTATGGCTCCCATGATGTGTCATAGCGTCTTCCTTTTCATCGGTTGATGAGAAACAAATTGTGTGCATGGGGCGATTCGCGCCGGTTTTCCCCCGCTCGAGCGCCACCACAATCATGGCCGGCATGCGAATCGGGTCCCCCCACGCCTGTCACGGCCACCTGTCGATCTGATCTACCGTCGGGGACGCTCCTGAGAAACCGTGGCGGGTCGCCGACACCATCCACTTGCCGCGTCCACCTACGACTCAAATAGGACTGCCAGACCGCGGCACCCGTGACGCATGTTCCCGTGCGTACCTGCCCCTTCGCGACTCTCATCGGGCGTCGCCTGCCGTCCTTCAGCCACGGGTCGCCACAATCGCTTGTGGCTGCTGCTCGGGCCAACGCCATCTCAAGACTTACAGAAGCTTCGCACATACGCGATGGTCTTCCATGCTTCCTCTTCGGTCACCACCATCGGGGTTAACGCCATCATTCCGGTTCCTTGAATCCCGTTCTTCATGACCCAGAAGAGCTCACCGTCGGTCCTCTTGGCCTGGAAATCGCAATTGGCGAAATTGCGCGGGCCCGGATCCAGCATGGCGCCGGCCGCCCCGTCTCCCTTGCCCGCCTTGCCGTGGCAATTAAAGCAGGTGCCCTTCCCTTCGTAGAGCGCTTTACCCTCCTCGACCATCTTTGCCGGGGCCTGCTTCGCGTCTTTGAACAACGTCGTCTCCAGCTTCTTCGCGCTCTCCATTTGATCTGCCGGCACGCGAGGCTTGAGCGGATCTTTTTCCGGCCCGGCAAGAGCCAATCCCCCGAGAACCAGTTCCACCATGATCATCATCGCGGCAAATTGTGTCACCCTCACAAGCGCCCCCTTTCAATTCGCTACCATGGACATCATGGAAGCGCTCGATGTCTGTCCCTCATGCAATCTGGTCATTATCCCGGATTTCACCTGTCCTCCCAACCGCGCATCCCTCGAGCGTATGTCTTCTAAATTTGTTCACATACTAGGAGCTATCAATGGATAGCGACTGGTCAATATTGCTCAGTCGCCACAACAGCGGGACGAAGGTACCGTTCCGGATCGAATTCCACTTTCAGCCTTGCGGATACGTGAGAAATGAGCGTAGGCCCCCCAGTACCTATTTCCAAAATAAGCCACGCACAGGTGTGGACCGGGGTGAAGGCTGAATTCATCCGCAAGTGATATTTGATCACGCCGACCCCGCTGAAACAGGCAGCCACGGAATCGTTCGGATCGGTGACGGTGGATTCGCGCTTCATTCCGCTGGAGTTCGAGAACCCTTGCTCACAGGACATCTCGTCCTGCACATCGCCGGCCAGGTCAAGTCGGACGGGCAGTGCGCGCTGCTTCACCCAGGTATCTCATCCCCGGTATTCACGATGAGGTCGACGGGGTGCGGATCCGCCTCAATCTTCACGGTCTGGATCTTCCCGATCCGTGACGTCTGCGGGGTGGCACAAGGCATCGCACCTCCCGCTATGGCTACAACGACGTCTGCGCTCAGCAATTCATCTGTCCCTTCCGGGCGTTCGTGAATATTCAGAGGCCGGAATCATGACCGCCCTGCGTGACACACAGCCTGTTCTCTACTCCTATCATCTCATCGCGCGGGAGAGCCGACCAGCGGGGAAAGCCCCACATGGCCTCTGCGGTGTCAGGAGAGTCCTGACATGTTCCGCGTGATGAACGATCTGGACGAATGTGGAAAGACAGCGCGCAGAAGAATGCGCGGCACAAGATTTGTATTACGTATGGGAGGATGAGCCAGGGATGCGAGGAGGAGGACGAGGCGTTCGTGCCCGAGGAAATGCGAGCGGTATCCGGTCGCATCGAAGGGTGGGGCACATGAGTCATGCGGCTCAGGGAGTCGGTTTCGCTCTTCGGGCGAGACGGACCGGTCGAGGGCATGAGGCCGGGCCAGTCTGAAGCACCTGTCGCTAGGGCTCCTCCCAGAGCCGTTCTCCGCCGAGAAAAGCCAGAGCATTGTCGCCGCGACGGGCGCCGGGCGGCATTCGAGTCAGCCTCTTGACGTTTCCACCGCCCACGACCACATGATCAGCAATCAGCGCATCTTTGAGGCGCGCCACCACATCATCCACTACGCGCCGCCAGCGTTTCGTTCCCAAACGATCGAGCCCGCGGCGGCCCACGTGGGCCTCGAAGGTCTGTTTTTTCTTGTAGGGCAAGTGCCCCAGTTCCATCGGCATGATGGCGTGATCGGCGATCAGGGCCGAGCCCAATCCGGTGCCGAGACTGAGAAACAGCATACGCCCGCCCCTGTAGCTGCCCAGGGCCTGCATGGCCGCATCGTTAATCACAATGACCGGGCAACCGAATGCCTTCTTGAAATCGAATCGCACCCAGCCACGATCCAGATTTTTCGGTTCAGCAACGACGACGCCTTGCCTGACGGGTCCCGGATAGCCGATGGACACAGCGTCGTACCGCCAGCCCTCTTTGAGGCGCGTTACCCGCTCCACCATTCGGGCCGCCGTCAAATCCGGGCCGGAGAGGGACTTGCGGACTTCGCGTTGTCCCGACAGACGGATCTTGACGGTGGAACCGCCGACATCGACGACGAGTACGTTCATGCCGATCCCTTCCAGACCTATTTGGCAAAGGTTTTAGTCAATCCGGCATTGGCCTGAAATACGAACGTGGCCGCTACGCTGGAGGCAGCGAAGTGCTGCGGCAGGCCTTGCACTCCGCCGCCTCCATCATTCATCGCCTGGCGGGATCCCCCACCTGAACCGTCCCCGACGTAATCGCCTTTCCACCCGGAAGAGCTGAATCCATCCGCAAGTTATATTTGATCACGCCGACCTTGCTGAAACAGGCCGCCACGGAGCCGTTCGGATCGATAACGGTGGATTCGCGCTTCATTCCGATGAAGTTCGAGAACCCGCGTTCGCAGGAAAGGCCGTCGTGCACATCACCGATCAAATCCAGGCGAATCGGGAGCGTACGATGATTCACCCAGCGCACTTCATCCCCGATATTCACAATGAGGTCGGCGGGGTGCGGCTCCGCCTCAATTTTTACCGTATGGATCTCCCCGCTCCGTGAGGTCTGCGGACCGGCGCAAGCCGCCATGCTGAGAGACAGCGCCACTCCAACCAATGCCCAAACAGATTCATGTCTCATAGTCTTCTCCTTTGTGAAGTTCAACAAGTGCACGTCATGGTCGCGCCATAACCTGAAGGTGCCATATCCCTCTCACTGAAAATTCAAGATATATGCCGACTGCGCGTTTTTATCGAAATCGACCGTAAACCGCGTATTAGCGCTGGTCGTGCCGTATATTTTCCGACAGGTCGCACATCTTGGGAGGCCGCTCTATCCCGTTTTTGCGACATCTCCATGGCCGCAACTGTGGCAATACCGGCACAACACGAGACAGGCGGGCCGGACCACCGATCCGATTCATCTGTTCAAGGACCTTTCTTTTTCCTACCTTTCAGAAGCACGATGACGCCGACGATGCCGATGATGATGGCCAGGATACCGAGCAACGCTATTGGTTCCATGAGCCCTCCATTCTCTATCTTCTCTCACCACCCGGGATCCCAATCATCGCGCTTCACGGGATGAGCGCCGTTGCAGGGCGCCCGACGCCTGAAGCTCATCCCTCGGGACCTGCGTCCATCGGACCGCTTGGCCGAATGATGAATAGACGCCCCATCCTAATCCGTTATCGGCGGAATGATGACTCCGTGCGGGCTCCGCTTCCCGTCGAGGGCCTGACACTCGTCCTGGCTCAGCACCTCCGCATCGGGCAACTGCAGCAATCGGGCGGCCTCCCGCAGACAGTGGGCCCAGCTGCATCGATTCACGAACGCCATGCCTTGGGTGCTGAGCGTCCCGCCATGATTGGTGTAGCCAAGTCCGGCGGTGGCGGCGCCCGTGTGCAGCGGACCCAGCAGTCCGAGTATGGTTTCCGGCCTTGTGTGTGTCACGAACAATCGCGACGGAATCTTGACGGGAAAGAGCCGCGCCGTCACATCCGGCGACGCTCGATGCGCCTCTTCCCCCACGGAGCGCGGCGCGCGAAAGCGGCCCGGTTCCAGGAGGTAGACCACACCATGCGCGATCTTTCTCTCCGCCAGGCGACGCGACGCCTTGAGCACGTCCATCAGCTGATACGAACCGACGGCCGTAAGAATGATGCGGGCCCGGTCCGGGGTGTATCCGGCCCAGTCCAAGCGCAGGCCGCCATCCTGCACCGCGGCGCGGGCCTCGTTCCCGGTGAAAAGATCCGGGATCACATCGGCCTTGGCCGCCACGACGGTCCAGAGTTGCCCGTGGGTCCGATAGACCTCTTCCATCACTGCCGCCGCTTGGTTGAAGTCCCCCGGAAACAAGACACGCGAGACGTGCGAGGGCTCGCCGAGCATCGCTTCTGCCATGCTGGGATCTTGATGCGACTGTTCGTTCTTGCCGTTTTCCCAGGTGTGCGAGGTGAGAAAAAGGGGCACCGACAACCAGCGCTGCGGACGCCCCGCTTCCTGGCAGTGGTTCGAGAAAATGACCTCCTGTCGGATCGCGCCGTGCATCTTAGTGCCGAACGCTTCATAGGTATGGATCAGATTGATCCCGCCCTTGTTGGCCAGCGCAGCCGAAGCGACGGCTTCCTCGTTCAAGGCCGTGATGACGGCCCCGTCCACGGACTCCGGCACCGCCGGCTCGGGATCGGTGACCCGGAACTTCAACCGGCCCAACGTCTCGACCAAGCGGTTCGACAACATCTCGTCCGGATTCCCCACTCTGGGTCGCAGATGCGGGTTGGCCTCGACGATCGCCGTGAACATCCGGTCCACCGCGGTCATGGGCGAGGCGGTCGTCCAAGCGGAGGGCTTGCGCCGAACCTCGTTTGACACAGGCCTGAACGGAGGCTCAGGCCGGGTGCGCACCTGCACGTCGCGATGGGCCAGCACGTGCTCGCGTTCGAGCGGCCGGCCGGACACCTTGTGCTGTTGAAACCAGGTGATGGAGGCGGTGAGGTCCGGCGCCGAGACCCAGAGCCGCTTGGCACCCTGGTTGAACAGATCGGCCGCGCGCGTATCGATGTGCGGGTTGGCCATCAACGGAAGATTATGCGCGAGGTTCGTACCCTCGCCTGGAAATCCTGCCCCTTTCGGCGCGACGGCGATGCCGTACGGAAGCGGGATAGGGTAACGAATGTGCCCGGTCTTGACTCCCTCCGCCGCGGCCTCCAGGCGGCGCTCCATCTCGACGATCGCCCAGAGGAAGGCGGCGGGGTCGCGTCCGTCGAAGACGATCGGATCGAAGTTGTTCAGCTTCAAGTGCTCACTGAACCAGGCCGCGCCACCTTGCTGCGACATGGTCGTGCGTTGATCGATCCGGCGCCCGTTCTTGATCATGATCGGCGTGACCAGCCCGGAATCCTCGGCTCGCCACCAGCGCGGCGCCCAGTCGCTGCCGCGTTGTTCCTCGAAGGCCCCATCGGACAGAAAGGCGACGAGTCGTTCGCCAGGCAACGGCATGTGGACGTATTGCAGTTCGGCAAAGCCGAGATAGCCGCCTTCCGCCAATCCGCCCGCCGTATGGACGTTCACGTGGCTCCCCAACGGAGAATCCTGCCGACCATCCTCGCGAAGGCGGTAGGAGTAAAAGTCCCGCACGTAGCGGGTCAAGCCTTCATCGGTCACCGCATACCGAGCGGCATGCGCCTCCGTCATGTTGCCCACCAGCAGATTCAGGGAATCGATGGCGGCCACGCAATGGCCCTGCCCCATCAGCCACCCGCGCGTCTGGCCGGTCAACACGTTGGCCCCGAGATAGCCTGCGTAGGCTGGTACCATGTTTAGCGCTCCGCCGGTGTGGCCTTCAGGGCGAACTTTGAAATCCTCGGTCGTCAACGGCCGTCCGTCCCCATACACGTTACGCGCATAGGTCTGGTGCACGACCAGCCAGAGCCCGGCACAGGTCAGACGGTCCAGCGCCATGAGCAGATCGTAAAATGGGACGGCATCACCCGCGGTCTCACGGCCGCGGAGATACCGGGTCAGTTCGTGCACACGGATTTGCGTCTCATCGTCGTGTTGAATGAGGCCGTAGCCCGCGGCCCAGCGCGCGAATGCCGGATCGTCTTGTCGATAGCCTGCTGCTCGCTCAGCCATACCTGGTTCGTCCGGTATCACATTCATCGTTACGCTCCTCCTTGCATAGTGGTTCTTTCTGAACGTCTGTGTCCGCCGCTCGCCCAATCCCCCCATGGGAGTGCGATGGGTGGAAAATCGTCACCAGCCGCGGTGCCTGGGGTCGCCTCTCCCCCGATTCATTGGGGGTGTCGTCGCGTCCTCAATCCCGTCAAACATCCCGACGTTGTGCCTGGCACGCCGGGTGGCGGTGCCACCCGGTCGGTCGTCGAAGGGGGGCATGCGGCCGTCACGATGACGGTCTCGCATCCGACGTCGCCCACAGCTCATACAACGAAATGAGAATTTGTCCGGCCAATGAGAGGCCCATCAACGCTCCGCCGACTATAACCGTATAGGCGAAGAGCGGCGCATATTTGGTGAACCACCAGGAACCGATATCGACCCAGATCGCCACGAACGGAACAGCGATAAGCATCACGCGAAGCCACAAAGGGGTCCGCGTAAAGGAAAACACGACGCCAGTCAGCAGGAAAATGAAACTCATGCCGAACAGGTGCACATGGGAGACGCGGGCCAGCGCCTGGATAGACTTGCCCAAGTCCACCTTCGTGTACTCAGCCACCTCGGCATAGGCCGTCAGCGGCGCCAGCCCCATCCCGGCCCCAGTGCTGTGACAACCCGCGCAGGATTGCGCCAGAATAGGCTTGATGTCGGCGAACCGGGCTTCGCTCGCTCCCTCGCGAATCCAGCCGATGATCTTCTGTCGCTCACTCGGCGTGGCATACTCCTTCATGCTCCCTTCCAGCGAGGCCTCCAACCTGCTGTTGCCGCGATCTCCGTGATACTTCAGGATGATCGCCTTGACCAGCGTCCCGTTCGCATGCGGCTGAACAGCCGCCAGATACAAGTAGGTCACGGCAAACAGATACCCCATTCCCATGGTCAGCAGAAAGCAGGTGACCAACACTTTCAACGGGATCGAAAGGGTCCGAAGCCCGACCTCACGAACCACCGTGGCCTCCCTTTGCCGCTGCCCGTCCTCCACGCGGCATCGCCTGCTCCAAAATCGCAATGCCTTTTTTGGACGCCGCGATCGAACGCCCAAGGGCATCACGGGCCTGATCAGGATTGTGAAAGCCGTCGGAGTTCTCCGCTGTCCACCATTCCCACAAGACATGGGCGGTATCGTGCTGCGCACGAGCCGTCCTGAGCGCGGGTTCGGGGACGGCCGCTCGCTTGGCCTCGTCGAAGGTATCGATGAGACGCTCCAGCCAGAATTCTGCTTTGCGGATTTTTCCGCGGGTATACTCCTGCACCGCATCGATGCGATAGAGGGCATCTGCCTCGGTCCAGTCGCCGTGGCACCGCAGGCAGGTGTCGCGCAGATAACGACGCGGCGTGGTCTGCCAGTGCGAGGTAAAGGTTGTCCCGTCCGGTTTCGTCATCTTCGGCATGTGACAATCCGCGCACTGCAGCCCGGCCTTCTCGTGCCGGCTGTTCCAGAACACCTCAGTCTCGGGATGCTGTACCTTGATCAGCGAGGCGTCGGTCACCGCATGTGTGAAATCGCGGAACTTGAGTTCATCGTAGGTCTTTTGGATATCGAGTACGTTGACCCACGGGAAATGGTTGGTGCGGGGATCGTCGAAGCCGATCTTCTCGCCGGTGGTCGGGTCCAACCCAGGATTGCAGTTGTACTCCACGTGGCACTGCGCACACTGCAACGTGGAGTCCGGTTTGGTGAGCAGCCCGATCTTGCGGAAACCGCGAAATTCGACGACCTTCAATGCTTCCTTGCGCGGGTCCTGTGCATAGGGCGTCGCGCCTCTGGTCGTCACCGCCTGAATCAGCGCGTCACGCACAACCCGCGGCTTGGCCGCATGCGGATCGTGGCAATGGACGCACCCCATGGGATTCTGCAATGTCTTCGCCATTTCAACTACGTCCGACGCGCGGGACCACTTGGCCTTGGGATGCGGCTCCCCCATAAAACTCCACCGCAAAAGAAAATCGGATGTTTTGCAAAACAGACAGGTGGGATTGGCTGCCTTGGCCGATTCCACCAGCTCCCGATTGGTGTCCTCCAGTAAATTCCATGCTTTGCCGAGCACGCCGATATCCTGCCAGGAACGGAGCTGAAACCGACCGCCGTAGGCGCGATCGACCAGCAGATGATCCAGCAACATAAACGCATGGCCCCGGGGATCGTTATGTTCTTTGGTGAACCCGTGCCCCATCAGGAGTTTGTCGAGCGCCGGCGCGCGTCCGGTCGGGCCTGCTTTTTCGATACGCGCGCCGGACCCGGGATGCGTGTTCAAGAAACTGTTGTATTGATCTTGGTGACAGGACCCGCAGACGCTCAGGTCGAAACTCGTCGCCGGTTTGAGCATGGCGTCGGACAGGTGTTCCGCCAACTGCGTGTGACAGGTCAGACAAGGAAGCCCCTGGTGCTTGCTGTCGAGGCGCAACGCCTGCACCTCGCTGTGGCAGGAAAGGCAGCGGGCATCTTCGCTCGCCACCACCTTGACGATAGCGTGCTTCCCGGATGGTTCGATCTCTCCCGAGCCGAGGCTGGCGCTGACCAACCAGATCAAACCCAGCACGGCCGACAGTCCGATGAAACGGGCGGACAGTTTCATACGATCTACAGGACTCATAGTCCACCTCCCTGCAGCGAGAGCACCTGCGCCACGACAAGGTATCTATCCCGATCGGCCTGCTTGACAGGCCCGGTCTCCTCGACTCTTGAGACCATTTCGAGCTGTTCCGACGCCTCTCCCTCCACTCACTTGAGGGAAACCATATAGGCAACCACTGCATCGAGATCTTCCTGATTTCCTTGGAATGCAGGCATTTTCGCGTTGGGGATAAGTGACTTCGGCGCTCGCGTAAACTGTTTCAGCCAATCGGAATCCCGCTTTGCGCCCACATCGGTCAGATCTCCGCCGCTCTTGCCGCCCTTCCCTTTAATTGCGTGACACATGGCACATTTCTTCTCCGCATAAACCCGCTCACCCCGCGCAAGCACGGCTTGATCACTTTCCGCGTTGGCCCGATCACCCATCGGCACCAGCGCGCTCACCGACAGGGTCCACACCACGCAGGCCACCGTTCGTCCAGTCATACTCCATCCTCCTTCAGTTCTGCTGCAGACTCGTACATCCCATTTCACGGACCTAACCGGGGCCGGCTATACTTCCCACATCGTGCCATCGGAACCGGCGGAATAATCGAACAGCGGCAATAGGTCACCGGCCCGGGCCGATAGGGACTTGCCTTCGTTGACGACGTCGGCAGACGCTTGCCTGACAACTTTAATCAGGGCCACTGAGGTGTCTTCCGACTCTCTAACCGATCGCCGCGTACACGAAGGGACAAGGGGTCCTTCTCTGAGTGGACAGCACGACACCTTCCCTTAACAAGAACATGCTCACGTCCATTGAAACAGAAGTGTTCTCGTCGCCGTCACAGCTGCAACTGCAATCAGTCCCTTCATCATGATCTGCCGGCAAAGGAGAGTCGGCAGGGAACAGGGGGGATAGAGTCGTCCCGCCTGAACACCTTCTCTTCACTAGTAGCATCGAGGAGCGGACGCAGCCAGCGGGGAAACTCCTACAGCATCGGGATAGTGTCAGGCAAACCCTGACGCATGACTACGAGCGGGGCAGGCGTGACAAACGGAGCAGTGCGCTCCGAGGTGGGCGTATCGAGAAGGGCAACCGGCCCTGATTGGGCATGAGCCCTGATGATTATTTTGCGATGGTGATGGCCGGGGTGGGGGTCTTGGAAATGTCCGTGACCGTCATCTGATAGAGTTGTGCCAACACGCGGAAGGTCCCAAGATTCCAAGGATCCAGCGTGCCGTCTTCACGGGATGCCTTGGTGATCGAGTACCAGCGATCCTCGAACTTGACGGCGAAAGCGGCGTCATCCGGGCGCGATTCGGTCTCTGCGATATCCATCGTCCGAACAGGGTTCAACACCACTTCACTCGTGCGGTCGTCCGGGTCGACAGCGAATTCCCGGTCGGCCGCAATGCCGTTGGCAAGAAACCGCATAATCTTGTTGAAACTTCTGATGACTAGGAACCCGTGCAACGGATACTCCCCGCCGGGACCGTCCGGCCGGATGTCGATGAGAATATAATTTCGCGGATATCGTTGGGCTTCCTCGTGCAACAGGCGGCGCTCCTCATTCGGCAGTTGCATGGGGTCGTAATTCGTAATGACTGTCCGCCCCGTGACACGCCGCCGGACGGTCAGTGCCGGCTCTTCGCTCACGCCCCCAATGGCATACCCCCGTTCCATCGCATCAAGAATTTTATCCAGCCCTTTCACCAGATCCCCTGATCCCAAACGCGCCGACAATGGCAACGATACGGTTTGCTCAAAAATAAGGGGCGTGACTTGCAATTCCCGCTCAAGGTTCAATGCGGACAAGTGCATGACCCGTCGCCGGAACTCCCGATACTCGTCTTCAAAATAGGGCATATTGCGATAAAACGCCGACTCGCCATACCCGCTGGCCTGTATGCCGCTCGCCATCAGACGAAGGATGATCGCGGGCTCGACACCCTGCTGAAACATGAAGGTCACACGGCTTTCGTCGAACGGGGTAAGGATGCGGCTCGTAAACTCTTCGCCTTGAATCGGCACGATCGTCATCGTCGGGCGTTCGGCAATGCTGCCGCCGAGTGTGAGCCCGAGCGAATCCGGACCGGGCAACGCGAAGGTCTTGGTTAATCCGGCATTCGCTTGAAACTCGAACGTCGCCGCGACGCTGGAGACGCCGGTAAAATGCTGCGGGAGAAAATGGCGGGAACGGGCGATATTGAGCAGGAGCATTTCCGCTTCGACACGCCCGACGGCTCGATCATATTCCAGTACGGCCTGATGAAGTGCGATCGGGGACAAACACCCGGCCGACATTACACAAAGGACAAACAGCGCGGCCGCATTGCCGCAGCGCCGGAACAAGCTGATGCCATGACCGGTGCTATCGGTGCGAGGATTGAACCCTGACGGCAGACCGGCCTGACGAAAGACCACTTGGGTTCTATCGCTCCAACTGGGCAAGCTGCTTTCGCACCGCTTCGACCTTGTCTCGATGATCCGGCTGGGTCTCCGCCAGCTTCACGTAACTGCGGTAGGATTGAATCGCCTCACCACGCTTATTCTGAGCATTGTATGCCTCGCCCAGATTGTAATAGGCGATCGGATCGGCGGGTTGTAATTCTGCCGCCGTGCGGAACGCGGACAAGGCTTCATCGACCTGGCCTTTTGTCAGGAGCGCGACGCCGAGGTTGTTATGCGCGGCAATGCTCTTCGGCGCAGCCTGCAGTGCGGCGCGGTAAGCCATAATTGCTCCATCGACATCGCCGCTTTTCTGCAACAGGACCGCTAAGGCCTCTTGAGCGGGACCGTGTGTCGGCCGGTAAGCCAACATGGCGCGATACTCGGCGATCGCCGCGTCGCCCTCGCCGGCTCGTTCAAAGAGCTGCCCCACATCGTAATGCACCGCACCTTGCCCTGGATCGAGCTTCAACACCTCCCGAAATGCCGCCAGCGCCCCTTCAATTTCCCCCTTGGACTTCAACGCCAAACCCAAATTGTAATGGGCGTCGCCATTCTGCGGTTGCAGGCGGATGGCCGTGCGCCCGGCACCGATCGCGCCATCGACCTCCCCCTTTGCCAGCAAGGCGGCGCTGAGGTTCAAACTGTACAGTGCGGCGGACGCACCGGCTTGGAGCCGCAATGCCGCTCGATACTCCCCGATCGCCTGATCGAGCAAACCTTTTTTCTGCAGCACGAGGCCCAGGTTGTTGTGAGCGGTCGCATTGTCCGGCTGGAGACGAAGCGTCTCCCGATATTCGTCGACCGCGCCATCCAGATCTTCCTTGGCCTCCAGGGCTAACGCGAGATTGTGATGGGGCGCGGCATTGCCCGGCTGTAATCGGATGGCATGTCGATAGGCTGCGATAGCCTCGTCGACCTGGCCTTTCTCGCTCAGCGCCACACCCAGATTATTATGAATCGCGGCGAATTCCGGCTGCACGCTGAGGGCGACCCGATATTCACTGATGGCTTCATCGAGCGAGCCTTGCGCAGCCAGCGCAAGCCCAATGGCATGACGGGCCTCAGGAAAATCGGATCGCTTCTGAAGCGCTGCCTTGAATTTCTCCACGGCTTCCGGATAGTTGCCCTTCGCGTGGAGCGCAACACCGGCATAATAGAGGCTCTCGGCTTCACCGGTTTGCGCGCCTGGCCGTGGCTTCTGAGGGATGATCTGAGGAATGGAAGAAGATGGGTGGCGGTGGGAGGAACGCTTCCTCTGAGCAGCCTGGCCGTCCTGAGGGAGCGCCAGAATCAGCAAACCGGTCACGAGGACCCATGCCACGACAAACAACCG
This sequence comes from uncultured Nitrospira sp., assembly GCA_964493335.1. GTDB lineage: Bacteria > Nitrospirota > Nitrospiria > Nitrospirales > Nitrospiraceae > Nitrospira_A. Next base: position 38,627 of record CAZBNV010000012.1, read on the forward strand.
AAACAATCGAGGCATTTTAAAGCCGAGGCGCCGGAACTCAGGCCCGCCGGGGTGGTTGCCTCCATAATCGGCGTTCTGCGTCTGCATTGCGACTTCTGTTCCGAGATTTAGGGAGCGTGTATATTGCCGATCGAAAGAAAACAAATCAAGCTCTCGTTGAGCGGACGCAGCCGAACGAGCCCGCCGAGCTCAGACGACAATTGATCGTTCGCGAGCGAGCGGGGAGAAAAAGACGTGCCGGATCGGAGTCTCCCCCAGGTGGGTGACCTTACAGGCTCAAAGGAAACTTACTCCAGCGAGGGATGAAAATTTTGCGTCAGAAGCCCGGCTCCCACGGCGAATCGGACCAGTTCCGCTCTGGTGCGTAACCCGAGTTTTTCCAGCACTCTCGCGCGGTAGGTTTCCACCGACTTGACGCTCAATCCCAATTCTTCCGCGACCTGGCGATTGGTAAATCCCTGTGCGATGCGCCCAAGGACCTCGCGTTCCCTGCGGCTGAGCGAGTGAAGCGGCACGAACGTCAGGAATTCCGGCCCCTGCCGGCACGAAGCCGGCGCGGCTTCACGGGAGGCCGTATTCTCGACAGACAAATCGACAAACATGCGTCCTCCCGCCACCGCCCGGACGGCGGTCAACAGTTCCTTGTCTGCGGCGTTTTTTGCGACATACCCCGATGCCCCGGCAGCCAGCGCGCTGCGGACATAAGACGCATCGGTATGCATGCTGAGCACCAGCACGTATGTCGCCGGATACTCAGCTCGGATCTTCGAGATGGCCTCGAGTCCGGAGTGACGTCCCATCGACAGGTCCATGACAACGACATCCGGGTTCACAGCCTGCACCTGCGTGAGCGCTTCGGCACCGTCTCCTGCTTCTCCCACCACTTCAAGATTCGGCTGGGCGTTTATCAACATCGCCAGGCCGGCCCTCAACACCGGATGATCGTCTACCAGAAGCACGCGAATGTTCATGCGACCGTCCCCCTCACAGGAATACGAACATACACGGTGGCCCCATTCCCCGGCGACGCTTCGATCTCCACCGTGCCGTCAAGGAGACCCGCCCGTTCACGCATCCCCTGGATCCCGAGTCCCACGGACCCATCCAAGCGTTCATTCTCTATCTGGAATCCACATCCGTCATCCTCAACCACCGCATCGACCATCGAGTCTCCGTGATCCAACACCACACTGACATGTCGTGCGCCGGAATGTTTGGCGGTGTTGGTCATGGCTTCCTGGATGATCCGATAGAGCGCGGTCTCGACCATGCCCGGCAATCGCGCCGTCGTCGGGCGGCCCACCTGCAGATCGGCCGCGATTCCATACGAGGCGGTGTAGTCCCGCAGATATTGACGCAACGCTTCTTCCAATCCCAGATCATCGAGGATACTCGGTCGGAGCCCGCGCGCGATCCGCCGTGTTTCACCCACCGCGCTCGCGGCAACTTCACGCAATCTCCGGATCTGAACCAACATCCCCTCCGCGCCATCAATATCCTCCACCGAGCGCAATCCTACGGCAAGCGCCGTGAGCGTTTGCCCGATCCCGTCATGTAATTCGTGCGCGATGCGCTGCCGTTCCTCTTCCTGAGCCGTCATGATCCTATTGAGCAGTCGGCCCCTCACCGCTTCGGCCCGCTTCTGTTCCGAGACGTCCTTGATCATCCCCAGCAGATAGAGAGGCCTCCCCTCGCCCTCTCGCAGAACGGTGACCGTCAGCTGCCCCCATAACATCTCGCCTGCCTTCGTAAGATACCGCTTCTCGAGTTGGTAGGAACGGCGCTTGCCGGAAAACACTTGTTCGACCAATCGGAGGTCTTTATCGATGTCGTGCGGGTGCGTGATCTCGGCGAAGGTTTTCCCGCTCAGTTCTTTCTGACTAAAACCCATCATTTCACAGAAAGCCTCGTTCACCTTCACAAAGCGGCCATCCGTTCCGACGATACCCATCCCGATCGGCGCGTCATCAAATACCATGCGGAAACGCTCTTCGCTTTCCTTCAGCCGCTCCGTCGCGCGTTTGGAGTCGGTAATGTCGTTGACGATCGCGAGCCGCGCCTTTCGCCCGGCATCGTCGAACGAATAGACCCCGAGTTCGACGTCGATCACCGATCCATCTTTCTTGCGATGCCGCCAGGGTCCTTCGATCCGTGGACTGTCGACCACAGAGGGCAGTGCTTGCAACAGCCGAGGCACGTCCTCGAGCGGGCGAATATCTTTGATGGTCATCGCTAAAAATTCATCCCGCGAGTACCCGTAGTGCCGAACGGTAGTCTGATTGACATCGAGAAATCCCAGTGTCTCGAGGTCCACGATGAACATCGGATAGGGAGCATGATCGAACAGCCGCCGATATTGTTCCCGGCTTTCGCCCAACAGCCGTTCCGCTTGGGTCCGGCACACCAATTCCGATTGCAGGGAATCGATGGCATGGGACAGTTCATGCGTACGGCGCTGCACCTGGGATTCCAGCTCAGCATGGGACTGTTCCAACGCCTCACGCGTTTCCCGCCGGGCCACCCCCAATTCCAGCGTGATCCACACCAACACTGCTCCGAAGAAGCGATTCGCAAGATCAATCCAGACGGAGGCGCCGGGAGGTGAAAGAACGGCTCCCAGGAAAGTCAGTCCCGTACAACCAAGTGCCATCATCAGCGGGAAACGCCGTCGAGCCGACCAGAGAGAAAAATACACGACGGCCGTGTAGAGAAACTCAGGCGCCACCCCCAGGGGCAGCTCCAGGTCCAGCACCAAAATTCCGAGCGTCAGCGCGATAAGGGCGCCCTCGAACAATCCACCCTTCAGCGCGAGGCTGAAGCATGTCGTAAACAAGACATCTGACCACCGGCTCGTGAGAATCTTGCATCGAGGCGCGACATGGGCTGTCGCGCGGGAGCTGCCGGCAAGGTCTTGGCGAGGCAAGTCTGAAGAAGGACCGAATGGCATGGTTGACGCTCCAATTTCCAGTGTAGACGGCATGAGCTCGCGCTTCAAGGAGCTGACCGTCATCGCCGACTCCGGCGGCGATGACGGCCGGATGCCTCGTCACGCCGTGGGCAGGGTGGGTCTCTCCTTTCTTCCTGAAATGGATGGAGTGCCGGTTGCAGGAATTATGCACGCGTCCGGACGTGTGAGTGCCATTTTTGCCGCAGCCATTTTTCGGCTCCTATGATCAGATAAACCGCAATGGCCGTCGCCAAAATCAACAGCCACGCCGTGCCGTCGATGGGCTCGGTGCGGAACAGGTGATTCATGGTCGGCACATACGTCAGCAGCAGTTGCAGTCCGACCATCACCGACACGCCCTGCCAAATCCAGGGATTGCTGAAGAGGCCGATGCGAAACATCGTATGCTCGAGCGACCGGCAGTTGAACAGATAGAACAACTCCACCATAACAAACACATTGACCGCCGCGGTGCGGGCCGCCTCGACAGATTCCGTGCGCTGCTGTTCCCAGAGAAACACGCCGTAGGCGCCGGCCAGCATCAGAAGCGACACGAGCACGATCCGTTCGATCAACAAACCGGTCAGAATCGGCTGCCGGGACTCGCGCGGAGGCCGCCGCATGATCCCCGGTTCTTTCGGCTCGAATGCCAGCATGAGCCCCAGCGCCACCGCGGTGGTCATGTTGATCCAGAGTATCTGTACCGGCAGGATCGGGAGCGCCGCCCCGAATGCGATCGCCGTCAGCAGGACCAACCCTTCACCCATATTGGTCGGCAGCGTCCAGACGATGAACTTTGTCAGGTTGTCGAAGACGCAGCGGCCTTCTTCCACCGCCGCCTCGATGGAGGCGAAGTTGTCGTCGGTGAGCACCATGTCGGCCGCTTCTTTTGCCACTTCGGTCCCGCCGCGCCCCATCGCCACGCCGATATCCGCCTGCTTGAGAGCCGGCGCATCGTTCACGCCGTCTCCGGTCATCGCGACGACATGGCGCTGCGCCTGGAGCGCTTCAACGAGTCGCAGCTTTTGTTCCGGAGAGACCCGGGCAAAGACCGCGGTGCGATCGGCTACCCCCGCAAGCTCCTCCTGGGGGGTGGCTGCCAGTTCTTCGCCCGTTATGGCGACAAGCTCTCCGTTGCTCTGATGTTTCCGTCCATCCAATCCGATCTGCTGCGCGATCGCCCGGGCCGTGAGGGCATGGTCGCCGGTGATCATTTTCACCGCAATTCCGGCGTCCTGGCAGGCGCGCACCGCCGCGACGGCTTCCGGCCTCGGCGGGTCCATCATCGCTTGGAGCCCGAGGAAGGTCAGACCGCCTGCCACGTCGCCCTCCATCAACATCTCCGTCCCCGCCGGAACCGGTTTTCGCGCGAACGCCAACACCCGCAGCCCTCTTCCGGCAAACACCTCCACCTGATCGAGAACCGCCTGCGCATTGAGCGGCTGTTCCGTTCCGTCCGCAACCAGCATACGGTCGCACAGGCGGAGGGTTCGCTCGACGGCACCTTTGAGATAGATCACGACCTCGCTTTCCTGTCCGGTCTGGTACAGCGTCGCCATGAACTGCCGTTCCGATTCGAACGGGATGGCATCCAGCCGAAGGCAAACGATGGCCATGTGGTCGGGATCAATACCGCCTTTGCGTGCGGCCACCAGTAAGGCGCCTTCTGTCGGATCTCCCACGATGGTCCACCGTCCGTCGCACGTCACGAGCTGTGCGTCATTACAGAGGGCGCCGGCCAGCAGACACTCCTCCAAGGCAGGAGTCTGTGTGATGTCAACCTCCCGGCCGGCAGACCGGATCATCCCGACCGGCTCATAGCCCGCTCCTTCGACATCAAACGAGTGGCCGCCGGCCAACACGGCCTGGACCGTCATTTCATTCTTCGTCAGTGTGCCGGTTTTATCCGAACAGATGACGGTGGTGCTCCCCAGCGTTTCCACCGCCGGAAGTTTGCGGATGATCGCATGCCGCTTCGCCATCCGGCTCACGCCGATCGCCAGCGTGATCGTGACCGCCGCCGGCAACCCTTCCGGAATCGCACCGACCGCGAGTGCCACCGCCGCCATAAAGATGTCGGTGGCCGGCTGCCCCCGTAAGATCCCCAGCGCGAAGGTCAGCGCCGCCAACCCGAGAATCGCGACGGTCAGCACTTTGCTGAAGGAGGTGAGTTTCTTCGTCAGCGGGGTCGCGATCTCGGTGGTCTCGCCGATCAACTGGTGAATGCGGCCCAGTTCCGTCGCGACGCCGGTCCCGACCACCACGCCCGTCCCCTGTCCATAGGTAACAAGGGCGCCGGAAAAGGCCATGTTCTTTCGATCCGCGACGACCGTCTCTGGTGGCAGGACATGGTCGGCCTTTTCAACCGGCACGGATTCTCCGGTGAGCGCCGATTCGTCCACCCGCAATTCACGACCTCTCGTTAACCGCAGATCGGCGGGCACCTTGTCGCCGGACTCCAATAGCACCACGTCCCCCGGCACAATCTCCTCGGAGAGAACCCTGATCGTCCGGCCGTCGCGCCGAACCCTGGCCTCGGTCTTCATCATGGAGGCGAGGGCGTCGAGCGCCGCCTCCGCCCGTGACTCCTGAATGAATCCGATGACGGCATTCACGAACACCACCCCGAAGATCACGCCCGCATCGACCCATTCGCCCAGCAACGCCGTGATCACAGTCGCGGCCAGCAGCACGTAGATGAGCGGATGGTGGAACTGGAAGAGGAAACGGAGCAGAGGACCGTGGCGCCGGAACTTCGGCAGAACATTGGGGCCGAACCGTTCGAGCCGTCGCGCCGCCTCGTCGGACGTCAGGCCCTTTGCCGCGTCGGTTTCGAGCAAGAGCACCACCTCGTGGGCAGAGAGATGGTGGTGGGTCCTGGAGACCTGTGACTGCACATGACGATCGTGTGAAGCGTGCTTCATATGTCCTCTCTTTGTGTGTGTCCCGAAGCGACCACCTCTCCTCGACCGTTCGGCGAACCCTCCGCCGCCGGGGAACGCCTGGCGTCTAGCAAGGTATGGAGTTGGAGCGACGAGGCCTGATCAGTAAAGACCAACAGCGAGTCATTCGCTTCCAGCATCGTGCTTCCGTCCGGGACAAAGCATTTACTCTTCCGGCCAATCAGGATGACGAGCGCGCGTTTGTACAGGGCGAGATCGAGGAGCCGTTGACCGACCGCCACGGAGGTTTCGGGGATGGTCATTTCGACCAACCCGCTCTTGAGACTGGTCGGCGCATCCCAGACCGGCGAGGCGTCGAGACGCTGCGGCAAGGGCTCTTCCACCTTGAGCCAGCGCGCGACCAGCGGGATCGACGTGCCTTGGAGCAGAACGGATGTCAGGACAATGAAAAAGACCAGATTGAACATCATCGTGGCTTGCGGGATGCCGGCCAGAAGCGGAAACGTGGCAAGGATAATCGGCACAGCTCCGCGCAACCCGACCCAGGCCACCATGGTTTTCTCCCGCATGGAGAGAGAGGTGAACGCCAGCGTCACGAAGACGGCGAGAGGACGGGCGCAGACCATCAGGAAGAGTGCCAGGAGGAGGCCGCTCCCGGCAACGGGGATGAGCTGGCTGGGAAACACCTGTAACCCGAGCGTCAGAAACATGGCGATCTGCATCAACCAGGCCACCCCGTCATGAAACCGCATCAGGCTGCGCTTGCGGATAAAGTCGCTGTTCCCCATCATCAGGCCGGCGAGATAGACTGCCAGAAACCCGTTCCCCCCCAACCAGGTGCTGCCACTGTAGGTCAACAGCACCAGGGACAACGTCAATACCGGATACAGCCCGTCATATTCGAGTCGCAACCGGTTCACCAGGATCACCATCAGCTTGCCGACGCCGAACCCGATTGCCCCGCCCAGCACCATCTGGCGCACAAACATGGGGAGCAAGTCGGTCACCGAGGACGACCCTCCGGTGATCAAGCTGATGAATCCGAGCGTGAGGAACACCGCCATCGGGTCGTTGCTGCCGGATTCGAGCTCCAGCAAGGGTTTCAGCGGGCCCTTGAGACTCACAAACCTCGACCGCATGACGGCGAAGACCGCGGCCGCGTCGGTGGAGGAAACGATGGCGCCGATCAGCAGTCCCTCCAACCAGGACATCCCGAGGATCGTCCTGGCAAACAATCCGACCAGCCCCGCAGTGATCGCCACGCCTAGAGTCGAGAGCGCCACACCCTTCCCAAGCTGCGCCCGAACGGTGGCCCACTCCGTATCCATGCCGCCTGCAAACAGGATAAACGCGAGCGCGACCACTCCAAGCGACTGGGCGAGCCAGGGATTGTCAAAGTGGACGCCGCCCGGCCCATCGGACCCCGTAAGCATCCCGATGACGAGGAACAACAGCAGGGCGGGAACTCCCAATCTCCCAGACGCCTTGCTGGCCATCACGCTCAACAGCAGCAACCCCGAAGTCCCGAGAAGCAGATATTCAATGGTGAGCGTCATGAGCTTGTACGTCGCCGTTCGTGGCGATCACCAGCGGGGAGCTGTGAACCGTTTCTAAGGATCAGAACAGGACAACCGGCTCGGCCCAACAGCGTCTCCGCCACACTTCCCAGCAACATTCGGGACAGTCCTCGTCGACCTTGGGTGCCGGCTGCAATCACGTCGGCCTGCCACTGCGCAGCCAGACGCAGGATGACCTCGACCGGGTCGCCAGGAGCGGACATACTCTCTGTTGCGATGCCGTTCCGCTGTAGTTCCCGGGTGAGGATCCTCAGCTTGCGCTGTCCGAGCTTGTGGGCCATCCCCTCATCCGCCGCGTGCACGAGACAGACCTGTGCCTTCAGCCGTGCGGCCATCCCGGATACATAGCGCAACGCCGCATCGGCGCTGGGCGAGAAGTCGGTGGCCACCAGTAACCGATCCAGGCTGACCTTGGCATGATGTCGAAACGAATCTCGCGCCACGACTTCCTGCAACGTTAACACGGGACAGGAGGCTTCCCGCACGACCGCTTGCGCGGTACTGCCGAGCCGCAATCGATCCCATCCGGTGTGTCCGTGTGTTCCCATGACGATGAGCCCCGCATGACAAGCGGCCGCGGACTCCAGGATACAGTCGCTGGGACCGCCGAAGAGCAGGCGGGGTTGTGCATTGATTCCAGCGTCCTTCGCCATGTTCGTCAACCGTCCCAGCTCAAGCAAGGCGGAAGTTTTGAGGGAATTCAGGGACCGGCTCTCAGGAGACACCTGCGATGATTCGGACACGGTCTTGATCACATGGACAATTTCCAGTCTGACGCCGTATACGCTCGCAAGTTTCAAGGCGTAGTTAAACGCCCGCCGAGCCGGTTGCTGAAAGTCGGTGGGCAACACAATGCAGGGACTCGACGGACGGGATGTAGATCGCATAGTGAAATTCTCCGGGCCCCACAATTGTGATTACTGCATCATTCGAAATCTACTGTATGAGTGCTACACTATCGCGTCTGCCGGTACTCTTGCTACACAGGCGCCGCTCCCGTCACTTCGTTTAATCATTTAGCGTCGCGCCATCGCCTTCCCTGGGGTGCTCGGTACGGCCGCAGCGGATACGGGTGAGCTTCGCGATTGTTCAGGCGAATGAAAATCGTGTCTCTCCATGGAGGTCTCGCATGAAATATCCAAGGTCCACGGTGCCTTCAATCGGAAGGGAGGTAATCATTGATTAGCCGCGCCAGGTCGTAGCCCGCGTCAGGACTCGTCGATATCGGTGAATCTTCCCGGAAATTGTCGCACTGGTGCGGACCGCCTTTCTCAGTCAAGGCTGTACAGCAATATCAGATGCGGTCAGGGAAGCGTGAGGGGTGGGGCCATCGTGCGCCACAATTAATCTCCAGACCTGTTGCGGGGGGTCGGGACTCACAATTGAACATTGACTTGCTATCAGGTACCTTCTGTCTAGGAGAATGATTATAATCTGATGGTCCTAAATGTCGGGCTCTCAATCATTTGTTCCATGTCATGTTTCCTATAAGAAAGAAAAATTCCGGATCTTTGGCGACCGCCTTGAGCGCGTTTTCAGGATAGCTGCCGGATCGTAGTACTGATGAAAATTATTGCAGCATATGATGGTTCAAAATATGGACGGTGGGCGATTGAATGGGTGGAGCACCTTCCTTTCAAAACTCCGTCCAGACTCACCGTGTTGCACGTGGTGGATCCGCAATGGGTCCCACCACCACGCGTGGTCCAACCCACCGTAGTCGGCAATCGACGATTCGAACGGGCGGAAATACAGCGCCTGGAAAAACTTACTGAACGACTTTTGGCTAAGGCCCAAAAGTTGTCGGTTGTCGTCAGTCTCGGAGGAAGGGTTATCAAAGAGCGGGGAGCCATTCCGAAGATGATACTCGAACATGCGCCCAAGCGAAACGGGATGGTCATACTGGGAAGCCGCGGTTTGAGTGCACTCGACAGATTCATGCTAGGCAGTGTGTCCACGCGAGTGGCGCAGTATGCTCCTTGCCCCGTCCTGGTCGTCAAGCAACCGCCTAGAACGATCAGACGGATCCTGCTAGCAATGGACAGGTCAAAAAGCAGTAGCAATGGGCTCAATTTCCTCATTACCCGAATGGTGCCTAATATCCTTCCGGGCCGAAATGTCACTCGCCCAATAGAAGTCGTGGTTGCATATGCACTGCCTTTCGACTACTCGCGCGGGAATAGGGCAGTGCCTCATGTAGATAAGGCCCCGCATGTAGATGAGGGAGCGCGAAGACTCCGCCAGGCAGGGTTTAGCGTAATCGAACGGGTCGAGATGGGGGACCCGGCATCCACCATCCTCAAAATAGCAGCAAAGCACAAGCCGGATTTGATCGTGACGGGATCGAAGGGGATAGGGGCGGTTGAGCGCTTGTTCGTCGGAAGCGTATCCTACCAAGTCCTTCAGCAAGCACACTGTTCTGTGCTTATCATAAAATAGAATCTCAAAGATCAAGGACCTCGTTTTGCCTGATTGCCGGCTTGGTTCCGGCCGGTCGGATTAGCCAATGGTGATCCAGAGGTTGTCGACATGTGCTGTGAAGTCACTTTCATGGCGCCTTCCTTATTGGGTAGCATATTTAACCGGACAAGCTCTTGATCCCGGCTCGGATCTATAGACTCTTCAGATCCGGAAGACTGTGACACTGTAGGAATATCTCCATCGAGACACTTCCGAATCCTTCCTTACCCTAGGAGATTCCCCAGTATCAGTCATTTTGGTACCCAGGGCCTCACTGCAATATCGGACTACGTACAGACAATCTAGAAAGAGATGCTACGGTTACCAGAACGCGACTCTGGAGTTGGCTGTGCCTGTTCCAGATGATCTCAGTTTTCACGTCAGAAGCGTCTGACGTTCGTTGTAAGATAATGACTCTATCGATTCGATTCGCCATTGTTCTCAGTATCTCCTGCACTATTCTCGTGATAGGCTACATTGCACTCGTTTCCTCTCCCGATTGGCTGCCGCGCCCCTTCTCATTAAAGACATCCTCCACTGAGCCATCGAGTTCCTCGTCGAGCGTCATGATCAATCTGCCTCGCGTGGTTGCACCCGTGGATGACGGTCAGGAGTTCTATTATGTTCAAGCTAACATTGCATTGGAGATTGACCACTCAGGGACTGCCACACTAATTCGGGCTCGTCATGATGTGATTGACCGGCATCTCCTGGAACTTTTTCACACGTACTCGCTCAAAGACTTGCGTGCCGCAGGACAACCTTCCACGCTTCGAGAAGACATCATGCACACCATTAGTGGGCTCCTTCCGAAAGGGCACATCCACAAGGTCTATATCACTAATTGGGTCATGATTCCGGCCGGATACTGACGCAGCTTTCCTTGCCGGGGCCCTGGACGATATTACCGGTACAGAACAAGGGTAGGCAGCAGAGAACTGCTAGAAATCATGTTTTCAATGACTAGAGCTCGGCGCGATACGTTCTTTTCCATCTTCCTTTTCACCATTCCGGAATGACGAAGAGCTGAGGAGACTGTCGGGTATGCCAGTCCAACACGCAGTGTCGATCTTAATACAGAAACAGTGGACCGGATGCTGTTTTGAGTGTGGCCAGGATGTTGATCAGGCCTCTCCTGAAGCAATATGGACGATTTGGACGGCGACCCTCTATTACTGTACCGCCTGTGCCCCGCAGGACGTGTCGGCTCGCACAGTCGCCGGTTCCTCTGCCTTGCCTTTTCGAGATGCTGCGTGAGGGATCAAATGATGCGCGACATGTTCAAGACAATGTTCGACCAAATCCTGTTCTGAATCTGGCCAAGCTTCCTAGGCTACAACTTATTGCGGCTCTTCAAAAAGCGTCTGTGCTAAATTTGTGCTAAAAAATTCAGAACGCCATCACTTCCTATCGAATGAATCGATTCCCTAGAAGGCGTCTAAGTAATCGCTTTTTAAGCGGAGGGCGGGCCTCTTCAAGGTTCCCCATCGGCACGCGGCCCATTCAGATTCCTAGGGCAACCAGATGCACATTCAACCCGGGGAGGGGTAAACCGCCCGGACCATGGCCGTGAGCGCAGTGGTGCTGTCCGAAATGTTCTACTTACTGAACAGCCGCCACATTTATAGGTCGGTCCTGTCGCGAGAAGGGCTGTTCGGCAATCGCTACATTCCGATCGTCATCGCGGCCTGCGCGGCATTGCAACTCGCCTATGTCCATGCAGGCCCGTTACAGAAGGTGTTCGGTTCGACGGATCTGACCGCGCTCGAATGGCTCAAGGTGTGCCTAGCCGGAGTCCTGGTTTTTACGGTTGCCGAAGCGGAGAAAGTCGTGATACGCCTGTTCGGCCTCAAGCCGCGCCGATCGATCGCCGGCCCGGACGCAGGACCGGGGACCTCAACCATGCGGGAGCAGACCCGATGAATATCGCATCCATCATCGTCGCAGTCGATTTTTCCGATCATGCCAGGTATGCCGTCGATCGAGCGGCCATGCTGGCCGCGGAGCAACGGGCGCAATTGGACCTGGTGCATGTAATCAGCAGCTCCTCGCTGGATAGGCTCCACAACTGGTTAGGCGCGCCGGCCGATGCGGAGGTCAGGCTGCGTGGCGATGCGGAGCATGCTCTTAACGACATGGTCAAGGACATCGCCGACAAGAGAAAAATCGCGGCACGCGCCCTCGTGAAGACCGGTCATGTGCTGAAGGAGATTCTCTCGTCGTCGGAGTCGGCAGATCTGCTGGTCCTTGGCGCGCATGGCCGGAAGCCGATGCGCGATCTCATCCTGGGCACGACGGCAGAACGCTCGCTGCGAACGTCCAAACAGCCGGTACTCGTCACCAAATGCCCGCCGCGGGCGTCGTACGACCAGGTTGTCGTGCCGGTCGACTTTTCTGCCTTTTCAGCCCCCGCCCTGAAGATGTCCAGGCTGATCGCTCCCACTGCCCGCATCACGCTCGTCCATGCATTCCGCGTCCCGTTCGAGGCGAGACTCCGGATAGCCGGCGCGGCGGAGGAATCCATCCTGGCATACTGCGAAGAAGAGCGACAGGAAGCGGTGGAGAAAATCAAGGAACTGATCCGCAGTTCCGACGATGAGGCGTCCCGGATGTCCTATGCCGTCGAGCGCGGCGACGTGTCTCGCGTGATTCTCGCCCAAGCAGAGAAATCATCGGCGGACTTGATCGTCATCGGCAAGCACGGCCGGTCCATGCTCGAAGAATGGCTCCTTGGGGGCGTCACGCGCCATGTCCTTGCCGGTTCGAAATGTGACGTGCTTGTCGTCCATGAGCGAGCAAAGGTTCAGTAAATTTCAGCGATGATATTGCCGGTCATCATCCTGCTTCCCTTGCTTGCCGCGGCAGCCGCGCTGTTGGCGCAACGTCGCGGGTTCACCGCGGCCGCCTGGGCCGCCGCCCTGCCGGTCGGCGCAAGTCTGACCTTGCTGGTCGGGAAAGTCCCCGAGATACTCGTCGGCGAAAAATTCCTCATAAGCTGGCCGTGGCTGCCGGAGCTCGGTTTCAATCTGTCGTTCAGGCTCGATGGGCTCGGACTTCTGTTCGCGCTGCTCATCCTCGGCATCGGGCTGCTCGTCATTCTCTATGCGCGCTATTATCTGTCTCCGGAGGATCACATCGGCAGATTATATGCGCTGCTCATGTTGTTCATGACTGCGATGCTGGGCATCGTGCTGTCTGAAAACGTCCTGCTGCTCGTCATGTTCTGGGAGCTGACGAGCCTGGTCTCCTTCCTGCTCATCGGATTTTGGACTCACAGCCCTCTGGCCCGCCAGGGCGCGCGCATGGCGTTCGCCGTCACGAGCGCCGGCGGACTCGCCCTGCTCGCAGGGGTGCTGCTGATCGGCAATATCGCAGGAAGCTTCGAACTCACAATTTGGTTCTCGTCGCGCGAGGCCATCCGGAGCCACCCCAATTTCAACGTCGCGCTGGTGCTGATACTTTTGGGCGCGTTCACGAAATCGGCGCAGTTTCCGTTTCATTTCTGGCTGCCTGCGGCCATGGCCGCGCCCACGCCCGTGTCTGCCTATCTGCACTCCGCCACGATGGTGAAGGCCGGGGTGTTCCTGCTCGCGAGGCTCTATCCGTTAGTGGGAGGGAACCTCGTGTTCGAGTACGTGACGACCACCGTCGGCCTGACGACCTTCGTGTTCGGCGCCTATGTGGCGATGTTCAGGCATGATCTGAAGGGCCTGCTCGCATACTCGACCATCAGCCACCTCGGCCTCATCACGTTTCTGATGGGTCTGGATACGCCGATGTCTTCGGTAGCTGCGATATTTCACATCGGCAACCATGCCACATTCAAGGCGTCACTCTTCATGGCGGCCGGTATCATCGATCATGAGTGCGGGACCCGCGATATGCGGCGACTGGGAGGACTCTGGCGCCGGATGCCGCAGACGACGATACTCGCCATCGTGGCCGCCTCGGCGATGGCCGGCGTGCCGCTCTTCAACGGGTTTCTCTCCAAAGAGATGTTCTTCGCCGAGGCGCTCGACCTGGAACACCTCCCTCTGCTCGGCGGGATGGGCCCGGCTGCCGTTACGCTAGGCTCAATGTTCAGCGTGGCCTATTCCGTGCGTTTCATCCACGACGTGTTCTTCGACGAGCCGCACGACCTCCCGCACACCCCCGGCAAGCCGCCACGCTACATGAAGGTGCCGGCTGAAGTGCTGGCGATCGTCTGCGTCGCAGTCGGCGTGTTGCCCGGCTACACCGTCGCACCGCTGGTGAATGTGGCGGCGCGGGACGTGGTCGGCGACGCGTTGCCCGTCTATGAAATCGCGTTGTGGCATGGTTTCACGCTGCCGTTGCTCATGAGCGTGGTCGCCCTTGCCGGAGGCGGGGTGGTGTATTGGCTGTTACGGCGCCGATACGATCTGCATCTTCATGTGCCGGTGCGTTATACCGGGCGCCTGTTATTCCAGCATGCCTATGATGGGTTCATCGCAGTCGCGGGCCGCCTTACCAATCGGATGGAGAACGGCTCGCTCCAGCGTTATCTCGCGGTCACTGTCGCGGCGGTCATCGGACTCGGCTTATGGCCGTTCCTCCAGTTTGGCTTCGTGGCCGGCGAGGCGGAGGTGACTCCGGTGATGCCGCTTGCGCTCGTCACGTGGACTGCGGCAATCGCGGCCGCGCTCGGCGCCGTCTGGTTTCATCGCGAGCGCGTCGTGGCCGTCATACTGGCCGGCGTCGTCGGTCTCGCCGTTTCGGTCGCCTTTGCTTATTTTTCCGCTCCGGACCTCGCGTTGACACAGCTCGCCGTCGAGGTCGTCACGACCCTCGTGATGCTCCTAGCGCTGGCCCTTCTGCCGCAGTCGACAGCCGCGGAGTCGACGCGACGGCGAAGAATTCGCGATGCCGTCCTTGCGGTCACGGCCGGTAGCGGCGTGGCGGCGTTATCCTTGGCTGTCTTGACGCGCGGGCAGGAATCCATTGCCTGGTATTTCCTTGAGAACAGCCTGCCGAAGGGGGGCGGGGCCAATGCCGTGAACGTGCTGCTCGTCGACTTCCGGGGCTTCGATACGTTCGGCGAGATCACCGTCCTGAGCATGGCTGCGATGGGAGCCTGGATCGTGACGGCAGGGCTGCGCGTCGAGCGGCCTACCGTCACAAGACCATCTGAAGCGACCGGCATCATGTTCGCGGTGGCGGCGCGACTGCTGCTGCCTTTTATACTCCTCGTAGCCATCTACCTATTCCTACGGGGCCATAATCAGCCGGGCGGCGGATTTCTCGCGGGGCTCGTCGTCGCGATTGCGCTCACCATGCAGTATATGGGCGAGGGCCTGCAGCGAACGTTGACCCGTATGCGCATCGACTTCAGAATCCTGCTCGGTTCCGGCCTGTTGCTCGCCGGGTTGACTGGTCTCGCCGGCCTGCTTGCGGGCGCGCCGTTTCTCACCAGCGCAGTCGGCCATCCGCATGTCCCGTTGTTGGGTGACATTCCGCTTGCCAGCGCCACGGCGTTCGACCTCGGCGTATTCATGGCGGTGCTCGGGACGACCCTACTGACATTGACTGCCCTTGGGCAGGCCCGGCGCAAGCTTCCCTCAACCGGCGAGGTCGTGTGATGGAGCTGCTAATCGCCATCGGGCTTGGGATCGTCACCGCCTGCGGCCTGTACCTTGTGCTGCGCGGGCGCACGTTCCCGGTAGTGCTTGGCCTGTCGCTAGTCTCCTATGCTGTCAACTTGTTCATCTTGGCCATGGGAAGGCTGACCACTGCCGCCCCTCCCATCCTCTCACCGGAAGCGACCGGATACGCCGACCCCATACCGCAGGCGCTGGTGCTGACGGCCATCGTCATCAGTTTCGGCATGACCGGTTTTCTCATGGCGCTCGCGGTGCGCACCTGGCATCAGACGGGGAGTGATCATGTGGACGGCGCTGAGCCGGCGGTTTCCAGGCCGGTGGGTGAGCCATGAACCACCTGCTGGTGGTACCGATTGTCCTACCTGCGTTCATGGCTGCGCTGCTCCTCGTCATGCAACGCGCGCCGATGGCCATAGCGCGCGCGCTCAGCGCGCTGGCCACGGTGGGTCTTTTTGCAGCAGCGTTTGCCCTCTTGGTGCAAGTCCAATCCGGTACGCCGCTCGTCTACCAAATCGGCAATTGGCCGGCGCCGTTTGGAATCGTGTTGGTTGCCGACCGTTTCTCCGCCTTGATGCTTCTGCTGACGGCGGTGCTTGCCCTTGCGGTGCTGCTCTATGCGGTACAAGGTTGGGATGCGCGCGGACAGTACTTCTACCCGCTCTTTCTGTTTCAGCTGATGGGGTTGAACGGGGCGTTCCTCGCGGGAGACCTTTTCAATCTGTTCGTCTTCTTCGAAATTCTGCTAATTGCATCGTATTGCCTCGCGTTGCAGGGCCTGATTGTCGAGCGGCTGCGCGCCACGCTGCACTATGCCGCAATCAACATCGCCGCCTCCAGTGTCTTTCTCATCGCCGTCAGCCTGTTGTATGGTGTCACCGGGACGCTCAACATGGCGCACCTGGCCGAGCGCGTGGCATTGGTGCGGACGGAGGACGTCGCGCTGGTGCGAGCGGCAGGTCTCTTGCTGCTCGGAGTGTTTTCGATCAAGGCCGCGCTCTTTCCTCTCTACTTTTGGCTGCCTGCGGTCTATTCGAATGCGCCGGCTCCGGTCGCCGCCCTGTTTTCGATTATGACCAAGGTCGGTGTCTACGCGATCATTCGAATCACCACGCTCATCTATGGCGCGGAGGCTGCTGTCGTGATGGAGTTGACATCGCCTTGGCTCCTGCCATGCGCTCTCATTACCATTGGGCTTGGCGCGCTGGGCGCGCTCGGCGCCGGACGCCTCGCGACCATGACGGCGTATTTGACGATCGCGTCGGCCGGCACGATCCTTACCGCCGTGGCGGTCGGCGGCGCGGCGGCCTTCTCTGCCGGGCTCTATTATCTGGCGCACTCGACCATCGTCATTGCTATGCTCTTCCTCCTCGGCGACCTGCTCGGTCGCAGCCGAGGCGACATGAGCGATCTGATCCATCCGGGGCCACAGATACGCGGCGCAACCGCACTGGGCCTCGCGTTCCTCTTTGCGGGCGCCACGGTAGCCGGAGTCCCGCCGTTATCGGGATTTCTCGGAAAGTTCATGGTGCTGCAAAGCGCGAAGGACGCGATGGCCGTCGTTCCGATCTGGACGGTCATCGTGATGACAAGTATGCTCATGCTGGTCGGCTGCGCGCGCGCCGGCAGCATCGTACTCTGGAATGTGACCGATCCTCTTCCGTCCACGCCGGCTCCTGCCCCGCGCGCCGGCGAATGGACGGCCCTGGCGGCGCTCGGCGCCTGCAGCCTGCTCCTGGTCCTGTTCGCGGCTCCCATCACCCGCTACACCGATGAAACGGCCGCGCAGTTGCTCTCGCCGGCGTCCTACATCGAGGCAGTGCTCGGATCTCAGCGGGATGGTCTCGTCCGACCGCAGGGGGGTGGTCCGCGGTGAAGAAGGCGCTTCCATTTCCGGTGCTGTCGCTGGCGCTTGCGGGCTGTTGGCTTGTCCTCACGGAGATGTCATCGGCTCAAGCCGCCCTGGCGACCGTTCTTGCGCTTGCCATCCCGCACATCACGGCGCCGTTTTTAGGCCAACTGCCGGGAATTCGCTCGACAGGAACGGCCTTGCGCCTCGCGGGAATAGTCATGTGGGATATCGTGCTGGCGAACATTGCGGTTGCGCGGTTGGTGCTCGGGCCGGTCCCGCTCCTGCGGCCTGGCTTCGTACATGTGCCGCTTGCCGTTACTCACCCCCATGCGATTGCGCTGTTTGCCGGCATCGTGTCCATCGTTCCCGGGTCGGTGTCCATCGCGTTTTCGCCGGATTCCCGCACCCTGCTTCTGCACGTGCTCCACCTGGAAGACGAGAAGCATTTCGTCGCGAGGATCAAGGATCGCTACGAACGTCCCATCATGGAGATGTTGGAATGCTGACCGCCGCGCTCTATACCGCTTTCGCTTCCCTCGCCCTTGCAATCATATTCTGTACCCTACGTCTGCTGCGCGGTCCTGACCCGGTTGATCGCGTCCTGGCATTTGATACGCTCTATATCAACACCGTCGCGTTGCTGATCGTCCTGGACATTCACCAATCCACGTCCCTGTTTTTCGAGGCGGCGCTTCTGATTGCGATGATTGGGTTCGTGGCGACCGCGGCGTTGGCGCGTCATCTTGCCCGCGGAAACATTGGAGAGTGACCCTATGATCGACATCGTCGTGTCCGTGCTGCTGCTGGTCGGCAGTTGTTTCCTTCTCGTCGGCACAATCGGGCTCGTTCGCCTGCCGGATTTCTTCATGCGACTGCATGGCCCGACGAAGGCCACGACGCTGGGCGTCGGCGGCATGCTGCTGGCCGCCATCGTTCATGCTGCCGGTCGTGACTTTAGCCTCCGGGCACTTCTCATCGCACTGTTTCTCTTTGTGACCGCACCGGTCAGCGCGTACCTGCTTGGACAAGCAGGCCTGCGCCGTCGAGTCATCTCTCGTGCGCCATTGCCCGACGATTTCCCCGGTCTTGGCCGCGATTGATCCCTGGCGCGTGCCCTGCTCGATGACCGGGAGTAAACGTCCCTCATTCCCCTGCGTCCACTGCGTCGTGTCGGCAATTGACGTTGCCCTGACGGTGAACTATAAAGCGTCTTCCACGGTATTAGCTTACTGAGTCTTGAATCGCGCGCGTCCGAGTTCTTCCTTGGTTTGCAGGCAACGGTCACCCAGTAGGCCACAGCATGAGAAACGACTCGCTTTTTCGGCTCGGTCGAGATCAGATGGTGAGGGACGCAAACGGGCAGAGTCGCATCTCGACGCAGGACTATCCGATGGCCATGATCGACGAGGTTGAACAGCCCAAACATACAGGGCAGCGTTTTACAGTTGGTTACTGAGGGGGGCTGGTTTCGCGGGCCAACGGCACTCCATGTGCGTAGCCTCAAAGGAGCAGAGTGGGACTGTCTCTTCCCCCACGATCGGAGACCAAAACGGCCATGCATGTCCTATCGGTCGCTCTGGACGGATTAGTGGACAGAGCTGCATCACGGAATAGCGCTCTCATAGTGTTTCTATGAGCGAAAGACCTCAATGTCCGAAAGTCGTCATCGTGGGCGGCGGGTTCGGCGGTCTTCATGCCGCGAAGGCCTTGTCGAACGAAACGGCGGACGTCACGCTGATTGACCGCAAGAATCATCACACGTTCCAGCCGTTGTTGTACCAAGTGGCGTTGGCCCTCCTCTCGCCCGCTGAGATCGCTTCCTCGCTCCGTCATATCTTGCGCACATCGCGCAACGTTCAGATCATTCTTGGCGAGGTGACCGGATTCGATATCGCCGCCCGACAGGTGACACTCAGCGACGGAACGGCGCTCGAATACGATTACCTGGTTGTGGCTGCCGGAGCGCGCCACGCGTATTTCGGTCATGACGAATGGGAGAGAGACGCGCCGGGGCTCAAGACGATCGAGGATGCGGTGGAAATCCGAAGCCGGTTGCTGCTGGCGTTCGAAACGGCAGAACGCGAGGCGCATTTCACCGGCAGACAAGCTCCCCTGAGCTTCGCCGTCATCGGCGGTGGCCCGACGGGCGTGGAATTGGCGGGAGCGATTGCGGACCTCTCGCGGCGGGCCCTGGCAAAAGATTTCAAAGCGATCGACACGACACAGGCGCGCGTCCGGCTGTATGAAGGGTCCCCGCGCGTCTTGGGTACGTATTCGGAAGCCACGTCACGGAGCGCCACAGAGCAATTGCAGCAGTTGGGTGTCGAAGTCTGCACCGAGAGTATGGTGACGGAGGTTGAGCCGGGGCGGATCAAAGTTCGAGACGAATGGATCGCGACGCACGTTACGCTCTGGGCCACAGGAGTCGCCCCCTCGCCGCTGGGCAAAGCACTCGGCGCAGCGACCGATCGCACCGGTCGAGTGTTCATCGAACAGGACTTGAGCGTCCCCGGACATCGCGACATCTTTGTGATCGGCGATATGTCGGCGTTGATCGATGTCAACGGACGACAGGTGCCTGGTCTGGCTGCCGCGGCGATACAGCAGGGACAAGCCGCGGCGGTGAATATCCTACGCGACATACGCGGCGCGCCCCGTCTTCCGTTCAGATATCGTGACCGGGGCAGTATGGCGACCATCGGACACCATCGCGCGGTGGCGGAAATAGGAAACTTGAAAGTTTCTGGTGTGATTGCGTGGCTTCTGTGGTCGGTGATCCACGTTTTTCTGCTTATCGGTTTTCGCAACCGTTTAGCGGTGATGAGGCAGTGGGTATGGGCGTATTTAACACGCGAGGGAAGCAGTCCGCTCATTACCGACCATCAACGGACAGAACGTGATGAGAAGCGAACAGGATGACGGTCACCTTCCGCCGGGGAGCAAGGGCATTGATTGAAGCAAAGAGGACCGTTGCGACCGTTCACAAGACCACCTCCGACCACGAAGGAGCGGGCGATGTCCAGTCACAAGCAGGTTCTTCTTCGGTCCAAGACCTCCACCCAGTCCCACAAAATCGCCGGTGCACGATGAGCATCGCGCTGGGTCATATTCAGCGATGGGTGCTCAGGCAGTGGTGGACTTTGTACAAACCCGCTCGTCCTAGGACCAACGGCGTCGAAGGAGTACTCTCAGATCGTGGAAGTGGAGATCCACGATCTGAGCCGCCATCAGAGTGCCGGTATCGTTCCGTCGGAGAAGGCACTGTCCTGTCACTCCGGCCTCGCACGCCTATCTTTTTCCATCCCTGGGGTCGGTTACCTGTCGGCCCGTCATGGCATGAAGGGTGCCGGCTACCAAATGCTGAACCAAATTGTAAAAGATGATGGGGACCATGACGCGGGGGTAGGAGGTAAGCACAAGAGAGGCCAGGACCAGCCCGGTCCCGTTGTTATTCATCCCCAGCCCATACATGAGCGAGATCCGTTCAGCCTGATCGAGCCGGAACAGGCGGCTCAGTCCATAGCCGGAGGCAAAGGCCATGACGCACAGACCCGCCGTCACCCCTATGGTGACAGCCAGAAAATCCCAGTCACGATCGGCCACCGCCTGGGGGAGCGAAACGGAGGCATTCGAGTAATTCAGCAATAGTAATACGATGGAATTGGCCAGTTTGATCAGCGGCATCATGTGGTTGAGCCGCCCTTCGGAAAGCGCCAATCGGAGCGCCAGGCCTACCATCGAGGGCAGGACAACCCAGAGGCCCAAGAATGCACCTGACCCATATGCGGCAAGCTCGTCCAATACCCGCTCATATTCTTGCGACGCCATCTCTCCAAACACGTGCAGCGCGAACGGCGTGATGATCGGACTGAGGGACGGTTGACGACAGGACCAAGCCCAAGCTCAAGGCCAAATTGCCATTGGAGTTTTGCGCCCATGCAGTGGACGCCCCGGCGATGGGCATGGCTGCAACCAAGGCAAGGCCGACGAGAATATGTTGTGCTTCGTCCGGCTCATACCAGAGCCGCATCACGAGCGTAACCAGGAAAATGTACGCCATGGGGAGGATCAGATTAGCCGTGAGTCCGGCAAACAACACCGGAATCTTGTGTCGCAGAGAGGTGAGGTGCGCAGTCTTCACGCCCAAGCCGGCATTAAACATGAGCATAGCGAGGAGGAACAGAAGCAGTGAGAGGTGGACGTTCAGGTGCAAGATGGGGACGTTGTCCACGCGTAGATTTCTGATCCACAATCCGGGCGTGGGGAAGACGGCGGCTGCGGCATAGGCACTGATCAAGCACCAGAGCAAATGGTGATGGATAAATTGAGACGCCGCGACTCCCGCTTGTTTCAGTCTGTCGAGCATTGGTGACCGTGCAATCTCCGCAAGGTGGAAGAACGTGGAACGTCTCAGTATGCCTAGCCATAACTCGGTTTGCATCTGGGTTGTGATCTGGGGCAGAGAGGTTGCGACAATCGCACCGCAACGAGGCTCTCCTCCGCTCACCAGGGCATGCTCCAATGCTCGTCCAACATCACGAACGTGCTGTGGAAGCCGCCGGTAGCTTGAGAAATGGCCGTGTGGCGGTCAGAGTTGGCATTGCATTGAAGTATTTCCAGGGGGCGGGCAAGAAGTGGCTCACGCTTGAATCGCTGTCTTCTCTGTGTCACCATCATGCCCATCCTGCACAGCATTCCTATTGGAGAGTCCTTTCTATGGCAGCCAAACGAACCACGCGGTTTAATCCCAAGGCCTTCCTGGACAAAGTTGGGAACGGCAAAACGACCCTCACGTCCGCAAAGAACCACACGATTTTTTCCCAAGGCGATGCGGCAGATGCCGTATTCTTCATCCAGGCCGGCCAGGTCAAGCTCAGCGTGGTCTCCCAGCAGGGGAAAGAAGCCGTTCTTGCGCTGCTGGACTCGGGTGCGTTTTTTGGGGAATCCTGCCTCGCCGGACAGGTTGTTCGCATGGCGACCGCGACCGCTCTGGACGAGTCTACACTCGTGCGTATTGAAAAAACGGCTATGATCCGCGTACTTCACGAAGATCCCAAATTCTCCGAACTGTTTATGTCCTATTTGCTCTCACACAACATGCGCATCGAAGAGGATTTGGTGGATCAACTCTTCAATTCCAGCGAGAAGCGCCTCGCGCGGGTATTGCTGCTGCTGGCGCATTTTGGGAAGGAGGGTAAGCCGGAGTCTGTCGTGCCGAAGATCAGCCAGGAAACGCTGGCCGAGATGATCGGCACCACGCGGTCACGAGTCAGTTTCTTCATGAATAAGTTCCGAAAATTGGGATTCATTCAGTACAACGGCACATTACACGTGCACAGCTCCCTCCTGAATGTCGTGCTGCACGACTAGCAGGCTGCGAAAAAAAATCTGCCAGCGGCCTTCTCGCAAGACACCGCCGCCTCACTATCTCGGCGGCGTTCGAAAACGTGACACGCTATATTCAGCGCGTCGTGAACCTCAGACGCTCAATGCACGACAGAGAGTGCGATTCGCCTCTAAGCCACCGCCGGCTCACCGACTCGCCGGCGTCCAGACCTGGCGCTCCTTATTCGTCGCGCCGTGGACCTCGCTGCGGCCTTGGTCGACGGCCTCTTTGCACATCCTCCGGGCTATTCTCGCCGACAGCGCACGTAAGCTGATCGCGGCGCATTACTCAATAATCGAGTTTTTCCGCAGCCTGCTCATCCCTGCCCGTTTGACTGCGGTACCTACTGCAGACGTCTAGCCAACAGACTCCAGCCGTGCCTTATTGATATTTTTATAACTGAGCAATTTTGACCAGTCTCCTTGGCGCCGGCGGCGTAACATGAAGCTTGTCATAGATCCGTCAGCCGCTTCCCTGTGTGCCGAAACGGATCTGTCGGCTGGGCTTCAGCGTCTGTTGATCCAATGAGGAGATACGACTATGACGTGCCGGATTGCCCGGGCGTCTGCGCGGCCTCCCTGCATGGATTTCGCCCTCTGCTGCGCATGTGGCTCGGCGAATTTGGAGGTATGCGCGACCTCAAAAATATTGGGACCGCATATGTGTGGGAACTGCACACATGCAAGGGGTGAGCACGGGCTGGAGATGAGTACGACAGAATTGCAAGAAGGGGCGGTGCTCACAACCTCTGCCGATATCTCTGTAGTCCCCGAACTGCAGACCGCAACCTAGGCGCACAAACAACGCATCTGAACGAATGACAGGGGGGGGCGGCATATGAATACGCCATTTAGATGCGTCGGATATGGATTGGTGGTGGCCTGCCGGGCTTACGACCTCGGCCTGCAATACGTCGAAAGCGACGGCCGATACGATGGTGAAATTTACCTCCAGCACAAGTCCGGTGGAGTTGTTTACCGGTGACGGGCTTGTCGAAAAAAGTCAGAAGGTCAATTTATATACGGCCATCGTGATTGAGAATCTGCAACAGGATATGGCCAGAGGCCACGGCGAATATCTCGCATCTCTCAGTGTGCTGTTGGGCGTCGCGCCAGATTATCAGCATGCATGGGGGCTCGCCGCCCAGAACCAGTACGCTACCGTCGTTCCTTCTGCGCGGACCACGCCAAGTGAGTTGCTCGTCGGACTTCAACGGGAAGTACCGTCCCATCCACTCACGAGCGGGCGAATGGGAGAATGATGGACTCAGGTCAATGTAAAGCAGAGGAATCGAAATGAGTACAAACACCATTTTGATCGTGGTGCTGATTCTGGTGCTCTTAAGCGTATTGCCCACGTGGCCGCACAGCGTTAACTGGGGATATTACCCGAGCGGCGGATTCGGTCTCATCCTTCTGATCATTGTCATACTGGTCCTGACCGGTCGGCTTTAGCGGTTGTGTCACGAGCCAGAGCGGGCTGAGAGCCGATCACCAAGATCCAGAACGTGAAGCCGGTAGGGTAGAGGGGGACAATGAGGCAGAGCCCGTTCATGACTGATATTCGCACCGCTCGACTTCATGTCAGGCAATATCTTGAGGAGAGTGCGACGACGTCAGGGTTCAATGCGGACCCCGCCATTGTGATCCAGTTGCTGAATGCAGCGCTCGCAGTGGAAATGATGTGTGTGCTTCGCTATCAGCGCCACGTCGTCATGACCGAAGGCATCCGTTCCGCAAGCATCACAACGACACTTATCAAGCATGCTCAGGCCGAGCAAGTTCACGCCGACCGGTTGATGCACCGGATTGTCCAACTCGGCGGAGAGCCGAATGTGACTCCAGAGGGACTGCTTAGCTGTTGTCCCAATGAATATGTGGAGGGGCATTCGCTTCCGGACCTGATGGCTGAAGACCTCATGGCTGAACGTCTCGTCATGGAGAGCTATCGAGACATGATCCTGTATATCGGCAACGACGACCCTAAGACGAGGCGATTACTTGAACACATCATGATTGACGAACGAAAGCATATGGGAAAGTTGGCCTGCCTGCTTGGCCCGTTGAAGATA
Source organism: uncultured Nitrospira sp. (assembly GCA_964493335.1). Classification (GTDB taxonomy): domain Bacteria; phylum Nitrospirota; class Nitrospiria; order Nitrospirales; family Nitrospiraceae; genus Nitrospira_A. The sequence goes on from CAZBNV010000012.1 coordinate 63,438, forward strand.
TCCTCTTCCGTTTCTTCCGTCTTGCGTTGGCGAATTGCGGATCCCATAGGGCTGACACACACGCTCTCAACGCTATGGCGAATGTGGCTGTCCTCTTCAAGGGCGGGCGTTTCCAGCATCGGAAGGCACATGTGAATACTGCATCGAACTGTATGACCGATAGAGAGGAACACCAGGAGCGCGTGCTTTTTGGCGACAACATTCGGACGACGCCTCGTATGACCTGTCCCATAGAAAGCTGCAGCCGAGAGATGACGCGGGATACAGGCCGTTCCGATGGTGGCCACGACCCCCTCAGCGGACTCCATCATGTGTACTGTCTCACCTGTCGCCATATGGGCATGGTTCCGAGTGGTGACGTGCAGGTGTTGTTTTGCGCGGCGCATCAGTACGTCGTGGCTTATGGCCCCTCTCTCTCGACCATCACGGTTGTACTGACGCCACGTGCCCTCGCGGCCTATCAAGCGTACGCGCTCTGTTTCGATGACCTTGCGAAGTTGGTGGCCGGATGGGCGCTGTTGTCAGGAATCCGATCCGGTACTGTCACGCTCGTCCCTGAACGACAAGAGTGTCTCGACTTTGAGCGGTATCTTCGCGGTCACGTGTTGCAGCGATCTTCGCTTCGAGTTGCCTAGGTGGCTTCGTATCCGCTAGAGGAGACAACAATCTCGTATGACTTCTAGCTTCTATGAGATAGCGAATGGGAGCCCTTCTGTTCCCTGCCTCTAGATGATGTCGGCCTGACCAATTGTGATCAGCCGACAATCTCTTTGAATGCGAGAATGAAAATAAGAATGGGCGTGGGAATATATGTACCATTTCAGAGAGGAGCGACTACCTCGGAGCAGAAACAGTCATACAACCAGTTGTCAGGAGATTTTGCCATGAAGAGTTTGATGGGACAGATCTTGTTCGTCGTGATCTTGAGCTGTGGAATGATAACCGTGGCGCATGCGGCTAGTGAAACGGCCGTGCCGGCCTCTCAGACGGTGAAGGGGGACCTGCTGAAAACGGAGGGGGAGTTTTACACGGTACACGACACCGCCGGCCACGAAGTTCGGCTACATGTCGACAAGACCACGAAGCTGGACGGCACCTTCAAGACGGGGGATAAAGTGGAAGCCCAAGTGACGGATAAGGGCCACGCGCTGTCGATGAAGCGCATCAATGAACCTGGCGGCGGGATGGCCGCGCTTGGTCCTCAGACGGTCAAAGGAGACCTGCTGAAAATGGAGGGGGAGTTTTACACGGTACACGACACCGCCGGCCACGAAGTTCGACTGCATGTCGACAAAACCACGAAGTTGGACGGTACCTTCAAAACTGGGGATAAGGTGGAGGCTCAGGTGACGGACAAGAGCCATGTTCAATCGATGAAGCACATAAGTCAGGCGAAGTAGCTTTTGCGGCAGAGGGGAAGTTTCTGCACTTGGATTGGGCCTGTATGGCGTGCTGGTTCGATGCTGGAGACGCGTCCCAGTATGCCGGGCGCGTGGTGTGTATGCCATCGTTGCAAACGCAGACGTACTCACAGCGGGCACCGTGACTTACACAAGAGGCAAGGTACCCGAATGGCAGCCAAACGCACCCCGCCCTTTAATCCTAGGACCTTTCTGGCCAAAGTTGGGACCGGCAAAACGAGTCTCACCTCTCCGAAGAACCACATGATTTTTTCCCAAGGGGATGTGGCGAATGCGGTGTTCTTCATCCAGGCCGGCAAGGTCAAGCTCAGCGTCGTCTCTCGGCAGGGCAAGGAAGCAGTCCTTGCGATGTTGGAACCAGGAGCCTTCTTTGGTGAATCCTGCCTTGTCGGGCAGTTGGTTCGTACGGTGACCGCGACCGCTGAGGAGATAACCACCCTTACGCGTATCGACAAAGAAGCCATGATCCTTGTGCTTCATAAGCAGCCCGCGTTCTCCGAGCTGTTTATGTCCTACCTGCTCTCACACAACATGCGTATCGAGGAAGATTTGGTGGATCAACTCTTTAATTCCAGCGAGAAGCGGCTTGCGCGCGTGTTGCTCTTGTTGGCGCATTTCGGGAAGGATGGTAAGCCGGAGACGGTCATTCCGAAGATCAGTCAGGAAACGTTGGCCAAGATGATCGGCACCACGCGGTCACGGGTCAGTTTCTTCATGACCAAGTTTCGGAACATGGGATTCATTAAATACAATGGAAAATTACACGTGCACAGTTCCCTCCTGAACATTGTCCTGCACGACTAGCCGCTATCAATCCGAGGATCGGTATAAGGGACAAGCTATGTTTCGCGGCTGCTACCGGTGCTAGAGGCGGAAGTCATGCGGAAGGCCACTGATCGCCCATGAACCGATGACGCGCCCTGGGATTACGTAGGAATACAGCCGAGAGTGCAGGACAGTTCTGTCAGACGCGAACCTCGAACACTCAATGCTGAGGCCTCTGAGCAATATTGATCAGACTGTGCGGACATGAACGGGGTAGCATGAGAAGCAAGCGGTATAGCGCCTTCCTCCGATGACTGTGCAGGGGATTTCCTGAAAAGTGAGGGGAAACTTATACGGTGCAGGGCACTCAAGGCTGGATATCACGTCACGTGTATGTGACGGGCAAGGGACAGGCGATTCTCCTCACGCCATGACAGCCCACGAAATAGATGTTGGAATGCCTCTGGATATGTCAGCTGGCGTGGGTATTCTATGAGAATAATTATTGCTGTATACAATCGAGTGGTTAGGGAGGGTTCGGGTGTCACGCGCATTGACTCCACTTCCTTACCACTATAGGGTAAATACATGACGTATTGAGCCCATGCGAACTCCTCTCTCGCACGCTGCATCGCTCTCCTGCGTGTCGAGTTCAAATCCTTCGCCGCTTCGTCGCCGTCGCATCGCTCTCCGGAAGCAGGACCCGTAGGATCGGTCTACGGTGCTCAATATTCCATTCTCGGTTTTGTGTTGACCGAGAAACTCATATAACCAGGAGGCGCATCATATATCAGATTTGGACGCTTTTAGGATTGCTGGCATTTATGTGGGGTACTGCCGTATGGGCGACCAATGGTGCGGATAAGGCCTAGTGTGAAGCGCTGCTTGAGCAAGACACGCGGGTTGCGGCCTGAGCCGGGTCGTTGCGCGGAATGACGGGAAGGGATTATATGACGACAAAGACTACTGCACTTGTTATCAGGGTCTCAAACCATCTCTTCAAGAGCGCTGTGAGCTATCTCGGTGGGGCCACGTTGATCATCACGATGGCTGCCCATCTGCGTGACTTGATGCTGTCGGATCGGCGGACCTTCGCAGGAGGTGACTACTCCTGATGTCGCTGCTGTCCACAGCAGACCCTGTATCGAGAATGGCTTCACCTGTGAGGTCGTTTCTGAAGATAGCGTGCCTCGGATAAGAGAACCTGAGCTGAGCATGATGCAGTAGCGAGTTGTTCCAATCCGAGCGTTGAAGCAGGTGCCGTCCGTTCGCCTAAACGATGGCATCACGGGTTTCCGGGGACATTGTTTACGAATCCAGTCACGAAGATGGATTGCTCCTGTGTTCGGCATGCGCGTCGTAATGCTCCGCTCAGCGTTGAGATCCTCCATCAATTGGGTCCCGCCTCTGCTGGGAATTCTTGGTGGAGTCCTGTCAGGTTTCCTGGCAGCCCAGCTCCCGCAGGTATGGCGAATAGCAGGGAGCATGAGTAGAGGTTCGTCGTGACTGTGCTGTTTTGATCAGACTGGAGCGTTTCTTCGGAGGATACTGAAGCCTATCAAACCAGGGTGTCATCGGAAACGGTGCATAGGAATGTGTCTCAATCTTCTATTCTCATTGAGAGGAGTACGCCATGAAGAAGAATCTCTATCCGATGCGGATGCTCAGTGCGTTGCCCATTCTGTGTGCGCTGTCACTGGCGCCGTTGCTGGCAGAGGCAGAAGACTCACCACCGGGAAAAGGAGCAGTTGACGCCGCAGCGGCTACCGAGTCGAGAATGGCAGCGGGGGCGGTGGAAGACAGCTTGTCGGCTTGTATGGCCAGGATACCCAAAGATGCCAGTATCGGCCAACGTATGATCGCTGAACAGAGCTGTGGGCGGGATGAAAGCGAACGGAAGCCTTTTGAAGCCATGCCGGGAGCGCGAAGTATTCGCCGGTAAATAATAGAACCCCATAGCGTGCACTACCGCCTCATGAAGATGTGGCTAGAGACCCAAATCCATGGAGCAAGTGCTACTCTCCGTGCGCATGTGGAAAACCTGCCAGAACTTGCGGGAGATCCCATGTAGGTCAAACCTCAGTGCGCATCGGCTGCGTAGTGATGGCTCAGCGGTTAGATCAGAGTGTTTCCTCGACATGATCGTTCGGATCGAATGTGACATCGTCGGCACCGGCCATGGCGGCAGTGTGATCGGATTGGTTCGAAGGGGGACGGGATGCATTGTTCGCGTTGCGATGGGTTGATGGTGACAGTCTGGATGGGAGACTTGGCATGCTCCGGTACCGTTAAAGGATGGCGCTGTCTTCTGTGTGGCGAGGCGACGGATCCAGGAATTGAAGCCAATCGTAAGAATCATCTCCCATCAACTGAGGGCCGACCACGGCTGCCGGGCTCGGTCGCGGTCTGGTATGGGAAAAGGAAACTCTAAGGCATGGTTGTTGGGTCGTGGCTCAGAGCCGCCACACCTGCATTCATAAACGATAAGCCATTGCGCGCAGAAGCTGAAGGCTGCATAGCAGCAGAAGGCCTACGGTTCGGCTGGCCATCCCGCCTCCCCGCAGGCCTGTCAATACACACCATGCCAGCGGCTCACATCCGAGCCTGACTACTGTGGTCTATTCGGCACGAATGCCACATCCGTCACTTTGTTCTCCTCGTCGACCAGCAGCGTTGCGGCATCGCCCTTCACGAGGGTCCCGAGCCTCGGCTGTATCAACGGTCGCACCTCGTACGAGTGCTCTTTGCCGTTCTCGGTTCGAATGACAATCGTATTGTTCTTCAACGCCGTGGAAATCACCCCGACGATTTGCGAGAGGTTTCCCTTCGGGGGGCTCATCTTCTGCGAAAGATCCGTGGCTCGTTGAACGGCTTCCTTGCTGCCAAACGTCACGTCCACAATCTTGTCCAGTTCATCGATGAGAAAAATGACGTCCGCGCCCACAGGAATGGAGGCCACCTTGCTTTGTGCGACGGGACGGACCATGTGCGACGCTTCCTTCCCATCCGTAGTCCGAATCACCGCCTTGTCATGGCCGGTCTCCAGCGGGCCGGCGAGTTGTCCTGTCACGATGCGATGATGGTTGGATTCCCCCGGCATGTGCACATCGACCAGCAAATTCTGGTCGTTCAGCGTCATCTCGACGAGATCGCCTTTTTTGAGGTCGGGCAAGCCCTTCTGTTTTCGCACGTTGATCGGGATGAAGCGAGGCTGTCCCTCATCGGTTCCGATGCGGGCTTGATCGCTCCTCACTTCCTCGACGACGCCAAGTACGATTCGGTCTCCTGCAATGAGCTGGTGGGCAGCCCCGGTTGCCTCAGGTCCGGCATGGGCAACGGAGAGCGCCGGACCAGCCCACAGCGCAAGTACTGTCAGTCTCCAAAAATTCGTCTGTATCATGACTTCTCCTCTTTTGTATGCGTTCGGATTCATTCCTCGTGAGAATCACAGGGAATGACCCCATCCTTCATGATAATGCCCTAGCTAAGAGGAAACTGGTCAAAATTGCTCATCACTGAATAAGCCCCTCGTATAGTCCTCCCATGAAATTGAGCCCTGATCTGTCTGCCCCACGAAGAATCTAGGTTCTCCGAACAGTCTCTGTCCTGGCTGCTGTTACACGACATGCGCATCGAAGAGCATTGAGTAGGCCAACTCTTCAATTCCAGCGAGAAGCGGCTCGCGCACCTGTTGCCTGTTGGCGCATTTCGGAAAGGATAGAAAGCCGGAGACGGCCATTCCGAGATGACCCAGGAGGCGCTGGTCGTAATGATCTGCCCCACGCAATCACGGGTTCGTGTCTGTATGCATAAGTGTCGGAGTCGCGGTATTGAGTACAACGGTCCATGATAGGTGCACCGTTCTATCAATGTGCTGGTTGCACGACTAGCCTCTCTGGTCGAAGAGCTGCGTGTAATGGATTTTGCATCCAAGTCAGCATGCCTGAGCAATTGTGAACAGTCTGGCGTCTGTCCGAAGGGCTAGCATGGAGAGCAGGGGCAAATACAGCCAAGCCGATAGTTAAATGTGAAGGGCCTAGTAAGCATTTTGCGCGATCTCATGACAGCGTCATTTCTGACTTTTCTTTTAGGCGCTGCCGCTGGTGGTGGCGCGATCTATTTCGCATTCTTCATCATTCGTGCCTGGTTGGAAAACAGGCCGGGCACCCGCAAAGGAAGATCGGCCGCGAGGACTCGCTCGGCTGGTGGGTCCCTCGATAGTCACATCGCCACGCAATGGACCGAAGGCCGCTTACGGTTGGACGCCCTGTTGGCGCTGATGAGACAACTTGGGGTATCGTTAGAGCAGGAAGTTGAGAAGTTGCGGCAGCTCGATTCCTCGCTTCCTCTATACGAACGCGAAGCTTTGAAGCAGGTTGATCCCACCCTGCGCCGCTTCACCTTCGATAAGCATTTGCGCGATGAGTGTCGGGTGTTGGTGCCCCTACTGCAGTTCTGTGCGCAAGATCTCGCGGAATCTCAGGGCATAGACATGACACAGAAGTTGCGCGCCTTGGCCGAGATCCGGGCTGCCATTGAGTTGGGAGGTGGTGGCTAAAAGGAGAGGGGCGCAAACCCATGAGAAATTCCAACGGAAGTCGTTGCAATGCAAAAAGATGTTCTTACGTATGTGACGGCGCGTGAAGTATGCTTCTAATTGGGTAACCAGCAAGTCGGACCTGGTCACGGCCGCTGCCGTATTGCCCTCTGTCCTCGAAAATCCCATGCGAACAATCCCCAGGCCGGTTGGCTGATGTGTGACACGGTGTGTGGATCAAATGGGCCGCCTCAACCGCGCCATAGCCGCAGAGATGTCCCGCCAGCATTGATTGGAAGTCACCTGCCTAGACCACTGATATAAATTGTCCACTTCATGAGGTTTGTCCTGCGATACGCGCAGCTCGATCAGTATGGCAACGCCTGCTGTCCCAGTATTTCCTCAGGACCCCTGACCGTGAAAATACCTCGACCATCCAACAGGAGACGGACGTGACCGGTGCGGCTCAGGCGATCCACTTCACGAAAGACCTGATACCAGGTCAAGTCCGGCAGTAAAGATGCCAATTCCTCGATCCGACAGCCGGGTTCCTGGGCCACCGCCTCGAGAATACGATCAGTGAGCGGAAACTCCTGATTCATGGTCTGCCCCGCAGAGTTGAGATTCTGAGTTCTACTCATAGACTGGACGAGGAACGCTGTCTGACCAATATTGCTCAGGGCGCTAGAAAAAGATGCTGGACCGACAGGGAGGCAAGGTTCCAAAGAAAGCGAGCATTACATCGCTGCGTGTCAGTTGCAACCAGGCGCCCAAGCAACCGGGAGCCGAGGGGTCAAAAGCTTCTGAGCAATAGGGGCGCTTCAACCATTACAGATGACTCTGTAATGTCTTCATTCCTTCTTCTGTAATCTGATAGGTGCTCACCGGCATCCCCTTTTCAACGGTGCTTTCTCGTTTGATCAGATGATTGAAGTTGAGACCGGCGTGTTTCGCCCGTGTGCGTAATCCCATGATGTTTGCCGGAAGGGCATTGGTATCGAGGCCCAGTTGCACCGCAAGCGTTGAACTCGTTATTCCCCTCGGGTACACGTTTGTGAGCGCTTCGAGGAGGCGCCTCCCGTTTCCTTTGAACTCACTCTTGCCCCGCGAGGTGAACCAGTGAGGGCGACGTGTACGTGGCGCCCCTAGTGACCGCTCATGACTCTGAAGGTTGAGCAGCGATTGCAATTCTTCTGATGTGTCGCATTCGATGCTGTGGCCCTTTATGATGATTCGGAAAGACATAGAGCTGTCCTTTCAGGGAGGTTCATGGGAGGGCGAGTCAACGGACTGATTCCTGTCGCTATCTCATCAACAGCGCCTTGTCGGGGCGATTGCGCACGTGCCTCAATACCTATCTACGACCGAGAGACCCGCTGAGCATCGGCCGTCCTCGATGCCTCGCTTTTTCTTCGACGAGAGTCTGATGGGGCTGCCGGCGGTTGACGAGGATCACAGGGTCATCGATCGATCCGCAGTTCACGCATCTGGTGCCCTGAATGTCCTTCTGTTTGATATCGCCGACAAGATTCAACCAGTTCTCGATCATCAGGAATCCGCCGCAACGTGTACATGCCTTCATGATTTCTCCTGTTCCGTCCTAGGGGAAGGTGGTGGACGCTAGCCGCATCGGCGTCTGGCCATATTTCATTGAGGAGGGTTAGTCGCATCGCCGTGACCCACCAAAATATGACTGCATCCTACCGCTGGGGATGGATGACGACTGGTCAAAATTGCTCACCGGTGAGAAATTAAAATAGGGGGAGTGCCCGTTTCATAGGCGGTCGAACTCCGCGTGTAAGAGTGGATGATCGGTCGAGAGGGCGGCTAGTGTGTTGATGTGGTGTTTGGTTAGGGAGTGGCAGTCGGTATACGCATCGGCTGGACTCGTCAGTCGATAGGATGGTTCACTTCAAACCGAGCCAATCATCTTCAGGTTGGTTGCATTTTGTCCATGGATGTAGCGCCGCGCCGACTCCGGCTCCGACCATCGCAAATGGCATCGCGACCACAAACAGCGGCAACCCAATACCGTACCCGACCCACTGCAGTGCGACACTCTCGCGCTTCTCGCCGGCCTCCACGATGCGTTTCGCGGGGTACAGCGGGAGCGTGCCATATTCAGTGCCAATACTGGCGCTTTCACCCACGGTTCGACAGCGCGCATGACTGAGCGCGGGCAGCAGGAGCAGTGTGAGCATGAGCAACATACCGACGAGCTTCATTCCATACCTCCTAACAGGGCATGACATGTGTCCAATCATCACGATCTAGTCAGCGGCACAGTCAATAAACAACGCAAGATGCACGCCACGTTTCAGGTTGCCTGTCATCGGGCTTCTATGAACAGTATGCCGGCAGTTGGTCTCAGTCCCTCTTCGTCCCCAGCGCCTATACTCGTGTTTGCCAACCAGTGGGAAAGAATGACCGTCCTGTGACGTCATGACCTGTGAGCCTGGCCTGGAGCCCGTATTTCACGAAAGACGAGCGATTCTGCACAGTGCGCTCACTGATATTTGTTCATGAGGAGGTCTTTCTTCAAGTGGGGAAGGAGGCGCGCCGGCAGTGCTAGAAAGGTTCGCGTAGTCCAACGGCTGGGATGCTAGCCGTTGACGTGGTTTGCTGTCATCAGAGCCGCAATAGATTTCGAAAAGATCGCGACGGGCAAGCAACTAGCCTTTGCCAGATCCGAGCTGCTCTGTTCATCACACGGAACGTGGACAATTGATGCGCAAGAAGACCCGCTGGTCGAGAAACATGACTCAAGTTAGGGAACCCTGGTGATGACGGCGGTCCATCGCCGGTATCATGCGCTGCTGGATGTCTCCAATGTGCTGAACTCGCAGCGCAAGATGGATAGCCTGTGGCAGGCCTGCACCGAGTGCATCCAGGAGGTCGTGTCGTGGGAACGGGCTGGCGTCCTCCTTTACGCACCTGAAGAAGATGGCTTCCGATTCCACGCACTGGAGCCCCACATACCGAAGCGAGTGCTCGAGCGTGGCGCCATCATCCCACGAGCCGGGAGTGCCGTGGGGTGGGTCTATGACCACCGTGAAGTGCATGTCCGACCGGATCTCCAACATCACCAAGTATTCATCGAAGATCACCGGAAAAGGATTTGGTCGCGCGCGCGATTCATGCAGGCAGTTTGCGACGCAACAAACCCTTAGTGTGGCTCAATTGCGCGGCCCTGCCGAGCGGCCTGGTAGAGAGTGAATTATTGGGGGACGAGCGAGGAGCCTTTACGGGGGGCGGTTCAACGGGATCAGGGGAGATTTGAACTCGCACACGAGGGGACACTTTTTCTCGATGAGATCGGGGAGATGCCGTTAGACGTGCAGGCGAAACTTCTTCGTGTACTGGAGGACCATCAGGTTGATCGAGTGGGAGGGGCGAAGTCGGTCCACGTGGATGTGCGGCTCATCGCGGCGACCAATGTGGACCTTGCGCAAGCCGTCGAGCAAAAGCGTTTTCGAGCAGACTTATATTACCGACTGATGGTGTTTCCGATCACGCTGCCCCCCCTTGCGTGATCGCAGCGAGGATATTCCGCTGTTGGCGCAACACTTCCTCCAGCTCTGTCGGGTGAAGCTCAAGCGTGGTGATGTCATCTTCGATGACGCGGCATTGGCGCGGTGGGCGCCGGGGCAGTGTGGTGGGGTCTTGGCTGCTCGACCTGACAGCCACGGCGCTGGCGGAGAATCCGGATCTGTCCAATTTTACGGGCACTGTTCAGGATTCCGGAGAGGGCCGATGGCCCGTGATGGCGGCGGTGGAGGCGGGAGTTCCTGCAGAGGTCCTGTCCGCATCGCGGTACACCCCCGGTTTTCGTTTTCGCCAAGACCATACCTTCGCCGAGGAAGTGTTGTCGGCCATGCGATACCAATTTGGAGGCCATGTCGAGCGCCGGCCGGCGGGTAGCCGTCCTATACGGCGGGATGATTCGTTGAAGGACTCAGTATGGGTAGTGGGCTACGACCGCATCCCTTTCTTTCATATGCTTCACGACCATGCCAGCAGCTAATTGATGTCCCCCCTCGTTCCAATGTTCGTCCGGAGTGAGCCCAGTCTTCCCTCGCTCAAGCGTGCCATACCCGGCGGCCTCGTGCGCGAAGACTTCCAGGCCGAGCATCTTTCCTGCCAAGGCATAATAGGTCTGGTCGTCAGAAACTGCGGTAGCTTGCGTGAAGTAATCCCCGATCATCAGTAGTTTGGGCTTCGACGATTGCAGATTCCCGAACTGCCGGAATCCGTATCGTTTCTGTGAACGATGCACCTGACACCTGGTTCCACCACGAGTGGTGTCTGTGAGTCGCTCTTGGTAATTCTCGGTGGCGCGCCAGCCGAGGTCATGATCCAACGTAATTGGGCTCATTTTACCTTCGGTGGTTTCAGAGAATGGAATGCCGTCTCGCAAGAGATGGACCGCTCGTATCGTCATCTCTCCAGTGCAGATGCCGATGGCAACGATGAGGAGGATGGTAATGGTACCCGATGCGAAGATGAGGGTAGGTCGAGGAGACAGATCGTTACCTCTTCACGGGTGAAGGCGCACCTGCGCGAATGGGCGGATTATGAGAGCGCGATGGTGGGGGATCTGAATCATTTCCTGCAAGAGAAGACACCATCACGCCTTGACCTCATCGGCCGGATACTGAAGCTGCCTACCCGGCGCATGCATCTACCGGCGAACAATCTGAGAAGAGGGATACGTCTCGGCGCATCAAGCACTCTGGGCTTTGAGATCCAACGTCAAACTGCGGGTAGATTGGAGCACTTGATGGAGGATATGAAAACTATCGGAAACCTGTTTCTCAAGTGATCCACCGTCAGGATTCTCTGGCCGTTGTCCAAGCTCACGGAGGTTCAGAGTGATTACGGGAAGGATCCGGCCAATTTCATCATGCAAATCATGCACGATCGCACAACGTTCAGGTTCTTGGACTTCCCGCAGCTGGCGAGCGAGAATCCGTAAGCGTGTGGTGGAATCAAGGAGGGGAGAGGTGGTTCTCATCACACGAGGCTCCATTCCTTTGTGTGCCCTTCAACTCTCTGAACACAGATTGGTTCGGGGACAGCTGCATCTCTCACCGGCGGTCGATGAGCCGGCCAACTGGCTGACAGGGTCTACGATGCGCGCTTATTCTTGATGGTCCTCTCGACCGGACATGAAGATGTCACAAAGACCCAGCTTCATGGAATCAGGGATACCCTGAGAAGTCCGTCGATTCAACCTGAGAAAAGAGCCGATGACCTGCAACTCATCCGGTCGTGCGGGACAGGTACGGAGGCCCTATCATGCAGACCAGCTCACCTCGCGCTCATCTGCCCGCATAGGGCTCAGGGTCTGCGAGCTTCTCCTGGCATGGGTCGTGGTGGTCGGCCTTTCGTGGGCGGATTTGCTCGATCTGCAACACCTGGTGGGCGGCCCGTCGGCCGACTACCAGCAGGCGATCGAGCCGGATTTGGACGAGATCCGAGACGATGTCACGGTTATCCGGGTCGTCGGGGCGGCTCTCAGTGAAAGTCTTGCCGGGCATCCCTCACTCGTGCTCCATTCTCCTCTCGCCTCGCAGGCTACCACTAGGCCGATGCAAGGGCTCCTACTCCAAACTCTCCGTCTACCAAATGGAGCGGGCTATTACCCTGCCGATCGAGACGTCACGCTCGATCAGGTCCTGGACGGACTCGCCAAAAGTAATACTGATGTGGGCGGGAACTACCTGACGATGAGGGCGCAGATTTTAACAATCGCGGCATGGGGCTGATCAAGAAACTCGACGACATCGCCAACACCGTCGTGACACAGAAAGAAGGGACGCCGGTGTTTATCCGAAATCTGGGCAGGACCAGCATCGGGTCCCGTGTGCGGCTGAGCAAGCTCGGCATTGACGATCGGGATGATGTCGTGGGAGACGCGGTGTGGCTGCAGCGAGGCGCCAAGGCATTGCCGGTATTGGACAAGGTTCATGAAAAGATCCTGGACCTCAACGCCCGTAAACTTCTACCAGGCGTGGGGATCAAGACCTTCTATGGCAGGACGGTCCTCATCCGTACAACGATTGAAACGGTAATCGATATCTTGATCGTCGGCATCGTATTGGTGTCCATCATCCTGTATGTGTTTATCGGTCAGTTCCGGACGGCGATGATTGCCGCGCTGACGGTTCCCGTGGCGCTTCTGTTCACGTTCGGCATGATGGTGCTCAGTGGGTAGTCAGCAACTTGACTTCTCTGGGTGCCGTCGACTTCGGGATCATCGTCGATTCCACGCTGATCACGGTCGAGAATCGACAGGACTCGCGCTAACGATCACGGGTGCGTGCATGGCGCAGGCGTGGCCCTTCCTGAGCGCTCCTGCCCGGGCCGCCGCTGAATCGGTGCAAGTGGGGCGGTAAGTGGGTGCGGAGTGTGGAACTGAGTCAGCTGGTCACTGGCTGGGCAGTAATAGCGAGCTCAGCACTGTCAGGAAACGCAGCACCCAAACGAATTGTCCGTGAGGGCCCGCGTACGGTCACGCGCATCTTGTGCCCGTCCCATTCCCAATCGATCGAACCGCCTGGGAGCGCCAACCCAGAGACCGCCATCGGTTGCGCGAGCCACGTTTGGGGAACTCCGGCGCCGATGACCACGGCAGGGTCATCCGTCGTGTCATCGACATAGGCCAGCATGTCTTGCTGCAACATCAACAGCAACGCCGCGGTTTCATAATCCGGGGAGACCGCTGCCCGATTGTGCCACCCTCTGATGTATTGCCAGCCATCCGCGACGTCCGTAATCGACGGCCTCGGCGCATCCCATGTGTAAAGCCCGGGTGACGCCTGACGATTCCAAATTTCCTGAAGCGCGGACCAGACTGCATCCGGCCGGCCCAACCGCAAAGCCCGGTGTGCGCGGGTCAATTGCGCGGCGACTGTCGGGTCGTCGGGTGTTGGTCTGTAGCTGAGCAGAGGTTGTCGCATCGAACCCGGGAAGGAAGCGGTCCCGGCCGTAGACTGCAGACTTATGGGTGAGACGGCGGTGTCGGAGGGACCGTGGAGAACCCTGCGCTGCCAGCTTTCCTGCATCGCATGCGCGTGGTCCCGCCAGCGCGCGGCGTCACGACGTTTGCCGAGCCGCGCGGCAAACTCTGCGGCCGCGACCAATCCTCGATAACTGACGGCATTGACATAGAGCGACGGCCATTCGTTGCCGACCCGGCCCACGATCAGTCCGTCACGAGCCGGTTGCGCGAGTATGCTTATTCTTGTCGATTGTCCGTGTTGGATATCGTAGGGAGAAGGCACGACAAAGGACTCCTTGACCGGGGTGCGGGTCGTCAGCATGTCCTCGATGCGCTGCGCCTTGCGAAGGATATGAGGCCACAACCACTGATCATGGTCATGGTCGGCGATATAGGCGGCAGATGCTGTGAGGGCCCAGATGGCCAGGCCCGGCGCATCGGCTTCCGGCCCCGCCCCCCCGCCGAAGTCATGGGTTGCGAGATATTGAGAGAGGACGCGGCTGACGTGCGGATCGCCGGCGCGGGCGAGGGCCGCCGTAATGTAGGTCCCCTGGCGTTGCCAGGCGCGATAGAAAAAGGTGGGGTCGCCGGGTCTGGTTTCACGGCCGATCAGGCTCATCATGAGATGATCGATTTGCGCATTCATGGACGCCTGAAAGCGTTGATCGGGAAGGTCAAGACGGACCCTCTCCGGCGAATTTCTGTACCACCGCTGCATTTGAATGGGAATCCGCAAATCAGATAATACGAGTCGATACTCCTCGTCCGCCTTCACAGCATCCGCACGCAGGACCAGGCGTGCATAACCCCAGCCGGACTTGCCCATCCATGATGTCTCTGCTGTGTGGGCCGTCATCCATCCCGGCGTATTCTCATCACCCAAGCTGACGGTGGCGGGAGAAGGCGTGACACTGACCGCCCATCGATCATTGACGAGAACCTGTGTGCCGTCCCAATTCAGAGCGGTGACCGGTCCACCGGCTGGTCCTACGCTGCGAATGAGGATCGCCGGAATGTGTGATGTGCGGTTCTTGAACCGGAGTTCCCAATGCGTCGCGTCGAGTCGCGTCCAGGTCGCGTCATAGTGCGTCGTCCGGGTCACGATGGCCGGGACATGGGGATGGGTAGACGGTTCAAACGTCTGCCGAATGTCGCTGAGCGGCAGCGTTTGGCTGGTCATGACCGGGTGTCCGTCGGTATTGCAGAGCCAGAGTGAGATGCCGAAGCTGGGGGCTTGTGGACTGAAGTCCCCACCGGGCTCGTGATAGGCATGTTCGGCTTCCGAAGCACCCGGAACGGCCAAGGGGATATGTCCGACCGACCTCGGCCAAGGACGATCCGAATCCTTCTGCATCATGCTCGTCATCGCGTCGCGTTGTGGCGTGAAGTGCGTGGCAGCTTCCACCGCCTGTCGGAATTGCTGCCAGTTGTTGATGCCGGCGCACAGGGCAAGGAGGCCGGCTAGGACGAGCACCACCGGTCGCCCTGGGCTGAGCGCCCCCAACGCCGCCAGGGCGATGAGAAGGGGGATGAAATTCAGACCGTAGGTGAAGGTTTCCTCCCCATAGACCATGTGCAACGAGAGCTCAAACACCAATAAGGCTGCCAGTACGAGCCGGAAGCGCAGCTGACGATCCAGCGTCACCAGTCGCCATAGTCCGTTCATGAGCAGGGCCGACCACAGGCAGACGGCGACGAGTCCCAGTGGGCCCGCCGATCCTGGAGAGGAGAATTGAAAGGCCAGGCGCTGCGACAAGCGAAAGGAATCGTCGCCAGACTGAATGTAGCCGTCATCATCGATGAAACGTATGGCCGGCGCGATGAGGGTGTGAAAAGCAAAGGACGAGGCGATGTTCTTCTTGTCTCCCGATTGGGGATGATGGATCCAGTTGGCCTCCTTGCGGCTGCCGATGAAAAACTCCGCCGAGGGGAAGATGAATTTTTGCGCTCCCCATAGGAGCACCACCAGGCAAAAGGCGTTGATGGAGAGTTGCACGGCTTGCCTGAACGGCCAACGCGCCAACATGGCCAAGAGGCCGGCCATCCAGTTGGTGACGGTGATGCTGAGCGTGAAGGCGCTGGCGACCACATAGAGGGTGGCGCCGACCTTGCGCTGTTCAGCGAACAGGAGCAGCGCGAGCGCCAGCATGATCGAGAGCGAGCCCCAGGTATACGAGTTGGGCACAGGGAGCCAAAAGATCGCCGAGGCGCTGCAGAGTCCGAGCAGGGTGAAGATGGAAGCGTCCAATTTCCGACAGCCGAGGAGGCGCAGCAAGAGATACAGCGTCCCGCTCCATAAGCCCCCGATGATGCAGGTCACGTACAGCACGGCCCGGAGTGGGGGGATCGCCAGCGCGTGCTTCACCAGGTAGACGGGGACGAAGGTGAGGATCGAGAACAGGGGATGCACGGAGGTTCGCGAGTGGTCGTCGGTGGTGGAGATCATGTTGGAGACTTCACGGATCGTATCGGCCTCGAACCAGAAATCCATCGAATGCAACAGAAAAGCGGGGATGGTATCGGCAATCACGAGACTTGCGACGCCGGCCACTAGGGCGAAGAAGCACGCCAGGATCCAGTCCTGCGGCGCCAAATGGGCGGTCCGGGGTGAGTGGTCCGGGGCGAGAGATTCCCGCACGTCAACGGCATCATCAGGATGTATCGGATCAGGGTAGGGAAGTGGTGTCGCTGTATTGCCGTGTATGGCCATTGCAAAGTCGCTCAGGTGATGACGAGGGCGAATGGAGTCCGCCGATTGAGATTGTTCAGTGAGACATCGGAAGATCTTCGTGGGAACTAAAGTGGGATTGTGGAGGCTCGAGGCGTGCTGCAATTCGGCGTCACCCTGTCAGGTTTTGACACCGATGTACCGATACAGCCAAACGCCCATGCGAAGTTATGTGATTTTCAGTGCCTTCGTCCTGTTCCTGAGTCTGCTTTGGTGGCTCGCGTTCCGACGGGGTTCCAATGGACGGGCACTTCAGCCACTTTTAGCTGCCGCGCTGGTCGGTCTTGGGATCTGGATGTGGAGCGTGTCCGAGCCGACGGTGTTGTTTTCTGATTTCAATGTCGCCTATTACCCGGCCGGTCGGGCCGTCCTAGAGGACCTCCCGCACCTCTTTCGGCGCTGTTGGGATACTCCCGTCTGTGGCTTTGTCAATATTCCAATCGTCGCATTGCTGTTCACTCCCTTTTCGCTTCTCACCCTGCGACATGCGCAATGGCTCTTTATCGGCCTGTCTCTGATCAGCCTCGTGATGAGCCTGTGTCTGCTCTGGTCCGTCACGGATCGGGCTTGGTCGCGGCGATGGGCGATCCTCTTGCTGTTCGCGATGAACGGGCCGCTGTTCTACAGTCTTAAAGAGGGGAACCTGACTCACTTCGCGCTACTGCTGCTGATAGTCGGCGTGGTCTGTCTGGACAAAACGTGGGACCGAAGCGCAGGGGCCTGCTTCGCGCTGGCGGCGATCATCAAGCTGCCGCTGTTACTGTTCGCGGTATATTTTTTCGGCAAGCGGCGGTGGGCTGCAGTGTTTGGCTATGGCGCCACGCTGGTGACGGTGACGGCCTTGTCGTTCTGGTATGCGGGTTGGGCTAGCCATGTGGAATGGTATCGGGAAGTTATCATGCCCTTCTCGAATAAGGGCCTCACGGCTTTCAATGTGCAATCTGTAGAGGCGCTTTTGCTCCGCCTGCCAGAGGATGTCAGGTTGTACGATTGGAAGCCGGTGGATGTGCCATGGGATGTCAGGACGGCCGGCCGGGTCTGTGCGATATTGTTCGTCGGAATTTCCAGTATCCTGTTTCTGCGTGACCCAGGCAGGCAGCTTCGAGAAATGATGTATCTGGAGCTGTCCATGGTGCTTTGCCTGGCGCTGATCATCAGCCCGGTCTCCTGGACGCACTACTATCTGCTCTTGTTGTTGCCCTTGGCACTCTACGCGGGCAATCGGTTGCCGATCCCAGATCACGGCGGGTGGTTCGTGGCGATGGTCCTCTGCATCCTGTTGATCTCACCACCAGTGACGTTCACGGAACAGGATAGTTCGCTTGACGGCCCGGTTCCCAGATTGCTTCTCTCTCACTATGTGATGGGGGCCATGCTGTTGTGGGGACTGCTGGCCTCTGCACGCTGGCGTGCTGCTGAGGCTCAGCAGCTCCGATTGGTAGCCGCAGTCCAGGGGACTCGCTCTTCAACTCAGATGAAAAAGGGGCATGACTCTGAGGCCCCCGATGGGCCATCCGATCAACAGGCGGTAGGGTGAGAAGGACTGATTCAGGGCGGTCCGTTCCGTTCATCCGTTCGGCCCGCACCACGTAACGCAAAGGCCCGCCGGCCCTGATCGCATTGAATGGGTAGCAGGTCACGAGTACGAGTTCTTCCTTGCCGCGCCTCGTAGGAATGACATCCCGCCTTGAATCCATCACCCATTGCTCAGTGACTCTGTAGTGCAGGGTGATGCCCTCTGGTCCCGTCAGATCATACTGATCGTTCAGTCGGACATCCTTCAAAAAACGAAAGTGGGTATCGCGATGCCCGGTCACGATCATCGTGCCCTGCTGTCCTGGCAACGCGGTGGAGCTGACATGCCCCGGGCCAAACGCCAGGGTTCGGCCATAGGCGCCGGAGAGAATGATCACCTCCACGTTCGGCCGGGTCATGTGGAGCCGCGCGACCGGCCAGGTATCGGCCCAGGGCCAAGGTTTCGGCATCGGTTCCCCCGCCATGGCGCGGGCCCAGGCCCGCTGGAGTAAGAGCTGCGCGAGCCTGGCCTTCGCATAGATCCACGCCCCTTCCCCAACCTGCCAGCAGCCGATGGCGAGAAGGCCCACCATCAGCGTCGCCAGCAAGCGGAAAGTCGTTCGGGTCTGGCTCATGCATCGTCTCCCTGGAATCTCCAAAGAAATCCCGCGAGCATCAGCGCCGCGAGCCCTGCGAGGAGCTGCAGTTGGCCGCTTGTCGCGGTCTTCGGCAAGCCCGCGAGGGAGACCTGGTCTTGCGTGCCTGCCAGGTTCGTCGCCTGGTCGCGTTCAGCTGCGGGTGTGTCCGTGGGTCTGGCCGGTGTGATATCGACCGCAACCAGGCTCGTGAATTGGCTGACCATGTGATGGGTCAGCGCCACATCGAGCACGGCCTTTCGAATCCCTTCTTCAGCGCCTCCTTTGTAGGTCTCGTCCATGAGCGCCGAAATCTTTTGCCTGGCCCAGTAGATGGACAGTCCGCCGTGTGATCCGGAACTCTTCAATGCGACAGGAAGCGACCAGGGCTGCGCGCCAGTTTGACCGCGGAGCATCACCTGTTGCGGGAGTGCCCTGGCTTTGATCGCCAGAACAACCGGCTCGCCTTCGTAGAGGTCGGCGATCTGCGCGGGATATGGCTCCAGTCCTGACCATCCGGTTTGATCGATCGTGATGGCATTGAGTACCGGTCGTTCCAGTTTCTTGAACAGGCCATCCAGCTTGTCCTTCACTTCATTCACATTGCCGATATAGGTGGAGGTGCCGCGGCCGAACTCAGCGGTTTTCCGCATGAGATGGCTGTTGGGTGTCGAACCGATCCCAATGGTGAACAGGCGTCGGGTCGCCAATTGATGGTGCAGCAGTTCGAACAACTCCTCTTCGTTGCCGATCTGGCCGTCGGTGAGGAGAATTATCTGCTGGAGCCTGGAGCTGTCTTGCGGACTCTTGAGCGCTTGTCTCAAGGCGGGAAGCACTTCGGTTCCGCCATCGGCCGAGAGATGTTCGGTGTACCGGATCGCCTGTTTGATCGTCGTGGTTGTCACGGGTTGAGGCGTAGAGAAGAGCGACCGGACGGTATTGCTGAATTGAATGATGTTGAACCGATCATGCGTCGTCAGCCGCGTGAGGGCGGCAGCCACGGATGCTTTTGCCTGCTCGATCGACGGCCCGGCCATGGAGCCCGAGGTATCGATGATGAAGGTCAGGTCTCGAGGCAGGCGTGGAGTCTTGTCGTTCTGTTCTGACGGAGGAACGAGCATCAGCATGGCATAGGTCTCGCCGTTGTGCTGTTCGGTGAAGACGGTGGCCATCGGCTCGGTTCGCGTGGTCGGGTGCCACATGAGTTGAAAATCGCGGTCGGCCGGCACGACGTCAGCCCGCAAACTGATCTGATACCCGCCGTTCGAGTCCGGGATCGTAATGATGGGATGAAACGGTGACTCGACCTTGGCGACAGGAAAGCCCGGGTTGAGCGTCAGGGATAGGCTGACCGGGTTGATAGAGCCCTGGTTGGGTGTCTGTACCGGCGGTGTGATGCGCGACGCATCGGGAACGCGATCGGTATCGAAGCTACTGCCCGATCCCTTGGGGGCTTGGTCTTCAATGATCACCGCGGTGCCTGGGATGTAGCGCAGTCCGACGGCCATAGGAAAACGGAGATGGAACTGTCCGTTTTCGTATCGGACCGTTTCCTGGTATTCGATTTCGATGGTGACGTGTTCGCCCGGACCGATAGTGGCCACCGAGGTGGTAAAGATGTTGGGCCGTTCTTGTTCGACGAGGCTTGTCCGTTTCCCGTCCTGTTTGGCCTGTTCGTAGGCCTTCTTGGCCTCGGCTCGTTCCTTGATTTGCCCTTCAACGATGCGGTCGCCGACTATCATGCGGAGGTGGTCCACAGCCGCCGTCTCCGGCAGAGGAAACACATAGACGCCTTCCAGCCAGTCGCCCTTTTTCTTGCTGGGGTTCGTAAACTCCTGCCGGACCGTCGCGCGGGCGATGAGACCGGTGACGGCAATCTGCACGTCGCTTTTCAAGATGGGCGCCGGCGTAAATCGGCCTGCTTGGTTGGTTCGAAACAGCAGCGTGCCTTCCGTCACGTCATTGAGGCTCATGGTGGGGACGACACTGGTTTTGAGCGGTGCAGGAGGTTCGGCAGCTGAAGTGGGGAGGAGCGGAGCGGCCATGCCGAAGGGTGAGAGAAGCCCGCAGAGGGTCAGGCGCGCAGCAAGTTGCAGGGTCCGGCGGCGTTGGGCGCAGAGATAGTCAGACAGCATCATGTCCTCGTTTCGTCAGGTCTGGGGGTGATGGATCGTTTGCGGGCAGGCCTGGGGAAGACGCAGCGTCTTCCCCAGGCTGAGCATCCGACATCGAACTAGTTGCCGGTCGTCAGTTCGAGAATGGTCTCTCCCGGATCTGAATCAGCAGGCAGGAGGTCCTCGCTCATGGAGCCGGTTCCTTCAGCTTCAGTCGACAGATCGATGCCGGCTTCGAGAGGATCGGTCGCCGTTTCGATCGCCAGGGAGGGAATCACGAGGTGTTCCTGGCCGACCTTCCGCATTTCCAAGTGCACACGACGATTCATCCGTCGGCAGACGTCGCTGTTATCGATACAGAGGGCGCCTTCTTCACCCAGGCTGACGGTGCGGATCGAGGTCTCGGGGACACCCAGCGCCATCAGCTGTTGCTTGACGGTTTCGGCGCGCTTCATCCCGAGGATCTTATTGAAGCTCATGGAGCCCTGTTGATCGGTATAACCTTTGAGCAGGAAGCCCCAGTCCGGCTGGTTTTTGACAAACTCCGCATGGCTGTGTAAGGCGGCCTTGCCGTCGTCGCTCAAGCCCTTCCGTCCGATTTCAAACTGAATGTCATCGTGCAGAATGTCCGTACTTCTGGTCGCCAGCGGAGCTGCGTCGACATGCGTGGCAGGGACCGGTGCGGAGACCGGCACATTGTCGGTTGAGGACTTGAGAACCTGCGAGAGTTCGGTGCTGTTGAGCGCCTCTGTAGAACGGTTGCTATGGGCCGCTTCGTCTGCCTGAGAGTAGTACCAGAAGGCGGCGACGACGATGGATAGGAAGCATACCAACCCGCCGAGGATATAGACGTCCTTCATGTCCTTATCCGGTCCGACGATTGTGGGGGTGACTGGTCCTGCGCTGACGGTGGCTGTGGGTGTCTTGTGCATAATCGTCTGCTCCTTGTGTTGAAGGGCCGGGTTTGTCCGGCCCATTGGTTCAATCGATGAATCGCGTGAGGCCCGGTTGCTGCGGGATCGGCCTGGTGATGCTCACCTCCTCTCTGCCGAGCTGCCCGCCGTTAGCCGGGGTGTAGAGCAAGGCAGAGACCAGCCGCAGCAAGGCCTCCGCTGAGAAGAAACCTGTAAGAGAACAATGGGTTGCGAGAATGTGATCAGGACGAGGAGGAACCGATTCATGCGTGGATCAGCGGGGATGCGGGGCTAGCCCCGCAGGGTCAGGATGGTGAAGCGAAGGGTTTCGAAAAACAAGGTGGAGCAGTCAGACCGCCCTGCGAAGACAGAGTCGGGTCACCGTCTCGCTGGCTTGGACAAACGTGAGGACCTCGGAGGGCGCCGTTAGACGTGGGCAGTTGCCTACCACTCAGGTCTGCTTCTGAGGAAAATAGTCCGACTTCACCCTCCGGCACAGATCCGCAAAAGGGTTTTGACGGTTTTCGATGCTGCGGTAATATTGGGCACGTTCAGGGAACGGTAGAGGCAGGTGTGAACGAACATAGGGAGCCGATGTGCGCAACAGTGGCTTCTGTACTCGGCTAGCAACTTTGAGGAGTCGTGGAATGATGAACGTATTCTCGTGGGTATTGGTCGGCTGGATGATGATGGTCCCATTGGCGAGCGCGGGTGAGTACCAATTGGTCATCGGCGAGGGAGTGGAGGTATGCGAGGCCTGCAAACGCAATCTGGAGCGCATGACCGTGCATCCGGCCTGCGAACGGGACTATAGCCGTCAGTTGGGGTTGGGAGCTCCTGAATGGAAGCCCTTCGATGTCCTCGGCCATATCGGCGCGATGGAGCAAGTCCTGACGTTCCTGGCGACCGGCAAGGAGTTTGCCGAGGACCAGTACATCATGGGTGAGGAGCAATTCGTCGATACCATACGGAGGATCGGCACAAAGGAGGAGCCCTGGGCCTATTGGGCTCAAGTGGACATCAACAATGAGGGAACGTTGAAGCCGGTGCTCAAACTCCACTCAGCGCTTTGCAATCTGAGAGCTGATGGATCTTTCGGTCGAGCCTATTCTGCCCCCATTGTCGTGCTCAACGAAAACCTCAGCGGAATTGATCGCGCCATGACTGATCTGGTCATGCAAAATCCCCACAAGAATGGAGATCTGCCGGGTGAAACGAATTACCAGCTGTACGGGGTATTCAGCTACAAAGGGGAAACCTATTTCGATCGCTGGAATGACACGGGGAGTGAGGATGAGGGGGAGCGCTCGACTTTGAGTATCTATGAATCAAACGGAGACAAGACCAGAAAGCTCTGCCAGGTGAAAGAATTACAGGTCAAAAGGTGGTTCCCCAATAAGCCCTGCGCATTTCGTCACTGTTCGTCCGCGAGATTGGTGCCTATCAGCTTCACACCTTGAGTTTGACCGGCTGCTTACACTCCGCATCTCGAACCGCTACGTCATCGAATCCCTAATCGCCAGAGCGACGTCAGCTCCGCTGCTCGGGCGGAGCGAAGCGGGTCGGCTTGGTCGGAGGCGCGGGGATGGGTCGGCCGGACATCGGTCTTGCCGAGGACCACGAGCCCCGCTTCCTCAAAGACTGCGAGCAATTCTGCCCGCGTGCGCAGTTCCAAATGCTCGGCAAGGTCTGAGAGCAACAGCCAGCCTTCTCCTCCTGGCTCCAGATGTGCAGCCAGGCCGTTAAGAAATCCATACAGCATGCGACTGTCAGGATCGTAGATCGATTGTTCGATGGGAGAGGTGGGCCGTGCGGGGACCCAGGGTGGGTTGCAGACGACGAGTTGCGCCTTGCCATCAGGAAAGAGGTCAGCCTGCACGACGTCCACTCGGTCGGTGAGTTCCAATCGCGTGAGATTTTCACGGGCACAGGCCAGGGCGCGAGGATCCTGGTCGGTCGCGACGATATGTAAGATGCCGCGGCGGGCCAACACCGCCGCCAGCACGCCGGTCCCGGTTCCGATATCGAAGGCGAGCGCGCAGGAAGGCAATGACTCCTTGGCCACGAGATCCACATATTCGCCGCGAATGGGTGAGAACACACCATAGTGCGGGTAGATGCGGTTATCGAGCGCGGGGATCATGATGCCATTCTTGCGCCACTCGTGCGCGCCGATTAATCCCAGCAGCTCTCGCAGCGACACCAGGGCGAGCTCTCCGCAAGGACCGTGGGCCTCTGTGCAGGCTTGGCGCACATCGGGCGCACGACGCAGGCGAACCGCATAGTCTTCATCCAATGCCACCAGCAGCATGCCCAATATGCGAGCGCGACGAGACTGGGTCTGACGGTGAAAATGGAAACTCTCAGCCGGCGACGAGCCCGCTTTGGGTGGGTGGCGGTCGGCTCGCCGCGCCATCGCGTTCAATAACTGTCGCGCATTCTGAAAGTCGCCCCGCCACAGCAACGCGGTACCTTCACAGGCTAGGCGAAAGGCTGCATCGGCGGTGATGCTGTCGTCGGCGATGGCCACACGCACGGGTGGCGGCGATCCCCACTCCGAACGCCAGCGCGCCGAACAGGCTTGACCGGCCTCGGTCCAGCTGACCATTGGTGGCTCGCTCACAACGGTACCTGATATTCGACGGTGACGAGTCGGAGTGAAATCCGTGCGTTCATGCGATGTCTCTCTATCCGGTCATGATGAATCAAACCGTTCGTCGGCTGTGGAGGAAGCTGCTGGACGTTCGACCTTCAAGTGCAACGGGTGCATTCTAGCTGAAATGGTTTCCACGCCCAATGTTCTTCTGTGAAAGGTGGAAATGTTCGGGCAGTGTTGCGCGGGCATTGTTGTGTATGGGCATGAAAGACTAATGGAGTTTCTCTTTGCCGGATCTCTATCCTCTGCTAGAGTTTTTCAGAGTGCACGGTGCAGGCGCGTCTGACGCCGTACCTGAATCGCCGCGCTTCTTTCGATGGGGTCGAGTCGTCGTTAGAGGCGTGGTTGTTCCTAGGCATCGAGACGCATTGCGGGATGCGTGCGAAGATTGGAGTGAGCATGTCGAGAATGTTTCTGAGCATCCTCACCGTGGCCCTGTGTCCGTTTCTGCCCTCGACGTTCGCCGGGGACGTGGTGCAGTGGACAGACGAGAAGGGCCAGCTTCATTTTTCTGATTCGATCGATAGTGTCCCCGCCAAGCATCGCGGTCAGGCCAAGCTGGAGACGTTCAAGGAAGAGAAGCCATCTGGTCGATCTCGCGTCGACGGCGGACGCTTCATGTCAGATGGTCGGATACCGCAGAGCATGTCGGAAGCCTCAGGAGAAAAGCTAACACTCCATAGTCACGAGGTGCCGTTCGAAGCGTATGAAGGGGAGGCACAACGGGTGATTGTGTCCGTCACGTTCAACGATTCCGTGACGGTTCCCATGGTCATTGATACAGGGGCGCCTGGCTTGGTGATTTCAGGTCAGCTCGCGAAAAAACTCGGCATTTTCGGTAGGGATGAGGGAATGGTCGTGACCGTAACCGGCGGCATCGGTGGCCAGACTCCGGCGATTCGAACCTTCATCGAGAAGGTTCAAGTGGGCGGCGCAATGGATAATTTTATCCCCGCTACGGTGGTCCCTGCAATGTCTCCTGCTTGGGATGGACTGATCGGGATGGATTTCATGTCCAAGTATTCGTTTAAAGTCGATCCCGTCAAGCAGGTGGTGGTCTTTGAAGAGTTACCTCTGGATCCAAACTCGCCGGGTGGCCGGAACGAGCGATGGTGGCGACGCCTTTTCAAAGAATTTCACTCTTTGCGCGCCGCATGGAAGAACTATTCGTCTCAAGGAGGAGTGAACCATCAAACGAGGGAATTCGCGAGCCGTCAGGTGGGAGAAGTGGATAAACTCCTGAGCAAACTCGACCGATATGCCAGCCAGAATTCTGTGCCACAAACCTGGCGGTAGCAGCGAACTGTCGATGCTGTCAGCATTCGGTGCCTTGCTCAAGGGGATTGGAACGTTTCATGCGAAAATGTTGCCGCACCAACGCCTCGACCGATTTGAAATGCCGTTCCGGCAGGTTCT
>CAZBNV010000013.1:0-84615 GCA_964493335.1 uncultured Nitrospira sp.
TCGATCGGACAGACGATGACCACATTGTCATTGAGGTCGCGCATGACCTCGAGCTCGAACTCTTTCTAGCCGATGACCGATTGCTCGATGAGGACCTGGCGGACCGGACTCATGGACAGCCCCCATTCCACCTGCGTCCGAAATTCCTCGATGTTGTATGCGATGTTGCCGCCGGTTCCACCCATCGTGAAGGATGGCCGGACGATCGCCGGAAACTGAACGCGTTTGACTTGCTCCTCGGCTTCCCACAGAGACGTGGCCACGCCGCTGTCCGGGACGCGCAAGCCGATTTTCCACATGGCCTGGCGAAAGGCATCTCGGTCTTCGGCTTTATGGATGGCGTCGATCGACGCGCCGATCAGTTTGACGCCGTATTTCTCCAGCACGCCACGTTTGGCCAATCCGATCGCCGTATTCAACGCGGTCTGTCCGCCCATGGTCGGCAAGAGCGCATCCGGCCGCTCGCACTCGATCACTTTTTCGACGACGTCGAGTGTGATCGGTTCGATGTAGGTGCGGTCGGCAAAATCCGGATCGGTCATAATCGTGGCGGGATTGCTGTTGATCAGGATGACGCGGTAGCCCTCTTCCTTCAGTGCCTTGCAAGCCTGCGTCCCCGAGTAGTCGAACTCGCACGCTTGCCCGATGACGATGGGGCCTGAACCAATCAAAAGAATGGAGCGGATGTCTGTCCGTCGTGGCACAATTGACCTCTAGAAAAAAAAGTTATCCAGTCGGCGGGGGCGCCTCAGGCATGGGCCCCACCGGCGGCCGGTAGGGCTGAATGGGACCGATCGGGAATGCCGGGGTTTGTCCCGAAGGGTGATAGTACTTCAACGCATCCGGGATCCAGGCTTCGATTTGGTTGATACGGGTCACGTCGGATGGATGGGTCGAGAGAAATTCTGGAATCGCTTGCTGCGAACGAAAGCAGAGTTTGTTGATCATCGCTCGCGGACAGCCGCTCATCCGTTCCCAAAAAGCGACGGCCTCGCGTGGGTCATACCCTGCCTGCGCCATTAAACGAAGCCCGATTTGGTCCGCTTCCGACTCCTGCCGGCGGTCGAACGGTAACGATACGCCGACGCCATACGCGGTCATCGCCGCCATCGCCGCATCGGGGCGTCCCGTGGCTGCGCCCGCTCCCAGCGCGGCGAGCTGTCCGATCTGTTCGAGAATGCCGCGACTCATCCGTTCCGCTCCGTGGCGCTGCAGGGCATGCGCGACCTCGTGGCCCATTACTGTCGCGAGCCCATCCTCGTTCTTCGTCACTTTCAGAATGCCGGTAAACACCGCGACCTTACCCCCGGGGAGCGCAAACGCATTGATCGTGCGATCGTCCTGGATGACGGCGAACTCCCACTGATACTCCGGCTTGTTCGCCGCCTTGGCGATACGATCCCCTACCCGGTGTACCATTTCGTTGATTTCCGGATTATCGCTCAATGGAGCCTGCCGCAGCACCTCCCGAAAGGCTGAGAGGCCCATAGCCATTTCTTTTTCTTCCGAAAAATAAATAAACTGTTCTCGGGCTGTGCCGGGAGCCCGCTGGCAGCCCGCAAGCGATTGCAGCAATCCTGTGGCCGCTCCAAGCCCCAACGTGGTGGTCAGGAGATAGGCTGCGCGCGCGCCCAGCGCGAGGACTGCCCGCCGACCCAGCGGGGTGCCCAGCATAGTCTCGATTGCATGATTCGATGATGGATGCATGGCGTGCACTCCATTCAACCAGCACCGCGCACAGGATGCAACTGACTGCCTTAGGGCATCCACAGATACATGAACTGGGGCGACCCGCCTCTGACCATCGACAACAAGTCGATGGTGGCTAGATTGGCGAGACTCGGCGCCGGCGCGACGATACGCGAGTAGATGTTATTTTGGTATTCGCCGGGTCGGCGATAGGTGATAACGCGCGCTTCCGTCAAGCCGGCTTTCTTCTTGGCCAGTTCCACGGCGTCCTCAAGATACCCGATTTCGTCGACCAACCCCGACGCTTTCGCCTGCTCGCCGGAATAGATCCGGCCATCGGCTAGTTTCCTAATCGTGTCACCGGACAAGTTGGGCCGTCCCTCTTGTACGATCTGGAGAAAACGTTGGTAAAACCCATCGATCACACCTTGGAATATCGCGCGCTCCTCCGGCAACATCGCTCGGAACGGTGACCCCATGTCTTTGCGTGGCCCCGAGGTCACGGCATTCGTCTCGACACCGACTTTCTCCAAAAGTCCCCTGGCATTGACGGTCAGCATAATGACGCCGATGCTACCCGTCACGGAAGAGGGATGAGCCAGCACCGTGTCGGCTGCGGCCGCAATGTAGTAGCCGCCTGAGGCACCGACATCCATGATCGAGGCCACCACGGGAATTTTTCGGGTCGTCTTGAATGTTTTTAGCTCGTGATAAATGATGTCGGAAGCCGTGACGGTCCCGCCTGGACTGTTGATCCGGATCACAATCGCCTTAATGCGGTCGTCCTTTCCCGCACGCTCTAATTCCTCTTTGACGGTGGCCAGCATTCCCGGCGTGGTATAAAAGCCGTCCTTATTATCCGAACTGATCACCCCGGAAATATCCATCAGGAGGATCTTGTCCTTGCCGGTCCCGCTGACCTTATGTTCTTCAAGAGTTCCCGGTCCCGGAGGCAGGTTGATTGTCACACAGGCTGCCTGCATTAGAGCGAATGCCAGAATGGCGATACCGGTACAAAGTTGCCAAGGGCTACGCATGGTGTGTCTCCATCAAGTCGACGAATTGCTGAAAGAGATAGGCGGAGTCATGAGGACCTGGTGAGGCCTCCGGATGATACTGCACGGAAAAGACGGGGCGATCCAGACAGACCA
Source organism: uncultured Nitrospira sp. (assembly GCA_964493335.1). GTDB lineage: Bacteria > Nitrospirota > Nitrospiria > Nitrospirales > Nitrospiraceae > Nitrospira_A. The sequence goes on from CAZBNV010000013.1 coordinate 2,841, forward strand.
TTCCTTCGACGGACTCATCATTGAGGCTGATATGAGTCAACTGCACCCGACCGAACGGCGTGTCTGCGATCGAAAGTTCCTGTTTGCCCTGTGATCGATGGGTCGGAAAACGCACGCCGAAGTTATGGTTCTGAGAAGTGATCTCGACTTTTCCTGTCCGAAGATCCATGACCGGGTGGTTGGCACCATGATGACCGAACTTCAATTTGTAGGTGGAGAAGCCTAGCGCCAGGCCGAGCAACTGATGTCCTAAGCAAATGCCGAAAATCGGCAATCGGCCGATTAACTCTCGCAGGGCTGTCATGGCGTAGGGCACGCCTTCCGGATCGCCAGGGCCGTTTGAAAGGAACAACCCGTGGGGATTGAGGGCCAATACATCATTGGCGGGTGTGGAAGCCGGTACGACGGTCACGTCGCAGCCGACATCGACCAGTCGCCGCAAAATATTCTGTTTGATTCCAAAATCGTAGGCCACGACGCGCCAGGGAGCCCGCGGTGCAGACGGGGCTGCGGCAACAGGCATCTCCAACTTGGGTGCCCAGTTGCCGGTTCCGGTGGTCCAGGGATAGCTACGTTCGCACGTGACGGTGGCGGCCAGATCTCGGCCAATGATGCTTGGCGCTTGCCGAGCCTTTTCCGCCACACGGCGAGGATCCAAGTCGATATGCGAAATCACGCCAGGTTGCGCGCCTTTTTCCCGCAGGTGCGTGGTGAGCGCTCGGGTGTCGACCCCTTCGATCGCGACGATGTTGGCCGCCTGCAAATATTCTTGCAGCGTCGCCCTGCTACGCCAATTGCTCGCCACCCGGCTGGATTCCTTAACCACGAATCCTTCCGCCCAGATGCGTCCTGACTCGATGTCTTCGGGGGTCACGCCATAGTTTCCGATGTGTGGACAAGTCATCGTCACGATCTGTCCGCGATAGGAGGGATCGGTCAGCACTTCCTGGTATCCTGTCATAGCCGTGTTGAACACGACTTCGCCGCCGGTCTCGCCTTCCGCCCCCAAGGCCCGCCCTTCGAACCACGTTCCATCGGCGAGTGCTAGAATCGCTTTCTTCACCATCACTCCTTAACGAGGAATCCATGATCGCACGCGCACGGTCAGCAATGCGATTCCGAGTCCCACATTCACGATATAAAGAACCCGCACCGGTTTGTGCATCTGAAAGAACGCTTCGAAGGCCGCTTTTCTCGCCTCCTCACCTTTGGAGGCGAAGGCTTGGGCTTGCAGGGCCGCGGCCTGGGGATGCAGCACAAACGTAATCACCCCGGCGGTGAGGAGCATCCCCCCAAGCAGCAGCCACTCGGTTCGGGAGATCTCACCATCGGCCATGCCTTGCTGGACTAGCCAGGCCCGCCACAGAACTCCCAGGGTCAACACCGTCGCGGCGCCGAGGACCAACCGATTATACCCGTCGAAGGCCCGCGTCAGGAAGAAGCCGCCCGTATCCTGCCCGCCGAAGGTGTTGAACACCGCCGGAATGACGGCTGCGACCAGCACCACGAGCCCGCCGATCCAAATTGCCAGGGCGAGCAACTCACAGGTGATGCAGGCGATCAATCCTTGACGCACAATATTCGCCCCTAGCAGGATGTTGAAAAAGTCCGCCAGCTTTGTTCTCGCAAGACACTGCCGCCTCACTATCTCGGCGGCGTTCACAAACGTGACGCGCTTTATTCAGCGCGTCGTGAACCTCCGAGACTCCACGTACGGGAAAAGTACGCGTCGTCTCCTCGCTTGCTGCGGCCTCGCTGGACGGCCTTTTTGAACATCCTGCGGGCACACTGCCTGTCATCTCCAACTTACTATCTCTCTGTTTCCGTGGCCCTTGCTACGCCTGTCGTCCGGGCTGCTCAAGCTCGAAGACCACTCGACCAGCCACGATGGTCGTGGTCACCCGCCCCTTCACCTTCCACCCGGCGAACGGCGTATTGCGACTCTTGGAGCGAAACCGGGAGGGATCCACTTCCCACTGCATGTGTTGATCGACAATGGCCACGTCGGCCGGAGCTCCGACTGCCAAGGTGCCGGCATTGAGGCTGAAGGCTTTGGCCGGGGCCGTCGCTAGTTTCTCCACGGCCGATTCGATCGTGAGCACACCTTCTTCGACTAGGGCGAGTGTCAGCGACAACGCGGTTTCCAACCCGACGATGCCGAAGGGCGCCTCGGTAAACTCTTGCTGCTTTTCTTGTGTCGCATGCGGGGCATGGTCGGTCGCGATGACGTCGATGGTCCCGTCACGGAGTCCTTCCTTGATTGCCTGCACGTCTTGCCAGGTCCTCAATGGAGGATTCATTTTTGCGTGGGTGTTGTATCCGCGTGTGAGCTCTTCGGTGAGGGTGAAATGATGCGGACAGGCTTCAGCCGTGACCTTGAGACCGCGTGATTTCGCCTCCCGCACCATGCGCACCGAACCGGCGGTGCTGATGTGGGCGAGATGCAGTCGGGCTCCGGTGAGCTCGGCGAGCGAGACATTGCGCGCCACCATCACATCTTCGGCCGCCGAGGGAATCCCAGGCAAGCCGAGCTCAGTCGAGAGCAAGCCTTCATTCATGCAGCCGCCCTCGGAGAGGTGCAAATCTTCGCAATGATCGACGACCGGCACATCGAAGGCGCGCGCATATTCCATGGCCCGTCGCATCACGAGACTATTCATCACCGGTTTCCCGTCATCGGAAATGGCGACACAACCAGCGCGGCGCAGGTCTCCGATTTCCGCCAGCTCTTTGCCTTCTGATCCCTTCGTGATGGCGCCGATCGGATACAGATGGGCGTTGCCGGCGGCTCGTGCCCGATCAATCATAAATTCGGTGACCGACTGATTGTCGTTCACGGGGTTCGTATTGGGCATGGCGCAGACAGTAGTAAAGCCCCCCGCGACGGCCGCCGCGGTCCCTGACTGGATGGTTTCTTTGTATTCAAAACCTGGCTCGCGAAAGTGCACGTGGAGATCGACGAAGCCGGGAAGGACCAGCTGCCCGGCCGCGCGAATCACCGTCGCGCCGGCCGGTACCGCGAGGGTCGGCCCGACCGCTGAAATGTTTCCGTCTTCGATCAGGACATCCGCTAGGCCATTGAAACGTCCTGGGTCGATCACATGCCCGCCTTGAATCAGTATGGTCATCGGTTACTCATTAGAGGAAAAAATGTAATGGAGAAAGGGAACACTCATGCAGCCGTTTCATCCCGAACCGGACATGAGGTAGAGAATGCCCATGCGGACTGCGACGCCGTTGGCCACCTGATCCAGAATGACGGACGAAATACTGTCCGCCACATCCGGGGCGATTTCGACGCCTCGATTGATCGGCCCAGGATGCATGACGATGGCGTCCGGCTCGGCGAGTTTCACCCGTTCACTCGTCAATCCGTACTGTCGCGCATATTCACGGATCGTTGGAAACAGGGCCCGGCCCTGCCTCTCCAGTTGGAGCCGCAACATCATGATCACATGGACCCCTCGAAGGGCTTCGTCCAGGTTATGGTACACCCGCACGCCGAGCTGGTCGATGTGCAAAGGAATCATGGTCGGAGGCCCCACCACCCGCACCTCCGCTCCGAGTTTCGTCAAGGCAAAGATGTTCGAACGGGCCACGCGGCTATGGGCCACATCGCCGACAATCGCCACGCGAAGGCCGGCGAACCCCATCCCCCGACCGCGGATCGTATAGAGGTCCAGCAAGGCCTGTGTGGGATGTTCATGCCAGCCGTCGCCGGCATTAATGACGGATGATTTGACGCCACGCGCCAGGGTCTCCGCCGCCCCGGCTGAGGGGTGCCGCAGCACGATGATGTCTGCCTGCATGGCTTCGATATTGCGGGCCGTGTCCAATAACGTTTCGCCCTTCACGACACTGCTGGAGGAGGGAGAAAAATTGATGACATCGGCACTCAATCGTTTGGCGGCCAACTCAAAAGACGTTCTCGTTCTCGTGCTGGGCTCGAAGAAGAGGTTCACCACTGTCTTGCCCCGCAACGCCGGCACCTTTTTGATCTCTCGTCCGGAGACTTCCTTGAAAGAGTCCGCTGTGTCCAGGATCAATGTGATGTCGGCCGCCGACAGAACGGTCAAACTGAGCAGGTCTTTCCGCTTGAGCCCCACGACAATGTCTCCGATTACGCCTTGAGAATCACGACGCGGTCTTCTTCCCCGTTCTCTTCGAGAGAGACGTGGATGGCTTCCTCGCGTGACGTGGGAATATTTTTCCCAATATAGTTCGCCTTGATCGGCAACTGTCGATGGCCGCGATCGACCAGCACCGCCAGCTGAATTTCCGCCGGCCGTCCCAGATCGATCAGGCTATCCATGGCGGCGCGTATTGTCCGTCCGGTGAAGAGCACATCATCGACCAGGACCACCTTGAGGTCGGAGATCTTGAACGGCACCGACGTCCTCCGGAGGATCGGTTGGTCCTTCCGCAGCGAGAGATCGTCCCGATACAAGGTGATATCGAGTTCCCCGATGGGGATTTGAGTGCCTTCAATATCATGGATGCGGCGCACGAGCCGATGGGCCAGGTGCACGCCGCCTGTCCGGATGCCCACTAATGCCAGATCCGTGATGCCCTTGTTGCGTTCCAAAATTTCGTGAGCGATGCGGGTCAAGGCGCGCGCGACATCGCCGGCGTCCATCACGACCCGTTCCTCTCGTTTGCTTGCGCTGGGCTGGTTCGTCATGGTCGATCTCTCGGCTGGAGACATAAAAAAACCTTCCCACCGATTTGGATGAGAAGGTCCTGACTGTCCGACGGCTTGCTGCCGTGCACCATGATCATGAGCTCCTTACCCACCTCACAGGATGAGCATTAAAGGCGAGTGGATCTTAACGAGTTGCCCCCACCGTGTCAAGAATCGCAGGATGCTCCGGCGGGCGAATCGGATGCAGGCCTTCATTGACTCCCCGCATGCCTTTTGTTAGCTTCATGCGAGTGAGAGCCGGTCTATTCCTCTCGTCATTCACCATCATCAGTTCCGACCCTGAAAGGATCGCGCATGACTTCCTCGACCGCCACTACAGCCACGCCTGAGCTCCTGACCGTCCTATCCAATACAGCCACACAACTTCGCATCGACAGTGTGAAGGCGACGAGCGAGGCCGGGAGTGGTCACCCTTCCAGCTGTTGCTCAGCTGCGGACATCGTCGCGGTCTTGTTTTTTTCGGTGATGCGGTACGACCCGAAGAATCCCAAGTTACTCAACAGCGATCGATTTGTCCTCTCAAAAGGCCACGCGGCGCCCTTGCTCTATGCGGCGTGGGCCGAGGCCGGACTGTTTCCAAAGTCGGAGCTGCTCAAACTTCGTACCCTCACCTCCGATCTCGAAGGCCATCCGACCCCCCGCCTTTCGTTCGTCGACATGGCGACCGGGTCGCTGGGGCAAGGGTTGCCGGCCGGAGTCGGCCTTGCCTTTAATGCCAAGTCAATCGATAAGACGGACTACCGAACCTATGTCTTGATGGGCGATGGTGAATCCGCTGAAGGCTCGGTGTGGGAGGCGGCTGAAGTGGCCCGCCACGCCGGTTTGGATAACCTCTGCGCGATCATCGACGTCAATCGATTGGGCCAAAGCGACCCCACCATGCTGCAACATGATATGGAAGCCTATCGCGCCCGTTGGGCTGGATTCGGGTGGCAGGCCATTGTGGTGGATGGGCATGATGTCGGCGCACTTGTGGCGGCGTTCGAAGAGGCGGGACGAACCAAAGGCCGGCCGACGGTCTTGCTGGCGAAGACCTTTAAGGGGCACGGCATTTCCTTCATTGAAAATCTTCCGGACTGGCACGGCAAGCCGTTGAAGAAGGGGGAAGAGACTCAGAAGGCCCTTGATGAATTGACAGGCCAGCTGAAGCCCACGTCGGCTCACCCTCACATCAAGCTGCCTACCACGGGCAAGGCTCTCGCAACCTCCAAGGGTACGATGGCGCCTCCCCCCTACAAGCTGGGGGACTCAGCGGCAACTCGCGAAGCCTTCGGTGTCGCGTTACTGGCGCTCGGCGAGGCGAATCCACTCGTGGTCGCCCTCGATGCGGACGTGAAGAATTCCACCTACAGTGACAAGTTCGGCAAGCGCTTCCCCGATCGCTTCCTCGAAAACTTTATCGCCGAACAAAATATGTTGGGCGCCGCGGCCGGCATTGCCGCCTGTGGAAAAATTCCTTTTGTCGCCACCTTTGCCGCGTTCTTCACGCGTGCCTATGATTTCATTCGTATGGCGGCGATCAGCCAGTCGAACATCAAGTTGGTCGGCACGCACGTCGGCGTCAGCATCGGTGAGGACGGTCCGTCACAGATGGGGCTGGAAGACCTAGCCATGATGTCGACGCAGCCGGGGGTGACGGTGCTCTACCCCTCGGATGCCGTCTCGATGTACAAATTGGTCGAAACCGCCGCGGCCCACAAGGGAATGGTCTATCTCCGCGCCGGCCGTCCGAAGACGGCAGTGATTTATGGTCCCGACGAAACCTTCCGCATCGGCGGGTCTAAGATTGTTCGTCAGAGCGCCGATGATCAGTTGACGATCGTCGCGGCAGGCGTCACCCTGTTCGAAGCGCTGAAGGCGCACGACCAGTTAAAGGCAGCCGGGATTGCCACGCGCGTGGTAGACCTGTACAGCATCGTGCCGGTCGATCGGGAGACGCTCATTACCTGTGCACGAGCGACGGGTGGGCGCTTTTTGACGGTCGAGGATCATTACGCCCATGGTGGGATCGGCGACACTGTCTTGAGTGCTCTGGCGTTAGAGGGCGTGCGGGTTCAGAAGCTGGCCGTACGTGAGATTCCGCGTAGCGGAAAGCCGGAGGAACTCGTCGATCATTTCGGAATCGGAGTACGCTCCATTGTCGAAGCCGTCAAAGCCATCCTCCGCTGATCAGCCCAACGTCGGGTTCCCTCTGGGACTGAATCAGATTCCCCTCCTCAAGATTCTCAGCGCCCAGGATCGTCAACAGGTCCTGGGCGAGATGACGGAAACCCGCTATGGGAAGGGCCAGTACATCTTCCGCGAAGGTGACCCCACCGAATACTTCCATATCGTCAAGGAAGGGTCCGTCAAGTGTGTCAAATCTTCCCTCGACGGGAAGGAATGCACGCTGAAGGTACTCATGCCGGGCGATCTCTTTTGTTGTGATGCCTCGGCTTTTGATGGGGCGTCTCATCCGGGAACGGCGCAGCCGATGGGCGACGTCAGTGTGCTACGGATGAAGAAAGAGGCCTATTTCAAGATGCTGCGAGCGAATCCCGATGCCGCGATGGAAGTGATCCGTTATCTTGGCAACCGTCTCAATGAAGCGCAGGAGAAAGCCAAGGTCCTTGCGCTGGACAGCGCCGACCAACGACTGGCCTCCCTATTGGTGAGTTTGGCCGAGCGCAGCGGCGTGCAGGACTCGAATGGAATCCGGTTGTCTGTTCGGCTCACGCGCCAGGATATGGCCAATATGGTGGGGGTGACGACGGAAACGGCCATTCGGATCATGGCGCGTTTCAAAAGAGATCGGCTGGTTTCCGGCACCGCCGCCCGCCTCGTCATTCGCGACCTTTCCCGGCTCAAGCAGCTCGCTTCCACGTAATTATTTCCACGACAGAGAGACTATTTTCAAAAACATGACATTTGTCATGTTTTATTGCTGTCGCCCTGCGTATGGTGCAAGCATACAGAGAGTGTTCGAGCGCTACGAATGCGGCACCCGGAGACGTACCTGTAGAGGCGCAGCGTGAGTCAATCGAATTATAGGAGGCAGGAATGCAAGAGCAGACAAGGCAGCACAATCACGGACGTGGTCAGTGCAAGACGGCGTCGATACTCGGGATGGCATTAGGGGTGATGGCCACCATGGCCTGGCCCGTTCAGGCCAAGACCCACGATATCCAGATGACAGCCGTGGAGACGGACGTCGTCATCGACGGCGGCGGTGAGAAGTATGCCGCGTGGACATTTAACGGACAGTTTCCAGGTCCAGTCGTGCGAGTGACGGAAGGTGATACCGTCAATTTCACCTTAACGAATCCCGCCACGAACAAGAATCCGCATGCGATGGACTTCCATGCCGCAGAGATTGATTTCTTGAAGAATTATCGCGCCGTCAATACAGGCGAATCCATCAGTTTCACGTTCGTCGCCAAGAAGCCGGGGGTATTCTTCTACCACTGCGGCGCGCCTCCCATGATCCAGCACGTGGCGCGCGGGATGTTCGGGGCCGTCATCGTCGATCCGAAAGATGCCAAAGCGTGGCCGAAGGCGGATCGGGAGTATGTCCTCGTGCAGTCCGAGTATTTCAAGAATCCGAATGATGTGCAGGCCATGTTCGATCGCAAATTCGACGGTATGTTTTTCAATGGCGGTATCTTCAAATACCACCCATTCGTGACCGGCGGGGGCATGCTTGATGCCAAGCCAGGCGAGCGGGTGCGCATCTATTTCGTCAATGCCGGGCCCAATGAATTTTCCGCACTTCACCCCATCGGTGAGATTTGGGACAATGTGTATGAGAGCGGTAATCCCGCCAACAACTTGAAGGGCGTCCAGACCTACGTGGTCGGACCGGGCAGCGCGGCGACCTTCGATGTTGTCGTGGAATCCGCCGGGGCCTACCCGATCGTCACCCATTCACTGACGGGTGCGTTGCGCGGAGCCATTGCGGTCCTACTGGCAGGACCGGATGCGAAGCCGGCGCCATTGATGCCGATGGGCCCCTGGGAATTGAAGACGCCACAGACGGGAATCAGCGGAGTGAAGGAGCCCTAACAGTCATATGTCCAGCCGGCCCATCCGGGCCGGCTGGATGTACGGAACATCATCGTGAGAAATAGATGTGCACCGGGGTTCTGGTTGTTGGGAGATGTCTATGCCATATCCTGTGCTGAGTTTCTACTGCATCCTCCTGACCTTCGGAAGCCTGCTGAGCCCAGTCGCTGCAGAAACCTCGCAGGAGCGCGTGGCGCTTTCCTTGTCAGGACCAGACTGTTCCTCTCAACGCCCGTCCATCGGCGCGGCGCTCACGCAGATTCCCGGCGTGAGCCACGTCGATCTGGAGAGCGTGCCTGACCACGTGCTCGTGGATGTTGCACAGGGTGGTGTGACTCCGGAAGAACTCCGCGTGGCTGTGACGGGGACTGTGACGCCCGGTACCCAGTGCCTCGTTGACATCATGAAGTCCTGCATTTCCGCAAGCCCCTCCCCGGCACATCATTGAAGCGCGCTTGCGACCCTCCGATAATTCTGACAGACTGGCAACGCTTACCGGAAGATTCCTCATATGGGTCACAGGCGTCATGGGCCATAGGTGGACAGGCCTGCGGGGGTGCCTGTTTGCCCTCGGAGCGGCGTCCCTCCTGCCCGTCGCTGCTTTATCTGCCCAAGAGGCGATGCTCGAATTTCCAATCCGACCGTTCAATGTCGATGTGATGCTGCGGCAACAGACCTTTGCCCCTGACGATCGGGAGATCGGCGTGCAAGTCGGCATCACCGCGATGCGGTATGGCAACGTGGAGGTTCGGACCATCTATCAATACTTCAGCATCCATACTCAGGAGTTCCGGACCGATCAGCATTCGGTTTTTCTCAATCCCCGGTGGAACAACTTCATCGATATTCTGGATTTTCCCACACACAAACCCTTGAGCCGGATCATCCGGCATCTGTTGTTCGGTCCCTTGGAGGACCGGGCGGTCCCGTACTTAGGTCTCATTGCCGGAGGTGTGCTGCCTGGTCCAGGAAACCATGCGCCTGGCCATTTGATCGGAGGGCAAGTCGGGGTGCGGTTTCCGGTCGCACGCAGTCTGTCGGTCGATATCGGGGTGCAGTACACGCAATATGGCGTGGATTTTCGCGGCGAAGCAGGACAGGCACAACAATGGGTCTTCCTAACGGGCGTCCGATTCTAACGGGTCGTTCGAGCGGCTGGCTGGCATGTCTGGCGGTCCTCTGTCTATTCTTGCCGGGTTGCGGCTTGTTGATCGATGCCGTCGAGCAGGTGTGGCCTGTGACGGGCAATCGGGTCGATGCCATCTGTACCCGCGAGCGAGTGCAGGTCGGTTTGGCCATGGAGCCCTTCCGCCCGTTCGTGTTTCCGGCCATTTGGACTGACGAGGGGGCTCGCGTCACGGGCCTGGATGTCGAACTCGTGCGCGCGATGACGGATGAACTATCCCGGCGATGTGGTCGTCAGGTGTCGCCGGTCTTACACCTGGTGCGGTTCAGAGATCTGTTCAGATTGCTGAACGAGGGCCAGCTGGATTGGTTCGTGTCGGCGGTCGCGACCAATATTCCGGCGCCCGATCGTGCCGGTGTGGCCTATTCGCTTCCCTATTTTTATGGCGGGGGGATCGGAGGCATTGCGAGGAATCGTGAGGTGATCGATCGGGTGCAGGCAAATCTTCGGGATCAGGCCATTCATCCGTATGCCGACAGACTGGCGGGCAGGAGCGATGTCTTGGATGGGGTGACCATAGCAGTCCAGGAGGACACGAGCGCGCATCACTATGCCGTGGTGAATCTGAGCGCCAGCCGCCTGATCGTCTGCGACTCTCTTCCGGCGGCCTTCGAATATGCGGACTCACAGGCGAATCCGCCCATCGACGTGATCCTGGGCGCGCACCCGGTCTTGGAATATATGGTCAAACGGGTTCGCAAAGAATGGTCTCTTCTGGCTCGCGACAATGGCACACCGTTGTTTTTTACGAAGGGGCATTACGCGGTCGCGCTGGCTGAAGAGAGCTATCGACTGCGGTGGTTGGTCAACGATCTGTTGCTGAATCTGGACGAGTCGGGCCGGCTTCAGGCAATGCGGAAGCGCTGGATCGACGAGGAGTATGCGTTTCCGCGACGGGCTTCACTAGAGGGTCTGCCGTTTGATGTGGAAAAGATGGCGGCCCACTACGTGCAGGGGACCTGCCGTATCAAGCCGGGGAATTGAAGGCCTGGATGGGAGGATGAATATGACGGGGCACATGGTGTTCACCTTGTTGGCGACAGTTCTCTTGATGACGGCTCAACCGTTGACGGTTGGCGCGGTGGAGCGGGCAGAAGCGGAGGAGACGGCGCGATTGCTGGCCAAGCTCCTGGAGTCCGGGCGTATGGTGATTGATCGCAATCAAGCGTTGATCGATGATCCTCACAAAGGCGAAAAGGGGTTTACACCGGAGCTGTTTGAAGAACAGCTCCGGCAGGAGTTCCGGATGAGGACCGGCATCGATCTGACCGCGTTGCCCAAAGCACCTGTTTCCATCACCATTCCGCCACTGGCCAAGGAACTCCTGCCCGTGTTGGTACAGGCCAGCCGGGAGGTGATTCGGGACGCGCAAGTCGTCATCAACCAGCGTGGACTCGGGTATAAAAACTTCATTCCGGCCACCTATGGCAGCCAGGCCTCAGCTCGGTTTTCGAAGTCAGTCCCCCTGCGTCTGAAGCAGACGGCCATCGAGCCGAGAAATCCGAAAAATGAGCCGGATGAATACGAAGCGTCGGTGCTGAGGTGGCTTGCGGGCCGGCCGCGCGCAGAAGCGTATGTCAGCGAGTTAACCGAGGGGGGACGCACCTTGCGGGTGGTAATGCCCCTATTTTATGCCAAAGACTGTTTATCCTGTCACGGCGAGCCCAAGGGTGATCTCGATATCTCCGGCTACCCCAGGGAAGGGCATAAGGAAGGCGATCTCGCAGGGGCCATCACCGTGACGGCGCCATTAACTGGACAGTGAGTGCCCGTCGGCTTCAGGCTTGGTTGGGCGCGACAAACACCAGGACCTTGAGCCGTCCGTCTGTATGGTTCTTGACTCCATGTTCATCGCCGGCGGGGGCCATGGTGCCCTGCCCTGGCCCCAGGATCTGCTTTTCTGACCCGACCTGAAATGTGCCCTGCCCTTCCAGCACAAGGTAGACCTTATCCTGCTCGCCATGAATGTGGCCTTTCTGTTCCTGGCCGGGTTCGAAGCAATAGATGTCGCAGAAAAATCTCGGCGTCTGGAAGAGGTTGTTCTTCTTCATCTTCTCGGGACTGAATTGCTGAAAATCGGATAGGGCAATCACCTTCATGTCATCGGCTCCGCTGGCAAGGGGTTACTGTGAGTCTTCTCTCGTGTAAGACGTGTGACGATGCTGTCGACCGGAATGAGATGGTGCGAGAGTCCCAAATCCTGCGCGGGAATTCCCATCGCGAGACCGAGCAACTGCGGCAGATGGAGAATCGGCAGGTTCAGAGCAGTCTTGACGGCATGTCCGGCCCGTTCCTGGTAAATATCCAAGCTCATATGGCAGAGCGGACAGGGTGTCACCATGAAGTCGGCGCCGTGGTCCCGTGCGTCTTTCATATTGGCCCCGGCCATGGCGACGGCAATGGCCTCCTTTTCAAGGATGATGGGGAACCCGCAACACTTCGTCCGGCCCGCATAGGCGACCGGCTCCCCGCCGACTGCGCGAATGATCCGTTCCAGAGAGGTTGGATTTTCGGGATCATCAAACCCCAGCTCCCAGGATGGCCGCAGCATGTAACAGCCATAGAACGGGGCGATGCGAAAGTCGCGAAACGGAGATCGGACCGTCTCGGCGACGCGGGTGAGACCGATATCCCGAACCGCAATCCAGAGGAGATGTTTCACCTGGACACCGCCGCCATAGGTGATCCCCTCCTGCGCGAGTATCTTATTGATCCGGTCGAGCGTGGCCGGCTCATTTTTCAGGCGCCGGTTCGCCGCGCTCATCACACCCTGGCAGGTGCCGCAGATGGTCATGACATCCAGACCAAGCCGTTCCGCCTGCGCAAAGTTCCTGGCGTTCAAGGCGAGTGCCAGGTCGGGATCGGCTTCACCGATCACGCCGGCGCCGCAACAGGAAGAGGCACCCAGTTCGACCACCTCGATGCCCAACCGGCCGATAACGGCCATGGTGGATTGATAGAGTTCAGGGGTTGCGCCTTTGGCTGCGCAACCGGGGTAGAGGGCAAATTTAAACGCCATCGTTTCCGTCGCCTTTCACTCAGGCCTATGTCTGCCACCATATCGTATTTCACCCCTCGATGAACAGCATGAGCGGGGGAATGGGTACCGACAGACAATCTGTGTGGTAGAGACGAAGCCATATGACACCTATCTTCTCTCGTGCTGGGGACGGATAGAATGCCTATCGATCATCTTGGATGGGCTCATCGGGGAAAGGGGGAAGCGACCCGGCCAGGCCTATGGAAGCTTTGAGACGGCCTCCTGGTAACTTTTTTTCAGATCTTCCACTGCAGCGGTCATACCGTCTTTCAACGTGCTCCAAGCCGAGCCGGTTGATTCGTTGACCTCTGCGAGCTTTTTCCTGGCCTCGTCTTTCTTTGTTTCAAGATCCTGAATGGCCTTCTGCATGTCCTTCCGGGCTTCCGCGGAGGCAGCGCCTGCCTTCTTTTGGAGCTCCGCGATCTTGGTCTGCAACTCATTCAGTTCTATGCGAACGGCCTTCGCGAAGGCCTCTTTTTGCCGGAACGTGTATTGTTTGGTCGCCTCCAGGGCCTCTTTGGTGTCCCGCAGCACTTTGTCGGTCGTAGTGGGCTGCGGGTCGCCGGCGGCTACTGGCCCGGCGGCGATCGTCAGCAGGATTCCCATTGCACAGAGCAAAAGCACGATTCTTCCCACGGTCATAGGCTCTTTCCTCCTCCCCTTCGCTTGGCGCGAGGCCTTCTCCCCTGCGGCAGGCGGTAGTATACCGTCATCGCCACGCGGTTGTCCTTGCCTCATCAGTCGAATCGGTAGTTAAGGTTTTCTCTCGAATGAGCCGAGAAGGATCTACAACGCAGACATCCAACCACCCTTATGTGTGTGAGCCTATGAGCGCTGAACTTCCCCAGGCGACAGACGCGACATCGACTGAGCCATTGGAACAACTGCTGATCGAGCGCATTCGAAAGGGAGCGATTGAGCTGCCGCTGCTGCCTCAGGTGGCCAGCAGGATTTTGGGCATGGTCTACGATCCGAATGCCGAGGCGGCCAAACTAGCTGCCCTCATCCATCAGGATCAAGCCTTGGCCGCGCATGTCATCCGAATCGCGAACTCCCCGGCCTATATGACCCGCAATCCAGTGGTCTCGCTGCAACATGCCGTATCGATGCTGGGCATGAATCTGATGTCGGAATTGGCGTTCTCCGCTTCGATCAAAGGGAGCGCATTCAAGGTGCCAGGATGGGATGCCGACGTGAAGCGCCTGTGGCAGCATTCGCTCGCCAGCGGTGCCTATGCGAAAGAAATTGCGCGCATGCGCCGATTCAACGTCGAAAGCGCATATCTCTGCGGACTCTTGCACGGGATCGGCAAGCCGGTCGTGTTGCAGACTTTGGTCGTGCTGGCTAAAGAACAAGGCATTCCCCTGTCACAAGAGCTGCTGCATCAACTGCTGGAGGGCTATTACACTCAGGTGGGCCTCCTCGTGGCTGAAGATTGGGGGCTCCCGCCTCCGGTGGTGGAGTCGATTGGTTTTCACGCCGACTATCAACATGCCAAAATGGCCAAGCAAGAATGTATGACGACCTGCTTGGCTGATCGGTTGGCACGGCATTTTCTCGATCCTGTTGCTTTCACTGAGGAAGCGGTGCGCGATCATGGGGTGTTCGCCGACCTGAACCTGTACCCGAAGGATATTGACGCGTTGTTGGCGCTCAAGGAGCAGGTTCGCAAAGTCGTGGAGGCTATGCCGTTATGAAGCCGGCCAATGCCTATGACATTGTCGTGGTCGGAAGCGGTCCGGCAGGCCAGAAGGCGGCGATTCAAGGCGCCAAGGCCGGCAAGCGCGTGGTTTTGATCGAGCAGGAGCAGGGCGTCGGCGGCAACTGCGTGTATCGCGGCACGATACCCAGCAAGACACTCCGTGAAACGGCCGTGCAATTCGAACGTCTCAAACGATCGACGGAGGTATTCGAAGGACGCTTGCGCATGGATGTGCCCATGTCCGTATTGCTGCATCGACTGGACGAGGTGGTGAAGGCGCACGAGTGTTACATGACCAATCAACTCGCGCGTAACGGCGTGACCTATCGCCACGGTCGCGCCCGCCTGCTTTCGCCGCATGAAGTTCAGCTGGAAGCGGTGGACGGTGCCTGTCAGACGTTGTTGGCGGATACCATCGTGCTGGCGACGGGTTCACGCCCGCGTTCAATTCCTGAGATCCCGATCGATCATGAACATGTTCTCGATAGTGATTCCATTC
Organism: uncultured Nitrospira sp.; assembly: GCA_964493335.1. Classification (GTDB taxonomy): domain Bacteria; phylum Nitrospirota; class Nitrospiria; order Nitrospirales; family Nitrospiraceae; genus Nitrospira_A. The sequence continues at coordinate 18,011 of CAZBNV010000013.1, forward strand.
TCTCGATGATTTACCTGCCGAGTTCGCTGACGGTCTTGGGTGGCGGCGTCATCGCCTGCGAATATGCCGCGACGTTTGCATTGTTGGGGGTTGAAGTCACGGTCATCGACAGGGCCCAACGGACACTCGCCTTTCTGGATAAAGAGGTTGTGGAAGTGTTTCAGCGCAGCCTCGAACGACAAGGCGGACGGTTCTATGTCGGGCACACCGTCAAAGAGGTGGCGTGGGATGGCGTGTCCTCCGTTGTCGCAAGACTCGAAAACGGAATGGCGGTCAAGAGTGAAAAAATGCTGGTGGCATTAGGTCGGCAGCCCAATGTTGAAGAGTTGAATCTTGAGGCGGCTGGACTGTCCTTGGACTCCAAGGGCCGCCTCCCCGTCAACGAATACGGACAAACCCTGGTGCCGCACATTTTTGCGGCCGGCGACATGCTGGGCCGGCCCCCGGCCCTGGCCTCTCAGGCAATGGAGGAAGGTCGTCGCGCCGTGAGTTTCGCGCTCGGTCTGGCGGTTGGAGATTCGAGCCACCAAGTGCCGATCGGGATCTATACCATTCCGGAGCTCGCATCTATCGGGCTCGATGAGGAGCAAGCCAGCGCGCGTTACCACAATCCGCTGGTGGGCCGCGCGCGTTTTATGGAAATTGCCAAGGGGCAGATCACCGGCGCCTGCGATGGACTCTTAAAGCTCATCGCCGACCCTTCCGGAGAGCGTTTGTTGGGGGTGCAGATCGTCGGTGAGGATGCGACCGAGTTGATTCATCTCGGTCAGATGGCCTTGCAAGATGGCGCCACCATCGATCGGTTTATCGATACCATTTTCAGCTTTCCTACCTTTGCCGAAGCCTACCGCGTCGCCGCCCTCGATATCCTTGGACAACGCCGTAAGCTGAATAACACGGCCCAAGCTGCGTAGTCTCGCCGCCTGTCTCTATCTTTGACCCTGACCCCGCATGTACGCTACTCTCTCAGCCGGCCGGTCACGCCGTTGCTGGAGGTCGTTGTGAATCGAGAAGAGCGTCGTCGCGAGGGGAAAATGCACTCCCGGAGAGCCGGGAGCGTTGATAGCTCGGCCTCCTCGGCCCTCCTTCGCGAGGCGCAGATCCATCACCAGGCCGGGCGGCTCGACGAGGCCGAACGGGCTTATCGTCTGCTGCTGGATCGTGCACCGGCGCAACCGGATGCCCTCCATGGCTTGGGTCTCCTGACCTACCGGCGCGGCAGTGCGAAGGATGCCATCGGGTGGCTGGCTCAGGCCTGTGCCGCGGATCCACGCAATCCGGTCTATCAGTTTAATCAGGGTGTCGTGCTGCAACGCGCCGGCCTGCTCGCCGAGGCGGTCCAGGCCTACAGCCAGGCCATCCAGCTCCATCCGCGCTACATCGAACCCCGCACCAATCTCGGGAATACCTACCAAGAAATGGGACGACTGGCGGAGGCACAGGCGGCCTATGAGCAGGCGCTCGCGATCAACCCGGACCATGCGGAAGCGCACAATAATCTCGGCGTCGTCCTCAAGGCACAGGGCCGGCTGGATGCCGCCGCAGAGGCGTACCGGCGGGCAATCGTACTGAAGCCGACCCATGCCGAAGCCCACAATAACTTAGGGCTGGTTTTAATGGATCAAGGTCGGCTGGACGACGCCATCCATTGCTTCGAGCGGGCTCTTCAGATTCTTCCCGGCTATGGCACGGCACTCTATAATCTCGGGATCGCCTGGATATGGCATGAGGATATTCCTCGTGCCCTGCGTTGCTTTGCCGAGACGGCTCGGATCAAACATGATCATGGGCGTCCGGTCACCGACAGCGTGGTCTTTCGTTCTCGGCTCAAACATGATGCCGAGCAACTCCAGTACCTTATTGAGTCAGGTCTGGTGGGCCGTGAATGGCGACCCTACTACGAGGCGTTGCGGCAAGCGCAGGCGCATGTGGAGTCGTCGCCGACAGGTACGAGTGCGCCCTCAAATCGTGTGCCGTTGGCGCCTGCCGATCTTCAGCCCATCGCGGCGTCATTCAACCGACTGCTGTATGTTGCGCCCTGCGAGGCCATGGCAGGAGGTGCCTTGAACGCCGACCTCGATGCCGCGGAGATCGAAGCCCGGTATTATGCGACGCAGCCGGAAGTCACGTACATCGATGGATTGCTGACGGACGAGGCCTTGCTGCGGTTGCGACATTTCTGCTGGGCCTCGACGATCTGGAAGAAGGACTATGAAAATGGGTATATCGGTGCCTTCCTCGGCGATGGGTTCGCCTCTCCCCTGCTGCTGCAGATAGCGGAGGAGCTGCGGACTCGTTTGCCGCGTATCTTCGGCGAGCATCGCCTGACGCAGGCCTGGGCGTTCAAGCACGATAGCGCCAGGCGCGGATTGAATATCCACGCCGATGCCGCCGCGGTTAACGTGAACTTCTGGATTACGCCGGACGACGCGAATCTGAATCCTGGCAGCGGCGGTCTGGTGGTCTGGGATAAGGAAGCGCCGAGGGAGTGGGATTTCAAAACATACAACAGCGACAAGAACCGCGGCAAGATTTACGAATGGCTCACGCAGCAGGCGGCGCAGGAAATCAAGATCCCCTATCGAGCCAACCGAGCGGTGCTGTTCAACTCAGACTTGTTTCACGAAACCGATGACATCGCATTCAAGGAGGGGTTGCCCAACCGGCGTATCAATATCACGCTGCTTTACGGGCATCGGCATCGATCCTGAGCAAGGCTTCGAAGTCCGCGGCGCAAACCGGACGGCTGAACAGATACCCCTGAACCTCATCACATCCTTCTTCCCGTAATCGAGCCAGCTGCGCATCCGTTTCCACGCCTTCGGCCAACACCGAGAGATTCAGGCTGTGCGCCATCGCGATGATGGCTCTGGTGATCTTGGCGTTGTTCTCGTTCGTGAGGAGATCTCGGACGAACGACTGATCGATTTTTAACCGGCTGAGCGGAAACCGCTGCAAGTAACTGAGAGAAGAATAGCCGGTTCCGAAGTCGTCGATGGAGAGGCGCACGCCCATCGTGCGGAGACCTTCGAGCATCGTCACGGAGGCTTCCACGTCCCGCATGGCGATGGATTCAGTCAATTCCAACTCGAGCTGCGAAGGATTGAGGCCGGAGTCGCGCAGAGCGTCGGCCACGGTTCCAGGCAGCGTACGTCCGTGGAATAAGGAGTTCGAGACATTGGCGGACACCGTAATCGCCGGCAGACCAGCCTGTTCCCACACCTTGACTTGGCGGCAGGCTTCTCGAAGCACCCACTCGTCCATCGGGCGGATCAGTCCCGTATCAATGGCCGCATTCAAGAAGACTCCGGGCGGCACGAGGCCGCGTTTCGGATGTTTCCAGCGCACCAGGGCCTCCGCGCCCAAGATCTGTCGGGAGTGGATGTTGAGTTTGGGCTGGTAATAGACGACGAATTCCTCGCGTTCCAGGGCGCGCCGGAGGTCACTTTCGAGGTCCAGCCGTTCAGCCGCCGCGGCGTTCAATCCCGAGGAATAAAATTGGCAGTTATTTCGGCCCTGCTCCTTCGCGTGGTACATCGCCGAGTCGGCATTTTTCAGGAGGGCCTCGACGGTGGTGCCGTCCGATGGATAAATGGAAATGCCGATGCTGGCCGAGATAAAGATTTCGTGCCCGTCGATGCTGAACGGGTGGGCCAGTGAATCGAGGATTCGACGCGCTACCCTGCCGGCGTCCTCCGGGTGCGGCAGCGTGGTCAGGAGAATGGTGAATTCATCTCCTCCGAGGCGGGCCAGCGCATGGGACGGTTCGTGGTCGGCGTGCCGACTCACCGAATCGCTCTGGCGAACGGATTCACTGAGCCGCTCCGCAACATGAGTGAGCAAGAGATCTCCCACCGTGTGTCCCAAGGTATCGTTGATGACTTTGAAACGATCCAAGTCAATAAACAGGGCCGCGAGGTGCAGGCGGTGACGTTCGGCATAGGCCAGCGCGTTGGATAATCGATCTTTGAACAGCACACGATTGGCCAGACCGGTCAGACTGTCATAATAGGCCAGGCGGTGGATGGCGTTTTCCGCCTGTTTGCGTTCGGTAATGTCTTGCGCCGTGCCGATGATCGTCAACTCCTCGCTTTCTTCTTCGCGCACCCCCTCAGCCTGCAGATGAACGGTGAAGTCCGTTCCGCCAGGCAACACAATCCGGTGGTCGATATCGCAGGGGGTTTGGTGACTGATTAGTTTTTGCAGCGCCTCGTTCACCCTCACGCGGTCATCCGGGTGAACAAACCGCAGAAAGGCCTCGAAGGTCCCGGCAAATTCAGACGGACGAATGCCGACCAGGCGGCAGAGCTCATTCGACATGGCGAAGCGATTCGTCCTGGGGTTCCAATCCCAATTGCCGATACGCGCAATGCGTTGAGCTAATTCCAAGCGGGATTCGCTTCGGAGCAGCGCGTGAAGGACGTTGCTGGTTCTGAGCATGTATCGGATATGGTGGCAGAGAATCGTGGCGTTGACCGGTTTATTGATGAAGTTCGTGGCGCCGTGTTCATAGGCGTGAGCGATGGAGTGCGCGTCATCCAATCCCGTGAGGATCAGAATAGGGACCCGCTTCCCGCCAGGCAGTGAGCGGATGCGCGAGCAGGTCAGATATCCATCTAACATCACGAGGTCCAGCACGAGAAGATCGGGACTGAGGCTCTCAAACAACGTGACCGCTTCACGCTCTCCGGCGGCCTCTTGTACCACCATACCGGCCGGTTCCACTGCGCTTCGGATAAAACGTCGCGCGACAGGGTCGTCGTCGATGACCAGGATAACGGGACGAGCTTGGCTCATAGAGGTGGTTTCGGTTGAACGTGAACGATCAGGATCGGCACAGGCTGGACCCTGCCCTTGGGTTGAAGTGAACGATGGTGCGGGCGAAGGCACTTTCCTTGGCCTGCGTCGCTCCGATTTGAGAGTACCAAACTTCGGGAGAAGCGCTAGATAAATAGCACTTACTGAGTGGCAGTCAGTGGTCTGTGCCCAGCCGCTTGAGCCGGCCTCGCAACGGCTGCTGCTGGGCGCGGTAGGGACCGGCGCCGGGGGGGGCGGTCAACTCGCTTCGGACAGCTCCACGACTCGTTCCAGGCGTTCTTGAGGCTCCTCCATCGCATCTAGAAGAATACGCCCGATGAGTGATCGGACCTGGCTCATGATCCCGCGGAGCGTGAGGATAAGCAGCGTCGCCAGGAGAATGAAGAGCGGCACGACGGCGAGGGCAACATCCCGCGCCAGGTCCTCATTCGATCTCACGGTTGCGACGTCCGGCGGTGCGGCGAAGACGAGTCGAATCCAACCGATGATGCGTTCCTGCTGGCGAAGCGGTTCGACTACGATCAGCGCCTGGCGTCCCTTCTCGAGGCCGAAGGAGACGGATCCTGCCTGGCTCTTGCGCGCCGCCAACCACCCCGGGTCTTGGAGCTGCCGACCAATGGTGGCAGGATTGCGGGCTGCCACGATGAGGTTCTCCTCCGTGATCACGGCGGCATCGAGGAGGTTGGTCGGCGGAGCTTGCCCCTCTAGCGCCTGCTGGATGGTGGCAAGATGTTCGCTGAGCAGCGACTCACTGAACCAGGCGAAGGTTCGCGCCATCGCCCGCCCGCTCTGATCCACCGTTGTGATGGCCGCGGCATTGCGTTGAGCAACCAGTGAGCGGTCATGTTGCGCCAGGATGAAGTACAGTGCCCCAGCGCACAGGAGTGACACCACACAACTGATCAGCATCGCAGGAAGCCATGTGTGAGGCAATCCAGATGTATTGACGGATGCGTGAGCCATTCTTTAATCCTCCTCAATCCGCAGAGGTGCGTGTCGCAGGGTGCTGAAAAAGTCCGCCAGCTTTGTTCTCGCGTCGCTCAGAGGTTCAACGTACCGCAAGGGTACGCCTCGCCTCTTCGTTTGCAGCGGCCTCGCTGGATGGCCTTTTTGAGCATCCTGCATGGTGCCCTCCTGCACCCAGACGTGCTGACCAGTACAATTCCGGCGTGCTCATAGAGTTGCTTCACGGCCTGCTAGGTCTCAGTGCCCTGCCGATCCTCGCCGGTCCGTTCGTGTGGTTGGCGGTCGAGCTCTTCCACAACCTTCTGCAGGCGCGCCCATTCGCCTGGTTGCAATGCAAGGAATTCGAGGCCGACTCGACCGTCGCGACACCAGCGGACTACCGCCTGCTCGACCGCGAGTGGTCCCTCGCTACTGGATGTATACATGCGGAGTTCAAGCGTCGTGCCGGGAAGGACGTCGATTGAACTGAGGATGCCGCAGCCTCGTAATGATAAATCGACCACGATTCCGTCCCCTGTGACCAGGTTGACGGAGCTGAATGAACTGTGGAACCGGACGGGAAAACGAGGATGTTGGCGTTGGTCCATGGTCATGCGTTGCCGGTATAGGATCAGCCCTTTATATTGCCGATTGGTTTGAGTTCCGCCACCTTTTTTGTGATTCCCGCGCGATCCACGGTCTCGACCACGTCGGAAATGTTTTTGTAGGCGAATCCGGCTTCTTCGGCCAGGCCTGACATGGAGACGGCTTTGACCAGAATGCCGTGCTGTTTCATGTCACGCTGCAGCTGGTCGCCCCGTATGGTGCGTTTGGCCTGGGCGCGCGACATGGTCCGGCCTGACCCGTGCATCGTGGAACCGAAAGTGTCTTGCGTGGCGCGATCCGTTCCGACCAAAAGATAGGAACCTGTTTCCATGGAACCGCCGCAAATCACCGGTTGGCCGATGGCCCGATAGCAGTTCGGGAGTTCTGGATTGCCGGGTCCGAACGCCCGTGTGGCACCTTTGCGGTGCACCAGCCACTCCCCGTCCGGATATCGTTCGACCTTCGCGATGTTGTGCGCCACGTCGTAGACGAGGTGCATGCCGAGCCTCAGGGCGCTCTCACCGAACACGGCCTCGAAGGCCTCACGGATTTGATGGGTGATGACCTGCCGATTGGCGAAGGCGGTGTTGGCCGCACAGTTCATCGCGGCGAAATAGTCTTGCCCTTCCGGCGAACGAAACGGGGCGCAGGCGAGCTGCTGGTCTTTCACCGAGATGCCATAACGACGCATGGCCTTTTCAAATACTTTCAGGTAGTCGCTGGCGACTTGATGGCCAAAGCCACGCGATCCGCAATGGACCATGATCACCACCTGGTCGTGACCGGTCAGTCCCATGGCGGCGGCCGTCGCGCGGTCGAAGAGGCCTTTGTCGGACAGCACCTGCACCTCGAGGTAGTGATTGCCCGATCCCAAAGTACCGAGTTGATTGATGCCCCGTTCGATGGCATAGTCTGTGACGTGTGAGGGATCGGCCCCTTGCAGACAACCGCGCTCCTCGATCCGTTCCAGGTCTTCATCCCACCCATAGCCCTTCGCAATGCACCAGGCCGCGCCCTGTTTCATGACATCTCGAAAGTCTCGTCGCGTAAGGTTCACGAAGCCTCTCGATCCGACGCCGGCGGGAACGCGGCGGAATAATTCCGTCATCAAGAGCTCGAGTTTCGGTCGTACTTCCGACAGGGAGAGATCAGTGCGAATTAATCGCATACCGCAATTAATGTCATACCCGACGCCGCCGGGGGAGATCACGCCGTCTTCGGGGTCGAACGCGGCGACGCCGCCGATGGGGAATCCATACCCCCAATGTCCGTCGGGCATGCAGAGCGCGTACCGATGGATACCCGGCAGACAGGCGACATTGGTGACCTGATCAAAGACTCCACGATCCATCGCTGCAAGTATGGCTGCGCTGGCATAAATCCGTGCTGGGACCAACATGCCAGGTTTTTCCGACGAAGGAATTTCCCAGATGTAGTCGCTTATTCGATTGACCTGCATGTCTGTTTGAAGTTTCATACGTCCAATACCACTCTCGCTTTCCATCCCGTCGCATCCTGGGTCACGGCGTAGAGATGTTTGGTGACACCCTTCACATCGGATCGGAGTTCTTGTGTCGCAGGATCGACTGGAGCCCCTATCACATCGGCATGGAGCTGCCAGGCGGATGACTCGGGATTGTGGCGTATGGACAGATCAACCCGATGAAATACCACGCTTTGCGCATCTTTCAAATGCACCAGCCGTCCGAGCCATTCGAAGAGAAGTGTGGGAATGTCAGGCTCTTCCATATCGATCACCTGCCGCCAGGTCTGGGCGACGCTCGTCGGATCAGCCAGGCTTGCGAGAAGGGCTTCTGTTGCGGCATTGAAGAGGCCTGGGAGAGAGTCTCCTTCTGCGTCGAAGGCCATGTCGGCCAGGGCGATATCGTCCAGGAATCGGAATGTGCCGGGCATGCCTGTCAATTGCGCCGAGCCAGACGGCGGGCGGCGGCAAAGATGGCGCGAACCTGTGCGATCCCCGGAATGGTATGGCCGAAGGGCGACGGCACCTTGCCCTTCAGCCACATCCGTATCCCCAACGGCATCACGCTCACGAGGCGCCGCATATCCATCCCCACGACCTTGAGCGGCATCAGCGCTTCATTCAGGCGCCCTTCCTGTCTGACGAGGTCGACGAAGCCGGTGATGTGACGAGCCCCCTCGGTAGCGGTCAGGCCATGCTGAAGTGCGGACCGGCGCAGTCGAATGATCGCCTCCATTGGCTGGACATCTTTGGGGCAGACTTGGACGCACATGTTGCAGCGGGTGCAATCCCAGATGCCATGGTTCTCTTGAAGGGCCATCAGTCTCGCCTGCTTTGCGCCGGCCGGCTCCCGGGGATCTGCGACGAAACGTTCCGCTTTCGCGAGCGCTGCGGGGCCAAGGAATTCACGCGATACTTCATGCGAGGTGCAGGCGGCGACGCAGGCCCCGCACATGATGCAGGCATCCACATTGTGAAACTGGTACGCGTCCGGCAGCAGGCGAAGTTGCCCGGATGAACCATACCGCTTCGTGGGGTGCGTGACGGGCGTCAGCCAAGGCGTGACAGCGCGGATCTTGTCCCAGAATGGGGACATGTCGACGACCAAATCCTTGATGAGGGGGAAGTTCGGGAGAGGGTTGATCGAAATTTTACCGTGACGCTCGAATTCCTTGCGAATCGACGTACGGCAGGCCAGTTTCTCGGTACCATTGATATTCATGGCGCAGGACCCGCAAATGGCGGAGCGGCAGGAATAGCGCAAGGAGAGGCTGCCGTCGAGTTCGTTCTTGATGCGGATCAGCGCTTCCAGAACGGTCATGCCTCGTCCGATGTCGAGACGATAGTCTTCCTGATGAGGATGTGGGTCGGTTTCGGGATTGAAGCGCTGGATGGTGAAGGAGAGACGCATGGGGTGACGTATTACCCCTGAGGATCATTCGCCAAGTTCGAAGACCTTCGGAAAGTTTGTAAGATTGCGGCAGCCGTCCTTGGTGACGAGGACCATGTCTTCGATGCGGACGGCGCCCAGTCCCGGGTAGTACAGTCCCGGTTCGACGGTGACCACATGCCCCTCCTGGAGCAACGAGCCCGTTCGGCTGATGCGGGGGGATTCATGAATATCCAATCCGACGCCATGACCGGTGCCGTGAAAGTAGCCTTGCATGCGCCCATTCACCAGGCCGGTCTTGTAGCCGGCTTTCTCAAAACGATCACAGATGCCTTGATGAATCACGGCCCCGTCGGCCCCGTCCCGAATCTTGGTGATGGCTTCTTCCTGAGCGTCCTTGACCGCGTGATAGAGCCGCGTCAATTCCGGAGAGGCCTTGCCACGCACCACCGTGCGGGACATGTCGGCAAAGTAGCGTGAGCCGGCGGATCGAGGAAACACATCGAAAATGATGCTGCGATGGGCCGGCAGCGGGCCACTGCCTTCGTCGTGCGGATCGCAGGCCTGCTCGCCGCCTGCCACGATGGTATGTTGGGCGACGCAGTCGCATTCCATCAGGGCGACGTTGATTAATTTTTTGACGCGTTCCGATGTGAGGCGTTCTCCATCCAGCCAAAGGTGGTTGTCGCGGATCTCGGCGCGACGCAGGCTCTGGTGCGCGGACGCGACGGCCGTTTCGGTGGCCCGCTGCGCGGCTTCGATGTGCCGAACTTCCTCGTCGGATTTCACGACACGGCGTTCATAAAAAGGTTCGCGTTTGGTGCGAAGTGTATAGCCGAGTTCCTGCAAACGGCTGGCGTGGATAAAGGGAAACGTGGAGGGCACCAGGATCTCCTTCAAACCGGCGTCTTGCAGGACCAGATGAATCACATCGATGGTGCCGGGATCCTTCACCCCGAGCGCTTTCGCGCGCCGTTCCAATTCGGAGTAGGACAACACGCGATCGACGGTCGCCTGGTGGCGTGCCCGGTCGACTTCCAGGTCGCTCATGATCATGAGCCGCTCGCCCTTCGCCTCGAGGTAGATGAATGGATCAGGCGCAATAAACCGTGTGGCGTAATAGAGATTCGAGTCTGTTTCACTGGCCGCGACAAAGACCGTCGCGGTCTGGTCTGGATGGGTGCCGTGGGGAGTGGAATGGCTCATGGGATAGACTTATCACGCGTTCGATACGTAATCAAGGCGCGGGAGACACCGGTGCGGCTGGGGGTTCGGCCGGGAGCGGCGAAGGTGGTGTCTGGATTTCTAACGATGGGTCGAACATGGGATCTTTTTCCTCTTGCGGGGTCAGAATATCGATCGGCAGCATGATCGTGTTTTTGAGCAGGTCGAACGCGAGTTGGGCGACACCGGTCAGGCCGGTGGCGAACGACTTCATCGGCATGTAGGTGACTTGCGGGTCGTCGATGGACCCTTTCACTTGAAACAAGGCCGTGGCCAGTCCCTTGCGGTCACCGGCGACCAGTCGCCCGAAGAGTGGAATTGATTTCAAGAACTGCGAGTAGGAACCGAATGGGCTGACGGCCCAGATCATGTCCAGCTGGTCGGTGGGCATGTCATAACTACCGACGGCGGAGATTTTGAGCACAGGGCTATCAAGGATGAAATTCTGTGTTTTCATCAGTCCGTTTTGAACGGTCACGGTCGCGGTGATGCGATTGTATTGCATCCCTTCTTTGTCCAAATCGACTTTGCCCTGCAACACGGCCGGGAGATTCAGAATGGAGATAATCTTCCAGATGGCGTGCTTTTCTGTCTTGAGAATGCGGCCTTCCTGCGCGACCAGTTCGGTCTTGCCATTCAAGGTCGGCAAGACACCGTGCGGGTTACGTCCATGCCCGCGCAGCACACCGGTGAGCTTGAGCTCGCCGGTGAGCGGCTGGTCGTGCGCGCCCAAGAGCGGCAGCACGGCTTCGAAGGGAATGCCTGTCATCCTGACAGAGGTTTCCGTGTCGGCCGGTTCTCCCTTGGGAAGCCGGACGACCATGCGTCCCGCCACATGGCCGGTTCCGGACTGACCGACGACGCGGTCGAGATCCAAGAGGCCATCCTGGATCGTCAACCGTCCGGACAGCCCTCCGAACCGCAAATGTTTGTAAAGTCCCTTCTCAATGGTGGCGGTCGCGCTGACGTGACTGGTCGAGGCCAAGGTCTCAAGGAATTCCCTGATCGGCGAGCGGTTCCCTTTCGGAATGAGCAGGTCGAGGTCCATTTGAGACGATTCGAGCTTGACGGCGATGACCGGTTTGGTGGTCCAGTTCTTCAGGGCTCCCGACAGGCTGACATCGCTGTCCTTGATGCGAAACGAGAGCTGCTTGATATCGGCGATGTTTTTCGAAAACTTCAACCGAAGATAAACATCTTCAACGGGCCCCTCCACGCCCTTGACCGTCATCAAGCCGTTCGTGAGCGCCAGCCACCCGCTCGCGCGCCAATTTTTCCACTCGGCATCCGTCCCTTTCACATCCATGGAGACTTCGAGATTGCCGGCTTCGAAACCGCTCTTGTAAATCCATTCGGGCAGACTCGAAATCGAGACGGTGCCCGAGGCGAGCGACGCGTCGATTGCAAAATGGTCGCCGAGAGTAATGCGGCCCTTCAGCGGCAGCCGCAACGGCGGCACCACCAGTTCCAAACGCGAAATCGTCAGACCGACCCCGCGTGTGACATCGGCGTCGAGCTCCAAGGAGGCCGGCGAGCCCAGCGGCTTTTCGCCCACCGTCGGGAGCACGAGTTTCGCGTCATTCAGGCCGATCTCACCACGCACATGCGGGGCGCTGGAAGGACCGGACAGTTGCACCTTGGCATTGATGATACCGGAGAGCAGATCATCCGGGAACGTGCCGGCGGACACCATCTGGCGGAGTTGGACGGCGTTGCCCTTCGCGCGGATGACGAAGTCTTGAAAGACACTCGGGGTGCCGCCGCTGATCTGTCCGTTGAACTGGAGTTGCGCGTCTCCCAAATTGGCCGTGACCTGATCAAATTGCGCACCGCCGGTTTGCGAAAAGATGAGGCGGCCTCGCACGGCGGTGAGCCGCTGCGGCAGGGAGGGATTCATGAGGCTGACCTGCTCAGCCAGAACTTCCCCGCCTGCGAAGGTAATGCCTTCCGGCTGGTCCAGTGGTCCGACCAGCCGGAACGTCGGGTGCGTCTGCCCCTCGATGTCGCGAGATTGCGCCAGCAGCGACGTGAGGCGGTCCGCGCGGATGGTCTTGATGAGAAACTTGACCAGATCAGCCGCCGTCATGTTGCCGCTGACATCCAATTCCATCCAGGGACCGGCCTCGAGGAAGGACACGACGGCCTTGCCGTCCGTCATTTGCAGCGTACCGTAGGTGCCGGTCACCTTGCCGACCCTGATGCGTCCGGGCTCTACTGAGACCGTGGCGGTCAAATCCTGCGTCGGCACACGGTCGTTTCCGATAAGGGCGGTGCCTTTCTCGATGCGGAAATCACCCGTGAGTGACAGTTGCGGGCTCGGCTCCGTCGCCCCGGTCAAGGTGGCGGAGAGGATTTCCACGGTTCCGCCCAACTGGCGTTGCTCGACGATTCCCGGCAATTGCGGATGAATCCACTGCGCAGGAATACGCGCGAAGAGTTTCTTGAGATCGATCGAGGGCGAGGCGAAGGTGATGGAAAACGTGGGTTGTGAAGTCAGGAGTCCCGCCAGATTGGCTTTGCCGGTCACCGCCAGCTGATCCACATTGGCGGCGATCTCCGTCAGGACCACATCGTAGCCAGCGACACCGGGCGCCACGCGGATGCGGCTTTTCAGATTTGCGCCGCCTTGCAGTTGATCAGGCACGGGCCGAGGTCCGAAGAAATCGGCGGCTTCGCGTAGACGCAGGTTGGCCGTTTCGATCTCTCCGTCAAATTGAAACGCGGGCCGCACCGAGTAGGGTTCTTCGGCAGCGAGGGACGAGGATGATTCGCTCAAGCCGATGGTGCCGGTCAACGAGAAGGCTGAAGGGGCTTCCTTGCCGGGCAAGGAGGCGGAAATATGCAGGTCGCCCTGAGCTTTTCCGGGGTAGACCTTCAACGCCATCTCAACCGATTCAAGCATGGCTGTCCGGACGCCGTCCGACCGGGCTTCGTCCGTGATCGTCACATGGCCCTTCTGAATCGTCGCTTCACGGATTTGCAGGAGGCGGCTGAACATCTGATAGGCCGATTCGTCCTTAGCCGCGGACGGAAGTCCGGCGAGAATGTTCCAATGGCCGGAGTGATTGCGTATCAACGTGACGGTCGGCTCGTCGAGAAACAGCCGTTTTGCCACGACCTGCTGCTTCAGAAGCGGCAGGAGGCGCAACACGATGTCCATTTCCTTGGCTTTGAAGACGACGTGTGTCGGGTCGTCGTGGCCGTACAGGCTGACGTTGGTCAGTTCAAGACGGATGCTCGGCAGCACCACGAGCTTGATCCGATCGACCTCGATCTTGCGCCGGAGACTCGCTTCGAGTTGTTGGAGGAAGAAATTCTTGATGACGTCGACGCCGAAGAGCTCTCGGGAATACAAGAGCAGGAGCGCACCCACGACAAGGAGGCCGAGCAGAGACAGCACGACTGCGCGCGGACGAACCCTCACTCCACCTCCATGAACTAGCTCAAAAATATAAGTGTACTGGATGAGCCAGAGGGAAATCCATACAGGAGCCGCCGGTCGGCTCTCAGGGGACGACTGGTGGCGCTCACCTGGGCGGACTATAATGCGCAGCTTTTGTGTGGTGAGGTAGGAGATTCGGAGGTGAGTGTGGACTCTGGTATATCGGTGCGACAGCCGCGATGGGGCATTCTCGGCCTGTTGTTCGCGATCAGCGCGGTGACCTACATGGATCGGGTCAATATTTCCGTGACGGCGCGGCAGATGATGCCGGCCTATGGCTTGACCGATCAAGACATGGGTTACATCTTTTCCGCTTTCGTCTTCGGCTATGCCCTGTGCCAAATTCCCGGAGGATGGCTGGGAGATCGCTGGGGCGCCCGGGTGGTGCTGGCCGGCGCGTTGGTCTGGTGGTCTTTCTTCACCGCCTTGACGGCGGTGGCCGCGACGCTACCCCTGGCCGCCATGGTCGGGACGGTCGGTGCGTTGATCGTCGTGCGCTTTCTCCTCGGCGTGGGCGAAGCCGTGGCCTTGCCGAATTTCAATCGGGCCGTGGCAGATTGGATTCCGCCGGCGCAGCGGGGGCTTGGTATCGGCATCGCCATCGGCGGGATCGGCATCGGCGCCGCGATCACCCCTCCCCTCGCCTCCTGGGTCATGGTGAATTATTACTGGCAGACGGTGTTCTACCTCTCCGCATTGATCGGCCTGGTGGTCGCGCTATTGTGGGTGCTCTGTTCCCGCGAGCAGTCGGTCGCCGATGGCGCAGCGTCGCTACAGCCGCGTGTGGTTGTTCCATGGCGGCAATTCGCCCATTCCTCATCCCTGCGTTGGCTGGTGTTGAGTTACGCCTGCCTCGGGTACGTCGCCTACATCTACATGTCCTGGTTTTATCTCTATCTGGTGAATGTGCGAGGCATCGATCTGTTGCGAGGCGGCTGGCTCGCGGCTGCGCCCTTCGTGGCGATTCTCGTCTTCTGTCCGCTCGGCGGATGGACTACGGATCGCCTGGTCTCGACCCTCGGTCTGACAAAGGCTCGAGTCACGGTCGGGATGCTCGGCATGGTCTTAGCCGGTGGACTGGTCGCAGTCGGCGCCTTGGCGGATTCGCAGACAGTGGCCATTGCCTGTTTATCGCTAGGCGCAGGCTGGCTCTATTTCACCGTCGGCGCCTATTGGAGCGTGACGACCGATCTTTCTAAAACCCACGCCGGAACATTATCGGGCGTGATGAACATGGGCGCGAATGTGGGCGGCGTGATTTCTCCCAGCCTCACGCCCTGGCTCGCCGACCACTGGGGCTGGACGGCCTCGTTGCTGGTTGCTGCGCTCATTGCCATCTGCGGCGGCGTGATGTGGCTGAAGATCGATGCGAGCGAAGGGTTGAAGGAGTAACTGCGGTAGTTGCTTCATTGCCCGATTGCACGCGGCGGTGTGAATTCTTGACAGAATAGGTAGCGCCAATGTAATTACACAAGAATTCAGCTAAGCAGCGGAGGAAATCGCGATGAAAGCTCGTATTGTGCGAATCGGCAATTCCCAGGGCATCCGGATTCCGAAATCTGTCATTGAACAGTGTCACCTGCACGGAGACGTCGATCTGGAAATTCAGCACGGACAATTGGTCATTCGTTCGGCATCCAAACCGCGCGCCGGTTGGCGTCAAGCGTTTGAGCAGATGCATCGCCACGGAGATGACCACCTGCTGGATCAGGAATCCGCCGCGACGTCCACCTGGGATCGGAGCGAATGGACATGGTAGTGTCCCGCTTCGATGTCTTTCTCGTCCGTCTTGATCCCACTCAAGGGCGCGAGATCCGTAAAACCCGTCCCTGCCTCATCATTTCCCCGGATGAAATGAATCAGCACATCGACACGGTCATCATCGCTCCCATGACGACGAAAGGCCGCCCTTACCCGACTCGTGTACCGGTCCGATTTAAAAGTAAGTCCGGGCAGATCGTGTTGGATCAAATCAGAACTGTAGACAAAAGCCGCTTGGTCAAGCGTGTAGGAACGATCACTGACGTGACACGCGCACAGGTCCTCACCCTGCTCGCCGAACTCTTTGCCCCATAAGCCTTCGACGGTCTCATTTTCTCAGCCTCACGCCCTGGCTCGCCGATCACTGGGGTTGGACGGCTTCGTTACTCCTAGCGGCCCTCATTGCCCTCTGCGGCGGCGTGATGTGGCTGAAGATTGATCCGACCCAGGCGATGAGGGAGTAGAAGAATGTGAGGTGCGTGAAGGATATGAGACCGAGTGGCCGTCGCCGCCCGCGAGCACGATCGACCACACCGATTCCCGTCTTCTCTGTTCCGTCATTTCCGCCCCTTCCGTCAGTGACGGGCTCACGAAGGAGAACGCTCGAAGTTGGACGAAGCCGGGGACCAGCGGTTCAGTTGACTGGTTTTGGAAGGTACTCCGTGGACCATGCGCCGATCCAAGGGTATTAGCGGAATCGGCGCAACCATCGAAGCCTGCCCGATTCAGGATCATTCACCAACAGCGTGGTCATTGAAATTCCTCCCGAACCCTCGCGGCCATCGACGCGACGCGTGCGACATCAACACTCTTGACGAGGTCGACTGATTCCAACGTCTCGATCGGGAACCACTCCGCCTCCAACGCATCACCGGCCGCCTGCGGGACGCCGGAAATCCACTCGCATAACACGGCGATCAACACGTAATGGGTCACCAACTGTCCACTCGCGTTCCGATGGAACGCGTCGACCGCCGTGAACACGTGCAGCGGGCGCACGACGAGGCCGGTCTCTTCCGCCGCTTCCCGTGCCGCGGCAGCCTGGACCGGTTCACCCGGCTCGATCTTGCCACCGGGAAAGCCCCACTTCCCCGCGTCCGGCTGATTCGCGCGGCGGACGAGCAGAACTTCGCCGCCTCGCAGCACCACGCCGATCGCCGCGGCAACCGGCGTGACGGGAATAGCCGGCAGCGAGCCTTTCTGTGCCTTCGTCTTGCCATGGTGACTCATATGATGATTCCTCCAATCCGACGTGTATTGGGCCGCGAACGTTGGGGGCCGGAACCGGGTTGCGTCCTTGTTGCATCCTTGTCGGGCACGCAGTCGATAAGGGATAGGGCCCGGCCGTTTTCGCAATACCCTTCAGACCTTCCAGCTTCCGTACATTCCCCCGGACACCGGACTGAAATACGACGCCGGGATCATCCACGTCTCCCTTCTTCCGGTGGGAAGCGAAGTTGGACAGCCGCAAGGTGCAAGGTCAGGAACCAGGCTAGGCAGTCTGCGTCACACTGTCAAGGAGACCCTACAGGGATGCTCACCGACCGGCGCCGGTTTTCGAAGCGGCGGCGATGGCCTGCGTGACGCAAAGTAGGCTGCGCGGTTGACGGGTCTCTCGAAGACCCAGGCGAATAGGTTGTCGGGCGTGATGAATAGAGTCGCGAATCAAGGCGGGCCCATCTCTCCGGCATCACCCTCTGGCTAGCCGATCTCTGGGGGAGGGCGGCCTCGTTGCTCGTGGTTGCGCTCATCGCCCTCTGCGGCGGGGTGATGTGGATGAAGATCGATGCGAGTGAAGCGCTGGGGAGAGAGAAGAAGGAAGTTGTTAGATGCGGATAAGCCGCGCCCCTTGAGTTGCTGGCACCGGCTGCGGCCTCCAGAAGGTCTTGCCGATCGGGTTTTTTCAACTCACCATTTCAAATGCCCTCGTTATGTTTTCTATGAAGCTTTGGCGGTCATGAGATGCAGCTCCGCCTGCACTCGTTCGAGCACAAAGAGTTTGAGCAGCGTCTGATAGGGAACATCGCGTTTGTTAGCCAGCGGGCCTGGTTACGCGTCATCCAGCTTTCGGTAGATGAAACTCCGCAGTCACCGGCAATTGGAAGGTCTCCCCTTTGGCAACCCGGGAGGAGAAAAAGAGGATTTCCAGATTCTCAAGATCGCGTGTCTCGGGATTGAGTCGAGCGACGACCCCATAGCCCAATTCCTCGGAGTCCTGCTCGGGATAGGGTTTGGTCTTCCCAAGATAAAGGATGTCACCGGTCTTGTCGTATTCAACCGTCAAGGACGTTTCCATGTCACAGTTCCTCCTGAGAGTTGCCGCGCCACATATGCGGTCACTATCCAGTAGCGATCGGCGGGAGAGGGATCGGCAACTACCCACCACAACGACAAATTTACCTCCTTTGAGGTCAGGAAACCAGTGGGAAAACAGCAGGCTGTTTGTGAATCGCGCGTCCCTTCGTACTTCATCGGGATCACGAACAGTTTGCGACAAATAGTCACGATGAGCGGGCAGGAGGTCCGGATGCTTATCCTGAATATGTGCTTCGCGCTCTTCGGTCAGTTCGACGTGAGTGTTCAGGTAAGGACAATCCAAATTCATCAAGGCGATTCCTGGAAGCTGGGTCTGAGAACGAAAACACTGCGAGTGTTACCCAGAGCATCCCCGGTAGGATACATCGGTAGGCATGGTTTGGGAAGGGCCGGTTTGCGCAGGCGTAAGGTGCGAAGTAGCTTCTCTGCTCCCTGGCTGGCCGACCATTGGGACTGACTGCCTCGTTACTGGTCGCGGCGCTCATCGCCCTCTGCGGCGGGGTGATGCGGCTGAACATTGATGCGGCGGAGGGTTTGGAGACGTGAGGACACAAAGTCACCTACGAATCACCTCGCTGCTTAATAAATACTCGCTCCTCGATCTCCGTAGGCCTCATAGAAGTGTTCGAACACCGCAGAGCACTTCTGTTTATACAAATCGGGGGTGTACGCGCGCGGAAGGCCCTGGTCTAGGAGATCTTCGATGGCGAGCTTGATTTGCGACCGTGCCGTCGTCTTCTGTCGCCAGTTCAGCACCAGCAGCTGTTTCAATTTCTCCAGCATGTCCTGGGCGACCTTCTTGACCTCAGCCCGTTCTTCTGGAGCCAGTTCAGGGGCGGGGCGAGTCAGAATATCGAACACCACGAGTTCTTCTTCAGAGAGGCGCTCTCTGACATGCCGTTCCTGTTCTTCGTTCAAACTAAGGCTGAGCACCAAGAGTTCCTTGAAGAGTTCTTCGATGTTCCGGCTGCCTGCGTTGTAGGATTCGATCAGCTCTTCGAACTTCGTCAGATAGTCGGCCCTGGTCCGGTTTAGGCGAACGAGTTTATCCAGTTGGGAACGGATCGCCGCCTTCAGTTGCTCTAGATCGATATTCTTGGTTTTGGACTTTCCAAAACGTTTCGCCAGGGCCTCGAAGTCGATCTTTGTCAGATCGATCACGCCATGACCAGACTTTCCTTGGGGGATGTGAAAGCCATCCGCGGCCACAGAAGCATCCAGAATCTTATTGAGGTCGGCCATCACGACTGAGATGTCTGCCGGTCCCTCTCCCGTGCGTTCACGGATGGTTTCGGCAATGGTCGTCAGGCAGGCCACGCGCGAGGCAAACTCCAGCACGGAGGGGTCCGGCTTCACCGCTTGAAAGAGGGTCCGTACCCAACCCTCCTGACCGAGAAAGTCCTTGCGAAGGGGGTCCGGAGAAATCAGGCATTCGACCGCCTCGGCAATCTTCGTCAGTCGATCCAGACTCCCCACGGGAGTCTGCTCAATCTCTCCTAGATTGACGCCATGAGCCAGACAGAACGCTTCCGTCTCCATGATCGCCTGGCGCAGGTTCTCCACGAGTTTCTGCTTGTCCCGGATAGGCTGCTCCCCGCCTCGGCCCTTGGCATAGATCGCCAGCGCCCTCTCCAGCGAGGCAAAGACGTTCGAATAGTCCACGATAAGGCCACTGTGCTTGCCGGGAAACACCCGATTGGCTCGTGCAATCGTCTGCATGAGCGTGTGGTTCCGCATAGGCTTATCGAGATAAATCGTTGAGCAGCTTGGCGCATCGAAACCCGTCAGCCACATCGCGCAGACGAAAACTAGACGGAGGGGGTCTTTCGGGTCCTTGAACTGTTCATCAAGCTCCTCCTCGTTCATTCGCCTACGATGTGGCGCAATGTCGAGATCCATTTTCTTCATGTCCGAGATCTCATTTTGTGCAGACGACACGATCAGGGCCATATCGGTCGTTCGGATAACTTCCACACGTGCGCGGAGTTCCCTGATGCGATCCGGGGCGGTAGCCTTGGCCCCATAGGTTGTCAGCCTGGCCAGCTCCTGCTCGACTCGCTTCTCTTCGGCCTTCCACTGCGCCCGGACCTTGTCGTGCATCCGCAGGGCCGTCGCCTTATCGATGGAAATGACCATCGCTTTACCTTGAAAGCCGCGCCCGAGGAAATGTTGCACGATATCCTTGGCAATGGTCTCAAGCCGTTCATCGCGGGTCAGTAGTTGGTATTGTCGGCCTAGCTCACGCTCCAGCCGTTTCTCCTGCTCCTCGTCCAACCCGGCGGCTTCGATCAGGTTGTAGATATCGTCGTTGAGATTCGGATTCTCCAATCGAAGCTCGGGCGTTCGATTTTCATAGAATAGCGGGACCGTGGCCTTGTCCTCGACGGATTGCTGGAAGTCATAGATGGAGACATAGTCGCCGAACACCTCGCGGGTCCGCTCCTCTCCTGCAATCAAAGGCGTACCGGTGAAAGCCAGGAAGAGCGCACGAGGTAACGCCGCCCGCATGTTCAACGCCAGCGTATCGTATTGGCTCCGATGCGCTTCGTCGGTCAGGACGATCACATCGGACCGATCACACAGGAGTTCAGGTGTCTGGAACTTGTGAATAAGCGTGAAGACATAGCGGTGATTCTCACCGAGAAGTTGCCGCAGCTGTGCGCCGCTTTGCGCATGGCACCGATCACTTTCCGTCTCGCTGACAGCGCCACAGGCCTTGAAGGTCTTGGCGATCTGGTCGTCCAGCTCGACACGGTCGGTCACCACCACGAAGGTCCAGTTGCCTGGAATTTTTCGGAGGATCTTTTGGGCGAAGAACACCATTGCGAGACTCTTGCCGGAGCCCTGCGTTTGCCAGAACACACCGCCACGACCATGGCCCTGCTCTCTGGCGGACAACATCGCAGCAATGGCATTGTTGACGCCGAGGAATTGGTGGTTCTGCCCCAGCACTTTGACGAGCCCGGCCTTGTGCTCGGAGAAGAGGCTGAAGTTTTCGAGCAGATCGAGCAGGCGCGAAGGCTCGCAGGTCCCTCTCAGCATGATTTCAAGTGAGACGCGGCGCGGTTCATCCTCGCGTTCGATCCGCTTCCACTCAAAGAACCGTTCCCAATCAGCGGTCAGAGACCCCACACGGCTTTCTGTACCGTTGGAGGCGATCGTCAATCCATTGAACCAGAAGAGTTGGGGAATGTCGGCTTTGTAACAGGTGAGATTGTCATCGAAGGCTTGCTGTGCCGGCACACCGGGCTTCTTCAGCTCGATCACGACAATGGGCAGGCCATTCACAAACCCGACGAGGTCAGGCCGTCGAGTGTAGAGTGACCCCGTCACGCTGAGCTGACTCACCAGCAGAAAGTCATTAGCGGCAGGATTGTCCCAGTCGATGACACGGACGCGTTCCGTCTTTTGCCCGCCACCTTTGGGATCAGGAACAGAAACTGGAATACCCTCTTTCAGAAAGCCATACGCTTCTCGATTCGCCGCTGGTAGGCTCATCACCGTGCGGTCGCGAGTCAGCTCGTCCACTGCTGTTGACAGAGCTTCCGGTGGTAATGACGGGTTGAGGCAACAGAGGGCAGCACGAAGGCGCAAGAGCAAGACTGATTCAGCTTTGGTCTCGCGGCCTACTGTGCCGTGAGGGCCTAGGGCCTCATCTAACGCTGAGATGGTGTGCCATCCGAGGTCAGCAAGCAGAGTAATGGCGGGTTGTTCGACGAGCTGGTCTTCGGAGTAGGCGTGGGCCATGCGCCGCTAGGAACGCAGTGGAAGAAATTCATCGCTGCTCATCGGTTCGTAGCCGGCAGTGAGGCGGCCTTCGAGTTCGACGAGCACACGCTGATTGTGAGGCGCAGGTGGTGGATTGAGCTGGACGACCCGCGCGGTCATGTTATTAGGCCCACCTGCAATGGCCTGTAACACGTCGGGAATGAGGTAGCGCGGTGCCCAACCCAACATGAAATAATCGTTGGCCGTCTCAAGTTGGACTGCCACGCCGGTGGCGGGGTTATTCAACTCGACCGACACCTGTAACGGTTCGCCGGGCCGAAGGACTTTCAATCGATCTTGTGATGGGGCGTTTACATGGCGCCAGCCGTGCAAGAAGAATCGGCAGGAAAAGCTGCCGTCACGGCGAGCTTGAATTTTGGGGAACACTTCTAAATTATCAGTCTGTCGTCCGCCCCCGCTGATTGCCAGAATCTCAAACGGGTCCGCGCGCTCTGGAGACAAATCGAGTCGCTGGAGATACTCGGCGTAATCCTCACGTTTCGTGCTGATGAGTCGATTCTGAAAGAGCGGGAACAGCTCAGATGATTCGTACAGAGCATCAAACTTCGGGAACGCGTCAAGAGGTTGGAACCCTGCCTTCTCTTTGGCCTGCAAGACTCCTCGGGTATAGGCAAACCGGTAATGGGAATCTTCAGGTTCAGCATCTAAACGACCGATTGGAAACCAGGCTCGGGAGCCATCCACGTGGTCACCACGAAGCCGTTTGTCTTGCCAGGCTAAGAATAGGGTTTTCATAACAGAATGTCTTTGACCCGTCGGAGAGTCACTCGCAGCAATGCCTTCGCAAAATCACGCTGGGCCTGAACCATGGTCTCAGCCGGAACCCGTCCAACTGTATCACAAAGGGCCTTTTCCTGAACATTTTCCACCTGTGGCAACCAGGGCGTGAAATAGGCAGGCCATTTCCGCACAACCAGTTCCAGGAGCTTGAGAGGATTGGCCCCGTGGGCATCATCGGCTCGAAGATAAATTCCTCCCTGGCAACGGCTTCTGCCGGCGTACCACTCTGGACGCCCTGGTTCAGTCAGCCAGGCTACTAATTTGTCCGGTGGCTCATTCCGGCCGAGGGAAGAGGCATGATCGAAGGTGGGCGCCATTTCATGGGAGACCCTTCCATCCTGATGCATCACGCGGATGAGCGCCCAGTTCTCATGGTGCCGGTCCGTATTCAGGATGAGGGCGTCGAGTACGAGATAACCGGCCATCTGTCGAAAGGCCGCTGCCTGTTCCTCCGGATCGGAGAACACATGGGAAATCGCAGCCAGGATATTTTCAATCGTGTGGTCACTCTGACGAAACTGCTTGGTCCGGTCGTAGCCGAACCCGGCACCGGCCAGTAAGTCATTGCCGTGGATCAGTTCTGCGCCAGGCCTGGCGAGCTCGGGGAAGCGTCGGCTGATGCAGCCTGGAGATCCATCAAGGGTGGCGAGTTCAACTCGCGCATGGGGAATATGGAGTAAGCCGGCGACTTCGGAGGCCACCTTTTCGGCCCAATGTTCACCGGTGACTTGGCCGTTACTCAGTCGGGCATACTTGAAAAGCCACCGTTCGGAATCACCAGCGACCTGTACCCACCCCTTCCGCTTGCTGCCCATCTCTTCCGGGGCCAACACATCCTCTTTCCGGAGAGAGATGATGGGATAGGTTTCAAGCGGTGGCATGAGATTTAGTTGGCGAACAGGGATCGGTCAAATTATAGCGGCAGCAACCGTTTCAGTGCGGCACGCAAGCGAAGGACCAAGATCGCCTCGCCTTTCGTCTCCCGGCCCAGCGTGCTGCCAACGCCGAAGACTTCCTCCAAAGCAGACAGCGTGTGCCAGCCCAGCTCGGCGAAGAGCTGTATGGCAGGCTGTTCGACAAGAGAGTCTTTCGAATAAGGATGAGCCATTTCTATGGTTTTCGAGATATTAAAGCGGTCTCTACTGCGAGGATCTTGTCGTAGCGAGTTTGGAATGTCGCTTTATCTGTATTTACATAAGCGTTTCGCAGGTCGTCGTGCTCTGTAATGCTTAAATCTGCATAGAGGTCTCTGAGGGTCGTGGCCTCCGCTGGCAGTAGAGGTACGAGTTTAGTAAAGTTCTGGAAATCTGAAACTTGGCTGCTTTTCTGTTTGTACTGGTGCCGCTGTTTGTTGAAGACGTGCGTATTTACAATTGACTCAATCAAACGGCGCAACTTACCTGCAATTTCTTCCTTTTGAGCTCTCGCTGGTTCTCCTGGCTGAACCAAGACAGTTCCGATATCTACTTTCAACTCATCGATCTTCTCCGTGTAGTCTGCGATGACAGAACAATTCTCAATCACCTGAACCGTATAATGTCCATCCAGCCTAGCTAGATTGAGAGTTGTTTGAAGTTGGACGAAAAACTCCCAGTTGTGAGTGAGAACGATAATCTGCTTGGCTGGCTGGCGCAGCAGGAAGTCTCGTAGTCGACGACAATAATTAGCGATATAGTCGTAGTCGAAACTTGAGACAGGGTCGTCAAATACAATTACAGATTGAGAACAGCTGTCGAGTTCAGCAAAGAATAGGGCGAGGGCGTGAACCCGTTTTTCACCTTCGCTCAATACCCAATCAATTTCGTTGCCACCTATTTGAGGCACAACCGTTACCGTAGCATCACTTCCTTTACGGGCCAGTTTTACTCCGAACGCAGCCATCGGCTTATTCGTTAGGGCTTTATACTCCGAATTCAGGCGAGCCTCGAAATCTGAAACGACCAAGTCTTCGTGCGCTCGCTTAGAGCTGTCCGTGAGCTTTTTCAGCAAAGGAGTGAAAGCGGGAAGCTTGGCATTCCAGAAATTATCTTGAAGTTCCATATCATGAGCCTCGCGCAATGGACCAAGAGACACCAATATGGATTGGGCGTACTCGAGAGGTTCAATCTCTGAATTCAGCAGACTCAATTGTCGAAGGACTTCGTCTCGTCCCTTGGCAGCAGCCTCTATCGCGTTTGATTTCTGCTCCAAGAGGAGTTTGTTGTTTTTAACTAGCGTCTTTAAAAACGTAACTGCCTGTATTGTTTCGGCGGTTGGCTCCATTGCCATGCCACAATCGCGAACAACCACATCCACTTTTGCCTTCGCATCGTCCAACGTGCTCTTTGAAATAGTGCTTATCTTATACCACTGCTCACGCGACGCACCTTGGATGATACGAACAAGTTCTTCCGCCCTCGTGAGATCGGCACGCAGAACAGTGATTTCAGCCTCAAGCTCTCCGACCAGCACTTCGTGATATCGCTTGAATAGTGCGACCTCAGACTCCGTTAACCCACGTTTGCAGAGCGGACACGACTGATGTTCTGCGGCATCGAGCCTGCAAAGGGGCGAGGCAGCATTGATGAGCAAGCGCAAGCTCTCCAAGGTCCCATTGCTAGGAATTAGCTCCTTCGCGATCAATACCTGCGCCGCTTCTTTGGCAGCAAGATCCTTTGCCTTGGCAGCAGAATTCAATGCCCACAATTCTTCTGCGGAATTCAATAGAGCCTCAATCAAGGGAAGGAACGCCTCCAGCTCGCGATGCTCAGCCTTGAGCAGTTTGAGGCCTTCTTCTGAAGCCCCTCGCTCCAATTCTACGGCGAGGACCTGCTTCTGTCTTAGCAACTCGTGTTCGGCAAAAGCTTCGCCAATTGCAATCTCAGTAGCGAGTCCAGCAACAGACGCCTCCTCGATCAACGCAAGCGGTCGGGTTTTGAACTTCTCGAACTTCGTGCGAATTTTCTCCAAAGCCTTCGCCAAACTGTTCGCATTGGCTAGTCTCTCGTGTTGGAGAGCATCACGAAAGTGTGTGGTCAACGACTGTCCCCACTCGAAGACGTGTAGCTTGAATGGCGTAAGGACGATGATCCGCCCAGGCTCAACAGAATCCTTCACATTTTTAACTGCGATTCCCGTATCGAAATATTTAACTGATGGCTGCCGTGAACCATAGCCAGTCGAAGGCGACCATGTCTGCGAGCTCGCATCACTCTTAAACTTGAAGCAGAACGATGGTGGCGCGGCTGTGCTTGCCCGCACATTGTGGAGTGGGCGGCTGGGCTGTTCAGGGTTCGCCAGCACTTTTAGAGACTCACACAGACTGGATTTCCCGCTGCCATTTGTACCGAATATGAGCGTAATACGCTTCGGTAATGTGACTTGGAGCGTATTCTGAAGAAGCTTGAAGCTGGAGAAACCTGATAATGATTCAAGAGAGTCTGCGCTTGAGGCCGCTGGCAATGCAGCAGCGGACAATGGAAGAGATCTCATAGCAAGGTAAGAAGCCTGCTTCTTGAACAGGGACGAAAGTACGTCTATGTGGTACGGAGTGAGCGACGACACTCCTGCTATAGAAGCAAGGTCGCAAATCATTGTGAACCACGGCTCACCGACTTCCCTCGCTAAATCATTCAAGTATCCGATGGCGTCTGGGTGGTGCGGCATATGCTTTATGAAATTACGCTTCGCGACAGCAGCCGCGCGAGCAGCAGGTCACGGGTGCGGAGGAGGTTTTGGATTTGGCGTGAATATCTAAGCACAGCGGCACTCATTGGCTTAACAAGCGCATCGAATTGTGCGAGCACCGGAGGCGGCGGAACCAGCACGGGATGAGATTTTAGCTGTGGGCCAGTCCAGCTTGGAAAGGTTGATCCGCTAGTCTGGCCTAGAAGTGTTGGCAGTTCATTCTTGAAGAGCAACTCGATGAAAGATTGATACTTGCTGCTGATTCCGCAGACACCGCGACCAAGGCAATACACTCCGTCACTCTTCACGTATTTGCCGGTCGTCGAACCTCTGACGCAGACAACGAGGTCGCCTTCTTTGCAAAACTTGGTGGGTTTGGTTGTCCACTTGACCCGCTTTGTGATCCGATCACCAAATTCCACTGGCCCATTCACCAGCGGTGTGCCGTCTTCCTCTTCATTGTAGGTGTCCCCTTTTGGCGAAAGCCCCATCGTGACCGTCGCAAGTTCTCCCAGCTTCTTCACCTCCCAGCCTTGGGGGATGGGGCCGAGGGGGGAGGGAACCATTTTGACCTTCGCGTGGCCTGGGAAGCGGAAGTGGACGAACCACTCGCGGTAGAGGGAGCGGGCCATCTCTTCCAGAATCTTGATGCGACGCTGGTTGTTCTCGATCAGTTCGTCATAGGCCGACAGGATGCCTGCGATTCGGCGTTGGACTGGAAGCGAAGGAACGTCGATTTCAAGACTAGGAATATCTCCCAATCTCATGTGCTCAACTGTCGAACCTGATCCCAAAGCTTTGATCTGGCCCTGAAGGCCAGGGGCCATGAGCGCGTAGAGCAGGAAGTCAGCGTCTAATTTCTTGGGATCAGGACGGAAGTGGTAAAGCCTCTGTCCGAGGAAAATGAGGTCATCGGTTCGTATCTTTCCAACGTCGCCCAGCGGGGCCTCTCGTGTAAGAATCACATCGCCTCGTTTTGGAACCAACCGTCGCGTCCAGCGTTTATAAGTTTCTTCGGTTACATACCTGACGCTCTCGGTGTCGATGAACCCGTTTCGAACATTGGTTGTTCGAATCATTTTGTACGGAGTGGGTGTGTCCGCCACAGGCGCAGTCCGATTCACACAGTCCACGTGTTCTGCACACAAATCGACAATAGGCACTCGCTCCCAAGTTGTAGAATCAGCTGCCTTCATCAAATGTCCAATAGTTCTGCTACATTTTTGGCAATGGCCTGTTCAAGTTCACGTGCCTGGGCATTAAGGGCTTCTAGTTCCTCATTCCAGGTTTCGAGCTGCTCCTTGAAATCCTCGTCGCTGACTTCCTCGCCAGGAGCCACGCCGACGTAGCGGCCTGGATTCAGCCTCCAGCCCTGGGCTTCGATCTCTTTGATTGTGGCGGCTATACACAGCCCTGGCACATCGGCGAACCTCAGCTTCTTGCCGAAGACTTCTTTGAGCCTGGCTTCTGCCTCTGGCCCGCCAAGGGTGAAGTCTGGCTCCTCCCCACGATACAGGCGAACGACGTTCGCCAAGAAACCGATCTGCCCTTCGGTCCAATCGCGGTGCGCTCGGTCCACCTGTCGATAAATATGGCGGGCATCCAGAAAGAGTACTTTGTCCGCGCGCGGCGTCTTCTGCTTTCCGTTATCGATAAACCACAAGGTGCAGGGCAAAGTGACGGTGTAGAACATGTTCGGTCCGACGGCGACCATGACATCCACCGCGCGGGCTTCAATGAGCTGCTTGCGGATCTCCTGCTCGGACGAGCGGGCGTCGGAGGCGCTGTTCGCCATGACGAATCCTGCCCGTCCGTTTGCGCTCAGCGTGGAATAGAAGAGCTGAATCCAGAGATAGTTGGCGATGTCGGTGCGCGGTAGGCCGAAGGGATAGCGACGGCCTTTGCCCACCTCGGCCTCCAGCCGTTCCTTATCGACGGCGTTCACGTTGAACGGCGGATTGGCGAGGACGAAGTCGAATCGGCCGGTGCTGTTGTGCAGATCATCGTAGTAGGTGATGGCTTCTTTGATATCCCCTTCGAGACCGTGCATGGCCAAGTTCATGCGGCAGAGCTTGACGGTATCACTGACCTTTTCCTGACCATGGATGGCGAGTTCGGAGGATGG
Source organism: uncultured Nitrospira sp. (assembly GCA_964493335.1). Classification (GTDB taxonomy): domain Bacteria; phylum Nitrospirota; class Nitrospiria; order Nitrospirales; family Nitrospiraceae; genus Nitrospira_A. The sequence goes on from CAZBNV010000013.1 coordinate 46,356, forward strand.
ATTCTTTTTGTGCTCGGCCACGAAGCGGGCGCTCTGAACGAACATGCCGCCGGAGCCGCAGGCCGGGTCCAGGATGCGGCCATGGTAGGGCTCCAGGACTTCGACCAGCAGACGTACGATACCGGAGGGTGTGTAAAACTCGCCGCCCTTTTGCCCTTCCGTCCGGGCGAATTCGGCGAGGAAGTATTCGTAGATGCGGCCGAAAGCGTCGTAGTCGATGGTGGCAGGGATCTCAGAGACGCGTTTGAGGAGTTCTTTCAGCAGCGTGCTATTGAAGAGTTCATAACTCTTGGGCAGCACCCCGGCGAGCTGGGGATTGTGCTTTTCAATGTCGCGCATGGCTTCATTGATCGCCTTCCCGGCATTGCTTCCCTCCGGCTGATGCAGGAGCTTTTCGAAACGGGCGTTCGGTGTGAGATAGAGCACCCCTTCGGCATGGTAGGCGGCTGGTTCGTCCACGCGGGAGCCACGCCGTGAGGACGAGGCCATCTTCTCCAACCCGGCTCTGATTTTTGCGAAGCGGACATCGGCGAAGCGAAGGAAGATGAGACCCAGGACCGGGGTGGAATATTGCGCGGCGTTGAGGCCGCTATTGGCGCGCAGCTGATCGGCAGCGTCCCAGAGACGCTTTTCCAGCGCATCCGTTGCAGCGTCTTTTTCCGATGGGGCAATCCACTGCATGTATTCTCTCCGTTCGTCGGGATCTCGATTGGCCGCCGAAGAATACCGGTTTCCGTCTTTTTAATCACCCGCGTTTTTACCGGGAAAAGCTACTGGTGGGCGCCTAGGTGCCGGGGGACGTGAAACGTGCCCCAGGAGGCCCTATCTCATGAATTGTCTTTCACCAGGATCGGGAAAGACATGAGTTGCCTCACCGCTTCTGTCCTTCTCCATCTATTGGTGCAAACGGCACGCTGGGGTTGTACCTATTGATCGGGTTCAGTGGATTCTCCGGGCGGTACCGATTGATGGGATTGAACGGATTGTTCGGATTGAATTGGTTGATGGGATTGGCGGGGTTGTTCGGATCGTACTGGTTCACGGGGTTAAACGGGTTATCCGGACTGTAGTTATTGGCGGGATTGAACGGGTTGGCGGGCTGATACTGGTTGATGGGATTGAGGATGTTGAAGTCCCGCTGGTACTTCTCGTCGAACCCCGGCTCTGCCCAGGCCGTCGTGGCCGACGCCAAAAGCAGCAATCCTGCTAGAAGTATTGTATATCGCATAGTGCCTCCTCTCCTGCCCGGTCACCGGCGACTGTAACCTATGAGCGTGACATCCGAGGTCACAAATCCAACAGATTTTTTCTTCAGCCGATCATGCACGAATGACTTCGGCTGGTTGCGGGACCCCGGAGGTGTCGAGGGCGTAAGCGTAGGCCTCTTTCATCTGAAGATTCCCGCTATCGGTATAGACGAACAATCGCTTGCCGTCGGTGCGCGTTTTTACGAGGCCATAGGCTGTGCGGCTGAATCCGAAGAAGGGACCCCGCTTCTTGGCCTGCTTGTCGTCCTGGAGGCGGCATAGGCCTTCCACCTCAAAGAAGGCCACGAGTTCGGTGGCAAAGATGAGCGGCTCAGGAACGCGTGACCATTTGCCCAACGCTCCCATGAGGGTGGCGCGGGGATGGATGTACTCTTTCCTCGAATTTTCGTCTCCACTGGAGACCACGCTGACGATCGGCGATACGGCCTGAATGAACGCGCCGGAAAAATCGGCAGAACCATGGTGGGGCACCTTGAACACTTCCGATCTCAGGTTCAGGTTGCCTCGATTGTGTTCACGCGCCAGAAACCGGCTGGCTTCATCGTTGAGATCGCCTGAAAACAGGAAGCTGAACCCGCCATAGACCAGACGGAAGACGATCGAATGGCCGTTGATGGTATGAGCGGCGGAATGACCGGTGAAGCCCTCGTCGCTGTCGTTCAGGGAGTCATGCCCGATCCTCGGTCCTTTGGGTGGCTCGCCGAGAAATTTCAGCGCCGGTTGTCCGCCCACGGTGGTGGTCATCGGCCCCAGTGTCTCGATACGCAGGTCGCCTCTGTTGAAAAACTCAAAGGCCTGGTTGTCGCCGAGTTGGAGACGCCGGAAGGCCACTTCACTGCGACTGTTGTAGGTGGCCAGCGCCTTTTTCCAGTCTCGAAAGGGCTCATTCATGTCCGAATCGGCCACGTCGAGGAGATTGTCCTCCAGCCCCACGAGGAAGAGTTGTCCGTCGACCGTCTTGGTCGGCCCCAGCAGTTTCGTGTCGGGAACGGTTTTGTTGTTCATCTTGCTCGGGCGCTTCACGATTCCGTTGTGATAGACCCGCCTCGGTTGCATGAACAGGCGTTTGCGCTTCACCTTGTTCGTTTCGGACTCGAGGATCTCGGGAAGGCCGGCGAAATGGTCGGCATCCCCGTGGGTGACGATGATGCAGTCGATGGGTTGTGGATTCTCCGCCGTGGTCCCTCGAAATCGTCCCGCCAGGTATCGCGCGAACATCTGGTTGTCTCCCCCATCGACCAGAATGATCTTCCCGTCCGGCGATTCAATCACCGTGCCGTCGCCCTGCTGGACATCGACGAAATTGACCTTCAGGACCTGATTGTCTGCGAGGGGCCTGGTCAGATTGGCGATTTTGATGCGGGACGATTTGGTCGGTTCGATGTAGCCCGTGATGGCTTCGGGAAGAATGCTGCCGTCGGGTTTCTGGCGAAAGACGGTGATGCCGACTTCGAGGTGGGTGCTGAGCTGTTTCAGCACGGTGACTTCGTCTCCCCAGGCTATCGTCCGGATGCACTTCTTGCGGCCTCGTTCTTCCCAGACGTCCGCCAGATCGACATTGAGAACCGCTTGTTCAGGCATGGAATCCTCCTCTCTTCTCCTTCGGGCCGGTGCCTGCCGGAAGGATACTCTCTTGCCGGGAGAGCGACAATCCCATGATCTGTTCTCCTCTCCGCATGATGAGGGTTTCTCATGGGGCTCGCCGGTTCGCTTCGTGTTCGTTGGCCGTTCCGCCCTCTTGCCGTTTGAATCCTCGCCCTGTTAGATTTGCTCCTATGACTATGCAATTCCAGAAAAAAGATCCGCGTGCCACCATCACGACGCAGTTCGGGGAAATCAAAATCAAGTTCTACCCGGACGATGCACCGCGCCATGTGGAGAACTTCATCAACCTGGCCAAGATGGGCTTCTACGACGACACGACGTTTCACCGTGTGGTGCCCGGCTTCATCATCCAGGGGGGGGATCCTTTGAGCAAAACGCCCGACCGGATGTCGCATGGAACCGGCGGGCCAGGCTTCTTTCTCAATCCCGAACCCAATGACCGTCCGCATAAACGCGGCGCCATTTCCATGGCGAAGATGCCCCGTGACGGCAACAGCACCCGCGATTTCAACGATAACGGATCGCAGTTCTTCATTTCGCTCCAAGACAACGGCGGACTCGACCGTCGTTATTCGATCTTCGGAGAAATCATCCGGGGGATCGAAATCATCGACATGATTGCGAAGCTTCCGTGCGATGAACGCGACAATCCGCTGGAACCGATTCGCATGAAGGTCACGGTCAAAGAGTAGAAGCCTGTGGAATAATGTGGTGCTCTGCTGCTCTCGGAGTGGGCGCCCGCAGAAGGGCCTCGCTCGATGGCCGTAGTGAGCCCACAGGGTATCATTCCAGCGGAGAGAGCGAGGCGCAATCCTGCAGCCGCTCACGATAGCCTGCCTCAGTGTTCATTGGTTGTTCAGATTCCGTTCCCTTCCACGTCGTGCATCTTTCCCATAGCTGTTCGGCGGTCCGCGCGATCGCGCACTGAATGAAGGAGCATGTTGTGGCGCCGTTGCGATTCATACTTCTGACGGGCTGTGTTCTGATTGCAGCCGTGGTTCAAGGATGCGACTCGGAACGCAGTCGCCTGCTGAAGGAAGATTATCCCTCTTATCCTGAGGGCGTGCGGCGGACGATCGATCGCGGAACGATCATTCGAGGCATGAATCAAGACCAGGTGTATCTTGCCCTCGGATCGCCGGTCTGCAAGACGGAGATACAAGATCAAGGCAGACCGGTGCAGGTGTGGCTCTACCCGCCTATCGGAAGAGATGCCTGCGTCACCGCCGACTTTCGTGTGTACTTCGAAGCAGGTGTCGTCACGACATGGGACCACTTCACCACCCCCACGAGATATACCGACCCTCCCGGCGGCGCGCCGTAGCGCAATGAGCTCGTTGCACAAATCGTTTGCTACAATGCCGCTGACAACGGACCAGAGACGAGCACACCTCCGATCTTGCCCAACGGAGCGACGGTAGGTCCACGCGATCCGCGCCACACTCCATCCGGCAGAAGCCAGGCATGACCTATCACTCCGTCCGAATGCAGGAGCGCCTTTATCCTAGGCGACCTGCTGGAAACGGTCGGGATACACTCCGGGTGTTATCGAAAGAGATACACCTTGTATGTCATGTGATACGGGACGTCTCTGCCATGACGCGGCGCGGATAGTTCTCACCGAGAGTTTCTCACGATCTAACTTCAACATTGATGGGCACGGAAAATAGTGGCACTTCCGCTCTTCCGCTCAAGATCCCGTCGCGGCACACGCGTTGCAACGTAAGTCTGGTAGGCCGCTAATAAATAATACGTGTTATGCAGCAACGGCATCTGATCACAGAAACGTGATGTGACAGTCAGAAATGAACCATGACGAGAGGAGAGTGAGATGCTTCACAATCAAATGTTTGGCCGAATGTCTGTCGCAGGACTCGTTGGTCTCCTCCTATCGTTCCTGTTGATGGCTCATGATTCGATGGCTTTTCCCTTGAGTGGTGCTGCCTGGTCCAATCAACAGTGGGAGGCGCACTGTGAGTCGGTTCGAACAAGCTATAACCGGGACACTCCATTGACGAACGAGTTTCTTAGCTTGAATGGCGAGGATCCACGGTTCCTCGACTTCCTGTATTGGGTCTGGGCGAATAAGATCATCGAGCACCAGGTGGAGGAGGCGGGAGGAACAGAATGGCCGGGGCCGGCGGACGGCGTCATCTTTCATTGGGCTCCGGGATCACGCGGGGAAATGCATACGGTCATGCCGTTCGATCATGCGATCCATCATGTGGCCGAAGAGCATCATTGGATGGACAGTATGTTTCAGGATTTTTTCACGACGTTCGGCCCTATCCAGGGAGTCAATATTGCGAACCGGCTGTCGATGCGGACCACGCCTACATGGAAGCAATTCCTCCACCATGTCGGGGGTTCCGAAAGCCCCTATTACAGATATGTCTTTCACCAGGAGAGTGCGATCGATTCTGAACGTCGGATCGTCACCGTGGTCGGAGGCCAAGGTGTGGTTTTCGAATACACATTTGATCGGTATTTGAGCGAGATCAAAGAAGTTCTGACCGATTGCAAAAGCTATCAGTTCTTTCAGCTCTATGATCTGTACGGCCGAGGGTTTGCTTCAAGAACCGGCTGGGCCGGGCAGCCACTTCCTCTAAAGTCGGTCATGCATCATGCGGATCGCTCAGGGCAAAAGTGAGGAAGAAAACATGGTGTGGAGAGAAGCATGATGGGAATCTTTGGGCCGATGTCTGATGTTGGTGTGACTGGAATCTCACATAGGGGGTGCTATCATGAAAAACCTTCTGCTAGTTGCCGCAGGGATTTCCTTGTCTTTGATCATTTTAGCGAGTCTACCCACCGCAGGGCCCGACGCCGCAGGATCGTCCATTCTTCAGAAGGTCTATTGGGTAAACCCGGATGGATCTCGTGGTGTCGCGGCGGAGATTACCATGGTCGAACATTCGGAGAAGGATCGCCGCTGGGTCAATCCGGACGGGGTTTACGGAACCGTAGGCGAGATACAAGTCGGACAGTCGCAAGCGAAAAACCACATCTGGATCAACCCAGATGGTATCAAGGGCAGGTTGGATGCAGCCACCGGTGATCGTAAAAATCCGGGCGCTATGGCCGTTGCTGCGCGCGATTGACCGAGTTGTGACGTTGCCGCTTACTCGATAGTTCGTGCTCCTGTTCCGTGCCCGGATGTTCGTCAGAGCGAGATACGCATCGCACCTGCGTTTGACGGCTCAGCGGTATGACGAATACGATGATCGATCATTGATTAGTAAGGAGGCGCTGCAATGTCCATGACCACCATTTCTCCGAAGTTCCAGATCGTGATTCCGAAGGACGTGCGGGAAAAACTTCACCTAAGTCCTTCCCAGCGCTTGCAGGTACTGGAAAAAGGTGGGGTGATTACCCTTGTGCCGGAAGTGCCGCTCAAGTCGCTGAAGGGCGCACTCAAGGGCATGTCCAAGATAGGTATCCGAGAGAAGAGGGACTCAGTGTCTTGACCGAGGCGTTGTTGTGCGGCATGCCGAAGAAGGAGAGATGCGAGAACCATGCTGACGGTTTTCTTTTTGCCACTGTTGCGCAGGCCGCTCAAACGGGTCATCCAACAAGCCTACAGCCGAGAGAAAACCGGAGGCGTGACATTCTTACCCGCCCACCCTGAGCCTGTCGGGACAGGCTCTTTTCCCCTGGTGCTACATTGAGGATGGTCTCGAGGGGAGTACGAAGCTGGGGGCCTGTTTCAGCAGCCTGCTCAGAAGAAGGCCATGCTGGCATACGTGACAGTCGAATTGTACTGATCCGTAATACCTCGGTCGTAACGTAACACCTGCCCCGTTTCTGCTTGGATCAACCGCAAGAGCGAATAGATCGGCGAGAAGCCGGAGATACGGCGCTGATCGTTTTCTTTCTGAATGAACTTCGCGAACTCTTCCGGGTCGCGATTCTCGACGTGTTTGAGCATTTCGAGGTCGATTTGCATACAGCGGTGGAAGGAAAAATCGGTCGGCGGAGCTGAATCGCCGTAGCGCATCCCGATATGGGCCAGTTCCGCTCCGACGAGGACGCAATACTGTTTGCCGGAGGCGGCTAACGCGTCCTTCAATGTCTGAAGAAACGTCTCGACCTGTGCCCGGACTTGCGGATCGCGCAGGCTGTCCGCTGAAAACGACGTGAGGATCGGGACAATCGTGAAGGGCTTCTCTTTGCCGAGACTCTCCTGCAGGAATGGCAGCTGAAATTCCAGTGCATGTTCATTTTGATGTGCCAATTCTTCGGTGAAGGCGGAAGGGATCTGCGCGCGTAGATGATCGGTCACGCTTCGTTCGACCTTGACGACCCCCAAGGGCGTTTCGAAGTCTTTGTCGGTCACCGTGACCAGTTGTTCGAGTCCCGAGTGGGCGGTGCCGATGAGTACGTAGAGGTCCGGCTGCTGAGCTTCTTGCAGCTCCTTATAGGCCCAGGCATAGATGGGGCCGGCATGTTTCAGTTCGTAGGTCGGGGCGACGAGGCCCTTGATGGGTGTGCCCGCATGTTCGGACGCTTTGATCTCCGGCCCTTCCTTCGAGGTGAAGAATCCCTTGATCTGGGCGCGAAGCTTGGCGGCGTCGGCCTCATAACTCCGGCCGGCAAACTGCGGAGGCCGGGAAGGCGCTTGGCGATAGGTCTCCAGCGCCTGCTGTTTGGCCTGCTCGGTCCGCTCCCCTTCCAGGAATAATTTGGTATTCAGATCGGCGAGCAATTGCTCGACTTTGTTCGGCATGAGGAATTCGCCGAATCGCTTCAGATAGATGGCGCCGATGTCCTGCAGCGTATGTTCCCCATCCAGATGCTGTACGATGAAAAAATAGTTCAACGGCAGGACCAGCCGCTCCTTGCTCAAGCCGGTCGGGTCCCAGAGCACGACGTATTGCTCTTCCCCTTCCTTGATCGGAGAAAATTGAAGGTTGCGCAGCAGTGGGTACTGCGCGGGATCTTTGGCGGCGATGGTCGTGGTTGATTCCATAATGAAGGGCATTCTAACGAAGCCAACTTCTCCGGTGCAACTGGTAACAGGATGTTAAAAAAGACCACCAGCTTCGTGCTCGTAAGACCCTGCCGTCTGGCCGTCTCGCCGACGTTCACCAACGTGACGCGCCTTATTCAGCACGTCGTGCACCTCAGCGGTTCGACGTGCGGCTCACAGCACATCTCGCCGTTGTGCCCCCTGGAGCCTTGCTGAATAGAAGTGTTGAGTGTGCTGAATTGGCTGTGTGGCTGGTTTCTGCTAGAGAGGATGAGTCGCGGCTATTGGTTTGGCGGATGCGTGGAGCCCCGTCGGCTCAGCACAATCAGGGTAGCGATGGTCAGCAGAGACAGCCAGAGCGTAGGGCGTCCATAGGACGCATCGGAGAATTCGATGAGGTCCGTGAGCCGGCCGATCAGGAGGGACATGCGGGCCATGACGGTGTAGCCGAAGGCCGCTCCGAATGAGATCATAAGAAACACAATCCCTGCCCGTGCGACCATTTTCCCCGGTCCGGAATGTTCTACCGAGAAGAAGAAATAGAACAGGACCGAGACGACGCCGATCAGGATGATAATCCCATTCAGATTACTGGCAGGGTTCAGTAAGGAATAGGTAAATGTGACGCCGTCGCCCGGCACGATGGCCAGCAGCGGGCGAACCGTATCCTCCACCTGTTTCAGAATGAACGAAGAAATCGTCCGGGGGATCGCCAGTCCTGCTCCGACGCCGACGATGAAGGCAAAGGCATAACGCGAGAGCCAGGCCGCTTTGGGGACATACCGAGCCAACATCAGGGTGCCGATGGCAACGGGAATCAACAGCGACCATTCTCCCTTGTCGAGGATCGGGCGCAGGATCAGGGTCATGACGACCGTGTCATAGGTCTTGACGATCGTATAGCCGAGCGAGATGCCGACGTACAGATGCTCGGCAAGCTTGAATAACGGATTGTCCTCATAGAGAAATGACAGGATGAAGAGGGTCAGCCCTGTCGCGATCCACCCGCCGAGTATGACTTCGAAAGGAAGCTCCATTGTGGCTACGATCCCATCTGTTCTTGTCGGCGCTGTTGCCGCCGCATCGTAAAGTAAAAAATATTACAGATCGCCACGAGCACGATGATGGCGAGGTGGGTGGCCGACTGGGCATCCATTCCGGCGACGGCCTTGCCTTTTTGGCCGATGAGGGTTTCATACTCCGCGGCCCCGCGCAGTCCCCCGATCAATCCATTGATCTGGCCGCTCCGCAATAAGGGATAGAGACCGGGCGCCATCACACCGGTACAGCCGCCGCCAAGTTCAAACTTATACTTGTCTTTGCCGAAGACGTACCAGGCTTCGACTCCTGGATTGCCTGCGCCGAGACTTACGGCGTAGGTCATATCCCGTAGGCTCTGCACGCCCGCCAAAACGGGAAGGCCTTTGGTGGGCTTGTTTCCATAGTCGGCGGGGAACGCATTGTAGAGGTCTTGCCCCATATTCAGAATGACGGCGCTGCCTCCGGGGCTCCAGCCCAGGAATACATAGTCCTTGCCGTTCTCCTTGCCTGCCTCCTTGGCCGTTTGGGACACGATCTGATCGGCCAACCCGGTCCCGGATACCCACAGCGTCATGGCGACGACTCGCAAGTTCTTGTGGAAGGCATGGCGCAGAATCGCGATGGCCTGGGGATAGAGCTCAGGTTTCGAGGCAGGGTCGAAATCCAGGGACAGCAGAAAGACTGACCCTTCAGGCAACTTGTCGATGTAGTCGTAGACGCCTCGCACTTCAGCCGAAATTCTGATGGGCAGTCCGACTGGGAATAACAGGGGGAATAGCGTGCAGAGCCCGATCACCAGAAAGATGATCCGCCGGTCGATCCGTAACATGCGTTCCGCGAAACTCATCGGACTATTCCTTGCCTCCACCCAGGTACGACCGCTCCACGCCGAAAATGATCTTGAACGACAGCGCCACGGCGCCCAGGCTGACACCGATCAAAATGGCTCGCCGGACGGAGGCATTCAGCACGTTCAAAATCCAACTCGACAGATCGCCGCTGATCGGCAGGATGTATTCACCCAGCGGGACCCGGCCCATCATGACGATCACGGCAGCGATCAATAATACGGCGGCTTCCCGGCTGCGGGCGCGAAACGACCGATAGGCTGCAGAGGCGATGAAGAACGCCAGAATGGCGAACATGGTGCCTTGCAGCGGGACGAGGGTATAGGAATAGACCCAGCCGAACGAGGTCATCGCTCCGTCGATGCTTTCTTTTCCGCCGTTCCAGAGCCCGACGACAGTCGTCCCCAGCATGCCGGCATAGAGCACCAGGCTGTAGCCCCACCCGGCTTCCTTGCGCCGGATTTTCGCGGCATGCAGATGGAAGAGGCTGGTGATACCCAAGACGAGCGCGAAGCCTCCGATGATCTGAAGCCATTTGGTGACGGTGGTGAGCAGTTGCTCGGAGGCCGGATGGGGCACATAGTATTGCGCGGCCATAACCAATCCGGTCACCATCGTAATGAGCAGCGGCAGTTGTCGGCGAAGGAAAATCATTTCAGATCCTTGAAGAGGTCGAGGAGAAGTTGCGGCCAGGTGGCCCCGGTGACGACGGCGATCGTGGCCAGTACCGTCCCGATCCCGATGACGCCCAGGATGAAGGCCTTGCCAAGGTCCTGTCCGCGCAGCGTGCCGACCTGGATCGGCTCTTTCGACAGATAGGCGCTGGCGGCATAGAGCTCCTCACCGATGAGGGTGTAGTCGCAGGTGGTGACGAAAAACGGGAGTTGATGGTCGGAGTCGGTCCCCGCGATTTGAATGGCCCCCGTGCTCGCGCCGGTTTCGGTCAGTAAAAGCGATTCCGCGAAGTATGAACCCATAAAAAAGTTCGCCGCCGGTTTGCGCCGGAGCATAATGCCGTCCACGGCGGCGGTGTAGCTGAATTGATCGCTGGTAATGAAAAAGTTGGCGTCGTCCTTGAACAGATCCGGCTTGCCCGCTTCCAAATAGGCTTGTTTGGTAATTTCCTGACAGACGGCCATGGTAATGGGTTCGCGGTGCGGCACCAATAATTCCGTCTCGTAGGACGCGGCTTTCTTGGCCACGCGGCCCAAAATGATCGCCGCGGCAATCGTCGCGGGGTCATTCATATCGTGCGCCCCGGTCATGTAGAGCACCGGCTTGCCCAACTCGGTGGCGCGGCCGATCGCCTCATCGACGGCATCGAGGCCGGGAATACGTCGCAGAAAGATTTCTTTTCGCTTTGCAAGATTGATCGCGTAGAAGACCACGCCGCCGAACAGTAGTGCCAGCACCAGATTGTTCAGTTGATTCCAATTCATCCAGTTCGGTTCGGGCGACGCCACGACCGGCTGGGCGATCGATCGTTCCTGGCCGTTCACGGCCGCCACGGTGACGGCATACGCCTGCCCGGGCTTTAATTCGATGCCTTTGCCGTTCTTGATGAAGTACAGGTGATCACCTGGCAGGCCCGGCCTCGTCCACCAGGCAGCCTTCGCCTCGCGGACAAAGTGGCTGTTCGCAGGAAATTCGGCAAGGACTTTCCAGGCTGTCGGGTCCGGAGGCGCTCCTCCTTCGTGAAGCAAGACTTGATACGTCCCGGTTGCGCTATCGGATGCGGAGGATGCCCAGGTAGCCGTGAGGCTGCCTCCGCCGTCGCTGGGGGTGTCGAAGACGTGAAGTTGTTGAGGCGGAGCAAGGGTTGGCTCTGCGCAGAGGAGCTGCGGCGGGATTGCCAAGAGCGCGGCGATGAGAGGCACAATGCGCAAGAGATACGGCACGCGGATCAGGCTCCTTCGATCACTTCGATGTTGGTGCGGGGAACCACGGTGGTTGTGCCGTCCGGAAACCGCACTTCGAGGACCCGGACTTCGCTCTCGGTCGGAACCGCTCTGAGCTCCGGGGGCAACCCGGATACGGCCCCGATTTTGCCGAACAGCGGATCGCGAATGATTCGCACCGGATCACCCAGTTGAATCCCCTCGCGTTCGACAGGGTCCGGTCTGGCGCCGGCGGAGAGTGAGGCCTGAGGAATAATGATTTCCGGTCGGATGACGCCGGCGCGGATTTGGGTGGCGCCTGAAATAGACGCCTTGTGGCCCGCATGGGCAGACAGCAAGGAGAAGGTTTTGGGAGCCATCGGGATGGTTCCGAAACCTTCCGTGAGAATCAACGTAAACCCCACCTGTTCCGCGCCGGTAATGGCCACGCCAAGATCATACCCGAGGAGCGCCCGCAGGTCTTTGTCGTGAATGCCACCGACGACCAAGCCGGCAACCTCGATCTCCTTGGCGCGCGTCAGTGTCGCGGCAGACAGAAAAGCGCCTCCGACCACGATCTTCCCCTTCATGGATGGGGTCAGGTGCTCGGGCAGTAATGGCAGGTCCGGCGCCGTCACACCCATGACGAGCTCGCCGCTGACTTCCCCGCCGATGCCGAAAATGCCCTGCACCAAGCTACAGACTAACTCGACCGTGACGCCCTGTTCGGGATGCAGCTCGACGATCGTGCCATCGATATAGCCGCGTAGTTCAAGTACCTTCGGAGGCTCCCGTAACAGGATCTGGCCGGTAATGGTAGAGATCGATTCCACCTTGCCGGTGATCGGCGAACGAATTTCCGTCTTAAACCATTTGATGAAGGGTTTGTTTTCGGCCAGCACGTCGTCTTTTTGTACCAGATCTTTTTCTTTTTTGACGAGGTAGTCCTTGATCTCGTCCGGTGCAATGCCCAGTTGGTTGGCGAGGTTCAGGGGAATGACCTTGCCAGGCAATTCCGCGCGGGCAACGACCGTATCAGCATGCACCACGTCCCCCACCTTCACCAGAACAGTTCCAGGTAATGGGAGGATACGTCTACGACGAACGGTGGTCCGTTCGGTGACGGTGAGTCCTGGTGTATAGGAATGCGCCATAATCGGTTGCTGAAACGCCTTGCAGCGTCGTTCTCAGTTGCTCGTTCCCCTCGCCGTACTACTCACAGCACGACTCCGGGCGTTCGCGCCTCGCAGCCTCGCTGCGAGGGGTTTCGAGCGACGTCGATAAATTTCGAACATCGAACACACACAGCCAATCAGGTCCCCTTCGGGTACAAATCGACTGCCTGGTACCATCGCGTGAGAGCCGCGATGCGCGCTGCCTGCTCGCTCGGCAGTTGCAGGGGCCGCCCGCGTCCGTCGAGCATGAGGCCGACGACGCCGCCCTGCACGGTTCGCGTGAGCGGCTGTCCGGGACCATTCCCAAGATCCACCTGTTTGGCCGGCTGCAGCGTGACGTGGGCCTGTTGTTCGCGAGTCAGACTCAATAGCTTGAGGTCTCCAAAGTTCAGTGTGCCCTTCTCGATTCGTCCGTCGGGTAGAGCGATTTCATAATCCGTGCACCGCTCTCCGTCCCTCCCCTGTCCGATCGGGGCGATGCAGGTGCCGAGGTAGACCATGCAATCGCGCACGAAGACGTCGGTGGCCGCTTGTTCATTGACGGTGGAGAGGACGCCAAGATGGGGCATCATGAAAATACTGTCGACCGACAGGGTTGTGACGCCGAGCGGTTCATAGGCATCGACCATCATCAGCATGGATTGGATGCGGCGTGGAGCATGCGACAAGATGCCGCCGCTGCCGACGATCAGATCCAGTTTCAACATGTCGATCAGTGTCTTGCCGGAGGTGCGCTGTTCGAACACATCGGAAATCGTGCGCTCCTGTTGGACGCCCTTGAGTCCCGTCGCGAGAGATTTATGGTGAATCAACGCCAACCGCAAGGCCTCGCGCGCGATGGCATGTTCGATTTGCAGTTCGTCGAGCGATTGCGGAATCGTCGTGGGCCGCACCATCTTATTCTTGATCCGGTTGCGCAGCGTTTGTTCATCGATCGTGAAGGGCACCCAGCGCATGATGTTGTCGAGGCCGGCTTCGGCCAGCACATTGGAAATGCTGTAGGACATGCCGAGGTTGGCGCTCACCGTGCGGTTGAAGACACCGTTGAAGACGGAGAACACGTCGGTGGTGGCGCCGCCGATGTCGACGCCGATCAGGTTAATCCCTTCGCGTTTGGCGATCTTCTCCATGATGACGCCGACCGCCGCCGGGGTCGGCATGATGGGCGCGCCGGCCATCTCAATGAGCTTTTTGTAACCCGGCGCCTGCTGCATGACATGTTCGAGAAACAGATCGTGAATCTTGTTGCGGGCCGGCGCCAGATTTTCTCGCTCGAGCACCGGCCTGATGTTGTCCGCGAATTCCAGCGCGGTCTTTTCGCCTAGAATCGTTTTGATTTGCGGTTGGGCGTCTTTGTTTCCGGCATACACGAGCGGGAGACGATAGGTGCTGCCGAAGCGCGGTCGCGGTTCAGCGGCCGAAATGTATTCCGCCATTTCCACGACATGGGTCACGGCGCCGCCGTCGGTCCCACCGGACATCAAGATCATGTCAGGCCGCATAGTGCGAATTCGTTCGATTTTTTCGTAGGGCAACCGTCCGTCGTTGGAGGCCAGCACGTCGATGACGATGGCGCCTGCGCCTAGCGCGGCTCGTTGGGCGCTCTCACCCGTCATGTTCTGCACCACGCCGGTGACCATCATCTGCAACCCGCCGCCGGCGCTGCTGGTAGTGACATAGATATCCACGCCTTTGTTCGGCTCGCCCTGCGCCGCCTGATTGGGGGTGATGATGTGGTCGCCATCCAGAATGGTTCGTCCGGATAGTTCTTCGATTTCAGCGATGGCGTTGAGTACGCCGCGTGTGACGTCTTCGAACGGCGCTTCAACGGTGGTCGGCGCTTCGCCACGATAGGTTTGGCGATACTCGTCCCCGACCTTTTCGATCAAGATGGCCTTGGTGGTGGTGCTGCCGCAGTCAGTGGCCACGATAATGTTCAGTGGCCGGTCAATCTGTGGCCTGTCGGAAGCGTGAGGTACCGTCATCGAGCGGGCGCTCCTTGGGGAGGAGCGGATTGTGCTTCGATGAGGGCGACGAGGCGGGCAATGGAATCGCGTCGCTCCAGCAAACGAGCCATCTGGGCCAGTTCAGTTCCGCTGAGGGCACATTCAATGATAGGCGAGAGAAAGTGTAGCGCTTGGCTGCCGAGAAAGTTCATCGGCCCCAATGATTCGAGGAACAGCGTGGCCGGCGTCGCCATGCCGCGCGTGACGATGGCTTGGGCGACCCGATCGAGCAGGGCCAGGTCGGCAGTCGTAAAGTCCTGTTGTTCTTGGCGAACAGCGAAGGCGTGCCTGAAACTGGCTCGAAGATCCTGTGCGCGCCGGGATGAAAATGGAGCGGAGAAAAAAGACATAAGTGCTTGGCAGATCAGCTTAAACGGTTAATTTTTGCATTATATGAAGGGGCGCCAGGAGAGTCAATCAATCGACCGAGAGAGGTATCCGACTTCGTGCGGGCTACGGGTTTTGGGTCTCGCCTGATTTGTTGCCTGATGCCGGCGAGCAATTGAGTCCCGCAAATGGATTGAGCGGGTTCACTCGCGGCGAGCAATGTTGCGCTTCGGGTGCAGCCGGGGCTTGCGTGTCCGTGGACGCCTGGGATTGCGGTATGGTCTGGTCGCTTGAGATGGGCTGCCGGGGCTGCATGGGTGACGCGGATGGAGGCATGGCAGCAGGCGGGAGGTCGATGTGAGCCGGCGGTATGGGATCCGCTGGGGGGGTATAGCCGCCAGGTGGCGAGGGCGACGTTGTGGTGACTACTACGCAACCACGCTTTCCCTTTGGTTGGTCCGTCAGAATAGTGGTTCCACCGGCTCCTTCGCACCGATAGACCTTCGCCTCTGCCGACTTCGGCAAGAGCAGTGCGATGAAGCTGAGAAGCAGGACTTGAACCCACATCATCATTGGTTCCCCGCCAGCAGCGGTGTGATTGCGTGAAGCTGCGGTTCTTTCGAGACTATAGGCGTGGGGCGAGGGAGAGTCAATGCGAGGGAGAAGACCTGCTCGGAAAATCTATGCGGCGGCTTCGTCAGCCAGGTGCGCGTCCGAACCATTTCTTCAGCAGTCCAAAGATCCCGACCTCCGGTGCGGCTGAAGGGTCAGGATATTCCACCCAGAGTTCCTGCGAACCCAGGTAAATGCCGTCGCGGTAACTTTGCTGACTACGCAACTGCGTATAACCCCGTTGCTGGAGGAGCAGGATCAGTTGCTGCAGGGCTGCTGCCGGACTGAGCGCATCCGGGGTGACAATGCGCGTCGCTTCGTAACGCAACGTGGCTTGATAGCCGGTCGCTGTCTGGAGGAATTCGACGGGACGGTTGAAGCCTCGTTCCTGGGCATCGAAGCCGGCGAGTTGATGTTTCTCTCCAGCCGGATCAGGCATGGGACACTATAAGGCGCGATAGATCGCTAAGAGGTCGCTCAAGGCGATGGTCTTGTTCTTGAGAATGACCCGTTCCGCCCCCAAGACATCGAGTGCAGCGACCTTTTCGGTTCCCCCCATCAGGCACTTCGCACCAAGGGTGAGCACGCGCTCGCATTCCTTTTCCACCTTACCCTGGACGACGGGATTCACTTTTAGAATATCCAGCATTTTGGCACGGGTGGTCGTGAGGTGTTTCTGAAGTTCTGCTTCGGGGTACTCTTTGCGCGCGGCCTCATCTTCGCAGCGGTCGATGTATTGCGTCAAAAAGACATAGAGTCGCACGAAGGTTTCGGCGATTTCGATGTGCTGCGGGGTCAGTTTATTCTCAACCATAGGAGCCTCCATTCACTGCTGCGTCGAAACCCTCCCTGCGATGCCCGGGACGTGCGACAGGGTTCGAGCTGGATTGTGAGATTACAGTCGGACTTTGATATCGGTTCCCTCGACGGTCACTTCGTACGAGGTTACCTTCGCCGAGGGATTATTTACGCAGCCGCCGGTTTTCACGTTGAACTGCCAGTTATGCCAGGGGCAGGTCACGACGTCTCCCTCGACATCCCCTTCACCCAGCGGACCGCCGCGATGGACGCAGGTGTTATCGATGGCAAAAAATGCGCCGTCAACGTTGAAGACCGCGATGGTCTTGCCGTTCACTTCCGCGACCATGCCGCTGCCGGGTTTCACATCTGTCGTGCCTGCGATTCTGATCAACTCACCCATACATCCTCCCTGAGTGCTCGATGCGTTCCCTGCCCGGTTCCGGGTCAGTTGCCGGTGGCGGGCCGCTTTATCTTTTGTAAGAGACTCTCAATGCGACTCTTTGCCGCCCCTGCCTCGCCCGTCTGAAGTGCGGCGGCGAGTTTTGCGGCAATCTCGCGAAATGCCTTGGCTTGCGGCGAATCTGGTGTGGCGATCACGATCGGGTTGCCTGTATCCCCGCCGACGCGAATGGCTGGATCGATGGGAATTCGCCCGAGGAAGGGAATGCCGAGTTTTTCCGCGGCCCGTTCTCCCCCGCCATGGGAGAAAATTTCGGTGCGTTCCCCGCAATGACCGCAGACGTAAAAGCTCATGTTCTCTATGATGCCAAGCAACGGCACATTGACCTTCTGGAACATCATCATGCCCTTGCGCACGTCGTGGAGCGCCACTTCCTGTGGGGTGGTGACGGTCACAGCACCCGCCAAGGACACCAATTGGGTCAGGGTCAGTTGCGCGTCGCCCGTTCCAGGCGGCAGGTCGATCAGGAGGTAATCCAACTCCCCCCACAAGACGTCCCGAAAGAGTTGTTGAATCGCCGTGTGGACCATCGGACCGCGCCACACCACCGCCGTATCTTCGGGAACAAAAAATCCCATGGAGATGAGTTTGACTCCATGGCTCTCGGCCGGGATAATTTTGCCGTCTTGTTGTTCGGGCGTTTTTTCGACCCCCATCATCATCGGGATGTTGGGGCCGTAGATGTCGGCATCGAGCAATCCGACCTTGGCTCCGTTCAGACTGAGGGCGACCGCCAAATTGACGGCTACCGTTGATTTGCCGACGCCGCCTTTGCCGCTGCTGATCGCAATGACGTGTTTGACGCCGGGAATAATATTGGGTTTGGCGGCCGCGTTTTCTTGCTGCGGTGCGCCGCCTTGTTGGTCTGCCATAGTAGTGCCTCCTCCACCTCGCGGTTCCGGTTGGAATCACGGGCTCACTGCCATCTTAAGCTATCGAGTCGCCGAAAAGAAATGGTTCAGTGGACGCAGTGTGATTCTGGGTAGAAGAAATCCGTGGCGAGGAACGGGCCGGCATACATGGGTGTCACCGTAGAGTGCGCTCGCAGGGGCCTCAGCCTGCCGGCTGTCTGCTAGGTGCGTTCTCGATGGAGGTTGTAGGTCAACCCCAAAAGCGAGAGCGTATAGATGAACCATTTGGACGGGTCAAAGTTGTACCACTTCGAGCCGTTCCGGTAGTCGTGCGAATAGGTATGGTGATAGTTGTGGTAGCCCTCTCCGAAACTGATGAACGAGATCAGCCAGCTGTCTCGGCTGCTGTCCTGCCTGCCATGCGGCTGACTGCCGATGATGTGGCAGAGGGAATTGATCGTGAACGTCGAGTTCAGTACCAGCACGGTGCGCAGCACTCCGGCCAGGAGAAAGCAGCCGAGTCCACCGATAAATCCGCCGTTTAAAAACCCGGCCACGAAAGGTAGCAGCAGGCCTGAGGCTACGATCGCCCAATAATACCGATGTTGCCAGGCGATCAGGGGATCGGTCCGCAATTTCGCTGAAAATCGATCATCACGATAGGGAGTCTTGAGGAACAACCAGCCGACATGGCTGTGCCAAAATCCCTTCGTCGCATTATAAGGGTCGGCATCTTCATCGGTATGCGCATGGTGGCGAATATGGTCGGCGCACCACATCAAGGCGGAATTTTGCACCGCCCACCCGCCCATGATCAGCAGACAGGCTTTGACCCAAGGACGGCTTTCGAAGCTGCGATGGGTCATCATGCGGTGATAGCCCACCGTGATTCCCATCCCCGTCACGACATAGAGGACGCCGAGGAGGATCCAATCCAGAAGGCTGTAGTCATAGAAGTAGGCGAACAGCGGCACGCCGATGAAGGTCAATAGGGTGAGCGATGAAAAGAGGGCGACGGTGCCCCAGCAGACGGATTGTGCGGACGAGTCGGCCATCGAGCTCCTTCGAATTGTGTGCGCAACTCATGCTCACAGTGCGCCGCCATATCTAGAGGGTGAGTCTCGTGAAACGGGGCGTATGCTAACGAAATTGTGTTCAAATTTTCAAGTGAAGAAGCGCGGTGTATACTGCAGAGAAGATCCCTTCAAGGCTCAGGAGGAACCGATGCCTCTCGCCCCTGCCCTACTCGAACCCCGTATTCGTACAATCGGTGAAGACTTAGCCAAGCGTTCCGGCGGGCGTGCGCCCGGCTTGTTCGATTCTCGTTGGTGGTCGCAGGCGGCCATCAACCTGGCGATGAAAGATCCCTCGTTCAAAGCTCAGCTGTTTCGGTTCATCGATGTGCTGCCCTCGTTGCGGGATGATGCGCAGGTCGTGCGGCTGGCCGAGGAATATTTCGGCGACATGGGCGCACAGTTGTTCGGCGCACAGTGGGGACTCAAGGCACTGGCCTCCACCAAGCTGGGTGCCACCTTGAGCGGAAAGGCAATTCGTCATCAGGTCGAGCAGATGGCTACCTCCTTTATCGCCGGGGCCTCCGTCGAGCAGGCCGTCCCGACCCTTCGAAAGTTATGGGACGACGGCCGGGCATTTTCGGTTGACCTACTGGGCGAGGCCAGTGTGAGCGAACGGGAGGCGGATGCCTATCGAGATCGGTGCCTGCTGGCCTTGCGCACGCTCGGCGAAGTCTGCGCTGCCTGGTCGTCCTCGCCATTGCTTGAACGGGATCATCTGGGCCTGCTCCCCCGCGTGCAATTGTCGATCAAGATTTCGGCCCTCTATTCGCAGCTCGATCCGATCGATCCAGATGGCAGTTATCGCGTGCTCGCGGCTCGCTTGCGGCCGCTTTTGAATATGGCCTGCACTCTCCCCGCTTCGATCGTGTTCGATATGGAGCAAGCGGACACGAAGGACCTGATTCTCACCACCTTTATGCGGTTATTTTCAGAAGAGCCCTACCGGACCTTTCCGCATGCGGGCATTGCGTTGCAGGCCTACCGGACCGATACGCAGGAGGACGTGCGGAAACTCTTGGCATGGGCGGCGGAGCGGCAGGTACCGACCACCATCCGGCTGGTGAAGGGCGCCTATTGGGATTCGGATGCGATTCGGTATCGCCAGCGCGGATGGCCGATGCCGCTGTTCGAGCAGAAGGCGCAGACCGATGTGAACTATGAGTCGCTCGTTCGTCTCCTCCTGGAGCACAGCCATGTAGTGAGGCCTGCATTCGGTACGCACAATCTTCGTAGCCTGGCCGTAGTCGAAGCGGTTGCGGAAGCGCTGAAGCTGCCGTCGGAGGCCTGGGAATATCAGATGATCTATGGCATGGCGGAGCCCTTTCAATATGCGATGGCCGACCGAGGACGGCGCCTGCGCCTCTATACGCCGGTGGGAGAACTGTTGCCGGGCATGGCCTACCTCGTCCGTCGCCTATTGGAAAACACGTCGAATGAATCGTTCTTGCGGAAGGAATATGTGGAGTCGCAGCCGCTGACGTTACTCTTGTCTCCGCCGGAGGTCTCGCTTCCTTCCCACTCGTCGTCCGAGCCAGCGGAGGGTGAAGTCATGCTGGCCAGTCGACGGCCTGAGTTCGTGAATGAGCCGGTGGCTGATTTCTCTCGTTCGGTGGTCCGTGAGGCCATGGTGAGAGGCCTCGATCTCGTGCGCAAGGAGTTGGGGCGGCGACTGGATGCGTCAACGCTGGCATCCTATCCGCCGACGGGACCTGACTTGCGCTCCTTCAATCCTAGTCAGCCGGATCAACTCGTGGCGGTGCTGCAGAGTTATCAGCCTTCCGATGTCGCAAACCTCATGAAAGCGGCTGAAGCCCAGGCAGCAGAATGGAAAGACCGAACGGTCGCGGAACGCGTCGCGGTGATGCGCAAGGCCGGCGACCTCATGCGAGCGCAGCGTTGGGAGTTAGCCGCATGGGAAGTGTACGAGGAAGGCAAACCCTGGCGAGAAGCAGACGCCGATGTGGCCGAGGCCATCGATTTCTTGGAATACTACGCAGGAGATATGGAACAGCTAGGGGCACCCCGTCGGCTGGGCCAATATCCAGGGGAGTTGAATGAGCTGATCTGGGGTCCGCGCGGGATCGCCGTCGTGATCTCACCGTGGAATTTCCCGCTCGCGATTCCAACCGGCATGGTCGCGGCTGCATTGGTAACCGGCAATGCTGTCTTGTTCAAACCCTCCGAGCGCGCGTCGGTGATGGGTTACCGGCTTGCCGAGATCATGAGACAAGCCGGGGTGCCGGTGGGCGTTCTGCAGTATGTGCCCGGCGGCCCCGATGTGGGGCGCGCGTTAGTCACTCAGGCGCCTGTCGCCACGATTGCGTTTACGGGATCAAAGGATGTGGGCCTGGGGATCATGCAGGCGGCCGCCGTTCTGCAGCCCGGGCAGCGGTTCGTCAAGCGGGTCATTGCCGAAATGGGCGGAAAAAACGCGATCATTGTCGATGACACTGCCGATCTCGACGAAGCGGTGACGGGAGTTGTGCAGTCGTTCACTGGTTATGCGGGGCAGAAGTGTTCGGCCTGTTCGCGCGTGATCCTGTTGGACTCCATTCATGATGAGTTTGTGCAACGATTGGCCGATGCCGTCATGAGTCTTCGGATTGGGACGGCCGAGGATCCGGCCACTCAAGTCGGGCCGGTGATCGATGCGCGCGCCCAGAAACGAATTCAGGAATATCTTGCAATCGGACGACGCGAAGGCCAAGTCGTGGTCGATCGGTCGGCGGAGGGGCCGGGCTATGCAGTCGGACCGGTGGTCATCGCGGGTATTCAGCTGCCCCACCGGTTGGCGCAGGAGGAAGTTTTTGGTCCGGTGCTGGCCGTGATGCGGGTGCCATCGTTTGAACAGGCCCTGCCGCTGGCGAACGGTACCGCCTATGCGCTGACAGGGGGGCTCTACTCACGAAGTCCCCGCCATATCGAGCTGGCGCGCCGGGCCTTCGATGTCGGAAATCTGTACATCAACCGGCCGATCACCGGAGCATTGGTCGGTCGGCAGCCGTTCGGCGGGCATCGCTTATCGGGAGTGGGTGCGAAGGCCGGCGGGGAAGAGTACCTGAAACAATTCATGACTTCGCGTGTCGTCAGCGAACAGACTCTGCGGCGTGGATTCGCTCCGACCCTGTAGCGCCGGTGCGGGTTTCACATCAAATTCTTCAAGCTCTTCCGTGATGTCAGTGATGCTGCCGCGGTCGTCCTTCAGCGCGGCCAACTCCTGCCGTTCGACGTATTTCACCAGGCCCACGCCCTTCGCAAACCATGCCGTCATGACGTCCGTACCGACGGCCGTTCGATCGACGGAGGAGAGTCGAATGCGAAGCGTCATCCGTGCTTCCACTCGTATGGCATCGGCATAGGTGCCGGCGGGCACGGTGATAGATTCACGGCTGAGTACCGTCGAGTGCCCTTCGACATCGACATGCTCGTTGGTCCCGTCCCCGTCGATATCGCTCCCGAAATCAATATCTGTCCGGCTGAATTGCTGAAACGACTGCGACACGGTCATCGGAAACCGGATGATTTGATACGGCACGAGTTGCTTCTCCAGCGGGGTCCCCGGCTCGGAGCCGTAATAGACAATGCCGGCCGCATCGCGCCGGTAGAAACTATCGGAGGGGCCATGATTGCCGGGATTGGTATCGTGAAAGACGTTGACGGTCAGTCCGCCCTTTAACGTGCGGGTTCCAGTTACGGAGGAGATGTTGCTGAAATACTTATTCTCGATGGTCTGCAACGGGCCTTCGGAGATCTGTCCGCGGTACTGCCAGCGCGAGCCGACTGTATCCGGAAAATAGTCCACGGATTGGGCGATGTTGTCTGCGGGCCCGGCTGCGTGGGCGTGGCCCTCGGTCAGGAGGATGCTCGTGCATCCAAGAAGGCCTATTCCCAATAGGATTGAACGAAGCAAGTTTTGAATGGTCACGGGTGTCCTCCAGTCAAAAAATGACGGTACCATACTGCCTGAACCGCAGCAAGCCCGCCCATGGCGCCTTGCCTTCTCCCCTGCCAGCTCGCATAATCGCTCGCCGTTATGCCTGGTCTCTCTCCATCAACTCAGGGCTCCCACGCAAGCCGGACCGTGCTGGTCACCGGCGGATCCGGTGGCATCGGGCGTGAGCTCTGTCTGGCGTTTGCCCGCGCCGGCTGGTGGGTCGGTGTGCACTATTTTACCCAGCTTACAGAGGCGGAAGAGACTCTGTCGCTGGTATCGACGCTCGGTGGACAGGGAGCGCTCTATCACGCAGACATACGATCGAGTCCGGATGTGCAAGCCACGGTCGAGGCCATCGAACGCCAGCGTGGCCGACTCGATGCCCTGATCTGTAATGCCGGCGCTGCCGGGGGACAGCTGGTCGTGACCTGCCCGGAAGAAGAATGGCTGCGGATCATCGAGACGAACTTGACCGGCACCTATCACTGCATGAAGGCTGCGGCGAATTCGATGCTGAGGCATGGGGGCGGGTCCATCGTGCTGATCGGTTCCTATGCGGGGTTGCAGGGCATGAGTGGGCAAGGCGCCTATGCGGCCTCAAAGGCCGGCCTGACTGGTCTCATGAAGACGGCGGCGCGAGAATGGGGACCGCATAACATCCGTGTGAATCTGGTGTGTCCCGGCTGGCAGCAGACTGGGATGGCCGGCGATTCGTTTCCTTCGGCCCAGCGGCTTCGCGGCCACGTGTTGGAGCGGACGTCCAATCTGGATGATGTTGCCGGGACGATCTGCCAGCTCGCGCAACTCTCCGATGTGTCGGGACAAATCTGGAATCTGGATAGCCGTATTCTCTAACGGGGTATGACCGAAGATGAACCGTGGACTCTTTATAACCGGAACGGATACCGGTGTGGGGAAGACGGTCGTGTCCGCCGCGCTCGTCCGGAGGCTCGTTCAGATGCGCTGCTCAGTCGGGGTGATGAAACCGGTCGAAACCGGCGTGCAATCCAACTTGCTTGATGAGAGCGACGCCGGTCGATTGATGGCCGCGGCAGGAGTGAAAGATTCGTTGGAGCTCGTCTGCCCCTACCGATTCCGTGCACCGCTCGCTCCGATTGCTGCTGCCTGTGCGGAGGGACGATGCGTTGATATGCAGAATATCCTCCAGCTCTATACGCAGCTGACCGAACGATATGCGTTCATGGTCGTTGAAGGGGCCGGCGGCCTCCTCGTTCCGATTGGTCAGAACTGGTCTATGCGCGACCTGATCGTTCAACTTGGACTCCCGGTCGTGCTCGTCGGACGGGCGGGACTCGGCGGGATCAACCATGCGCTCCTCACGCTGGAATCCCTTGGGCGCGAAGGTATCGTGGTGACGGGTCTGGTGTTGAATGAGACGGCGGCTTCCAGAACACCCGCTGAACGGGAGCAGATCACCTCAACTGTCTCTCTATTGCAGAAACGTGCGGGGGTTCCCGTGTTGGGGCCGCTTCCCTATCAGCCAAAGTTTGATAGTGATTGGTTCGGTACGATCGAGCTGCTGGCTCAGAGCGGCCCCATCATGGATCTTGCCGATCTGGTATGGCGAGCGACTGCTGAAAGTTCCGGATAGCCGCTCCGAGGTCCGGAGCGGTCAGGATGGCAGAGATTACGGCCACGCCATCCGCCCCCGCCGCCATGACTTCTCGAGATCTCTCCGCGGTGATGCCTCCGATGGCAAACAACGGCAGTGTCGTCAGCGACCGCACCGCGCGTAGTCCTTCCAATCCCACCACCGGGTCGTGATCAGTTTTGGTTGATGTGCTGAAGATCGGTCCAAATCCGATATAGTCGGGCTCGCCGGTTATGACCTCACGAACCTGCGCTATCGTATGCGTCGACAGCCCGATGATCTTGTCGGGCCCCACGAGTTGGCGAGCGTAGGCGATGGGGAGATCTTCCTGCCCCAGATGCACCCCATCCGCATCCACGGCCATGGCCAAGTCACAGCGATCATTCACGATCAAGAGGGCGCCGACCTCCGTCGCAGCTTGCCGCAGCGCATACGCGTGGCGATAGGCCTCTTTCATCGTGGCCCGCTTGTCTCGATATTGAAAGAGGCGGACGCCATAGCCGGCGGCTTCCCGAAGGAGGTCGGTCAGCGGTCGGTCTGAACAAACCGCGGGGTCAAGGATGAGATACAGACCCTTGAGGAATTGCTGTCTGGTGGCGTGAGACGTGACGCGCTCCCGGGTGCCGTGCGTGGACTAGGAGTTCTGGCTGGCTAGAAAGCGATCGAGGAATGTGGTGGAGACATGCCCCTTCTGAAAATCGGGATCGTTGAAGATTTTCCGATGGAGCGGAATCGTGGTCTTGATCCCCTCGATCACAAATTCATCCAACGCGCGTCGCATCCGGGCCATGGCTTCCTGACGGTCACGTCCGTGCGTAATCAACTTGGCAATTAAGGAGTCGTAGTAGGGCACCACGACGGCGTTCGGTTCCATCGCGGAATCGACCCGGACGCCGAATCCTCCGGGAGCCGAATATTTCGTGATCTGGCCTGGACATGGGGTGAACTTTTCCGGATCTTCCGCATTGATTCGGCACTCGAAGCTGTGCCCGGTTAGCTTGATGTCCGGCTGCTTGAAAGAGAGTGTCATGCCTGAGGCGATTCGGATTTGCTCCTTGACGAGATCGATACCCGTCACCATTTCCGTGATGGGGTGCTCGACTTGAATGCGCGTGTTCACTTCCATGAAAAAGAAGTTGCGGTCTTTATCGAGGAGGAACTCCACGGTGCCCACGTTGCAGTAACGAATGGCTTTGACGGCTTCAACGGCCACCCGGCCGATTTCACGCCGCAACCGCTCATCGATCGCCGGCGAGGGTGTTTCTTCCACCAGTTTTTGGTGCCGACGCTGAATCGAGCAGTCCCGCTCTCCGAGATGCACTACATGGCCGCGATTATCGGCTACGATTTGCACTTCGATATGCCGGGGTTCGAGAAAGTACCGTTCGAGATAGACCCCGTCATGACCGAAGGTGGATTTGGCTTCGGCCTGCGCGGCTTGAAACGCTCGCGCCAACTCCTCGGGCTTGTTCACGACGCGCATGCCGCGTCCCCCACCGCCGGCTGACGCTTTGATGATGACGTGGAAGCCGATGGTTTTGGCGGCCTCCAGGGCATCCTGTTCGCTCCTGAGTTCGCCGGGACTGCCGGGTGTCACCGGCAGACCGCGCTTAGCCACGACCTCGCGCGCCTTCGATTTGTCGCCCATCAAGGCGATGTTTTCCGATGTGGGGCCGATAAACTTCACGCCGATCGATTCGCAGACTTCCGCAAAGTGTGCATTCTCTGACAGAAATCCGTAGCCTGGATGGATGGCGTCGGCTCCGGTCACCTCGGCGGCGCTCAGGACATTGGGAATATTGCGGTAACTCAATGCCGCTTCCGGCGGGCCGACGCAGACATGTTCGTCCGCGGCGCGCACATGCAGGCTGGCCGCATCGGCTTCGGAATGGATCGCGACGGTCTTGATGCCGAGTTCTTTGCAGGCTCGGATGACCCGAAGAGCGATCTCTCCGCGGTTGGCGACTAAGACTTTTTTAAACACGGCCTGCTCCGACGTAAATCACACCGATACTCCGCTGTTCATGATGATGTTGGCTCGCGACTGCCGAAGGGCTGCCGAGATCTGTTTCGTCTCCCGGCAGTCGCCATTCGCATCGTATGCGAAATTCATGAGGACCGTGCGCCTAGGCGGTTAGGGCGTGGCGTTGGGGTCGACCAAAAAGAGAGGTTGTCCGTATTCGACAGGCTTGGTGCTCTCCGCCAAAATTTTCGTGATTCTTCCGTCAGCCTCCGACTCGATCTCGTTCATCAGCTTCATGGCTTCCACAATACACAAGACCTGGCCCTTCTTTACATAATCCCCCTCCTCCACGTATGGATCTGCATCGGGTGAGGGTGAGCGATAGAACGTGCCGACGATAGGGGACGTGATCGTGACCTGGCCTTCGGTGTCGGCCGAGGGATGCGCTTGCGCGGTTGGCGCAGTACCGGCAGCGGTCGTCTGGCTCAGAGAGGTTTCCACCGTCTGGGGCGACGCCATTCTCACTGCCGGCTCGTGCCTGATGCGGATACGCGTCCCGCTCCGCTCAATCTCTAATTCAGTCAGGTGATTGCGCTTGAGTAGATCGGCCAGTTGCTGAATCTGAGCGGCCTGGTCTGGGGACAACAGCGTCTCCGAGCCCGGCGATCGAGGCGCGAACGCGCTCGGCAGCACGATCGGTTTGCCGGCAGCCTTACGTTTTCCGCTCTGCTTACGTGATGGACTCAACGCACGCGCTCCACAAACTCCCGAGTTCTGGTATCAATGCGAATGGTCACGCCGATTTCCAGGTAGAGGGGAACCTTGATCGTCGCGCCGGTTTCGACGATGACCGGTTTGCTGCCGCCCGAGGCCGTATCGCCACGCACACCTGGCTCGCCGTCGACAACTTTCAACTCAATAAAGTTCGGCAACACGACGGCAATCGGACGGTGTTGATAGACGAGGATTTTGGCGATCATATTTTCTTTGAGGAGATCCGCATTGTCCCCCAGCTGACTCTTCTCATAGGTCGATTGCTCGTACGAAGCCGTATCCATGAAGGTGTACGAGTCATTGGTGGCATAAAGGAATTGCATGTCGCATTCCTCGAGGTCGGGATCCTCGAACCGTTCACCGGAGCGAAAGGTCCGGTCCAGGACGTTGCCCGTGAGATAACTTTTCAGTTTCGTCCGTACGAATGCCCCACCCTTTCCGGGTTTGACGTGCTGAAACTCCACGATATAGAAGGGTTGTCCCTCCACCATCAGACGACTGCCGTTTCGAAACTCTGCGGTCGAAATCACAACAACACTCCTTGGTACGACAAAGGTCAACGGCGCGAGGCCGTGGTTTTTCTGCTCGATGCGGGGCGCGAACGCGATGGCTTACGATGGCTCTCGAGATGTGCGAGAAGCCCTTCCAGAGCTAAGAGATAGCCGGTCGGGCCGAATCCGGAAATCTGTCCGAGGGCCACGCCTGCGATGAAGGAGTGATGGCGAAACTCCTCCCGCTGATGAATGTTCGAGAGATGTACTTCGACCGTCGGCAGGGCGACGGCGGCAATCGCATCACGAATCGCGATACTGGTATGCGTATAAGCGGCCGGATTAATCACAATTCCGTCGAAGTGGCCCCTGGCGTTCTGAATCCAGGTCACCAAATCTCCTTCCACATTCGTCTGTTTGCTCTGGACCGCAATCCCCAGGGTGGCGGCATGACGAGCGATGGACTTGTCGATGTCTGCCAGCGACAGGTGGCCATAGACGGATGGTTCTCGCGTCCCCAGGAGATTGAGATTGGGCCCATGAAGCACAAGTAGCCGCAGCATGTGTCGGTCGCACGTCTCGGTTAACAGTCAGCTGCAGTGGATAGGCAAAGTCAGCAGCGGCGGCATTCTAACAGGCTGTCCTGGATGGGTCAAACGCTCTATACGGGATCGATAGGCAGGTGCGACCAGCTAGACTCGATGGGGGTCGGTCTGACGATGTGACTGAATTGTTCGTAGCCAGGCTTCTAGGCGGGCGATCGTTGCCGCATGTTTCATGCTGGGAGGTTCGGGTGCCGCTTCGGGCGACAGAGCCGACACCGGGGTCGGAGACTCCGACATCGTGACGGCGGGAGCGGTCTCCTTCACCGGCGCTGCTTTGGTTTCCATGCCGGTGCGTTTCTTGTCACGCTTGGATTGCGGACGCTCATCGGGGGCGCCGGTGATGCTTCGTTTGATGGAAAGCGCCTCTTCATCGGACGGATTGACGCCCAGGATCGCGGCGCAGGATCGCAACGCCAAGTCCGCCTTGCCCTCAGCCTGATAGAGTTTGGCCAGAATACGATGCGCGCGGAGATTATCGGGACGTTGCTTGACGACTTCTTCGAGGATCACCTTCGCCTTCACCGGCTGACCCAGTTGATCGTACACTCGACCTAGCGCTGCCATGGCAGTGACAAAACCTGGATAGGCTTTGAGACCGTCTTCAAGCACGGCGGCGGCTTCTTGCCACATGCCGGCTTTGATGTATTCATCCGCGAGTGGAACGAACTCTTTAGAGCGGGGATCTTTGGCAACAGCGGTTGCCAGACGATCGATGTGAGCGGCAATGGACGGATCGATACGCGGTGAGGAAGCCACGTTACTCCTTGCGAGAGGGTCGCGCTCGCGACGACTTTCCCGACGGCCGTGGAACGGTCTGCAGCATCAGCATACGGTCTAAAATCCGGTCGGCCACATCCCGTTTGGATAACAACGGCAGCTCCTCGGTCTGTCCAGTACGATCCAAGAGGATCACGCGGTTGGTGTCTGACCCAAATCCAGATCCGGCAGCGGTGACATTGTTGGCGACCAGCAAATCAACTCCCTTAGCATGCAGCTTTTCCTGTGCATGGGCAAGGAGATCCTCAGTTTCTGCCGCAAATCCGACGAGCAATTGCGTCGTTCGACGCCCGGATAGTTCCAAAAGGATGTCATCGGTCGGCTCTAGCGAAAGGGTGGTGATCGGACGGTGTTGTTTTTTGAGTTTGTGGAGAGACGGCCGGACGGGACGAAAGTCCGCGACTGCGGCGGCCATGATCACGGCATGGCTCCACGTCAACCGGTTGAGAATCACCTTCTTCATGTCTTCGGCCGTCGTCACGGCGTGCACTTCGACTCCGCTGGGTGGCCGAAGGGCCGTGGGACCGGAGACCAAGCACACCTCAGCTCCCCGCGTCTTTGCCGCTTCGGCGAGGGCATAACCCATTTTGCCTGAGGATCGGTTGGAGATATATCGCACGGGATCGATGGCTTCCTGCGTGGGCCCGGCCGAAATCAGCACATGGCGGCCGCTCCAATCTCGGTTTGGACGAACCGCCAGCTGGAGCGCGGCGAGAATGTCCTGTTCACCGGCTAACCGTCCCTGCCCCACACAGCCGGAGGCCAGGGGGCCTTCTTCCGGTTCAATAATGATGGCTCCGCGACGTCGAAGGGTAGCAACATGCTCCACGACGGTTGGGTGTTGCCACATATCCCCGTCCATCGCTGGAGCGATGATGACCGGGCACTGTGTCGTCAGGAGCATCGTGGACAAGAGATCATCGGCAAGGCCGAGCGCGGCCTTGGCCAGACAATTCGCGGTGGCCGGCGCGATGAGGATGGCATCGGCCTGCTCCGGAAGAGACAGGTGCAGCATTTCCTGGCGGGCTTCGAACAGATCCGTGGCCACATGGGCGCCGGACAACACCTCGAAGGTCAGCGGGGTGACGAATCGACAGGCACCTGCCGTCATCACGACGCTGACATCGGCCGATTCACGGCGAAGCAGACGCAAGAGCCCCACGGCCTTATAGGCCGCAATACTCCCGGTGACACCGAGCACGATACGAAGACCGGTGAGAGAGGGGCCGCCAGTCTGCACGGAGGGAGACTACTCTTCGCCCTGTGGAGGAGCAGGTTTGACGCTGTCGTCGACGTAGACGCTCAATTCTTTCTTGATTTCCTTGGCATCTTCTCCGGTCATCATGGCCAAACGCTCCGTCTCGCCTTCTTTGACGCGTTTCGATTCCTTGATCGCGTCGCGGGCTTCCTTGCCAATGAGGAACTTCACTTTATGCCGCAAGACCTCATCGAGCGCAATGCTGGTCTCTTTCGTAAATTTTGACGGACCGGCTGGACGAGCGCCCTGCACCAACTGCTTGGCACGTTGTGCCGCGATGATCACCAGGCGGTGTCGTGAATCGAACTCGCCGGTGGCGTATTGCGGTAGCAGACTTAACATATCACCCATGGTGCATGTGCTCCTTTGATGCGGGGGCAGAGGAAGAATTTCCCTGCTTTCCCTCTTTGTCGAGAATAAACTTTTCTTCCAGCCAGGTCATGTTCAACCGTTTGGTCTTGATCCGTTCCGCTAGAAAAATGCTTTCGAGCTCTTTTAGCGATTGTTTCAGGTCGTCGTTCCGGACAATGTAGTAATATTCCCGGTAACTCCAGACTTCTTCTTTCGCCTTGTGCAAACGACGTTGAATTTCATCCGGTGAGTCCCCGGCCCTGTTTTGGAGCCTTGTCCGCAGTGTGTCGAACGACGGCGGGAGAATGAAAATATACACGGCATCCTCGAACTTCTTCTTGACCGAACGTGCGCCTTGCACGTCGATTTCAAGCAGGACATCGATGCCTTGCTCCAGTTTGTCGGACAAGACCTTGCGGGGAGTGCCGTATAGATTGCCATACACGTGCGCCCACTCGACGAATTCGTTGCGATCGATCATGTGCCGGAATGTGGCCTCATCGAGAAAGTAATAATCCTGTCCCTCCACTTCACCGGGGCGTGGCTTGCGGGTCGTGTACGAGATCGAGTGCCAGAGACCCGGGACTTGGGCGGTGATCTGTTTGCACAGCGTCGTCTTTCCGCTGCCTGATGGGGCGGAAATAACAAACAGGATGCCACGGCGCACTTGAGCCGGTTTGTCGTGAGAGGGAATGGGCGCGGTGCTCATAGATTATTCGGCGTCGGCGCTTCCGCCGATCCTATTCCACATTTTGAACTTGTTCGCGTAATTTTTCTAGTTCGGCCTTCATGCGGACGACCAATGCGGCAATATCGGCGTCATTCGCTTTCGAGCCGATAGTGTTCACTTCGCGCCCCATTTCCTGCAGGATGAACTCCAACGTCTTCCCCACCGACTCCTTACTTCTGAGCGTCTGGTCGAACTGTAGCATATGTGACTCAAGTCTGACCAATTCTTCTGATAGATCGGAGCGATCGGCATATACGGCCAGTTCCTGCAGGAGACGGGCTTGATCCGGGACCTCGCCCTGCAGTAGGGTCTGCACCCTGGTTTTCATGCGGTCGAACGCCTCTTGAGCCAATACGGGCGCCTTCTTTGCCACGGCGGTCTTGGCCGTTCGGATGGCTTCCAAATGGATCGCCAGGTCCTTGGCAAGCGCCTCCCCCTCCCGTCGGCGCATTCGGTCCAAATCCGTCACTGCTCCTCCGAGCACGCGCAGGACGGTTTTGCTCACCTGATCAGCATCGCCTGGTTGATCGGACAAAGACACGATGTCGCGAAACCCGGCGAGTACCGAAATGTCCAGGGCCCCCCGCATTCCGAGTGTTTTTTGAAGCTTCTTGAGGGCGGCGTGATATTGCTTTGCCAGCGCTTGATCGATCTCAACTGTTTTGAGCCCGTTGCCATTGTTGTGCACGGAGACGGACACATCGACCCGCCCGCGGAGACAGTGTTGCTGCACGGCCTTTCGAATCTGATCCTCCAACTGGGTGAGGGAGCGAGGAACTCTGACGGATACTTCCAGGAACCGATGGTTCACCGAGCGGATCTCCACGGTGACCCCCGCTTGTTTGGAGGTGTCATCTTTCTTGCCATATCCGGTCATGCTTCGAATCATCGTGCGAGTTTCCCCTCCCAATGGCAATCGGTATACAAAGAACACTGCAGGCATTTCGGCGTACGAGCGAGGCAGACGTATCGTCCATGCAGAAGCAGTCGTTGCGAGCCTTCTGTCCACTGGTCTTCGGGCAGTAACTGCTGAAGATCCAATTCGATCTTGGTCGGATCCGTATGGCGCGTCAGCTGCAGTCGTCCAGCCACTCGTTTCACGTGTGTATCGACCACTATCCCTGGCTTTCCGAATGCGTTCCCGAGTGTGACATTCGCGGTTTTTCTCCCCACCCCCGGTAGAGTGGTGAGTGCTTCCATTGTATCGGGAACCTCCCCGTGGAACCGCTCGGTCAGGACCTTAGCACATTGGATGAGGTTCTTGGCTTTCGTTTTGAAGAAGCCGGTCGGCCGTATGAGGGCTTCCAATTCCTTAGGGTCGGCTGCGGCATAGTCGCGGGGCTGGTGGTAGCGGAGAAACAGGTTCGGCGTGACCTGGTTGACCCGCTGATCGGTGCATTGCGCGGACAGGATGGTGGCGACTAACAGCTCCCACGGCGTGCGATGGTCGAGCTCGACTTTCATCGCCGGTGAGGTCGCGCGTAACGCGGTCAACATCCGTGCGAGGCGGCGCTTGGCTGTCGCGCCGGCCGGTTGGTCTGTTCTGGCTACGTTCATGATGCGGTGTGGTGGCGGTCAATTGTGCAGCGGTCAGGAGTGAGATGCAAGCACCAGGTCCTGGGGCGGCTGGTCCGGATTTTCCTCGTGTCCCGGAGGTGTCGGGATGGCAGGTAAGAGGGCTTCGAGGTGCGTGATCAATGGACGCAGGGTTTCACGGTTCAGCGCGGAGATCCCGATCGCGTGATACCGTTCGCAGAGGACCCCGGCCTCGTGTGCTGAGAGTCGGTCGCATTTGTTCAGGACCATGAGGCGGGGAATCGTGTCGAGGTCGAGCGATTGCAAGACGGTTTCGACGGCGGTGATCTGTTGATCGACGTTGGGAGCAGAGGCATCGACCACGTGCAGGAGTATGTCGGCATCCCGCAATTCGTCCAGCGTGGTGCGAAAGGCTCCGACCAGATCTTTGGGGAGATCCCGGATGAATCCCACTGTATCGGTCACGATGACTTCGCGGTCATGAGGAAAACGAAGCCGGCGGCTGGTCGTGTCGAGCGTTTCAAAGAGGCGATCCTGCGCCGGGATTTGGCTGTGAGTCAGGGTGTTGAGCAGGGTCGATTTGCCCGCATTGGTATAGCCGACAATGGAGAGTATCGGAAGCCCCTGGCGCACACGTCGAGATCGTCGCTGGTCCTGGTGGCGGGCCACATCGTCGATCTCCCGCTCCAGATGCGCGATGCGGTCACGGATGCGGCGGCGATCGGTCTCCAGCTTGGTTTCACCAGGCCCGCGCGAGCCGATTCCGCCTCCGAGGCGTGACAACGAGGTGCCGTGTCCTGACAATCGCGGCAGAAGATACCGAAGTTGGGCCAACTCCACTTGAACCTTCCCTTCACGGGTGTGGGCACGTCGGGCAAATATATCCAAAATGAGTTGGGTGCGATCGATTACTTTGAGATCCGTTACCTCGGAAATGGCGCGGGCTTGCGCCGGGGCGAGATCCTGGTCGAAGATCATGAGGTCGGCTCCCTTCTGAAGCGCGCGCATCACAACCTCTTTCAGTTTGCCCTTCCCGAGCAAATACCGCTCGTACCCCTCGTGGGTGCGCTGTACAATTCGATCCAACACGCGGACCCCGGCGGATTCGGCCAGTTCATTCAACTCTTCCAAATGCTCGTCTTGTTCGGCGTGACTCTTGGGTGCCGCGCTGACCAGAATGGCCGATTCGCTGCCACCGGCGATGTCGTGTTTAGTGTCCGATCGCTGCAAATCGCTTTCGAGCGCATGCAGGAAGGTGTCCAGTTGAAGGTCCAGATCATGGAACGAGACGGGCTTCAGGAGACGGCAGACTTCGCCCTGCTGATTGGGGGGAAGGAGATGCGCCAGATGCAGCAGACTGGGCTCGCCCTGTTCGTCTACACCCAGAACCCCGATCAGGTCTAATCGCAGGAGCGCCAGATGGGTCAAATCGTCCTGGCTCAATGGGTCGTCGTGAAGATGGGTGCGGATCAGCCGGAGACCACGGAGGGAATGTGATCCGACCCGAAACTTTGCCAGAGATTCGAATGTGGGGGCGCAGCCGGCTCCCACGAGCACCTGTTCGATGACACCGCGGCGTGTGATCAGGAGTCCGACAGGACGCCGAATCTCTCGTGTCAGTTGGCAGGCGGTGCGCGCCAGCTCGGGTGTGATGACGACCGACGCGGGAACACGTCGTCGATACAACCGCTCTAACGCCGAGAGATGACTGGCCTTTAGCCCGCTGACTTGTCCGTGAATTGTTGGGATGGCCGTACTCCTTGGTAATCGAACGTCATTGCCTGCCGCCGCCACTGCTGGCGTCGGTGGGTGAAGGTAGCGCAAAATTGGGCATCGCTTCGCAATCGAAAGCTGTCAGTTTTCCACGCAGAAAAGCTCGTCGGCCTGCCGCGGCAATCATGGCCGCGTTATCGGTGCAAAAGGAGAGCGCCGGCAGGCTCAACTCAATCCCCTCCTCTGCCGCCCGTGCCGCCAACCTGGCCCGCAACCGGGAGTTTGCCGAGACTCCTCCCACGACAGCGAGCGCCGATACTCCGGATTGTTCCACAGCTGCGAATGTCTGGCGGACGAGGACATCCACGATGGCTTCTTGATAGGCTGCTGCAAGGTCGGCCTGTTGTTCGGTGATGGCCTGTGGGGTCATACGCTGGAGATGGTAGAGCAAGGCCGTTTTGAGGCCGCTGAAGCTGAAGTCAAGTTGTCCCGTTCGGACGCGTGAACGAGGAAAACGCACGGAAGCGGGACGACCATTGCGAGCGGCTTTGTCGATCAGGGGTCCACCAGGATAGCCGAGACCCAGCAGTTGTGCGCCCTTGTCGAACGCCTCGCCGGCGGCGTCGTCAATGGTTCTTCCCATGAGCCGGAAACCGCCTTCTTCCGTAGCTTGAAAGAGGTGCGTATGTCCACCCGAGGCGATCAACACCACGCAGGCCAGGGGAAAAGACGGACGGTCGATCCATGCTGACGCGATATGACCTTCCAGGTGGTTCACGCCGACGAGAGGAATATCCAGCGCATAGGCCAACGATTTGGCGTAACTGATTCCAACGAGGAGTGCGCCGGCTAACCCTGGTCCTTGGGTTACGGCGATAGCGCGGAGATTGTGCCACCCGAGTCCTGCCTGTTCGAGGGCAGCTCGGGTGACCTCGTCCACATTCTGAATATGGGCACGCGAGGCCAGTTCCGGTACCACACCACCGAATCGCTCATGGACGGTTTGTTGAGATGAAATGACATTGGCCAGCACACGACCTGTTCCGTCCAGTATGGCTGCGGCTGTTTCATCACAGGAGGTTTCAATACCGAGAATCGGCCCGAGGACATCTGCAGCTATCGGGTTACTCATACAGAAGCCGGCCGGACTTGGGTAGCCGCGCATGGTGGTAATAAGGACGCACCCGCACTGCGCATCGTTGATAGGTCAACACGTGGAAGGTTCCTAGGCCCTGTGCAGTAGGGGAATAGCTCAGCACGTGGTTCCGTTATGAAAATGCGACAACCCCCGGATCCGGAACAGGACCTCGGGGGTTGTCGGGTGTTCGAAAGGATCTCACGTACGATTCGATCCTTGAATCACAGCAATTACTCTGGCTATACGCCCGCCATGGCTTCCTGTTCGATGAAGGCCGGCGCGCCGTCGCGCAGAACCACCTTGATCTTTCTATTTTCTTTGAAGCGGCCCTTGATCAGTTCTTCGGACAGTGGATCACCGATCGCCCGTTGAATGATACGGCGCATCGGACGGGCACCGTAGAGCGGTTCGTACCCTTCCTTAATGAGCCACTGCTTCACCTCATCCTCCACCTCGATCGTGACACTTTTCTCGATGAGACGAAGATTCAGTTCGTGCAGCAGGATATCCAAGATATGGATCAAGTGCTCCTTTTCAAGGGAATGGAAGATCACGATTTCATCGATCCGGTTCAAGAACTCCGGACTGAACGAACGTTTGAGTTCCCCCATCACTTCTTCTTTTCGACGCAGGAGCTGTCCACCCTTTTCGTCGTTTTGGAATCCGAGCGACACACCCTTCTGGATCAACTTGGTGCCGATGTTCGAGGTCATAATCACGACCGTATTTTTGAAATCGACTTTTCGTCCCAGGCTGTCCGTCAGAACGCCGTCGTCCAGGACCTGGAGCAGGACGTTGAACACGTCGGGATGTGCCTTTTCGATTTCGTCGAACAGCACCACTGAATAGGGGCGACGACGCACTTTTTCGGTGAGTTGTCCGCCTTCTTCATACCCGACATATCCAGGAGGAGCGCCAAACAACCGCGAACTGGTGAACTTCTCCTGGTACTCCGACATATCGATACGAATGAGCGCGTCCTCGCTGTTGAAGAGGAATTCTGCAAGCGTCCGCGCCAACTCCGTTTTCCCGACACCGGTCGGTCCGAGGAAAATGAAGGAACCGATCGGTTTCTTCGCTTCCTTGAGGCCCGCCCTGGATCGACGAATGGCACGAGCCACTGCCGAAATGGCTTCGTTCTGCCCGATGACTCGCTTGTGAAGAAACTCCTCCATTCGGAGTAACTTGTTGGATTCCTCTTCCTCCAACTTGAAGAGCGGAATACCGGTCATCTTCGACACGACATAGGCGACTTCTTCTTTGCCGATGGTCGGCTTGTGCTTCTCTTGATTCTTCTTCCACTCGCGCTTGGATTCATCGAGCAATTTTCGCAAACGCTCTTCTTCTTCGCGATGACGGACGGCTTCCTCAAAGTTTTGCATCGAGATCGCCAGCTCTTTGTCACGCGAGATTTTTTTCAGTTCCTGTTCCAGGGCTTTGAGCTCCGACGGCAGCGCATAGGTCTGCAACTTCGCACGGGAGCCCGTTTCGTCGATGAGGTCGATCGCCTTGTCAGGCAGGAACCGGTCGGTAATGTAACGGTCCGCCAGTTTGACTGCTTCCACGATAGCGTCTTCAGTGATTTCCACGCCGTGGTGCTCTTCATAGCGATCTCGCAGGCCCTGGATGATGAGCACTGTTTCATCGGTGCTGGGCGGCTGTACGTGGATCGGCTGGAAGCGACGCTTGAGAGCGCCGTCCTTCTCGATGTGCTTACGATATTCGTCCAGCGTGGTGGCTCCGATACATTGAATTTCTCCGCGCGACAACGCCGGCTTGAGCATATTCGACGCATCGATGGACCCTTCGGCCGCTCCGGCGCCGACCAATGTATGCAATTCGTCGATGAAGATGATGATGTTCCCCGCCTGTACGATCTCTTTCATCACGACCTTCAAGCGCTCCTCAAACTGCCCGCGGTATTTGGTGCCAGCCACGAGCGAGCCCAGATCCAGCGCGATGACCCGACGGGACAACAAATTGTCCGGGACTTCAGACGCGACGATACGTTGCGCAAGTCCTTCGACGATAGCGGTTTTTCCGACGCCCGATTCGCCGATGAGCACCGGATTATTCTTGGAGCGACGACTGAGAATCTGGAGAACGCGCTCAATCTCGTCGGCACGCCCGATGACGGGATCCAACTGCCCTTCTTGAGCGAGTTGAGTCAAATCGCGGCCGAATTCATCGAGTGCCGGTGTGTTGCTCTTGCGATCACGCTCACGTGGCGCAGATTTTCTCAGGAAGGTCACGGTGAGTTGCCGGGCCGTGAGAAGGTTCGCACCGAGGCTCCGGAGAATCTTTCCCCCGATCCCCTCTTCTTCACGGAGCAGACCGAGCAACAGATGCTCGCTGCCGATGTGGTTATGACCGAGCAACCGGGCCTCTTCGACTCCGTACTCGATAACTTTCTTGACCCTCGGGCTGAATGGAATCTCCCCAAAGGTCATCGTCGTGCCTCC
>CAZBNV010000013.1:84625-87261 GCA_964493335.1 uncultured Nitrospira sp.
GCCGAATCTGTTCCGTCGAGAGCCCCATTTTTTTGAGGATCATTAGCGCGATTCCATCCGTCTCGCGAAGGATGGCCAACACCAAGTGTTCGGTGCCCAGATAGTCGTTCTGATGGCGCTCGGCTTCTTCACGTGCCAGGATGATGATCTTGCGACCCTTGTCCGTGAACCGTTCGAACATCCCGCCTCCTTATGGTGATGGGGTCTGTAAGAGAAGCCTTAGGTGAATGAATAAAATGCGCGTCAAAAGGCTCAAAAACTCTGATGTGTGATTCTAACTAGCGCAATATGGGGTGTCAAGGTATTGAACAAAACGCAGGGCCCGTGGAAGCCTCTACGAACAACCTGCGCTCAGCGAATGCCATCATTTCTATGATCTCGGGTGTCTTGTTTGACAGCCAAAGAATCATCCCGATAGAATCCCCCACCTTTCAGCCAGCCTCTCATCTGAGCACCGCAACGGTTTCATCTATTATGAAAAGCAAAAGCATCGGGATTCTGACAAAACCAAAGTTCCCTGAAGTCAAGTCGACTGTGCAGGCCGTGGTTACCTGGCTACGTTCTCGCAACATCGATGTACTCCTGGACACCACGTCGACGACGTTGCTCGGCGAGCAGGGTGGGTTCCAGAAAACTCAATTGGCGAGTAAGGCTGATGTGTTGCTCGTGTTAGGCGGCGACGGGACGATGCTCAACGCCGCGCGATTGGCCGGAGAGCGAGGGATCCCCATTCTCGGTGTGAACATGGGTGGCCTAGGGTTCTTGACCGAAGTCCTGCTTGAGAATTTGTATCCGTCGCTTGAACGCGTGTTCGCCAACGACTATGTGCTCGACGAGCGGCTCATGCTGAAGACTCACGTACATCGACATGGCGAAACTGTGGCGCGCGGCGTGGTCCTGAATGATGTCGTGATCAGCAAGGGAACGCTCGCTCGCATGATCGAACTAAAAATTGCTCTTCAGGGACAGTTTGTGACGAACCTTCGAGGAGACGGGCTGATCATTAGTACCCCAACCGGATCAACGGCGTACTCCCTCTCCGCCGGCGGCCCCATTATTAATCCGGCGGTGCAGTCGTTGATTCTTACACCTATCTGTCCGCACACCTTGACGCATCGACCCTTGATCGTTCCTGCCCATGCCGAAATTGAGGTGGTGTTGACGAGCAAGGATGACGGGGCGATGGCCACGCTCGATGGCCAGGTCGGGGTCGCGATGACACAAGGGGACACCGTTGAAATCAAGGCATCCGAGCACTTGACTCGGCTGATCCGTTTCCCT
Source organism: uncultured Nitrospira sp. (assembly GCA_964493335.1). Taxonomy (GTDB): domain Bacteria; phylum Nitrospirota; class Nitrospiria; order Nitrospirales; family Nitrospiraceae; genus Nitrospira_A. The sequence continues at coordinate 85,907 of CAZBNV010000013.1, forward strand.
GAGAGCAGTTATTATGAGGTGTTGCGCGAGAAGTTGAAATGGGGAGACGCGTGACTGACGCGCGAGCGGCTATCCGCGCCCGCGCTCAATATGTGCCAACATGTCGGCGTTCGACGCGAACTTAAATTCCCCGATAGCGTCTGGAGAACCGGCGTGGGTTTTCTCGACGGCATCCAACACCTTGAGGCCGTCAAGGTCCACCGGCTGACTCTTTCGTTCCTTGAGGAGAGTCTGCAGTTTGGCGACGACGTCAGTCATCTTCGCGCAGGGTCGTGACGTAGTGGTAGCCAGGTAACGGCTGATCACTTCGGCGCACCAGTCCCCGTCTCGTTTGGCGATACCTACGAGACCTTCGCTGGCCTTACGCGCCCAGCCCGCCAGAAACAGACCATCGATGATCTTCCCAGATTTTTCATCATAGGCTTGAAAGAGCGCGTCATCAGGATCGTTGCCGGTCTTGTTGGGATTGGTGACATATACGCCGTTCTTATAGGGCAAACCGACGGTTTCATCGACCCGATCGCCGACAGCAAACACGACGCTGTCGACCGGGAACTCGTACAATTGTTTGAGTCCGACGGCGGCGGTGTCGTCACCTTTCGGTTCCAACTTGTTCTCTTCCATCTCGAGTGCGCGCACGCGATTGTTGGCGTCGACTAACACCCGCTTCGGCGAGGCCAGAAATCGAAACCCCATTTTGGAGTCGCTGCCCGTCTGTTCACACTTCGTGAACTCGGCGGTCATGCTCGAGAGCACCTCGTCCGCATTCTGTCCAACCGCGGCCAACCGATCCTTGATGCGGGTGAATTCTTGGGCGATTCCTTCCTGGTCCATATTCGAACAAACGGCGCGAATCTCTTTGGGATTGTATTTTCGTTCCGCGGGACCACGGCGGGCAATGGCAGTCACCCGCTCAACCTTCTTATAGCGAATCAACCAATGTGCAATGTCGACCATGACGTCGCCGACGCCGATGATCGCCACATGTTTTCCCATATCGAACGGACGGTCGCCGAAGCCCGGCAAGCGATTGAAGTGATACACCACGTCCTTGGCATGGAACACACCCTTGGCGGAATCCCCTTCCACACCGATGGCTTTCGTGCCCTGGGCGCCGATCGAGAAGGCAATGGCGCTCGCGCCGAGCCCGCGCAGATCTTCGACGGTGAGGTCTTTCCCCGCCCCGACCGAGACATTGCCAAAGTAGTGCACGTTCGGTTGCTCAAGCATGTCCCAATACTGCTTCTTTAAGCCGCCGCGCAGTTTGAGTTTGCTGGGAAAAATACCGTACTCGGCCAATCCGCCGAACTTGATGTCGCGATTGAGGATGATCACCTCATGGCCGGCGTCCGTCA
>CAZBNV010000014.1:0-86685 GCA_964493335.1 uncultured Nitrospira sp.
GCGAGGCGCCACTTAAGAACTGGAACATTCTGTCCAAACAAGCGGGGCCACCTCTGACAGCAGGTCTCCCGAGAAGATCCCACCCGCACCGAATGTCAGTGAGATCGCGACACATAACTTCACAAAATTGTTCATATAGCTCCTTCGGGAAAGGGGGCACCATGGTGACCCGCTTCCGCTTTTTGAGGTGGACCATGTCACTCTGACGGTGACGGGTAGACATGGATACGAGCGAAGCATAGTGTTCACATAAAAGCCGAAAGGACGAAGCTCGGAAAACCCCCTGGTCCCTGGCCGTATGTGAAGTCGGGTTGGGTCAATATAATGACACTCGCTATGTGAGACTGTGGACTAAGCTTTCTTAATGGGCTAAAATCCCGGCATGCCTGACCGGCCCTTCCATCTCAGTGCTCCCCCCCATTCGGAACATCCTCACGCCGTGCATTTCTATTCGGAGAATTCCGCAATGGAGATCCACGTGGGGAAGTTTATTCATCACGGCATTCAAGCGTGCGACACAGTCATCACGATTGCGACAAAGGAACGGCGAGAAGGATTTGCTCGGTATCTGCGCGCGGCCTGTCCTGATCTCGAAGGCAGGATCGATCTGCTGTCCTCCTATCATGCATTGGATGCCGACGAAATGCTCTCAGCGTTCCTCGTCAATAGCCATCCGGATCGATCACGATTCTTTGCGTCTATGGACCGGATGTTTTCGCCATTTGTCCGAGATGGTCAGCCGATCCGAGTATTCGGTGAAATGGTCACGCGTTTGTGGCAGGCGGGGCGGCCCGACGCGGCCCTTGAGCTCGAAGGGCTCTGGAATGAACTGTCCCATCGCTATACCTTTTCTCTCTTGTGCGCCTATCCTCTCGGTCTTTTTGCAGGACAGGACCCCCGACCTTTTCTGGATACCTGTGCCGCCCACTCGCAGTTATCTGTTCCAGCGCCCCGCGCTGCGGCCTGACTACGATGCCTCGCTCAGGCATTAGAGGGCTGGAAACCGTCGCATGGGGAACGCACCTCTGCTTTTTCTACAAATCCACCGCCGAACTGCGCCAATTGCTCACATTGTATTTCCAGGCAGGTCTGGCAGACGAGGAATGCTGCGTGTGGGTCACTGGTCCTTCTCTGAGCGATGGAGAAGCACTGGAATCGCTGCAGCGGTCGATCCCGCTGGCCCGAGATTACCTCGAAAACGGACAGTTGGAAATTCTGCCCTACACGCAGTGGTACGTGGAGAATGGAATCTTCCGTCCCGAGGCCGTCCTCGCAACATGGTTCTCGAAACTCCGTCAGGCTACACAACGTGGATGGGCTGGGTTACGCGTGGCGGGGGATGCGTCTTGGCTAAGTTCCGGGGAAGAGCGACAGGCATTCATTACCTATGAGCAGCAGGTCACTGAGACCGCATCCGCACAGCGCCTGCTCGCATTGTGTACCTATCCAAGCGCGGCAGGGGTTCCAGAAGAGATGCTCCAGGTAATGCAGTGTCACACATCGGTGTTACTTCCGGGGTCTGCCGGTTGGAAAGCCGTCGACGTGTCTTGTTTCTGATCATGCCACAACATGCGGCCAGAATGGCCTTCGCTCGTTGGTTAGTCTCAGAGTGATTCGCGGATCAGAAGCACACCGAGGCGTCTGATATACTTGCAGCAGTGAACGGTCATGTTCTTTCGGGGTACCAGCGAAGAACACCACCATTCCAGGTCGAACCGTTTCGGCAAGATAGCGCACCCCGGTCGCGGGTTCACTAGGGAACTAGCAGGAGATCCACGCATGGCACGGCGCACCTCAGAGGTGACATCGCAAGAGCATGGGTCTGCAGGAGATAGGCAGCGTCAAGACATACCTGCCGGTGACATTCCGGTTCCTGGGCCGCCTCTCTCCGCCGATCCTTCAGCGCCCAGTTGTCCGATCAATAAGTGCAAGGGTCGTCTAAGGACCGAAGCGTCCGGCTACAATTCCCGCACAGGATTAGAGCTGATGGTCTGCACGCTGTGCGGGCACCGGGGGTTTCAATCCCGGGAGGGTGTGATTCTCTTGTTTCGAGGGGGTTATGAATTCAAGTTTAGCTATGGCCCCTCGATACAGACCATCAGCATTGTGTTGAGCTCCGCCGCAATCAACCTATGGAGTACCCACGATGTGAACGATGATCAGCTGGCGAAGATCGCTGCAGAATGGGCCTTACTCTGCGGCCATACGAGCAGACAGGTGCATTTAGGGATTCCGGCTGAGGAGTTCGCCGACTTCTACCTCTATTTTTGCAAGCCATAACGCAGCCTCTTCAAGCAGGCGACTGATTGACCTCCTATTAAGCTTTTCTTGCATCAACGTTTGCCTAAGGCTCAGCGACTCTGCGTGGGGCCTGTATGACTACCATTTGCCCAGCCAGTTCCGGCAACCCGCATAATACGACGCGATCGCGATGGCTAAGATAGACAGGATTTGCATGACGTGCTGCACCAGCACGCTCGGATCGATTGTTCTGGTAACGAACAACACGGCGGCGGCGACGAGGGTCACGATGAAGGTGGTCCGTTTTGGGCAGAGACTGCCGTCGCGTTTACTCTGCGCCGCCAGCACAATCCAGACACAGGCCCAACCGATGGCCCCGACGACGAGCGCAGCAGCGAGGTCCGTCATCCCGACCATCAGACTGCTCAGCCCGAGCTCGGTCTTCGGCCGGCGTGGCAGTTCAATGCGAATGCGATAGAGTTCTCCGACGGAGAGAGCGAGCCAAATCAGGAGGATCCCCAGCAGAAAACTACCGCGTCCCATTTCTTCCGAGAAGAGACGTCGGCGCGCTGAAGGCTGCGCGGCCGCCTTCAGCGGGAGGCCTTGAAAGTGCGGTGTGAAATCGTACCCGCACTCGCAGAACTGGGCGGCATTCGCATTAGAAAGCAGACAACGAGGACATTCAAGCGGCATCGGCTCGCTCATTTCACCGTCCTACGCATGCTAGAATCGCACGGTTTCCAAGCGTCACACACAGTGGTTTTTCCGGAGGATGCAATGACTCACCAGCCGCGGTCATTTCGATTTGCATTTCTGGGCGCCGTATTCGCTGCGACAGCCGTGGCGGCCGGCGCCTTCGGTGCACACGCGCTTAAAACGATCCTAGATTCACCGATGCTCGCCGTATATGAAACCGCGGCACGGTACCAAATGTACCATGCTCTCGGGCTCTTTGTCGTAGCCTGGTTGTGCCGTGAAACGCAAAGTCGATGGGCGGTGAAAGCCGGGTGGCTGTTTTGCGCCGGAATCCTATTATTCAGTGGGAGCCTGTACATCGTGGCGCTGGGTGGAATCAAGTGGATGGGTGCACTGACTCCCTTGGGCGGTGCGTCGTTCATCGGCGGATGGACCTGCATCGCCTGGACTGCCTGGCGCGCCGGAGATGATTAATGATGGCGGCGCTGCCCAGAGGCCGGTTTTTCTCCGGTCTTGGGGAAGCAGGATGCGGTACGTTTACCGGTGATGGAGCCCCAGCCTCCTGCGGTGTTGACGAACGTGCCTTCCAATCGTTGCCCTTCCCCGGAAAACAAAAGACTATCTTCCTGCACGCCGGCCCTGGTTTCCCATCGTAGATACACGCTGTCGCCCAGCACGATGATTTCCGCAGGACTGGTTGTGGAGGTGCTTCCTGTTGGCGCAAAGATGACGGCGGTCTTTTCTTCGCGATGGTTCTGATGGTTGTGAATGGACCATTGCCAGGTTCCGCACAACCGCACGAGACCTCGCTGCTGTCGCACCTGATCTTTCCAGTTCACAAGCCGAAACCATTCACGATGCACAGTTTGAATCGCCCAGGTCTCGATCTGCGCGGACGCTCCTGCCATTGGAGAGATTGCATCGCTCGCGGGAATCGGTTCCGCTGCGTTATCCTGGACCGTTCCCTTAGGACGCACTTCCTGCAGGAGCACCAGAAGCTGTCGGAGGGACGGTTCCAGGGTCGTGCCCTCGGTCAACCACGCCATCTGGGCGTCGATCTGTCGCTGAACTCCTGCCTGTTGTTCGGCGGTGGCGGTGGTACCGAGATCGCGAACGGCTTGCGCCAGTTGCCACGCCGCAAGTCCGCGTACCAGATCCTTAGCCGACTGGGTGAGATCGGCGAGCAGAAGTTCTTTGGCCATGGCCGGAGAGAGGCCTTTGGCTCCGACAGTCATAGCCGCATCATTCAATCCCAGACGGGGGCCGATCACATTCTTGAACAGGGTGAGCGAATCGCCCTGCGCTGGGAGCGACGCCAGTTGCGTGGCGGTGGTCCGCAGTACTTCTTGAAAGGCCGGTAAACGATCGGCCAGCGTCGGTTGCACCGGAGACGAGGGCTCATCGGCCACAACCACGGTTCCACCCATGAGAACGGCCGCGAGAGACAAGACACCGACGATAACTAGGGTCCGCCCTGAATGGTTCGGCATGGACAAACATGCTCCAACTACGTGTAGAAAAAAAGGGGAAACACGGCAGTCTGGCGGCGGGTGATCCTCCACGCACAGCGTCGAACGTCCATGCTCCTCATCGATGGGTGGTTATGTTCCCTGAAAGGCAGTTTTCAGAAATGCCACTGTGGCGTCCCAGGATTGAGCGGAGGCCGTCTCGTGATAGCCGGCTGGACGCGTCTCATCACAGAAGGCATGCGACGCGCCTGGGTAAGTCTTGATCTCGATCCGTTTGCCTTGGGTCGCGGCATGGCGGAGATGCTCGACGTCCTGCTGAGTGGCCCAGGTATCCTGCTCCGCTTGGTGATAGAGGAGGGGGCTCATCATATTGGTCAGAAGATCGGGGGCCGTAACTTTTCCGTAAAACGCGACCGCTGCGCGCAGCCGCTTGCGCTGGCAGGCAAACCGGATGGCCAGTGAGCCGCCCATGCCGAAACCGACTACGCCGTGAATGTTGCGCTTGATATGTTCGAGGGTGTTGAGGTACTCGCAGCAAGTATTGATGTCTTGCAGCAACAGCTGATCGCTGCACTTGGCTAGGAGGGCTTCTGCGATCTCGGCATTGGCCGTGACCATACCCCCAAGCCGCCCATATAATTTCGGAATGATCACCCCATAGCCTTCGCAGGCCAGCCTGACACCGACATCCGTGATCTGGGAATTCATGCCCCACCAGTCATGCAACAGCACGATGCCGGGGTAGGCAGTCTTGTCTTGCGGCCAGAACTGGACACATTCCACCTGGACGTCTTTGCTCACGCGCGTCTTAAAATAAGGATCCACCATCGCATCCGTGGCGGTGGGAATTGCCATCCCACTAGGAAAGCGGGCCGTACCGGTTCCGATCTGTTGCGGCGAAAAGGGTGTTGCCTGAGTAGTCATGGGCGATGCGGTCCTTTCTCGATTGGCGTCTGGCATCCAGCGGCTGTCGGTCGGGTACTATAGGGAGCGCATTTGGGCGTTGTCAATCGAGGCGACAGCCGGTTTCTTATGCCATATTGACCGCTCAAGGCCGGCTCGTTAAAGTGCGTCCTCAACGATGTCTTACGAACGACTCGCACCCCTCGGAATTGGACTGATCGGCATCGGCCGCCATGGCAGCCGATACGCCAAACACATCCTGGGTGACCTCCCTGACGCTCGTTTAGTGGCCGTCAGCCGCCGGCGGTCGGGTGAAGGGCACGGGCTGGCATCAGCTCCGGCCGTGCCTTGCTACCAGGACTATCAGGATTTGATTGCTGACCCTCATGTGGAGGCGGTTGTGGTGGTCACCCCGCCGGCACTCAATCGGGACATATGTTTATCCGTCGCGCGGGCGAAGAAAGCCTTGTTGGTTGAGAAGCCATTGGCCATCACGGCAGATGATGCACGTGCGATCGCGCGAACGGCAGGCCAGGCTGGACAGGTCATGATGACGGCGCAAACCTTGCGGTTCGATGCCGCCGTCCTCGCGCTTCGCGCGCGACAGGCGCAGATCGGCGCGCTCCAATACCTCAGCGTAGCCAGTCGCATGGAACCGCATGGGCTCAGTGAAGAGATTCGGGGGTTTGGAGGACGCGGTTGTTTGCTCGAAACCGGCATCCATTTGTTAGACCTGGTGCGTGTCCTGACGGGAGATGAGGTTCATGCCGTCTCTTGCGACATGGACCTGGTGCCTCCGCAGGGACCAGAGCGCCGGATTGTCGGCCGCCTCACGACCAGTCGTGGTCTGGTGTGTTTGCTGGATGTGTCACGCGTCTCGTCAGGACGAATCGGACGGATCGAATTGATCGGTGCAGAGGGACAGTTGTCGGCGGATTGGTGCGGGCAACGGCTGGTGCAGGTGTCTGCGCGGCATGGCGCCGGCGAATGGCCGACTGTCGCCGACCCCACGGTGCTGGGAACGCTCCGCGCATTTGTGCGATCCGTGCGCGAAGGCTTGCCGCCTCCGGTAACCATTGAAGACGGCAAGCGCGCAGTAGAAATAGCCGAAGCCTGTTATGCCTCGGCGCAGCAGAGCGGGCGTAGCGTGCCGGTCGAATACGCCTGAATTACGTTTCCGCGACGATGTGCGTATCGGTTTCTTCCACCCCTTCGATGGCGTGAATGCGGGTAATCACGACATCCGACAGCGCGCGTTCATCCGCCACATTGATAAATACAAAAATGTCAGGCTGACCGAAGCAGGCGTGAATTTGCTCGACGCCGGCAATGCTTTTCAGCGCCGTAAGAACTGACTTGCCTTTTCCTGCCTTGACCTTGATGAGAATGTACGCTTTCGTTGCCATCATGCCTCCTCTGGCTAAGAGTTGTGAACAATAGTGCGATCGCTGCCGCCCGTGCCGATCTGCACCCGACGGTCACTCAGATTTGGCGCCGGGCATCTCCCGGCGGCGCTGGGCATAGACCTCATGGAAGGTCTTGCCCCCTGTGGACAAGGCGAGGGTACTCTGCTGATACAACTGTTCGAGAATGTCGAAATCCGGCTTGCCGATATTGAACTCCCGGAGGCCGTCGTCGAGACCGATGCTGCTCCAGACGTTCGCAGGTCGCCCGGCTTCGATCACGGCCTCGAAGCTGTCTGCAGACCAGCCGCTCCGTCGAAACGACGCTTCGACCTCCTCGGCGCGGGTGCCGAATTTCATGCGATGGGCCTCTGCAAAAAACTGCTGTACCGCCGGGTGGTGACTTTTCAGGAATGCTGACTGAAATTGTATGACAGCCTTGATGATGCCATTAGCCTGAGCGGTGCCTTCCGGCGGCAGGACGCCCGCATCTTCAAACGTGGCGAGCAACGCCATGACCGATCCGATGTAGGGTGAAGGTGTCCGTGCCGGTTGCGCAGCCAGGAGTGTCACGGGCAGCGGCGCCTCCGTCCTCGGCTGACTTAACCCCATGGCGGGGAAGAGAATCGGCAACAAGATGCTGAGAACAAGAGAATATGAGCGGATCGAGCGGTTCCAATCTGCCGCATAACCCCCCAGTCGCGCCGCCGTTGTTGGGTAGGGGCGCACCATGCCGTGGCGCGTGTCGCTTCGTGATGGCATGGCGGGCATTATACAGATCGGCTGCAGAGCACGCTACCGCCTGGAAAGGGACCCTGCTTCGCGGACGCATGTGATGATTGAATTCAGGAGAAGTGGCTGCCTATAATTCGGCCACTGGAGCAGGTTTTCAGCCTCTCGGTTGTAGTGCCCCATCGCGTTGTGAGGGAATCGTGCTGGCCAATGTCTTGAGTGCGGCGATCGTCGGAGTTGAAGCGCACCTGGTCGACGTGGAAGTCGACATTTCCTCGGGCCTTCCCCAGTTCTCCATTGTCGGACTTCCCGATGCCACCGTGCGGGAGAGCCGTGACCGGGTCCGCGCCGCGCTCAAAAACAGCGGCTTCCACTTTCCGGTGAAGAAAATTACCGTGAACTTGGCACCCGCAAATATCAAGAAAGAAGGTGCCGGCCTAGACTTAGCCATCGCGCTTGGCATCCTGGCGGCGGAGGAAATCATTTCAGCCGACGCGGTTAAGAGTCATGTGTTTGTGGGAGAACTGTCTCTCGATGGCCGATTGAAACCGATTCCTGGCGCCCTCTCCATCGGCGTCGTCTGTCGCCATCGTCATCGCGTGCTGATCTCCGCAGAGAATGCGGAAGAGGCGGCGCTTGTGGAAGGCACGGAGGTCTTTCCTATTCACACGTTGCCGGAGGCGGTGGAATTCTTACGGGGCGCCCAGGCTATCGCTCCGATGGCGGCACTGCGCAACGGCAAGCCCTCAGCCGGATCTGCCGAGGATGAGGACTTTGCCGAGGTAAAGGGACAAGCCCACGCGAAGCGCGCGTTGGAGGTGGCGGCCGCCGGAGGCCACAACCTCCTCATGATGGGTCCACCAGGAGCCGGCAAGACGATGCTGGCTCGACGACTTCCAGGAATTCTTCCACTGTTGGCTCAGGATGAGGCGCTGGAAACCACCCGTATACATAGCGTGGTCGGACAACTGTCGCAGGGACAGCCGCTCATGTATCGGCGTCCGTTTCGCGCGCCGCACCACAGCATTTCTGAGGCCGGCCTCATCGGTGGCGGATCGACACCACGACCCGGGGAGGTTTCTCTCGCGCACAATGGCGTATTATTTCTGGATGAGGCTGGCGAATTCGGCCGTGCCACGCTCGACGGTTTGCGGCAACCGCTCGAGGATGGTCATGTCACCGTGACCCGCGTCAGCGGCTCTTTGCGGTTTCCTGCGCGGTTTATGCTTGTCGCCGCCATGAATCCCTGTCCCTGTGGCTATTACGGCGACCGCACCAAAGACTGTGTCTGTAGCGCCGCTCAAGTCAGACGCTATCGAAGCCGGTTGTCCGGCCCGTTGTTGGATAGACTGGATCTGCAGATCGAGGTACCGGCGGTACCAATTCGCGCCCTGGGCGACGATCTGCCGGCCACCGATTCGTCGGCGGCGATTAGGGCCCGGGTCATGAATGCGCGGGTTCGTCAGGCAGAACGCTATCACCGCGACGGGATTTACACCAATGCGCAATTGAAACCACGTCATCTGAAGCAGTATTGTGCATTGGATCTCGCAGGGCGCGAATTGTTGGAACAGGCGATGACGCGTCTGGGGCTTTCAGCCCGGGCTCATGGAAGGATTCTGCGAGTAGCCAGAACTATTGCCGATCTGGCTGAGTCTGTTAGTATCGGTCCGTCGCATCTGGCGGAGGCTATTCAATATCGAAGTTTTGATCGACGGGTGGAGTGGTGAAAGATTCTCCCGTGCTCCATACGGCACGTGTATTTGCCTGGTGGTTCATCGTGGGTGCCACCATGGCGCTGGCGGTGATTCTCCTGCAGGGAGGGATCCGCGAGGCGATGCAGGCACAAGGATCCGTCTGGGAATTGAAACTGGTGGAACTCTTAACGACCGTTTTGGGCGGTGGCCTATTGGGCGGGTGTATTGCCTTGATTCTGGATCGTATCAAGAAATCATAACGGGCACCTCAGGGGGCCGCGCAGCATAAGGAGCAGCTCGCAATGGATATTGAAGTCGGCTCGAATCTGTATCGAAATTCAAATGGGATCATCGACATTGAAGGGGTGCCGCAGTTTGAAGTGGCAATTAAGGAACCGACGCGGGCATTGCTCGTGAACTTCGCGCTGTTCGATGACGTGGGACGGATGATGGCGAAGGTGGTTGACAGCAATCTGACCTTCAATGAACGACGAGCCTATCAGCTCGCGAAGAGCCCCACGAGCGTCTCGTTGAAACACGAGGAGTCGGGGACAGTCGTCTTTACGCTGGAATTGCGTGAGGGCAATCGAGTGGTCTTCACCCGTGGCACCTTCCACACCATCAAGGGGCATCAGCTTGATGTGTCACAGACCGAATGGCGCATCGATAAGAAGCACTTTAGCGGCAAGGAAGCCGACATGCAGGGAGGCTCCGTGTTCCTGGGGTAGCCTCACAGCTCTGCGGAGGCACTCTCGCTTCCGAACCGATGTCCCGGCGATGCTTATGGCGCGACCGTCGGGACAATGATGATCTGGCCGTCTTTCAAATCGACCATTGCCGTATCGCCGTCCCGCAGCTCGCCCTTGATCAACTGGCGCGCCATCGGGGTTTCAATCTCCTGCTGAATGAGCCGCTTCAACGGTCTGGCTCCATAGACTGGGTCATAGCCACGCTGGCCAAGATGTGCCAAAGCCGCTGGTGTGACCGTCAACGTAATGCGTCGCTCCACCAACCGAGAGCGTAACCGCTCCAGCTGAATTTCCACAATCCGCGTCAGATGCTCGTTCCCCAGGGCGTGGAAGACCACGATTTCATCCACTCGGTTCAAGAACTCAGGCCTGAAATGAGCCCGTAATTCGCCGGTCACTTGCGCCTTCATGGTGTCGTAGGAGGCCCCGGCCTGTTGGGCTTCGAGGATATGCTGACTGCCGATGTTCGAGGTCATGATCAGTACGGTGTTTTTGAAATCGACGGTGCGACCTTGCGAATCGGTGAGCCGACCGTCATCGAGTACTTGCAAGAGAATATTGAAGACGTCATGGTGCGCCTTTTCAATTTCATCGAAGAGAATGACGGAGAACGGATGTCGCCGTACCGCTTCAGTGAGCTGACCGCCTTCTTCGTAGCCCACATAACCGGGAGGCGCGCCGATCAGCCGAGCCACCGTGTGCTTTTCCATATATTCCGACATGTCGATGCGGATGAGATTGGACTCATCATCAAACAGCGTGGCCGAAAGCGCACGCGCCAGTTCCGTCTTGCCGACACCTGTCGGGCCCAGGAACAAAAACGAGCCGATCGGTCGATTGGGATCTTTGATGCCGGACCGCGCCCGTAAGACGGCGTCGGCTACCGCTGTCACGGCCTGTTCCTGACCCACGACGCGCGTATGGAGGAGTTCGTCCAGCTTCAGGAGTTTTTCCATTTCGCCTTCGACGAGGCGAGTGACGGGAATACCGGTCCATCGGCTGACGACGCCCGCAATGTCCTCTTCGTCGACTTCTTCTTTCAGCAGCCGGGTCTCATTTTGCTTCTTGCCGAGGGACTGCTGTTCCAGTTCCAGTTCTCGCTCAAGTCGGGGGAGTTCGCCGTACCGCAACTCGGCGACTTTATTCAGGTCGTAGGCTCGTTCAGACCGCTCAATCGTCTGTTTGACTTCCTCGATGTGCTGACGGATCTTCCTCAGCTTGCTCACCGAGTTCTTCTCAGATTCCCAACGCGTCTTTAACGCTCCGAGATCGCGATTCTTCTCAGTCAATTCTTTTTCGATGGATTGGAGGCGCGCCTTGCTGCCGGCGTCCGTTTCTTTTTTGAGCGCTTCTCGCTCGATTTCCAGTTGCAGCACTTTGCGGGAGACCTCATCGAGTTCGGCCGGCAAACTGTCAATTTCGGTTCGAAGACGTGCGGCGGCTTCGTCGACCAGATCGATTGCCTTGTCCGGCAGAAACCGGTCACCGATATATCGATTCGACAGTTTGGCTGCCGCCACGAGGGCCGCGTCTTTGATGCGGACACCGTGGTGCACTTCGTACCGCTCCTTCAGACCACGCAGGATCGAAATGGTGTCCTCCACGGAAGGCTGATCCACGAGAACCGTTTGAAAGCGGCGCTCCAGCGCAGCATCTTTTTCGATATGTTTCCGATACTCGTCGAGAGTGGTGGCGCCAATGAGATGCATTTCTCCTCGCGCTAACATCGGCTTGAGAAGATTGGCAGCATCCATAGCGCCTTCTGCCGCACCGGCTCCGACGACGGTATGGAGCTCATCGATGAATAGCAGGACCTGGCCCTGTGCGGCCTGGACTTCCTTGAGCACGGCTTTCAAGCGCTCCTCAAATTCACCCCGAAACTTCGCGCCGGCTACCAGCGCCCCCATATCGAGCACCACCACGCGCTTTTGTTTGAGTCCTTCCGGCACATCCCCTTTGACGATACGCTGCGCCAACCCCTCGACGATCGCCGTCTTGCCGACACCAGGTTCACCGATTAGGACGGGGTTGTTCTTGGTGCGTCGTGATAGAATCTGGATGGTCCGCCGGATCTCCTCGTCGCGACCGATGACCGGATCCAGCTTGCCCTGTCCGGCCAGCTTCGTGAGATCACGACCATATTTTTCCAGAGCTTGGTACGTCCCTTCGGGATCTTGGCTCGTGACTCGTTGGTTGCCTCGCACCTGTTGCAACGCTGTGAGGAGGCGATCTCGCGTGAGGTTGAGCCTGCGAAACACACCGCCCTCTTCCACCATGGCCAAGACGATGTGTTCGACGCTGAGGAATTCGTCACGCAACTCCTTCATCTGGTCTTCGGCTTTGGTCAGGAGGGCGCTTAAGCGCGGAGTCAGGTGGATTTGCCCTGGGGCGGCACCGGGGCCTTGCACTTGAGCCACTTTGGCGAGGGCCTGGTCCGCGGCTTGACGAACGGCGGCAGGAGACACTCCGGCCTGCTCCAATAACGATCCGGCGATGCCGCTCTCTTGCTCCAAGAGAGCCACGAGGAGGTGCTCGACATCAATGCCTTGGTGCCCGCGGCGCATGGCGAGGGCTGATGCGCTCTGCAGAGCCTCTTGAAGCTTGACGGTCATGCGGTTCATATCCATGTGGCTCTTCTCCTGGATGGGTGTATTTATCTATGAGAGCAACATAATCACAACGACCCGCAAGTCAATAGCGCTCGCGCCATCACTTCTTGCTATTCTGTTGGAGGCAGGGGGCGCCTTGCTGACTTGACCTCCCAGGGTGATCCAGATTATGGTCCGCCTCCGAACATAAACCACGTGCGGTATAAGCGAGGCCCCTCGGCGTTGAGGCCTGGCCTCTGCTGCGACGGTATCCATGTCATTGTTCACATCTATATTGCACCTCTATCGTGACGCGCTGCGCGCGACCGGCCGTTCCCTCATGCGTGGCTGGGTGGTCATTCTCGCCGTCATCGTCTTCACGCTTACCATGTGGTTTGCCGGCACGGTGGCTCGACCGCTAGGCATGGTTGGTGGATTCATCATGGGTGCGGTGAATGCGCTCCTGATTGGCGCAACCCTGAGCCTGATCGCGCAAGCGATTCAGGGCTTGCGAGGAATGACGGTCCATGATGTCCTCGATAGCATGGGACATTATTTCTGGGACGTGATCAGCGTAGGATTTGTCCTGTGGATTCCCACCATGCTCCTGGATACAAGTCTGCGCGCGAATCCAGACAGCCAGTTTCTGGTGACCGCCTGTCTGTTGCTGGTCTTTATTTTGCTCAATCCCGCGCCGGAAGTCATTTACCTGACAAGGCATGACTCACCCCTTGATGTGTTGAAGCGCAGCTATGATTTTGTCCTCGAGAACTGGATCGAATGGTTCTTACCTATGGCGCTGATCCTCGCTCCCTTAGGCCTCTCATTGTTCTTTCAATTGTCGAGTCGGTTGGGGCGGGGAGCGGGACTTGATTTTATTCAGCTGCTTCTCGTGCCCTTTACGGTGCTGACGGCTTGGCTGACCGACCTGGGAATTTCTGCCGAGCTCACAGGCAGCATGGCGCTGTTACTCACGCCGCCACTCACGGTCGGTATGCTCCTGTTTCGGGGCCATTTGTTTGTCGCTTTATCGGCCACATCCAGGCGGCAGCGGTTGTACCAGTCGCAATTTCACGACTCCGCGCGCTGAGACCATCCCTGAGCCTTCGCTCTCTAAGCCTACTATTCGCATGAAATTTGGAACTTGTTGAGGGGATGCGCGAAGTAGTGTATGGCTTAACCTACACTGCAATCGCTCTGAGACACGTGCGTTTCAACTAGGGAGAATGCGCATCGTGCGCCTCTCGATTTTTTGGCGACTGGTCCTGACGTATCTCGTCATCATTGGGGTGATGACGGCCGTCAATCTCTACGCCTTATGGCAAATTCGAACGTTGGCCGGGCTGAATACCGAAGTCGGCTCTCATCACCACCCGGAGATTGCCTCGGCTAAGCGGTTGCTGACGTCGTTTTATGAGCAAATTCAAAGTGAAAAAAAGTATGTAGCCGTGCCAGCGGCGACGTTCCTCGAACATTTCGACGAGGAAAGCAAAGAGTTTCAGCAGGTCTTGCACAGTTTACTCACGCGGGACGCGCCCGAGCCGGAAATGCGGCTGATCAAGGAAGTGGCGCGCCTTCAGCAAGCGCATCTGACCCTGTTCCATACGCAGCTGGCCAACCCAGCCGGCGAACAGTCGAAATCCGAGGAGGACTATGACGAGCGACGCAATGCCCTTGCCGGCAGGATCTCGTCCACCTTGCGGGAATACATCGGGTTGCACGAAGCCCGTATTGCGGTCGGGGTCGATGAGTCACGAGCCAGCTCGGTTCAAGCAGAGTCCGTCACGCGACAGTTAGTACTGGTCGCACTGGTGTTCGGGCTCGGTTTGGCGGCAGTAGCAAGTTACAATATTCTCCGGCCCCTGCGTCGGCTGCAGGCGGTGATTCAGGAAATGGGACAGGGAAACTTTCGGGCGTCATTGGATAGTCAGGCGCCGCGCGAACTTCGGGAGTTGGGCGACACGGTGAAGTGGATGGGCACTAAACTCCAGCAGCTCGACGATATCAAGAGCGAGTTTCTCGCCCATGTGTCCCATGAACTTCGCACGCCGATGGCTTCTATTCAGGAGGGAACGCATCTCCTGCTCGATGAAATCCCAGGCCCCCTGACGCAGGACCAGCGGACGACATTACGCATCATGTCCGATAGCAGTCGCCGATTGATGTACCTCATTTCAACGATCTTAGATCTGTCGAAAATGGAAGCCGGCATGATGGAATATCGTTTTGCGCCGACAGATCTCAAGCGGGTTGCCGAGGTATCGGTCAACAAGATTCGGTTGCTGGCGGATGCGAAACATGTGCAATTCCTGGTTGACGCGCCGGTCGAACGATACTGGGTCCGGGCGGACAGTTCGCGGATCGAACAGGTACTGGACAATCTGCTGTCGAATGCGTTGAAGTACAGCCCGGAAGGAGCCGTGGTGAGGTTACACATGACGCCAGGTCGTGATGAAGGGCTGCTCTTTGTCGCGGTGATGGATGCCGGGCCAGGCATACCGGCGGAAGAGGTCCCCCATATTTTCGAGCGCTTTTATCAAGGTCGTACCAAGACCAGACATGCATCTGTTGGAAGCGGACTTGGGCTCGCCCTTGCAAAAAAAGTAGTGGAGGCCCATGGTGGCCGCATCTGGGTTGAGAGTGAAGCGGGAAAAGGAACGACGGTGCGGTTTATTCTCTGTCTGACGAAGCCTGGAGTGTTGGTGTAATGCAACCTCTAGGTAGCATCGGGATACTGCTTGCCCTGGGACTTTCGGCGGCGTGCACCACCCTTCCTGCCCCATCTCTTCAAGTTCCGTATTTCTCCGCAGGCGCCAACGACACTAAGGTCTTGCAGGGGGTGATACGTAAGGAGAGCCAGCTAGCTGTTAAATGTGCTGGCAAGCCCATTTGCGATCATGTATTCTTCACCCGCGCTTTGGCGGCCTTGTATGAAAGTCGGGAGTCGGCCATCCACTATTTTGAGAAGGTCATTGCCGTCGCTCCCAAAGGTCAGCTTGCTGCGTCAAGCCGACTTTGGTTGCAGTTATTGCACGCCGGTGATGTGCCTGCCGATCAATCATGGATCAAGTCCATCTTGACGGGTCCTGCGACGGCCCGAACGCAGGCGCTTCTCTCGCAGACGGTCGAACAGACCGTCCACGACTTGCTTGATCGTGAGATGACGATTCAACAGTTGCGTGCCATACAAGACAGTGAGGCCCAATCCCTCGAGGCGCTGCAGCGCGAGCTCCAGGATCAAGAGAGGAAGACAGAACTCTTCAACTCCAGGCGGGAGGGCCCGCGGATGTCGGTCGAGCCTGCCACGCTACAAAACTTACAGCGACAACTTAGTGACCGCGATAAAAAGGTCGAAGAGCTAGCGAATCAGCTGGAAGCCCTCAAGCGTATCGATCAGGAAATGAGGGGAAAGACCCGTCCGATCAAACCTCCGTCTAATCTTTTTCCGCCTCAATCGTCAGAACCACCCAAACCTTAAGGATCGTCATGGAGCAAGAACGTATTCTCGTTGTGGACGATGACGAAGGCCTATTGCATCTTCTGAAAATGCGGCTATCGGCGATGGGGTTCTCAGTGACGCCCTGCACGGGTGGCCAGGATGCGATCATGGCCGCCCGCCAGGAAAGGTTTGATATCGCAATCACTGATTTACGGCTGAGGGCCGAAGATGGGCTGGCATTGACCGAGGAACTCCTGCACATTCAGCCGGGACTCCCGGTTATTATTCTCACAGCGCACGGGAGCATTCCTAATGCAGTGGAGGCTATGCAACGGGGCGCTTTTGGCTATCTGACCAAGCCCTTTGATGACAAGGAATTGAAGGCCAGCATTGACAAGGCATTGATTCAGCTCCGCATGACCCGTGAGATCCAGCGATTGAAATCGTTGGTAAAGGAGCTCTACGGCCTTGAAAATGTCATTGCCAGAAGTCCGGCTATGCAGCGGTTGTTTCAACAAGTGGCTCAGATTGCCGATTCGGATGCGACCATTCTGCTGACGGGAGAAACGGGAACGGGTAAAGAAGTATTGGCGCGTGTGCTCCATGCCAATAGTCGTCGGTCGAAAGGGCCTTTCGTCGCATTGAATTGTGCTGCGATCAGCGAGGCCCTCTTTGAAAGTGAGTTGTTCGGCCATACTCGAGGCGCGTTTACAAGTGCCGTAGCAGCGAAACGGGGACTCTTCCAAAGTGCGAACGGAGGGACTCTCTTCCTCGACGAAATTGCGGAAATGTCGTTGCCGATGCAGGTGAAACTTCTTCGAGCCGTGCAGGAACGAGAAGTGCGTGAGGTCGGAGCCGACTATACCACCAAGGTAGATGTGCGGATTATTACGGCCACCAACAAGGATCTTACCGAGGGCGTGAAGGCAGGGACGTTCCGTCATGACCTGTATTATCGTGTCTCGGTTGTTCCACTTATCATTCCGCCATTGCGTGAACGCAAGGACGATATTCCGCTTCTTGCTCAACATTTCCTGAAACAAAGTGCAGAACGCTCCAAAAAAGACGTGCGGGGATTTACATCAGCCGCTATGCATCGATTGATGGTCTATCCTTGGCCAGGCAATGTACGAGAGTTGGAGAATGCCGTCGAAAAAGCCGTGGTGATGTCGCGGCAGGACATGGTGTTGCCCGATTTACTACCGACGGTCGGCCCCTCCGCAGATCTCGGGTTGAAGCCATTAACCGAGGCCAAGGAAGAATTTGAGCGATCCTATCTACGAAATGTGCTTCAGATGACGGGGGGAAATATCTCTCGAGCGGCACAATTCGCCGGTCGTTATCGAGCTGATTTTTACAAGATGCTGAAGAAGTATGGCTTGCATCCGTCTATGTTGAAGGAACGTGCGGAGGTTGAAGCCCAGGATTTAGAAGAAGCAGAAGAGGTCAAAGAAATATAACTATCAATCTGGATGCAATGTGCACAAATGCTGTCCAATAATGCGCTCCAATTTCTTGGCCGATGCGTGCCGAATCTTTTTTATTTGAACACCAAAGTCTCGTCCACTGACCCACTGAACGACGGCCTGCTCGACCTCTAGCGGCAATTTTGCACCAGGAATCTCCATTCGCAATGTGAGTGGCATACCTACCCGGACCTGATGATCTCCTTGAATTCGCCAGCCTCCCGATGAGATATCCCAAACCGTACCTTTCCCCAGAAAATCTTCGGAGAGATAGTATCCGGTACCACATAGTGTTACTCGTTGGTAAGTTCGAAGTCTAAAGTGCTTCGGCATGATCAGTGCTCCCAGGTAATGACTTAGGACCCGTTTCATTACTTTCCGTCACGAGCCCATGGCCCTCATGACTTCAATACCTTCATTCCGTACCGATGCGCCATTGGGGACAAGGCGCCTCCGCACGAAGTGTTCAAGCCGACGTTGTTGATCATGGGAAGTGCAAATGAATTCGAGGCCGACTCGAATCCCATCAACCCATCGGACAGCTGCAAGGGAGACCTGTAACGGAGTCTGAGCGTCGGGCAAGAATAGTCGCAACTGAACATATTCTCCCTCAATTATTTTCTCGGAACTTTCCAAAAGACAGCCTGGCAGAGAAAGGTCGAGAATACGCCCTTCACCTATCGAGTTATCTCCGGCAAACATGACGGGGCATTCTACCCCTATTCGCTGACTGTATCTCGCTTGCATGATGCCTCCTTGGTTCCCCGACATTGATTCCTACTAGGGGGCAGAATCAATCTCAACTCAACTGTATTCCACTAGCGGTCAGAGGCCCAGTCCCCAGAGTTGGTACCTCTTTAGAGGCGCGCCGTCGTATCTGCCCGTCACAAGATACTGAACAGAGGATAAAATTTATAAGTTTGATCGTCATTTTGAAAGCCTTCAAGGTGTAGCTGACCTTCCCCCCGAAAACTAGACCATTGGCTAAGAAGTCCGACTGTGCTGAGAGGGGCCCGCAGGAGGGGGCCATGATACGGAAACGGCACACGGAGGAACAAATCATCGCGGTGTTGAAGGATGCCCAAGCGGGCATTGGGGGCCAAGAGCTCTGCCGCAAGCACGGGATCTCGGACGCGACCTTTTATGCGAGGCAGGCGAAGTGTGCGGGGCTGGAAGTCAGCGACGTGAAGAAGCTGCGCCAGGTGGCAGAGGAAAACCGGCGGTTGAAACAGATGGTGGCGGAGCAAGCGCTCGACATTCAAGCGCTGAAGGCGATCACCGCAAAAAACTGGTAGGGCCCAAGGCGAAGCGAACGGCGGCGCAGTGGATGGCCGAGCGCTTTGGGCTGAGTCAGCGACGGGTCTGTCGGTTGCTCGAATTGGATCGGAACACGCTGCGGTACCGCAGTCAGCGTCAGGAGGATGCCGCCCTGCGGACGCGGATCCGGGAGATTGCGAAACCAAGAGGCGGTATGGCTGTCCCCGGATTTATGTGCGCCTGCGACGGGAAGGCTGGCGGGTGAACCATTAAGAGAGTGGAACGGATGTATTATCGCGACGAAGGGCTGTCGTTACGGCGACGCCGACGGAAGAAGGCCGCAGCGGTGCCACGGGTCGCCTTGCCGAAGCCGACGCAACCAGGACATTGGTATGCGATGGATTTTGTCCATGACCGACTGGCCAATGGCCGACGGTTCAAGTGTTTGACGATGACCGATCTCTGCTCGAAAGAAGTGCCGGTGATTGAAGTCGACGTCTCCAATGGGGGCGTCCGGGTGTGCCGAATTCTGGATCGGCTGTTTACCACGCGTCCGTTGCCAGACGCCTTGATTCTGGACAATGTACTATATGCGGAAAGCAAACACGCCGTGCGGACAGATCTCCTCCGTGCCGTCGGAACGGCCACTCTGCACGAGTCGGCAAACATTCCCAATGGCCTTCCACGTGGTGTGAGGCGCTGCTCACCATCGTGATACAAGGTCCTCGTTCAGGCCTTGACCGTACTCCACACAGCAGGCAGCCCCAGTGGAAGCTCCGAGCATTATCTACGAGGTCAGCACCTGCCTCGACGGCCCCCCCGAACGGAGTGCTCGCTCCACTGGGAGGGAGTGCCTCAAAATACGGCCGATAATCGCTCCCTGTCTTGATCAGACCATGCGCCACGCGTGCCACCTTGGCGGCGACCGCGCAGAGGGCCTTGCGCTTGCGATCCGGATTCTGGGGATCAGCCTTGATATATCGCGCATACTTTTCGCGAAACGTATTCTGCCGCATCCGGACCGCCCCATTCGCGGCCATCCAGAAGGCATAGCGGAGCCGCGCATTGCCATGCTTCGAGAGCCGGCTCATCCCACGGAACTGTGCGGACTGCTGCGTGCTGAGATCGAACCCACAGAACTTGAGGCATTGTCGGTGATGCGGAAACCCGCGCAAGTCCCGGCTGCCGCCACAATCGTGAGCGCAAGAATCGATCCCACTCCCGGCAAGGTTCGCAGCCGTTGATAGTCGGGATGGGACTGAAGCGCCTGATCGGCCTGGTGCTCAATCGCGGCCCGGGTGGCGCACAGGTGCTGATGTTCCGCCAGCATCACACGGAACATCTGGATGGCCTCGGAGTCTTCCGCCACGGCGAGCCCAATGCTCTGATTAGCGGTGGCATAGAGGTCGGCGAGGAAACCGGGTTTATTCACTCTGCAGCCCACCACAGTCCACGCCTCGTGCTCAACCGCGTCTGGCGAATAGCGCGTGATGGCGGCGGGACAGGGAAACCGGTGCAGCAGCTGCGTAAACTACTGCGCCCGGGAGGTCGTGTAGTAGCGTTCGGCCTCCTGGAAATACAACGGCAGGTAATGGGTCATGATGCTGTGCTGGACCTGGACCTTCCGCAGCGAGATCTGATAATGGGTCTGGGCGAGCTCCTGGAGATCGTTCATGCGGTGGACCAGCGGATCGTAATATCGCTGTGAGACCCCCGTTTTGAGCAAATGGAGCAAGCCTTGCGTATCCTTCGAATCATTCTGATCCCAGGAGTTGTAGAGCGCATCACGCGTTTGCGCCACTGCGAGCGACGAAATCAGGCGCAACTCGAAGCCGCATTGGCCCAGATAATATGCCAGGGGGCGATGGTAGTTGCCCGTGGCTTCAAACCCACTGAGGACCGGCGTCTCCAACGCGCGTAGCCGGTCGCGGAAGGCCTCATAATCCGGCTGGCAGTTCCTGATCTGCCATCGCTGCCGGCGTCCGGTCGGTGGCTCGACCAAGGCTTCATGAACTAATTTCGCCACATCAATCGCCACGAAGGTACAATTTGGGGTGGTTGCGGAACTCTCCATCATAGGATGCCCTCCTCCTAGAGTGAGTTGCCAGGTGCATTCTAAGGGAGATCTGGGCAAATGATGCCGCTGGTTCCGCTTATACTATGGTCCGGAGTTTCTCGCCGACCGCTTTGCGACTTGGTGTGCGGAGCATGGGATCGCGCTCCGGTATATTCAGCCCGGCAAGCCGAATCAGAATGCCTTTGTGGAACGGTTCAATCGGACGGTACGACACGAAGTGCTCGATGCGTATGTCTTCGAGTCACTCGAGCAGGTGCGGGAAATCAGTGCCCAGTGGATGCAGGAGTACAATGAGGAGCGGCCCCATGACACCTTGGGGCGGGTGCCACCGTCCCTGTTCAGCGCCCGACAAACCGCCGGAAGGTCTCCTTTGACACTGTCTCCTTGACGGGGAAGCTTACGGCGATATCTGGTAGTAAAACGGTGGTAACGGGTACTCGTGTGGACTTTCCTCTATTCCCTCTGTCGAATATTCTGATAGTCCTACGTATATGTTGGAGCTGGCGAAAGGAATCGAACCTTCAACCTGCGGTTTACAAATCAGTGACGGGGAGGTTGCTCAAGTCCTTGGCGACATGGGCAATCTCCTCTCCTCATGCGGGGATTGCGCTGAATGGGTAGTGCGTCCACTTTGTTGCTCTTTGTCGCTCAGTGAGGGTGTTTGCCTGGCTGCTTAACACCTATTTAACACCTGACTGCGGCTAGGGGTGTCACCGTTTAAAAAAGGCGGGGGGTACAGGGGGATTTTGTGTCACGGAAACGGGGTTGGCGGTTTGTCCATGACAAGTCCACAATTCGGCGACTGACAGTTATCGTTGATTCAAATACTCTTGTATCTGCTTTATCACGGCACGGTCGTGCTCAATCATTTGTAACTCATGTGTTTCATCAGGGGAAAACCAACCCATTGCTTGTCCTTCACCTAAGTGAAGAGGTTGGTCCTGATACTGTTCAACAAACACATATTTTGTGTTCAGATCCTCTCCATCTCGCACTGTCTGCGCCATAAGAAAGTATGGGCTTTGTACATGGTAGGACAGTTCCTCTAGTGCCTCGCGCTTCAGTGCTTCCATTGGGCTTTCTCCAGCCTCGATACCACCTCCAAAGAACGCCCAGTGATTTGGCAGGCTAAAGGCGTCGGGAGTGCGATGTTGAAGGAGTAGGTGCCCTGTGGAGGTATAGAGAATCAACAGAGACACATCTCGTACAGCCATTCTTCACCATAACCTATAGAGTGCGGGGAGCGAAACATCTCCAACTTGGTAAGTGACTCCCGCAAGGGGACTTCCTAGCAGACCGTCGCCGCTCGCCATGAAAGAATGAGACCGTAGAGATTCCCATCGACCTTTGGACAGGAGGTCAAAGATGTCTTCCCTTGATTTCTCCCAAATGGCGGAATTGCCCATTTATACCTGTATCGCGCTTTCGTTATTCTATATCCTCAACGCTCAAGTCCAGGACCGTTGGGATAAATAGGACGATTGGCCTGAAGCGCTAATCTCGCCCGTCCTCATGCCCCAACATTATAGAAGGGGA
This sequence comes from uncultured Nitrospira sp., assembly GCA_964493335.1. Taxonomy (GTDB): domain Bacteria; phylum Nitrospirota; class Nitrospiria; order Nitrospirales; family Nitrospiraceae; genus Nitrospira_A. Next base: position 22,254 of record CAZBNV010000014.1, read on the forward strand.
GGCCACGCCATGACTAAGCGAGGGCATCCTTACGTCCGCGCATACAACCGTCTGCCAGTAGAAGGGCGCATGTATTTCTCAAGCGATGAGAATGAGGGCATTGGTAATGTGCAAGATGTCTCGGTCGGTGGATGGCGCGTACGGAGCGTCCACACCCATGTAAAGCCGGGTGACGCCGTGACATTCTTTGCAACGCTCCCTGATCATCAACAAGCTGTTTTGGTGGATCAGGCCAAAGTTTGTTGGAGTCGAGGCGATGAGTTCGGACTAGCCATTGGCAAGATCACTGTACAAGATGCTAAACGTCTGAAGGGCTTTATCTCCGCCCACCTTTGATGCAGTACTCGTGAAAAGTTAACGCACCGCTAGAAGTGGTGGTCGTCGTAGTCCTCTCTCGCTTGTCCCAATTTGGCCAAACGAATTAATTCGCGCAGTTGCTCACCTGGAATCGTGGCCTCTTCACATAAGGCTGCCTGGGCTTCCATTTCATCAAGATCCAAGTTTGTGTGCGTCATGGAGTGAACTCCTTCATCGTTTTGCTTGGGTCTGGAGAGGAAGAGGAAATTACATCGCGCACAGGATCATCCTTGGTAGGCGCCGTGTTTCTCTCAGCGGGGGCAATCTCGGTATCAACAGCATTGCTGCCTTCCTGGTAATGTCGTGGATAGTCGGCGTGCTGATGAAATTGATCTTGTGACATTCCGACTCTACAGCTGCAGAGGCGACAGACATAAGCACCTGTCAGAAAGACGCCACCCACCGTTTCGAGTTGATAGTCGTGTTTGCAGTCCCCATCATCGGGGTGCGTTGAGTACGCTACGTATTCTCGACAAAAGTGCCCATAGCAATCGGAAAACTGGGGAGAATCCGCGACCATGTTCACCGTGCCAGCCACTTGTCCCCTCAGCAACGCCCAGTGTGCCACATAGAGTGCCGATTCGGTTGGCGACAGATAGGCATCGAGGAAGCGGCTCAGGGCGGTCTCGGAAAACAGGATGGTCAGGACTGTGGTAGAGGGCCCATAGCCACAAACATACTCATGCCGTCCCCCAAATAACACGTGCACTCCCTCTAGGGATCGAAAGCCGCGATGCTGGCACACGTCACATTGCACCCGCGCCAACCCCGTGCCCTCTACGCGCTTCGTGGCGTACCCTATCTGCATTCTTCCGCCGCAATCCGGTGCGGGGCAAAGAGGCGAGGTGTTAGAAAGGATCGTGTCTACATTTATGTGGTGCTTGTAAAATGGTGGCATCAGTTCCTCTGAGTGTTTTCTGTGTTACGCATATAAATGTCCTCCGCTCCTATGTTGCAGTCTGGCGTATGCTTTTGACACTAGGGCATCACCTAGGGCCTCAATGCTATTACCCTTGGACTCCATTTGAAAAGTTGGGGGGCGAGGGATGCAGGGGGCGCGTTACCCCCTAGCTCCACATTCGGACGAGCGCGGTCATTCTCACGGTTAGCTTGAGCCCAATCCTAGGGTATGCCAAGTTTACAGGGAAGGTGTTTGGCGCCATTGATGGTGACTCTATTCGAGTGATGCATGATGGCAAGGCTGAACAAATTCGTTTAGCTGGCATTGATTGCCCTGAACGGAAGCAACCGTTCGGCACCAAGGCCAAACGAGCCACCTTAAATATTTCATTCGGCAAGGTGGCGACAGTTGTGCCTGTTGCAAAGGACCGTTACAGGCGCACGGTGGCACGAGTTACTCTGCCTAATGGTGTACAACTAAACGAAGAGCTTGTACTGCAAGGCATGTGTTGGTGGTATCGCAAGTACGCGCCACACGCTTACAGGAGTTGGAAAAGATGGCGCTAGGTGAGAAGCGGGGGTTGTGGGTGGATGCGAAACCTGTTCCACCGTGGGAGTTTAGACAAAAATGGACACTAAACAGCCGAGAGTAGGAGCCTTTTCCTTACGTTGTCACCGCATACCGATTGCAGTTTCCTCCTTCTCCTCGCTATTATTCACGCGGCTTTGGATTGCATTGAATGGTGCCTATGCGCAATCAATGGTGCTTTGGGAGTTTATTAGTTTGGTTCTGCCTCATTTGCATTGCCTCTCCTGCCCTGTTTGTCCAGCCTGGACTAGCTGGCCTATGCGTTCCAGCGCCTGACGAACCTGACGCCTATCACTATATTCGTGCTCTTATAAACGGAATGTCTCATGCCAAGACCGCCGTTGAGCGATTATTAAGCGAGTCAAGCCCAACGGCAACACCATCTGAAATTGCTTACAGTCTTTTATACGAATTGAGGCTAGCGAAGGCCGATTTCGAGTGCGCGGCCTCTCAAGTTGCTCCTTACGCTGAAAACCCCAGTGAACTCATCAGTAAGAGTGCAGAAGGGGCGGGTGTATCCTTCTTGAAACTTGCCGAACTGATGGACGATGAGCGTTTGCGCTTCAAGCATTTATTGGATACGCCTCCAACAAAGAATCCGTTCATGGGAACGATATTGGACCAACGAGCGGAGCATAAAGCATCTCTAGATGATGCCTGGAGGCTCTTGATTCCTGTCGCAACGATGGCGACTTATTCTGTGATCGCGAAAGATACGAACACCGGCCTTTGGTCGCGACTCTCATTAACAGCAAACGAACGCGATGAGATTTTAAAGGACTTAAAATCCACTTTTGGCAACGAGGTGGCTAAAGGTCCTCAGGCTGGTCAAATACCCTTACTTTTTGCAGCAGCGACACTCTACGAGGTGATTGGGAATCAAGGGAGAGCTACTAAAGAGGCGATGGAAACTGGTGGTCAGCGTATCGAAGAATTATTGCGTGAACCAGTGAGATCCGTTAAACCGATGTTTAGAGAGGTCCCGCAAGTTGCAAAGACAACATCCATTGATGCCACTAGGACGTATCTGTCCACTGTAGAAGCAATGATAAAGCGTCAATGGATTGCACCGCCGGTTCATGTTTCAGGAAACTCATTGTCTGCTGTGGTGAAATTTAGATTGGAGCGGGACGGTCGTGTTAGTAGTGTCAAGACTGTGGAATCGTCAGGCAACGAACATTATGATCTCTCGGCACACCGGGCAATTCGTGCGTCGTCGCCTTTGCCTGCTTTTCCTCCTCAGTTGACTGATAGCTATTTCGATGTGAGTTTCACCTTCGCCGCAGGTGGCCCCTGAATCGGTTATTCCCACTTGGGTTTTTCCTATAATCGCATACTATTACTATCGTTCTACCATCCTCGCATCACTCTCAAAACCAGTTCGTGATGATTCCTAAGAAACGAACAGGCAAGACAAAAAAGGTCCAGCCCTCCATTCACGAGGCTTCGAAATCAACTATTACCATCCCTCCACTCCTTTTTCATCCACACCTAAGGGATAAAAGTTCTTTGGACGAAAGCCTTAGGACTGAAAAAACCCTTACGCTCCGCACTGCATGGACAATTAAGGATGCGAAATATATCCAGCAGTGGCTTGAAACTAAGAACTTCGACCATCTTGCTGACCTTCTGAGGTTGCGCCCTCACAATATGTCAAACCCTCTTGTGTTCTTTCAGATTTTCCACCTTAGCAATCTGTTGCACTGGGGAGCTTGTGATGAAGAGGATCGCAGTTACTCACCATTGGTAGAGGGACAGGTAGAACCACTCTCATATGAAACGAAGCTGATGGCAAAAACAGCTTTGCATCAACTGTTCAGCGCATGGGTGAGCACTATGCTGCCTGGTTACATGGTTCAACCCGTTAAACGTCCTGCCAAAAGAGGACCCCGTCATAAGGTCGATTCATATGAGATGCAAGTGCTATTGCATGATTTCAACGAGCTTATGCAACTTCTTAAAGGCATCAAAGACGAAGACCTTTCTAGTCTCTCAGCGAAGATGCGGGAGACAGATCGGGCGTTTTGTAAACGCATGTCAGCCATGGTCCAAAGGATTCATCTAGAAAGCCTGCAGTCATTATTTACTCATAAATACCACCGCGAGCCGCCGGAAGATCAATGGGATGATGAGACCATTGGAAAACGTTACACGTTAAAAAGACAAATTGCTGAGTCTATTGCTTCTAAGTCGATTGGAAAGACCAAGAAGGTTTTGCCCCGTAAGTTGGTTTATGAGTTGATGACCGTTCACCATCCATATCTACAAAGTGCTAGAAAAGTGCGCCGTTTTATTGAACGTGCCGAGGATGACTTTCCGGAGCATTTCGTGTTCAGGCCCGGCGTATTTGAATCGTAGCGTCCCACCTCAGGTAAATTGCACCAGACTCGCCCCCCTACAACTACTTAGGCATTCACAAACATTCTCACCATAATTCGATTCGCATTATGGGGAAGTTTTACCGCTGTGTACTCCCGCGAGATAGAGTGCACTCCATCAGGTGCATGGTGCGTCTGAATCACAAGGGGGGCGGTGTAATGGATTCAGGGGAACGGCAGGAAGGTGAGGGAATGGGCCAATCAGAAACGGGTGGGAAGGCTCGATGCGGTGAAGGGTTGGGCGTCAACAAATCGATGGAGAGGAGGCTACAAAAAATACACAAGCTATTAGGTGGGGTGACAAGCTCACCGCATGTACATGACCTTGTTGAGGTTGTGATTGCAACGGCAACTAGTTTACCGCTTTGCAACGCTGATCATGCTGCACCGCTTTGGTTACTCATTGAGGGCAATCCTTCGTCAGGCAAAACAGAAGCCGTGTTTGGCCTTAAAGGCGATGACAGCGTGTTCTGGCTCGATACCTTGACGGACAACAGTTTCCTGAGCGGGTATGTGGATGACGAAAAGGGCAAGGGTGGACGACGGAAACCGCAGCCCCAGCTATTGGACCTATTGGACGGCAAAACGCTTGTCATCAAAGACCTGACGACCTTGTTTTCAGGACGAGACGAGAAGGTTAAGAAGATCCTTGGAGAGCTGCAATCCATCTTTGACGGGGAATTCTCCAAAGCTACAGGCACCTTGGGAGTCCTCAAGTCTAAGAGCCGGTTCGCAATGATTGCATGCGTAACGCCTGCTGCCGTCATGCACCATCGACAGTATATGGCTCAAATCGGAGGACGATTTCTTACATTCGCATTGCCTCCACTATCCGACGATGAGCGAGAGGCAGGTTTTGAACGATGCTGGAACGAGGTAGCTAAAGCAACCAACTTTCAAGCGTTGAGATCGGAAATAAAAAAGCATGTGCGGGAACTCACTCGTGGACCGTTCGCCCTTGCGCCAGAGGACGTAGCAGTACAAGGAACCCTGAGACAGTACAGCGAGCTAATGGCTCGTGGGAGAGGAATCATTCTTACAAGTAAAAGTGCAGAGTTGGACGAAATGACCGGCGAGGAGAGATTCCTTTATGAGATGGGCAGGCCACAGATAGAGGAGCCATATCGTGCCTTCCAACAGCTACGGACTTTAGTTAGGGCCACTGCTCGCGTGCATGGGCGCACAGCGGTTACTGAGCATGACCTTGAGTTAGCTAGAAGAATCGTTTTCGGTACCCTACTGCATGAGCGGGCTGACTATCTTGCGTGTTTTCAAGGAGGAAAGGATCGTCTGACAGTAGAGAATTTTCGCCAGATGCTTGGTAAGAAGGACTCTTCGGTGCGGCAGAACCTAAGACACCTCGAACAATTGCGATTAGTGCAACAAGTACCAGGCAAAACCACGATTAGTTTTGTACCGATGCCAGATTTGCATGAGGCAATCATAAAGCCTATTGAACGCCTGGACCATGGGTATGCAACTTTTGATGGCGATCAGGCCGCATAAAACTCCCCCTACACATACTCTAACTATATATAGGTGGGGGAGGAGTTTTGTGTGGGCGGTGGGGGGAATGTTGGTTACGCACCGTTTCATAGGAATAGGGAACGTACCGAGAACTGTACTATTGTGGCCGGGCCAAGAGGCCGAGAGAAACTTGAAACTACAATAGGTTGCACATAGAGAAGTGCGGCATATTTAGAGCAACGATCAAGAGCCTACACGAGCGTGAGCCGGGGCCACATAAGTGGCATCCGGCGAACGCGAGTGGCTTCTTTGTACTAGAGAGCATCTGATCTAGCGCCGAGGAACATAGTCTGGCTGGCGAAAGGACCAAACGGACACCCATAGGAAGCTGTACCCAATCAGATAGGCAGAAATCGGGAAGAACAAAAGGCCGCTAATGATTCTATGAGCCCCAAGCCAAGAGCGCGGTTCAAGGAGCCAGGTGTGTGCCAGGTGGTTACGGAAAAGCCAGAATACAAGCATGTACAGCGGATAGTCAGGCCACAAGCCGGTTTGAAGCCACACAAAGCCTTGGTATGCCCATATACCAATAGCCGCGAGTAACGATAAGTAGGCGAGGGCCATGGCACAGCTTTATAAGACCAACAATAAGGTAAATCAAGCGGCTGCATGACGCAGAAACAGAATGACATTCGACAGGGAGTCACGAGACAATTTTATGAGCCCAAAAGCCGAATCATCCATCAAAACTCGTCTAATCGACGTTGGCGGCCTTGCGGAGTACGTGGGCCTTTCAACGCACACGATTTATACGATGGTCAGTCAGAGACGCATCCCTTATGTGAAGGTAGGACGGTTAACAAAATTCGACCTCCAAGCGATTGATGCATGGATCAATCAGCACAGTGTCAAACCATCGAAGGTCGTTATAGAAAGTAATTGACACGATGTACTCATATATGAGAACATAAAAGCCATGACATCTACCAACCTACGTGCCATACGAGAAGGAAAGGGGGTGAGCTTGCGGGCTCTCAAGGCATTATCAGGGGTCGCGGTAGCCACGCTCGCTCGCATTGAAGCGGGCAATTACGATCCGCGCTTGAGCACGTTGCGACGGATTGCGAAGGCATTGGATGTCACGGTAGGAGAGTTGATTGGTGAGGCACGTTACAAAGGAGGGCGTTAATGGGACTGACCAAACGGAAGGACAGTTATTACGTTGAGTTTCCAGTGTTGAATAACGGCAAGACGCTGACACTCGCACGTGGCATCGCGGGTGCCAAACTCAAGCGTTGGAAGGTGGGATGCTGCAACAAGGAACAGGCTCGCAAACAGGAAGCCATGATCAAAACTGCCCTCATGATTGGGGGTATGAGCAGCGAACAGGCTCAACCTTTGCTGTTTAAAGAATGGGCACAGCGGTACATCGAGTTGGAGGAAGTGAAGCGGTTGCGCTCGTATCGAGATCGCAAACGAATCGTCACGCACCAATTGATGCCGTTTTTTGGCTCAACTCTACTGCAGGAGATTCGACCTGAGCAGGTTGAAGCGTACCGCGCACAACGGCGCAAGGAGGATGGTACCGTAACGAGCCTTCAAACAATCAATAATGACCACATTATTCTCAAACACTGTTTGAATGTGGCGATTCGTCGTGGCTTGTTGGTGACGAATCCAGCGTGCAAGGTGCCTTTGCCGAACCCACACAATGAGCGAGACCGCGTATTGACCGAGGAGGAGTGGAGCCGGTTGTATGAAGTGGCTGCTTCGCACCTGAAGCCGATTTTGTTGACCGCATACCATCTAGGGCAACGGTTCGGTGAGATTGTTCAACTCACGTGGGATCGGGTAGACCTGCAACGAGGGTTTATCACGTTGCGTGGTATCGACACGAAGACCAAGAAGCCTCGGCAGGTACCGTTAACGCCTGCTGTCCGCACCACGCTGGCAGGCTTGGCAAAGGTACGGCGATTGAACACAAACCATGTGTTCTTGTACGAAGGGCAACCGCTCAAAGGCATTAAGACGGCCTTTGCAACCGCCAAAAGGGTCGCAGGTGTAACGAACTTCCGATTCCATGACCTTCGCCATTGTGCCGCCACGAACCTACGTAGGGCAGGGGTGGACACGGCAACGGCTATGAAAATCGTGGGTCACAAGTCCGAAAGGATGTGGCAGCGGTACGATTCAATTGAGGAGAAAGACTTACTGTCAGCAGCCTCAAAACTCGACAAGTACATCCAGCTTAACACCGTAATAACACCTGCCGGTTTATCCGCTTCCGCTGATTCTGTAAGTGCTTGATAAGTTGGAGCTGGCGAAAGGAATCGAACCTTCAACCTGCGGTTTACAAAACCGCTGCTCTGCCAATTGAGCTACGCCAGCTTACCTGACCTGCAAAACAATTAGGATCCCACCGGATTGGTCGTAGAGAAAGAATTCTGAACCCTACAATTCTTCTGCTGACCTGTCAAGATGCACTTCTTCTCGGACAACTGCGACGGGCAGTCCTCGGAGTCTGATACTCACGCCGCACTTAGTTTTACTTGAATAAAGTTTGAATTACCAATAAGCTGAATTTATTCCAATGGCTTCCATAATCACTGGTTGTGCTGCTGGGAGCCCTGGTTAGTCTGTTTGGTCGAGCATGTTTTCCTCGGGCCTGAGAGAGGGGTGCCATACATGAGTCAGTCGCACATTCTCGTAATCGATGATGACCCTGCTGTCCGACAGGTCCTGTCGGAAACGCTGTCCAATGAAGGGCATCAAGTGACCCTGGTATCCAGCGGTTTGGAGGGTGTGGAGGCTGTCAAGGATCAGCCGGTACATGTGGTGTTGACCGATCTGCAGATGCCGGGCATCGACGGTCTGGAAACCATCGATCGCATCTCCAAGGTCGACTCCAAAATCATCGCGATTGTGATGACGGGTTACGGAACGATCGACTATGCGGTGCGAGCCATGAAAGCCGGCGCGTTTGATTTCATTACCAAGCCCTTCGAGCCCGATACGGTGGCCGTGGTCGTCAAAAAGGCTTTGGACGTTTACAAACTGAAACAAGAAAATCATCTCCTTCGAAAAGCCGTACGAGATCAGTATCGTCTGGAACATCTGGTGGGAACCAGCGCGCCGATGCGCATGGTGCTGGATTTCGTTGAAAAGGTCGCCGACAGTGACAGCACGGTGTTGATCGAGGGCGAGAGCGGGACCGGGAAGGAATTGATCGCCAGGATGCTGCACTTCAATAGCATGCGGCGAGATCGCCCCCTGGTACCGGTCAACTGCGGCGCGATTCCCGAAACACTGCTGGAGTCCGAATTATTTGGCCATGAAAAAGGAGCGTTCACAGGAGCGGCCCACACCAGGCTCGGACGTTTCGAATTAGCTCATGGCGGAACCATTTTTCTGGATGAAGTCGGCGAAATGAGTTTGCCGCTCCAAGTGAAATTGCTTCGGGTATTACAAGAACGATGTTTTGAGCGGGTTGGGGGCACGCGAACGATCAATGTGGATGTCAGGATTATCGCGGCTACAAACCAAGACTTGGCGCTTGCCGTACAGGAACGGCGATTTCGACAGGATTTGTACTATCGACTCCACGTGATTCCCATCCACATTCCCCCCCTGCGAGAACGACGCAGTGATATTCCGCTCCTCGTCAACCACTTCATCGCTCAGTTCAATCAACTGCGCCGGACCGAGATTCTCGGCATGGAGCCGGAAGCATTGGCGCGCATGACAGAAGAGGAATGGCCGGGAAATATCCGGGAGCTGGAGAATATGATTGAACGCCTGGCGGTCTTGAAAAAGAAGGGCTGGATCACTGTGAGCGATCTACCCGAGAGCCCACTCAAGATGACTGCGGGAAAGACAAACGAGGTGCCGGAACAATTCATTCGCTTTTCCGAGGATGGGATTAACCTGACCAAGGAGCTTGAACATTACGAAAACCGGCTCATTGGCGAAGCGTTGCGGAAGGCCAACGGAATTACCAGCCGCGCCGCACAGCTGTTACAGGTCAATCGCACGACTTTGGTCGAAAAGTTAAAACGCAAAGGGTTTGACCCCAAGAGTCACGGCTACTCGATTCAAAACTAGCCCAGCCCACATCCGCTTCGCAACATGTCAAATTCTTGACCGGCATCTTTAGAGGCCTGTTGTAGTTTCTGACACCAGCCGTTGGTCGGCATGCCTAACGCCCCTATTTGGGGAGTGATAGCGCGATTTGATCCAATCGCCGAAGGGCATGAGACTTGCTGATTTCCCCCCTCTGTGCATCTCCCATCTTTGACACAACGACGATCATGGTTGGCCGCGCTGTTCGCACTTGCGCTGAGCGGCGTTGTATCGGTGGGCTTAGCTTCGGCGGGGGCCGCCGATGGACAGTCGACTCCTCGGCAAGATCTGCCAACCACACTACCCGAACCTCCTGAGCTGGTACGCGGTGTCTTGCCCGATCCAGGCCCCCGATTCGAGCGACTCACCGAAAGCCCAGAATGGAGCCGGTTTGAACGCGGCGTCGCCTTGTACCTCCAAGGCCAGTATGTCGAGGCACGACTCCACTTCACCAACATGCTTCGAGAAGATCGCGAATCAAAGCTCACCTCGTCTGTCCAAGCGTTTCTAGCGGAGAGTCTGCTCAGGAGCAGGAATCTCGAGATCCGTCCGATCGAAATCATCGAACAGTACCGGACATTGATGCGGGATGACCCCTATTCCACCAATGCCAAACGGGCGGCCTGGAGAATCGGCGATGTGTATCGATCGGAAGGTTGGTATCCGGAGGCCCAGATCGCGTATCAGCATGCCCTCGGTCTCTCGGAGCATGATTCCTATGATGCCAATCGAGCCATGCTCGGACTGGGATATGCCCTGCGCGGAATCGGCAAATGGAAGGACAGTGTGCAGACACTCGACAATGTCCTGAAGCGGACCACCGACCCCAGCTTACTGGCATTCGCCTTAATGGGGCAGGCGCATAGCCTCTATCGATTGGGGCGCCTCAAGGACGCGGAGACGCTATACGACAATCTCGCCGGCCGTTGGCCTGTCGTCTTTCGCAAAGATCCCTATGCGTTATTGCGTTATGCGGATACCGCCAGTGAAGGTCACCGTCCGTCGGTCATGCGTGAGCAGCTTCTCCGCTTCTACAATCTGTACCCCACCAGACCGGAGAATCCATTCGTCTTGCTCCACATCGCCGACAGCTACAAAGAGGCCGGCCGATGGAACGAAGCCAGTCTGTTCTACGCCGCCTTGCTGAGTCAGTACCCGGATGCGCCTGTTATGGCCATGGCCAAACTCCGGTATGCGGATGTACAGGAGCGCCGCGATCCGGAAGAAGGGGTGATCAACCTGCGCCAAACGGTCACCTCCCAGATTTCAAACATTCCGCTCGCGCCCGGTGAATCACTCAATCCGCGTGAACTATTCGAAAAAAGCGCGCACCAGTATGAGGATTCAGCGGTCGGCAGCGAGGCCCTGTTTCATCTCGCAGATGCGTTTGAGCGGGCAGGGAAGCGGGAGGAGGCGCTCGCCGCATACGAACAGGTGGTGCTGCGCACGGGAAAAGTTCAGGACGATCCGTGGCCCGGCAAGAGCGGGGCGCAGCTCGTAACCTTTCTGCGGCCAAGGCTCGAAGCCGCCTTAAAAACTCACGATGATTTTGAACTCGTCAGTCTGTTCCATCGGCACGGTCCGCAAGCCGATCGGCTCTACGCAGGAACGGATGTGCTCCTGAAGGTCGCAGACGCGCACCAGCGGCTCGGGTTTTCCGTGGAGGCTGCCAGACTCTACCAATCGTTGATTCGCGATCCCAAAGCCGAGGCAGTTCACGAAGTGGCCCTGATGGGACTCGGCCGCAGTTATCTCGAACAGAAAGACACGCGCGCCGCGCGCTCCGTCTTCGAACGATATCGCCTGCAATTCCCGATCGGGCGATTTGGGGGGGAGGCCGTCCAGGGCATCTTGAAGTGTTTTGAGGGAGAAGGGAATGTCGCCGGACTCATCAAGTTAGGGCGTCAGTGGTTGGAGCATCATCCACGTCATCCTGATCGAGGGCCGGTCCTGTCGATGATGGCGGATGTGTTGGGGCAGGCTAAACAATATAGCGAGGCGGCCGCGCTCTATGAGGCCCTTCTTAAGAGCGGAGTGGAACTGTCCGCAGCGGATTTGCTGCGGCATGCCGATGCCTTAGTCCACTTGAATCGTCCCGTTCCGGCATTGTCTGTATACAAACAGGCCTTGGTGGCCGGACTGAACCAGGAACAAGCAACCTGGGCACAATTTCAATTGGTTCGACTGGCACATACGGCCAAGCGTCAGGATTTAGCGCAGGGCGGGTTGCGTGCGCTCAGTGAACACACCGATAGCCTGGTCCGACGCATGGCCGCCGTCGTGCAGGCCGGCCAGGCACAACTGGCTCAAAATCAAGGAGGTCGGTGAGCGTGACCCTGCAGAGCTCTGATCACACACAAAATGATCTCCTCACGCGCGCCTTTCAGGACTTCGACCAAGCCGCGACGGTCCTTCAACAATCGTATGATGCCTTGACGACTCGTCTTCAGCAGATGGATCTCGAATTAGCCCAGACCAACGCCAGCCTTCGGCAACATCTTCGTGAGACTGAGGAAATGCGTGCCCATGTCACGGCGGTCTTGGAGTCGTTGGATACGGGGGTGATCGTCGCGGATTCTCAGGATCTTGTCGTCCGGTGCAATTATTCCACGGAACGTTTGTTGGGTATGTCGCAAGCACAGTTGCAGGGAAGGCGGGCGACTGAAATCCTTCAGCAGATTCGGAAGGATCACAGTGAGTATCCCTTGATTCTTCCGAGCGGCATCGCCATCGACTTGTCGCAAACCGATTTGACCGATGCGTCGGGAGCTTTGATCGGAAAGTTGGTCTTGATCCATGACGTGACGCGTGTTAGACAGCTCGAAGATCGGCTACAGCGTCGCAATCGGCTTGAGGCGATGGGCCAGATGGTCGGCTGCATTGCGCATGAAATCCGTAATCCTCTCGGCAGCGTGGAACTGTTCGCCTCACTCCTACGAAAAGATCTGCGCGAGCAGCCTCAGTTGAAGATCTATGCCGAACATATTTCCGTCGCCGTGCAGTCCATGGACCGATTGTTGTCCAATTTGCTGGTCTACACGAGGCCCGATTGTTCCAAGGCGGGATGGCACGCGACCGAACAGCTGACTCAAGAGGTCTTGACGCTGGCGGCCCACGCGATGACTCCTGCCTCGATTGATGTCTGTTGCCGCCTGGATCCCCAGGTGCCCCAGCTCTGGTGCGACGGCGGCAAGATGAAGCAGGTGTTGCTCAACCTGGTGCTGAATGCCGTTCAGGCTATGCCTGAGGGAGGCCTCTTGACCATAGCCGTCACCGCCGCCTCATCACCGGCTACGGAAGTCCCCTCCATTCAACTGACCGTCAGCGACACCGGCACCGGCATTCCCCCGGACTTGCAGTCGCGAGTATTTGATCCGTTCTTTACGACCAAGGACCAGGGCACGGGTCTGGGCCTGGCGATCGTGCATGCATTGATAGAAGCCCATCATGGGCGAATTGATGTCGAGAGTAGTCCGGGACGCGGGACGTCGTTTGTCATCACCCTCCCGCGAGGCCCTGTTCAAAGCGCATCGATGCCTGTGCGAAGCGCCGCACCGGCTGGCCGATCGGCAACACCCAGTCGGATCTTGAGCGCAACTGAGGAGGAGACGTACGAATGAGCGTGCAACAAGCCTTAGAAGGATCGTCAGCTGTATCCGAGGATGCCCGGACCGTGTTGATCGTCGATGATGAACCGTCGATGCGGGCGGCCTTGTCGGAAACGGTCCGGCGATTGGGCTACCAAGTCCGAGGCGCGATCGACGGAGCCGATGCGATCGAACAGCTCGAGCGTCTGAAGCCCTGGCTGGTGGTCACAGATTTGAAGATGCCGCGATTGAATGGACTCGAACTGGTCAAGGCCATCAAACAGAAGGCTCCTCACACCTTCATTATCCTCATGACCGCTTACGGCACGGTGGAGACTGCGGTGGAAGCGATGAAATATGGCGCGAACGACTATATCTTGAAGCCGTTTTCCACCGATTTGCTGGAGCGGGTCATCCTCAATCTGCAGGCGACCACGGCAACGGACGAACAGGAGAGTCCTGCGACATTAGAGGCGCGGGCTATCTTAACGCAAGATCCCGGCATGATTCGGCTCCTCACCACCTTGGAGGGTGTCGCGGCAAGCCAAGCCACCGTGCTGATCAGCGGCGAGAGCGGCACGGGAAAAGAGCTGTTGGCGCGCTATATACACGCGCGAAGCCCCCGCGCCCATCGCCCATTCGTGGCCCTGAATTGCGCCGCACTCCCGGACAGCCTGTTGGAGAGCGAGCTTTTCGGGCATGAGCGGGGCGCCTTCACCGGAGCCATTCAGAAAAAGCTGGGTAAGTTTGAAATGGCCCACACCGGCACCCTCTTTCTTGACGAAATCAGCGAGATGAATTTGGGTTTGCAGTCGAAATTATTGCGGGTGTTGCAAGAACGCGAGGTCGATCGTATCGGAGGCCGCGAGCCGGTGCCGGTGAATATTCGGGTGATCGCCACCACCAATCGTTCGCTCTATCATGAGGTGACGCAGGGGCGATTTCGAGAGGACCTCTTCTATCGATTGAATGTGTTTCCAGTCACGGTACCTCCGCTCCGTGAACGGCCTGGGGATATCCCGCTCTTGGCCAGACACTTTCTTCGCGTCTCGGCCCAACGAAATAATCTGGCGATGCCCACGTTGTCCGAACGCGCCGTGGCGGATCTGCAATGCCGGCCATGGAAGGGGAATGTCCGCGAACTGGAAAACGTGATGGAACGCGCCATCCTGGTGGCCAGCGGCTCCGCAGTGGATGTGGATCACCTGTTACCGGGAGATGGCACCGTCCTCGTGCGGGAAACCGAAACGGTGGAGTCGATCCTTCCGCCTTCAGCGCACGGATCATTGTGGGAAATGGAGCGCGATCTCATCTTTAAGACCTTGGCGAGAGTGAAAGAGAACCGGACGCACGCTGCGAAGGAATTGGGCATCAGCATCCGAACCCTTCGAAACAAACTGCGGGAGTATCGAGGCATGGGCTATCCACTGGAAGCTGAAAAGTCCTGAAACGGCCGGGATGGAGCTAGGCAGAATTTTCCCATGGTGGTCATCCTTGCTGGATGTTCTGGTGAGCCGGTCGATCCCAGACTTCTCGTGGACTCCAATTCGTTGTGAAACAAGCGCGGTATACAGATTGCAGATTCCACCCATGAGTGGACTGAAGCCCAGGAGTTGTCACGATGACTATTTTTGACCGGACCATGCAATTGCTTGAGCGCTCGCTGGATCTGCGCGGTGCACGACAACAGGTCATTGCGGCGAATATCGCCAACGAAGAGACCCCCAAGTATCGCGCGACGGATTTGAATTTCGGCCAGGCCCTAGCCAACGCACAGCGGGGTAAACTTCCAATTAACTTGGCTTCCACTCACCAAAACCATATCGGTCCGAAAGGAACCGGCTTTCAGCAGGTGGTGGGGCGCATTGAAGAAGTCCCGGCAGGGGACATGGCGTTGGATGCCAATTCCGTCAATATCGAACTCGAAATGGCCAAGATGTCCGACAACGCGCAGCAGTACAACACCGCCGCGACGATCATTGGTATGCGATTCAAGGAATTGATGACGGCGATCCGCGAAGGACGATAACAAAGTGATCTGTGAGCAGCAGCCTGGTTCTTCAGCCATGACGCTCTAACCAAGAGGTATGTGATGGATATGACAGATAGTCTCGCAGTGTCGGTCTCCGCGCTCGATGCTCACCGGCATCGATTGAATGTCATCGCCAGCAACCTCGCCAATGCTCAGTCCACGAAAACCAGCACCGGCGGGCCCTATCGACGCCGGGATGTCGTCTTTCAGGCGACGCCGGTGACCTCGCCGTTTCAACGGGCGTTAAAGCAGGTGGCGACGGGACCCGGCCGTCACGCATTGGATGGAGTCAAAGTTGCCCGCGTGATCGAAGATCAGAAGCCTGGGCAGACCGTGTACGACCCGCGCCATCCCGATGCCGACAAGAAGGGTTTCGTTACCATGCCCAACGTGAATGTCATGGAAGAGATGGTCAATATGATCGGCGCTTCTCGAGCCTATGAGGCCAACGTACAGGCCATCAACGCGACGCGGACCATGTGGAATCGCGCGCTGGAGATCGGGAGGTAACCATGTCTGACCTGCGTATAGCCGGGGCGAACCTGCCCAGTGCGATTGAAATCCCTGAGATTCACGCCCCCGGGCCGAGCAGCGAGGCCGGTACGGCGAGCAATTTTATGGGGTCGCTCAAGGAAGCGATCAGCCATATTAATGACGCTCAGACCGGCGCGAGCCAAGCGGTTGACGCATTGGTCACGGGCCAGACGACCAACATCCATCAGACCATGGTGGCCTTGCAGCAGGCTGACGTGTCCTTTCAATTGATGATGCAGGTGCGGAATAAGTTGGTCTCGGCCTACGAAGAAATTCAGCGCATGCAGATCTAACGGTTGTTCAATCGCGCGCCGGTCTCGCGAATAAAGGATTGTTCATCCTATGTTTTCGAAATTCAGCCAGTTCACGATCAACCAACGATTCATCATTCTGCTGGCCCTTGCCGGGTCTGTTGCGGGGCTGGTGGCGGTCACGCTCTGGACTCAACAGCCGGATATGCAAGTGCTCTTTGCGAACCTGGCGGTGGACGATGCATCCGGGATCATCGACAAACTGAAGGATGCAAAGGTGCCCTACGAGACGACGAACGGCGGCACCACTATCTTGGTGCCCAACGCGCAGGTACATGACCTGCGCCTGGAAATGGCCGGTCAGGGTCTCCCGCACGGTGGCGGGGTGGGGTATGAGATTTTCGACCGAACCACGATGGGCATGTCCGATTTCGTGCAGAAATTGAATTATCGTCGGGCCTTGCAAGGCGAGTTGGCGCGGACCATTACGCAGATGCCGGAAGTAGAGCGCGCCCGGGTCCACTTGGCAATTCCTGAACGCCGGCTCTTTGCCACGGAGCAGGATCGCGCGCGCGCATCAGTGGTGGTGTCCCTGCGTGCCAGTCAAACGTTGACCAAGGCTCAGATTCAGGGTGTGGTGCATCTCGTGTCGAGCAGCGTCGAAGGCCTGCAGGCCCGCGATGTCACCGTCGTGGATGGCCATGGAAATCTCTTATCGAATACATCAACCGATGAATCGGCAGGGCTCTCGGGCACGCAGATGGAATATCAGCGAACCCTGGAGAAGGATATCGAAACCCGCATTCAGACGATGCTGGAGCGAATCGTCGGCGTCAACAAAGCCGTCGTCCGCGTCTCGAGCGTCTTGGATTTCAGGAAAATTGAAACGACGGAAGAACGCTACGACCCGAATGGCCAAGTCGTCCGAAGCGAACAACGTGGGCAGGAACGCTCCAGCGGTGTGAACGGAACATCCGGCGGTGTGCCCGGCGTCGAATCGAATGTGCCGGGAGGCACGGAGGCCGAGGGCGGCCAAACCAGCTCGAACAACAATCAGACGAAGAATGAAACGGTCAACTACGAAATCAGCCGGACCGTCTCCCGTATCGTGGAACCGACGGGGACGATCAAAAAGCTGTCGGTTGCGGTGCTCGTGGACGGCACCTATGAGGGCGGGAAAGCGGGAGAGGCGACGGCGGAGCAGCCAAAGAAGTACGTGGCACGCTCCGAGGAAGAAATGAAACGTATCGAGGAGATTGTGAAAAAAGCGATGGGCTATTCGACCGAACGACAGGATCAAGTAGAGGTTGTCAGTATTCAATTCGGTCTTGGACCCGAGGAACCGGTTGGGACGGCCGTAGAGGCAGTACCCGATGCCACGAAGGTGTGGATGCCCTATGTCCGTTATGCGGTAGGCGGGGTCTTGTTCTTCCTGATTCTATTCATGGTGGTCAAGCCCTTAATGACGATGCTGGTGGAATCAGCGCCGGCTACAGCCGTGGGGCAAACTCCATCCTTGCCGGCCTCGGTCGGACAGGTGGAAGCCGCCATCAGCGGCAAACAACCCTCTCAAATTCTGGACATGGCGAAGAACAATCCTGCTAACACCGCCGTGGTCGTCAAACAGTGGCTGAAGAGTAACGCCTAACCGATCGCGATCATGAGCAAAGAACTCTCGGGTGCACAGAAGGCCGCGATTCTGTTACGGGCAATCGGGGAAGAAGCCGCCGCGAGCGTCATGAAAGCGCTCGACCCGAAGGATATTCGAAAGCTCGGATCTTTTATGAAGGAAACGGCGAATATCACCAAGCAAGAAGAAGAAAGCGTGATCGCTGAATTCGAGCAGGCGAGTTCTTCCGGTGAAGTGCAGTTTGAGGGCCGGGAGTTTATGGAATCCATCTTGAAAAAAGCGTTGGGTCCCGAGAAGGCGGCTCGAATGCTGGATTCACTGAATACCAAAACCTATCCCGGCATCGATGCCCTGAAGTGGGTGGATCCCCGCACCGTGGCGCAAATTCTGAAAATCGAACATCCGCAGACGATTGCCGTCTGTCTGGGACAAATGGAGGCCGAGCAAGCAAGCGCAGTCCTCGCCTTGCTGCCGGTGCATTTGCATGCCGATGTCTCACTTCGGTTGGCGACGATGCAAGAGGTGCAACCCGACGTGCTTGCGGAATTGAGCGAAAGTCTGCAGGAAATTCTGGCCGCCTCAATGGGGATGTCCAGCATGACGGTAGGCGGAACCGAACTGATGGCCAACATCCTGACGCGAGTCGACAAGAACACCGAAGGTGCCATTATGGCGAAAATCACCGAACACGACCAGACCTTGGCCGATAGCATCCGGGCGTTGATGTTCGTCTTCGACGATCTGATCGATCTGGACTCCCGCGGCATGCAGGAGCTGATGAAAGAGATCAGCAAGGAGGATCTCCCCGTCGCGCTCCGCGGAGCAGCTCCGGAAATCAAGGACAAGTTTCTGGCCAACATGTCCAGCCGCGCGGCGGAAATGCTCAAAGAAGACATGGAAGCGCGAGGGCCGGTCAAGGTGTCCGACGTCGAAAAAGCGCAGCAGAACATTCTCAAAGTTTGCCGCAAGCTGGAGGAAGAAGGCCGTATCGTGGTCGGTGGCGGCGGGGGCGAGGAGTTGATGTAGATGGGAACCATTGCCCTGCGCGCATCATCGACTGTATCGACCGCCCCAGCATCCGAGAAAGAACTCTCGCCACGCGCCATCTTGGTCGTCGACGATGAACCAGCGATCTGCTTACTGTTAGCCGAAATGCTGAGTTTCACCGGCCACCCTGTCCTCACCGCGCGTTCCGCAGACGAGGCTCTGGCGCAACTGCGTACGCATCCGATTGCCGTACTTATTGTTGATGTGCAGCTGGCCACCACCGATGGAATTACATTTCTGGAGCGGGCGCTGGAGGTCGATAGCCGTATTTTGAGCATCATCATGACCGGACACGGCAACATCGAGATGGCGGTTCGCGCCATGAAAGCCGGGGCGGCTGATTTTTTGACTAAGCCCTTTCAAATCGAATTGGTGCGTCTAGCCGTCTCACGTCTGCTGGAGCTGTACCGTTTACGACAAGAGAATACCGTGCTCACCCGCAGCTTGATTCGCTCCGGCAATATTCAGTTGCGGACGGTGCCGTTGGCCGATTTCAGTCGCGGCAACAAATTGTTCGGGACCGATGATGCGACAGAGTTTGAACGAGGGGTGGCGGAGGGCGAAAAGCGGGTGACGGAGCGCGTCTCGTCCATGCGCAACAAAGAGCAGGCATTGGTGACGGCGCTCATGGCGCAATTGGAGGACACGTGGCGCGGACTTCATGAGACGGTCGAAGAGGAAGTGGCCTCGTTGGCCTTCATGATTGCCCAGAAAGTCTTGCGCGATTTCGTCACCGAGACACGCGACGTGATCGTGGCGCAAGTACGCGCGGCGCTCGCGCATCTCCATGAAAGCGGGCTCGTGCGAATCCGCGTGCATCCCTCCGATCTCTCCGTGCTGGAGTCGTCTCGGGCCGCCTTGAGCCAGACCCCGCACGGCCTGCTGAGCCTGAAATTTGAAACCGATCCCAGCATCAGTCCCGGAGGATGCCTGGTGCACGCATCCAGCTTGTTGATTGATGCGACACTAGACACGCAACTGCTGCGGCTGGGCGAAGCGTTGCGAAAGCGAGAAACCGGTGAAGCTTAGCGAACGTCTCGAACAAGTCGAACCGCTTTCCGTGACAGGCCGCGTGGCCCAGGCGGTCGGCATCGTGATTGAAGCCTCCGGCCCCTTCACCTCGGTCGGAGAGGTCTGCGAGATTACTCGCGAGGGAGGCCATGGCTCCGTGATGGCGGAGGTAGTCGGCTTTCGTGAAGACCGGGTCTTGCTGATGCCGCTCGGGGAAATGCAGGGCATCGGACCGGGAAGCCGTGTGGTGATGAAAGGGCATGTCGCATCCGTTCCCGTCGGACCACAGATGCTCGGCCGGATTCTTGACGGATTGGGCCATCCGCTTGATGGATTGCCCCCCGTACGCGCCGAGGTGCGCGTACCGCTGTATGCCGCCCCCCTCAACCCCTTGCATCGTGCCCGAATTACACAGCCCGTCGATCTGGGGATTCGAGCGATCAATGCGCTGCTGACCTGTGGTCAGGGCCAGAAGATCGGCGTGTTCGCCGGGTCCGGTGTGGGGAAAAGCGTCCTCTTGGGCATGATCAGTCGATACACGCAGGCGGATGTGAGGGTCATTGCGCTCGTGGGAGAACGCGGCCGCGAAGTAAAAGAGTTCCTGGAGCGCGACCTCACACCGGAAGCCCGAGCCCGATCGGTCGTTGTGGTGGCGACTTCGGATCAACCACCGTTAGTGCGTATACGCGGTGCGTTAGTGGCGACCGCCATTGCCGAATATTTCCGCGACTGCGGCAAGCATGTGCTGTTGATGATGGACTCTCTTTCCAGATTGGCCTACAGCCAGCGGGAGGTCGGACTGGCCATCGGTGAACCTCCGACGACGAAGGGCTACACACCCTCCGTTTTTGCGGTGCTGCCGAAGCTGTTAGAACGAGTCGGACCGGCGCAGAGTGGGGGCAGCATTACCGGACTCTACACGGTACTGGTTGACGGTGATGATCTCAACGATCCCGTGGCCGATGCCGTGCGCTCCATTCTCGACGGACATATCGTCTTATCCCGTGAGCTCGCTGCGAGGAATCACTTCCCCGCCATCGACATTCTGCAGAGCACGAGCCGTGTGATGCGGGATATCGTCACACCGGCGCATTACGCGGCAGCGCGATTGGTGCTTGAACGCACGGCGCTATACCGTCGTTCGGAAGATCTGATCACGCTGGGTGCGTACAAACCGGGGAGCAGCAAGGAGCTCGATAAAGCCGTGGTAGCTCACGACAACATTACAGGATTCTTGCGTCAGGAGATTCAGCAGCCGATCGGCTTCGCTCAATCCCTTGAAGCCTTGCAGGCCCTCGCTGGGAACATTCAATGAACCTCACAGTGCTCCGAACCTATGCGTTACAACTCGAAGAGGTCGCCAAACTCGAACTGTCGGAACTTTCACGAACGTTGCAGCACACCGTTGAGCGGATGACGAGGCTGGAGTCGCAGGCCCGAGCGGATGCCGATCGGTATTTGCTGCAGGTGCGCGAGGGGAGTACGATCACACAGGCCTACGCTCAGCTCGACGCCATGGATCAGGCCATCGCTGCTCGCAAAGGGCTGGAACAGGCTCACGCCACCCAGCAGGTGCAATGGGCGGCCAAGCGAGACGAATTGCTCGCGGCGATGCAATATCGAAAGAAGCTGGACCTCCTCGGCGCACGGGCGCTCCACGAACGGCGCCGTCACCAGGAACAGCAGGATCAACAGTTACTCGATGAGCGGGCTTGGCGACGCAGTCCGTTGAAAATGGGAGAGCGGGCATGACCGTGACTGAATTGTCCACGCTGGGCGAAGGTCGAGTGGATCGTCGCTACCGATCGTTGCGGTTGGCCGTTGGCTTGGCGCTGGCGGGCGTCTTTTGCGCGGCGATGTTGGCTTCTGCCGGAGAGTCGGCAACCGAGCCTATCGCCTCAGAGGATGGGACGTTGCCACCCGACGTGAAAAGTACTGTTCAGGGGCCTGCGATCAGCACACCCCGTGAAATCCTCCACATGCTAGAACAGCGAAAGCGCTTCCTGGATAAGCGCGAAGCCGCATTGCGTGGGGCCGATACGCACCTTCTAGAGTTGAAGTCTGAATTGGAACAGATCGTCACCCGTCACGAGAAAATGGTTGAGGCTGAAAAGAAACGAGCTCAGGCAGCATTGGCGAAGGCCGCGACTGAAGCCGACAAATCGAAAGATCCCAAGAACGCCGGCCCACGCAACGTCAATCAAGCGCAGCTGGCAAAAATCTATGAGGCCATGCCTCCAGAAGAGGCCGCGGCGCGTCTGGAGAGGATGCCGGAACGGAAAGCGCTTGAGGTACTTCGGCTCCTGAAGGGAAAATCCGCCGGCTCCATCCTCGCTGAAGTGAAGCCCGACCGCGCGGCTCGTTTAACCGAGCAGCTGCTGACCACTCCTTAACCATCCCCACGATCAACTCAGAGTCCGGCAGCTTTTGCCGCGACCTCCTGCAGAAACTTCCTTCTTCCTGATCCACTGCTGAACCGCCTTTACGAAAATCGTGCGTCAGGCCGGGTTTTTATGCGCAGGAGTCATGGCACGGCCTTTGTAAAGATGTCCCATGGTTACTCACCGGATCAGGAGCAGACAGAAACTCCCATGGCCAACGACATGCAGCCCTTTCTCAAGACAGTTTCCAGCGCGGCGAAACAGACCCCCTCCGAGATGCGTGATCGAAATGCGAGTGTGCCCCCCAGCTCCTTCGCCGATCGTTTTGATACCCTGCTTGGCCGGGCCGAGTCTCGCCGAGTGTCCGGCCAACCGCCGATGGCTGCCAGGCCCAAAGATGCCGCGCGCTCTCACACGCCAACGCATTCAGCGATAAATGCTCCGACGCATTTACAGACCGATAAATTGTCAGAAACGGCTGCGGATGCCCGCCAAGAACGGGCGTCTAATAAGACCGAACCGAATCGAACGCAGAATGAGGATTCGGACAGCGGACAGAACGAACAGACGAGCAAGGTCCACGAAAAGACCGCGCAATCAGCCACCTTGTCGCCGGAGATGCTGATTGCTGCCG
Source organism: uncultured Nitrospira sp. (assembly GCA_964493335.1). Taxonomy (GTDB): domain Bacteria; phylum Nitrospirota; class Nitrospiria; order Nitrospirales; family Nitrospiraceae; genus Nitrospira_A. The sequence continues at coordinate 45,171 of CAZBNV010000014.1, forward strand.
GAATAGCTACGCAGGCCCTGACAGGAGAGCCGCCGGCAGGTCAAGCGGCCCCTCTTTCCGAGGGGGCAGGGAAATCAGCCGATGCGACCGTAGGAGAGGTGCCGTCGGCACCAGGCACCGGCCTCTCATCGGCCGATTCTCAATCCGGTGCGACGACTCACAGTGTCCCCGCACTCCCTCCGGGTCAGACGGTCGGGCACACGCCGGCTGATAACAGGGCAAAAGGCGATGCGAACCGCTCCGCCGAACCTGCTCAAACCTCCAATATCCCTCGCGCAGAAACCGGGGATGCAGATGCCTCGCAGATCTCCCAGTCTCAAAACCAAACTACGTTACCTGAAACCCCGACGAGTCTGAATGAGAATTCGATCAAAGAGGCCCAACTAGAACCAGACAAATCTAGGTTAGCGGCTGTGGTGGTCAGCGCGCACATGACCGAGAAACCGGCGTCAAGAGCCGATGCTCTCGATTCCGGCGATCTTCAGTCGCAGTTCGACTCTGGCTTGCGAGTGAGCGACATCTCTACGGGCCAGAATGCGACGAGCGCCGGCCAATTTTCCGGGAAGGATTTCTCCTCATCGCCAGATTCACGAAGTGAATCGGATCACCCCAAGTCGAACCTTCTGCCCTCGGAGGACAACAGCCTTCGACCGCAATTCCTCGATCAAACGACCGGCGTCAGTCCATCCGCTCCTCCATCCGGCGACAGCCGCGTCGGACGAAGCGAGACCGGGCAGACCACACCGGTTCATGCATCCGAATCTGAACGGATCAGCGAGCTTCGAGGGACCTTTTCTTCCGCGCAAACAGTCACGCTAGACTTGGATCCGTTGGACATGGGGCCGCTACGGGTGCGCATCATGATGACGGACCAAACGGTCCACGCGCATATTCGCACCGAACATGGCGAACTGGGACAGGGACTGTTGCAACAGGGCCAGTCATTGGAGGCGTCGCTCCGGACAACAGGCCTGGAAATGGGAATGCTCCGCGTGACCGTGGATCAGCAACAGCAAGGACGGGGCGACAACGCCTGGGCATTTCAGCAACAACCGGGTCGACCGGGACTCGCTTCCGGTCTGCCTTCGGCGCCGGGAGAAGAAGAACGAGCTTCGCGAGCAGAGTACGGTATTCATAACAACGGACGAGTGAGCTTTTTCGCCTGATCGGAGGACCTATGGATTTCAGCAATGTCATCACCCAAACGACGGCCGCGGACCCGACGACGACGCAGACGGTTAACGGGCAGAAGGTACTGGGGCAACAGGACTTTTTAAAGATGCTCCTGACGCAGCTTCAGAATCAGGATCCGCTCAAACCAGTCGACGACAAAGAATTCATCGCGCAGACCGCGCAGTTCTCTCAGCTGGACCAAATGTCAAAACTGGTCTCGCTGATGGAGAAGAGCGTGGCGCTGCAGGAAGCGGCTCAAGGCAAAGACGCCGGGGGCACGACGTCCACGACAGCGTAAGAATGAGTCAGCTAGGGATCGACCTGACACACGAATGCGTTAACACGGGTATCGGAACAAGGAGGACCGCAGCATGGGTATTCTCACATCGATGTTCACCGCAGTCACCGGCTTAAGCACCTACGGCAATGCCATGAGCGTCATCGGCAACAACATCGCGAACATCGGAACTGCGGGGTTTAAGTCCAGCCGAGCGACCTTTGCAGATCTGATTTCATCCAGCGTGTCGGGTGCAAGCGGCGGTGGCCAAGTTGGCCTTGGAGTCTATATGAACGATGTCCAGACCAATTTTACGCAAGGGTCGATGACTACGACGGGAAATACGTTCGATCTGGCGATCGATGGCACCGGCTTCTATCTCTTGAGAAATAGCTCTGGAAGCAACTTGTACTCTCGGTCCGGCCAATTCAAGGTCGACAATCTCGGACAGGTCACGGATTCCAGCGGTGCCTTGCTGCAGGGGTATCAGGCGGATGCCAACGGCAACATAACCAGCACGGTCGGAAACATCACCTTATCGTCGAGTGCTGTCGCCCCACAGGCGACCACCACGGCCACGATCCTCGGCAATCTCAACGCCAGCTCCACAGTTCCCAGCACGGCGTTCGCCACCACGGATACCACCTCGTACAATTTCTCGACCGGTACGACCTTCTATGACTCCCTGGGAAACTCTCACCAGATGCAACTGTATTTCCGCAAGACTGCCGCCAACGCCTGGGGTGTCTATTCGGAGATCGACGGCGGGGCGGCGACCGCCCAAACCAACATGACGTTCAGTGCAGCCGGAGCGGTGACGGCTGGGGGGACGCAAACGGTCAGTGCGGTGCTGACGACCGGTGCCACGACACCTCAGACAGTGACCGTGAGTCTGGCCGGGCTCACACAATTCGGTACCGCCTCCGGTATCATCAGCAACATACAGGACGGATTCGGTGCAGGAACCCTCGAGAAAATCAGTGTGGACAAACAGGGACAGGTGGTGGCGCAATTCACCAACGGGCAGACCAAGGCCCTGGCTCAAGTCGTCCTGAACCGTTTCACCAATCCTGACGGGCTGATCAGCGGCGGCGACAATCACTTCACCGAAACCGTGGAGTCCGGTGCCGCGTTAGCCGGAGCACCCACCGTGAATGGAATGGGCCAGATCCTGTCGGGAACCGTGGAGCAGTCTAACGTGGATCTCGGCAAGGAATTCGTGGACATGATCATCACCCAACGCGCGTTCCAGGCCAATTCTCGCGCGATCACGACCAGCGACGAGATGTTGCAGGAACTCGTCAATCTCAAGCGATAAGCCATGTGGGTTCTGGCGCGCGTTCGCATGAGGCGCGCCAGAACCCTGATCGGCAATTTCTACCTAGTCGACTTCGCGCATACACACCTCCATAGCGTCTGCGCGCTCGTCAACATTCTGTCGGCACCATTCACTCTCGCGTCACCTTGCTGACAAGGTCTCAGGCTCGGATACGTGCCTTGTCCCGTTCGGATGCCCTGTGACCTGAAATCATTGTGTTTTCTCATGATCTGTCGCAACCAGCGCGGGGTGCCGCAGACCGCCATGGGTTGCCGCGTGGCATATGCATTGCACCACTGACGAGCTCCGGCAACCACTGTTCGCAGGAGGCTTGTATGGCAGAAGCAGTTGAAGAGAAGGCGCCCGCAGTACCCGTAGGAATGCCCATGAAGATGGTCCTCATCCTGGTCGGGGGAACTCTCGTCGTCGCGTTAGGTGGAGCGTTTGCGATGTTCAAAGTGATGGCAGGATCGTCCGACAAACCAGCCGCTGAAGCCACGGCTGAAAAGCCGGCCGCGCATGGAGAGGCTGAGGCGAAAGGCGGGGGACACGGTGCGGTGGCTGAGACCGGCGCCATTGCCGACTTGGATCCCTTCATCGTCAATCTCGCTGATACACCAGAGGTACGGTATCTCAAAGTCACGATGAAATTGGAATTGACCAATGCCTCAGCCGCCGAAGAGATCACGGCTCGTACCCCGCAGATTCGCGATGCGATCCTCGTTCTTCTGACCAGTCTCGATTCTGTGACCGCCCGTTCTCCGCAAGGCAAACACAAGTTACGAGAAGACGTGACGGCTCGGATTAACGGCCTGCTGCCCAAGAAGTCGGTCAAGACGGCGTACTTCACGGATTTTGTGATTCAGTAGCGTTTCGGCACTCTCCGAGGACGTCATGGACAAGATACTGTCGCAAGAAGAGATCGATGCCTTGATGGGCGGGGTCATGTCGGGCGACGTCGACACGGATCCGAAAGAGGCCGAAGATCCGAGCGGGGTCAAGGCCTACAGCCTAACTCATCAGGAGCGCATCATCCGTGGACGCATGCCCACGATGGAGATGATCAACGATCGCTTTACGCGGCAGCAGTCCATCTCCTGGAGCGGGCTCTTACGGGAAAAGATCGAATTCAGCGTCGTCAGCACCCAGATCATCAAGTTCGGAGATTTCATCCAGAAAGTTCCGGTCCCCTCTTCGTTCAATCTATTCATGATGGAGCCCTTACGTGGCAACGGCCTCTACATCATGGATGCGATGCTGGTCTATCTCATCGTGGACTTCTTCTTCGGCGGCAAAGTACAGACGCACGTCAAGCCGGAGGGAAGAGAGTTCACCCCGATCCAAGTGCGGTTGGTCAAGAAACTAGTTCAGCTCGCGCTCCAAGATCTGGAAAAGGCCTGGCAAGCAGTCATGCAAATGAAGATCGGCTATTGCCGCTCTGAGAGCAATCCCCAATTCGCCATGGTCGTGACCACCTCCGAGATCGTCGTGGTGGTGACCTTACAGGTCCACCTGGGAGACATCTCGCGCGAGATGTTCATCGCCTATCCGTATTCCATGCTCGAACCCATTAAAGAAAAGCTCTACTCCGGCCTCTTTGCCGACAATGTGGAGCAGGACAGCAGCTGGGGCAGCCGTTTCAAGGATTCCCTTCAGGAGTGCGACGTGGCCATGACGGTGCAGTTGGGGACCGCGCGGATCAACGTGCAGGACTTGCTGAACTTCAATCCCGGCGATGTCTTGATGCTCGACCAGCACCCCGGCGATCCGATGCTGTGTCTCGTGGAAGGCGATCCTAAATTTCAAGGACAGCCTGGTGTGTTCAAGGGGAATCACGCCTGCCGTGTCACGAAGGTATTGACCTAGATTTCTGCCGGGACAAAAGGAGATCTGCACATGGCCAATGGCGACACCACCGCTCAGTCGGGTCAGGCCCATGCCGATATCGGCGAGGCGAATCCGCAACCGACGTCGTTTCCACCGGTCGATAACCAGGGCGCCGTGCCGGCCAACAAGAATATCGAGTTCGTCCTCGATATTCCACTGCAAGTGACCGTGCAGATCGGCTCGACGCGCATGTTGATCCGAGAGTTACTCCAGCTGGGGCAGGGCTCCGTCATCGAACTCAATAAACTGGCGGGAGAACCCATGGAAGTGCTGGTGAACAATAAGTTGGTTGCCCGCGGTGAGGTCGTGGTGGTGAACGAAAAATTCGGCATCCGGCTCACGGATGTGGTGAGCCCCAACCAACGGATTCAACAACTCGGATAGTCGTTGCCGGAAGTTCGCCGAGACAGCCACCAGGTCGGCGAGAGGAATGAACGGTCGCACATGGAACTGTGGGAAAGTGTCGTTCGTATGGTGTCGGCGCTGGGAGTTGTCCTGGCATTGATCCTGGTTCTCCTGGCGGTGGCGCGTTCGGCCATAGGCCGCCGGTTTCTTCCGGTGAGCGGGGCGCCGATGGTCAAGATACTGGCCAGTAGTCCTCTGGGATCACGAAAACAGGTCATGCTGGTTGCGGTCGCGGGGGAAGTGCTGATCCTCGGCACCACCGCCACCGATCTCGTGCCTCTCGGAAAAGTCACCGACCCTGAACAATTGAAACTTCTTCTAGCCGATCCTGCTTCCGCAGGTCTCTCAGCGGTTCACGCCACCGGCCATTCAGATCACAGGCAGGAGGCACAGCGTGTGTCCTGAGAACATCGTACGTGTGCGAACTGGATCCTCGTCGGCTCTTCACAGCATTCGATTGAGCGGGCTGTGCTTTGCGTTGATTGTGCTCGGTGGCCTTTGTGTGGCCTCTACCGTTCAAGCTGAAGGGCCCTCACTCACACTCGACCTCGGGCAGGGTGGTCCCAAACAGACGGCCGTAGTCCTGCAGATTCTCGCTCTCTTGACAGTTCTCTCGCTGGCGCCGGCGATGTTCATCATGGTGACCTCCTTTACGCGCATGGTCATCGTCTTATCGTTTCTCCGGCAAGCCCTGGGCACACAGCAGGTACCCCCGAACCAAGTGCTTATCAGTCTCGCGCTGTTTCTCACCATGTTCGTGATGGCCCCGGTGGGACAAGCCGTCTATAAAGACGCGGTGCAGCCACTTCTAGCCGAACAAATCGGGTACGACGAAGCCTGGAATCGAGGCATCCAACCGATTCGCGCCTTCATGCTCAAGCAGATGCGGGACAAGGATCTCGAACTGTTTCTCGAATTGTCGCACTCGCCGAAGCCGACCCAAGTTGAACAGGTGCCGACGCACGTCATCATTCCCGCGTTTGTCCTGAGCGAACTCCGGATCTCCTTCCAGATCGGTTTTTTGATCTACATCCCGTTTCTTATTGTGGATATGGTGGTCGCGAGCGTGTTGATGTCCATGGGCATGATGCTGCTGCCGCCGGTCATGATTTCGCTCCCGTTCAAATTGATTCTCTTCGTCCTCGCGGACGGGTGGTATCTGGTCGTCGGATCCATGGTCAAGAGCTTCCAATAGGAGCCGCGCATGACGATCGAAATGGTGACGGAAATCGGCCGCCAGGCCATTGAAACAGCCATGCTGGTTTCCGCGCCTATCTTGGGCTTGAGCCTGATAGTCGGCCTCTTGGTGAGCACCTTTCAGGCCATGACCCAGATCAACGAAGCGACGCTGACATTTGTGCCGAAAGTGTTGGCGGTGTTTGCGGCCACGCTCTTATTTCTCCCCTGGATGATGGGCGTGTTGATCGCCTTTATGACCCATATCATCACCAGTATTCCCACGCTGATTCATTCCTGAGGCACCAGAGCGACGATGAACGCCACACAGACCCTGCATCTCGCGTTGCCACAGTTTCAATCGTTCTCCATCTTATTGGTGCGGATTGCGGGCATTATCAGTGTGTTTCCGATCCTCAATACCGCGACCATTCCGACGCCGGTCAAGGCCGGTCTCGTCACCATGCTGGGCCTCGTTCTCACGCCCCTCATTCAATTGCCCAGCTTCCCCCCAGACCCGGTCACGGTCGTGGCTGGGATCGGGAGTGAATTCTTGATCGGATTGACGATTGGACTGGCCGTGCGGCTCCTCTTTTCAGGATTCCAAGTAGCGGGCGATTTAGTCGGCACCCAGATGGGTTTCAGCGCCATGCAATTGATCGACCCCATGAGCCATCAGAATGCCCCGATCATCGCGCAATTCCAGCTGATGCTGGGGTCTTTGGTCTTTTTGTCGATCAACGCGCATTTGCTCGTCGTCCACGCCATCGGGATGAGCTTCGAACTCGTGCCCCCGTTCGGCGCCAGGTTGTCCGACAACATCGCTCGGGACATCATTCAGTTGACTCAGAATATGCTCGGTGTGGCGCTCAAGCTCGCGGCACCGATGTTCGCCACTCTCCTGATCGTCAATACCCTTCTGGCGATTCTTGGACGCGCCGTTCCGCAGATGAACATCTTCGCGCTGAGCTTTCCGATCACCATCGGAGCGGGACTGATCGCCATGAGTCTGGCCATGCCGTTCACGCTGTCACTATTCGAACAAGAATTTATGACCCTCGCGGAAACCATTCTTGCCCTGCTCAAGGCATTAGGTCATGGCTGATAGCGCACAGAATCGCACAGAACAGGCAACACCGAAACGCAAAGCAGATGCGCGCGGCAAGGGCCAGATCGCGTTAAGTCGCGATGCCGTGATGGCGGTGGGATTGCTGGGGAGCATGGGCGCCCTCTACTGGATGGCGCCGATCATTGTGGAGCGGTTGCGATGGACCCTTCAGGTGTGGCTCAGCCAATCCATGGAAGAGACCGCGCATCGCACGCTCAGCCTCGATCATTTGCATGTCCTGCTCAGGCAAATCGGGCTGGATGTGTTCGTGACGCTTGCCCCGGTGGTCGGCGGCATTGCAGTCATCGGAGTCGGGGCAAATCTCATGCAAACCGGCTTCCTCTGGAAGCGGGAGGGGATTGATTGGGACATCTCGCGTATCAGTCCGATGGGAGGATTCAAGCGGCTGTTCTCCATTCGCACGTTCAGCGAGTTGGTGAAAACATGGCTCAAGATTCTCGCGATCGGTTTCACGGGATACCTGGCAATTAAAGACGACATGATGCAGTTCTCACCGCTCACCCAATTCGGCATGGAGACACTCTTGCCCACCGTGGGATGGGCGACATTTAAAGCTGCACTCCTGATGGGCGGCGCGTCGCTGGTGATTGGCGCCATAGATTATGGGTACCAACGCTTCGAATGGGAACGCGGACTGCGGATGTCCCGTGACGAGATCAAAGAGGAAAGTCGGGCGGCTGAGGGCGACCCGGCACTCAGAGCGAAAATCCGCAGCACTCAGAAAGATATGGCCCGTAAGCGAATGATGGCCGCCGTCCCCAAGGCGGATGTGATTATCACGAATCCGACGCATTTGGCCGTCGCGCTTCGATACGACTCCAAAGCAATGGGCGCGCCGATCGTGGTCGCGAAGGGCGCGGGCTTCATGGCCGAAAAGATTCGGGAAATCGGTCGTCAGCACGGTGTCATGATCGTCGAAAACAAACTGGTTGCCCGTACCCTCTTCAAGTTCGTTGAAGTCGGTCGAGAGGTCCCGGAAGATCTCTATCGCGCCGTAGCTGAAATTCTTGCGTTTGTGTATCGCGTACGCGGCAAGTTACCGCCGGCGTGATACGGATGTTCATGGGGCAACAATGACACAAGAGAGCACATCCGTTCCCACCACATCACTGGTGAAACACCCTGACATTTTGATGTCCGTGGGTGTGGTGGGCATTCTGATGGTGATGTTAATTCCATTGCCCCGGTTCTTTCTGGATCTTTTGCTCAGCTTTAACATCACGCTGTCCATCATCATCCTGCTGGTCGGAATGCAGGTCCGTCGCCCGCTGGAATTTTCCGTATTTCCTTCGATTCTGCTGATGGTCACGCTCCTGCGCTTGGCTCTCAACATCGCCTCCACCAGACTCATTCTTTTGCACGGCAACGAAGGCGTGGCGGCGGCGGGCGAGGTCATCCGGGCCTTCGGAAATTTCGTCGTCGGGGGGAACTACACCGTCGGATTGGTCGTGTTCACGATTTTGGTCATCATCAACTTCGTGGTCATCACGAAAGGTGCCGGCCGAGTGGCGGAAGTGGCCGCTCGCTTTACATTAGACGCGATGCCCGGCAAACAGATGAGCATCGATGCCGATCTGAATGCCGGCTTGATCAACGACAAAGAAGCCCGTCAACGACGGAAGGAAGTGGCGCAAGAAGCGGATTTCTATGGGGCCATGGACGGCGCCAGTAAATTCGTGCGCGGCGATGCCGTCGCAGCCGTCGTCATCACCCTGGTGAATATTCTAGGTGGCTTAACTATCGGAGTGCTGCAACAGGGCATGACCGTGGCAGCCGCGGCACAGACATACACCTTGCTGACGGTGGGCGAAGGACTCGTGGCGCAGGTCCCAGCGCTGATCGTCTCGACCGCAGCCGGTATCGTCATCACCCGAGCCGCCTCCGAAGTCAATCTCGGATTCGAGATCACCCGGCAGATGCTGATCTCGCCGAAAGCAGTCGGCACTGCATCAGGGATCTTGCTCGCGCTGGGTCTGGTGCCGGGACTGCCCCACGTGGCATTTCTCGCCCTGGGCGGCCTGACGGCCTGGATGGCCTATCAAATCAATGAACAGCAAAAGGCCACCGAAGCAGTGCCCGCGCCAGCGTCCGCTCAGGTCAAGGCGGATGAGGCCGGCACGCAGGTGGTCCCTTTGGATCTCATGGAAGTGCAGGTAGGTTATGGCCTCATTAGTCTGGTTGATGGCGGGCAGGGCGGCGCGTTGCTGGACCGTATTAAAGGACTGCGCCGTCAGTTCGCCGAGCAGATGGGCTTTGTCCTGCCGCCGATCCACATTCGAGATAACCTTCAGCTCCGTCCGAACGAATATGCGGCGCTTCTGAAAGGAGTGGAATTGGCCAAATCAGAAGTGATGCCCGCCCATGTGCTGGCGATCGATCCTGGAACGGCTCAGCGCGGAGTCATTCACGGTCTTCCGACCAAGGAACCGGCTTTTGGCCTTCCGGCCATGTGGGTGCCGGAGCACACGCGCGAACAGGCGCAGATGGCGGGCTATACCGTTGTGGATCCTGGCTCTGCCATCGCGACTCATTTGTCGGAGCTCATTAAACGGCACGCCCATGAACTCTTAGGGCGGCAAGAAGTGCAGGGACTCCTTGATCAGCTGGGAAAAAATCATCCCAAACTGGTTGAGGAGGTGATTCCGAATCTGATCCCGTTGGGGACGCTTGTCAGAGTCTTGTCACATCTGTTGCGTGAAGGCGTCCCGATCCGCGATCTGCGCAGTATTCTCGAAACGATCGCCGACCATGCCGCGACCACGAAAGATCCGGAGATTCTGACGGAAGTCGCGCGGCAAGCGCTTGGGCGGACCATAACCAAGCAATATCTCGCGGCAGATGGATCATTGCCGATCATCGGCCTCGACCCACGCTTGGATCGAACGCTCGCGGACCAAGCCAACGCCACGCCGAATGGGAATCAATGGGTGCCCGATCCGATGGTGGCACAGAAACTGCTCACTGCACTGAAGGCGGCGGCGGAGCGGATGGTCGGGCGCGGACATCAACCGGTAATTTTGTGTTCGCCGTCACTACGACGGCATCTGCGAAAACTCACGGACCGTATATTGCATTCTGTTCCCATCTTAGGTCTGAACGAGGTGGAAAGCGTGGTTCGATTGCAAGCGATGGAAACGGTGCGGCTCGACATCGAAGTCGGTGAGACCAGGAGCTTGGCATGAAGGTACGCACATTCCACGTGAAGTCGATGCATGAAGCCATACAGTCCATTAAGAACACGCTTGGGCCGGATGCGGTCATCCTCTCCACAAAACGCGTTCGATCCTGGGACAACGGCTTCGGCCTATTGGGCGGTTCCATTTTGGAAGTGATGGCGGCGATAGAAGATGACGCTGCGATACCGGCACCGGCTCCGCTCCTTGATGAATCAGATCGGCCGGAGGTATCCGGCTCACGGACTCCTTCGCTGCCGGCGGATGAGTCGCGTTTCCAAAAGACCTTGCAGGGTGCCATGGATACGCCCGTCGACCAGCCGCGCACGAATGCACGCCCGGGGCCGGTCAGCGCACAAGAGACGCGCCCAACCATAGGAGCTTCACGCGGCAGGGTAGAGAGTAACGGCGTCGCGATCCACTCTTTTCAGCGCGTGTACGAGGATTTACTGGCGCAGGGAGTGGAACATGCCACGGCGGAGGGTTGCCTACGGGAGTTGCAGGAGACATTGGTGGAGCCGGGTTCCTCGCAGCGCCACTCCTCCTTACACTTGCTCCGAACGGTACTCTTGGCTCGAATCACCACGGCCGGTCCCTTGCTGAGTACGGGCGGGGAACAGAAGATCGCGCTGTTCATCGGTCCGAGCGGGGTCGGGAAGACATCCACCATTGCTAAATTGGCGACGCAATACGGCATCGTCGAGCAGCGGAGTATCGCGCTGATTACGATGGATACCTATCGGCCTGCGGCGGTGGAGCATCTACGATTGTATGCAGAGGTATTGGGCATCGAGCTCATCGTGGCGAATTCCTGCGAGGAGGTCCGGTCGGCCATCAATCAAGCGCGCGAAGCCGAGCTGATTATGATCGATACGGCAGGGTTCAATCCTTATGAGTCCATCGGATCTCAACGGTGGAGAGGATTACTGAACGGAGCGTCGCCGATGGAGGTTCATCTGGTCCTTGCCGCAGGGACACGCGTGCCGGATCTCGTAGTCACCACCAGTCAGTGCGTGGACGTGCCGTCGTTGCGATTATTGTTCACCAAGCTCGACGAGACTACGGGGTACGGCGGAATTTTTGAAGCGACGCATCGAACGGGGGTGCCGCTGTCCTACTGGGGAACCGGCCAACGCGTGCCGGATGACCTTGTGCCGGCGCACGTCGATCGGTTAGGGGACCTGCTGCTGGGAGGACAGGTCAGGACGCCGATGCTGGGCGCGACCCAGGCCTGGAATCGGCAGGCGACGCACGCCACCGTGCCCGGCATCAAGACTCATGCGCGATAGACCGCAGTTGAACAAGAGGGGAGAGACCATACCGATGCAACCAGGAATTCTGGACCCACAGCCAAAAGAGCCCGATGACAGCATCATGGCCTCCCGAACACAGGTGATTACTGTGACCAGCGGGAAGGGTGGGGTCGGAAAGACGAATGTCGTGGCGAATACGGCCATTGCCTTGGCTCAAACCGGCAAACGCGTGCTTGTGCTCGACGCCGATCTTGGCTTGGGCAATATCGATATCCTGTTGGGTCTGACGCCGAAGTATACGCTGGAACATGTACTCGCCAAAGCCTGCCGTCTCGAAGACATTGCGCTGACAGGGCCCAATGGGATTGTCGTGTTGCCGGCAAGTACCGGCATTTCGCAACTGACGACGTTGACGGAAACCCAGCAGCTGATCCTGCAGGAAGAACTCGAACGGCTGGCCTCAAACATGGATGTGTTGTTGATCGATACCGGGGCCGGCATTTCGTCGACCGTCACCTATTTCGCCGCGGCAGCCCAATCGATTGTCATTGTCGTGTCTCCGGAACCCACCTCACTCACGGACGCCTATGCCTTGATGAAGGTCCTGCTGCGTCAATACCGGGAGCGGCGGTTTCATGTGCTTGTCAATATGGTGAAATCCCCGCGAGATGCAGCGCGTGTCTATCGCAAGCTGGAACTGGCGGTAAGCCGATTTCTTCATATTTCTTTGGATTACCTGGGAGCGATTCCGCTGGACGACTATGTGCCGCTGGCCGTGACCCAACAGCGGGCCGTGATCGATCTCTTTCCCAATGCGCCCGCCAGCCGGGCCTTTCGAGAACTCACCGACGCGGTGGCTCAGCTGACTCCTCCGGCACTTCCCAAGGGCACAGTGCAGTTCCTCTGGCAGCAACTCTTACGGACGCACTGAGCGAAAGGATCGTACGCCTATCATGCATGCCCACAAAATGCCTGCAGTCGGAAGCGCGTCCCGCAAAGTGATTGCGGAATCGGATCGAGAACGGGTGATTCATGAATTTACGCACGTGGTGAAAGCTATGGCCCACCGCTTGGCCTTTCGCCTGCCGGCCTATATGGACGCCGAAGATTTGATGTCCGTCGGAATTATGGGCCTCATGGACGCGATGGACAAATACGACCCGACAAGGGAGGCGAAGTTCAAAACCTACGCCGAGTTCAGGATCCGCGGCGCCATGCTGGATGAAATCAGATCAATGGATTGGATTCCGCGCTCGGTTCACGAGCGGATCACGCTCCTTCAGAAAACCTATTCCGAATTATTGCATCGCTTGGGTCGGCCGCCCACAGACCAGGAAGTCGGCAAGGAACTCAAAATGTCGGCGGACGAACTCGATGAATTTTTGACCCGCTCCCGAGGAGCCGTCGTCATCAGCCTCGACGATCTCGGCGTGCAGGATACAGACGGCCACAAAATCATCAGTGTGCTGACTGACTCCAATCAACCGGATCCACTTTCCGTGCTGGTCAGTGAGCGGGCGCGTCACGTCCTGGAATCGGCGATCCATGAATTGCCGGAGAAAGAGCGCACGGTGCTCTCCCTCTATTATTTCGAGGAACTGACCATGAAAGAGATCGGGCAGGCGCTCAAGGTCACGGAGTCGCGCGTGTGCCAGATCCATTCAAAGGCCATCCTCCATCTCAAGGCACGGCTGGAACCAGTCGATGCGTGAGTCCCGCGTATCACTGTGCCAGCCGCTTCGCCATTGTTCCTGGTCGATCGTGACCACTGCAGAAGATCCACGTCGGCACTCCTGATCGCCGGCCTTTAGTTTCTCCCCCCACCCGCCGATATTTCATTAGTGCTCATACACGATCGGCGATCATAACTTTGTCCTGACTCTATGATTTCCCCACATCTAGACCCCACAAGTTCGAGCGGCCATCGCGGGCTGGAGTCGACGAAGACACATTCGCTGTCAAACGAAGAAGGCATGGAAGGCTTCGACACAGCCCGACTCGGTGTCATGGCCTGCATTCTATTCATGGCCGGGGGATTGTATTGGACGGCGTCGGTTGGCCTGCTCACCCTCTCAGCCCTGAAAGCCTATTCGGTCATGATCTGGGTGGGAGGCAGCGCTCTTGCCCTATTTGTACTCGGGACTGTCCTCTGGACCTCCCGAAGTGCTGCTTCGGGTTCTTCAAACCCTTCTCTGACCAACGAATCGAACCGCTCTTGCACGAGCACCTACGATTCAGTGACCGGGCTGCCCACGAACCGCCTCTTCATGTCGCTTCTGAAGCAAGCCCTCTCGAGCGCTCGCAAGAGTGGTCGTCAAGTCGCCATTCTCATGGTGGAAATGGATCACTTCACGTTGTCGACCGAATTACACGGGCAGGTGAACCACAACCTCATCTACCGGGTCCAGGCGGCCCGGGTGAAAAGTGCGTTACGGACGACCGACTGTGTCGCCAGGCTGGCTGAGCGCACCTTTGCCGTTCTATTGGATCACGTGACGAGTGTTGAAGAGCTCGTGGCCGCAGCAAAAAAAATGCAGGCCATAGTTTCACTGCCTTTTACCCTCGACGGGTATGAAATCTTTCTCACGAGTCGTATCGGCATCAGCCTCTCGACTTGCGACGATGCTGAAGAAGCCACCCTCATTGAATCAGCCACCCAGGCAGTTGCAACCGCCCGAGCCGAAGGGTACGCGTTGTATGGGCTCCATGGCGCGGTCTCGACTCCGCACGTTGATTCCTCCTCTACGATTGCAGCCTAACTCCTCGTTTCTCCTCATATGAGCCTCCTTCCTGAATAGGCAGGACTTGCCCCTGCGTCAGGCAAAGACTTCCTCTGCTCCATCCAGTGCCACAGCCTTCGGCAGCTCCTGCTCCATGCAATCACGGAGTGTGACGCTCTGTGTGATTCCCATCTATCGACAATCATAACGATTTCTATGCGGCCGCGATTTCAACGCCGGCCGATACACCATCGTGAGGATGATGGCATGTCGATTGCTAACTACCCAGTAGCACATCAGGAACGGCTGGAAGGCACACACTATGAATCGAGCGATCTATCCCATACTCTCCGGCGCTGTCGCACAGGAAAAGCAGCTCCAAGTGTTTGCCAATAATTTGGCGAACGTCAATACCGCCGGGTTCAAACAAGATCAACAAGGGTTTCGTGGACTGTTTGCCCGAGCCAATTCAACGGCCGTGAGCGCGGCGTCCGGCAATGGCCTGACGTCTACGATCTCCGTGCGCCCGGCCGGCACGACGGAGCGGGTCTTCGCGGAGGCGAATGCTGTCCGCACAGCTTTCGAGCCAGGACGGATTCGCATTACGGGCAATCCGCTCGATGTCGCCATACAGAATAACGGCTTCTTCGAGGTCAAGACCGCCGATGGAGTACGTTATACGAGGAACGGCATCTTCTCGCTTGATAACCAACGACGGCTGGTCACCAATCTTGGACATCCCGTTATGGGCACCAAGGGAGAGATCAAGGTACCTCCGGGCAACATTCAGATTAATGCCGAGGGGGGAATCCAAGTGGATGGGAACCCCATCGGCACCATCAAGGTGGTGGAGTTTCCCGAAAACCAGATGCCGCAGAAATTTGCCGAAGGGTTGTTTGTCGGCGGAAAGCCGACGGTCTCTTTGAGACCGCAAGTCCAGTCTGGACATATCGAGGAGTCGAACGTCAATTCGCTGAGCGAGATGGTGAAGATGATCCAGGGCATGCGCAGCTATGAGTCGGCGCAGAAACTCATTCAAACACTAGACCATATGACGGATACGGCAATCCAAGATCTGGGCCGGGTGCAATAGGAGGAATCTATGATTCGCGCAATGTGGACGGCAGCAACGGGCATGACGGCCCAGCAACTGAACGTGGACACCATCGCCAACAATCTGGCGAACGTCAACACGAACGCGTTCAAGCGCAGCCGCGCGGAATTCGGCGATCTTCTCTATCAGATTCAGCGGTTGCCCGGCACGAATGCGTCGAACGTCGGAGTGTTTCCTGTGGGGGTACAGGTCGGGGGCGGTGTCCGACCCATTACCGTCGCCAAGGAATGGATGCAGGGTAACATGCGGCAGACCGGTAACGACCTCGACCTGGCCATCGACGGTTCCGGATTCTTCCAGGTGACAAGGCCCGACGGCACTATTATGTATACCCGCAACGGATCATTCAAACGCGATAACGTGGGCAATCTCGTCACAGGCGACGGCGACCAGCTGAACCCGGTGATTACGATTCCGTCCGGCACGCTGAAAATCGATATTGGCCAGGACGGCACCGTCTCCGCTTTGCTCCCCGGTGTCACGCAGGCTTCGCAGGTCGGACAGATTCAGCTCGTGCGCTTCGACAATCCGTCCGGACTGGTCGCCATGGGCGGCAATCTGTTCCTCGACAGCTTTGCCTCAGGGCCGGCACAACAAGGCACCGGCGGATTTTCAACCGGTTTTGGGACGCTTCAACAGGGATTCTTGGAAAGCTCCAACGTCAATCTGGCAGAAGAGATGGTCAATATGATCATCGCCCAGAGGAGTTACGAAATTAACTCCAAAACGATCCAAGCATCCGATGAAATGATGCAAATCGCCAACAACCTGCGCCGATAATCGGCGACGCACGATCAACCAAGGATGAACCCCGTGATGCAAGCCAGCCTCATGTTCGTTGTGACGATCAGCATGGTGATGACCGGTATCCTGCCTGCGGTCGGAGGGGAGGGGACTGCGATCCGCCCCGTCGTCAGGGTCCACGAGCTGCCGCCTCCAAGCGTACACAATGCGCCAGTCACGCGAGGTAAACGACTGATCTACCCAGAACAAATTCGGGGAGCCGTTCACGACTTTGTCATGAGAGAGATCGCCGGAAGAGCCGTCGACTGCCAGGTGGCGCTCGGCGAGCCGCAACAGCCGATTGCCGTTCCATCGGGAACTGTGGACCTGCAGGTGAGCGCCGCGCGAACGGACGAACCGCTCGGTCGTCGGGTGTTCCAGATTCACCTCGCGGTTAACGGGCGTTTCATTAAGACCGTTGATGCGACGGCCGACGTGGCCGCCGTGCAGGAAGTAGTCGTGCCGGTCCGCCCCATCAAAATGGATGAGCAAATCGAAGCCGATGATGTCACGACTGAACGCATCGTATTGTTCGATCTTAGACAGCCGTATATCACTCACCTTGCCGATGTGATCGGCAAAGCAGCCATCAGACCGCTGGCGGCCCAGAGCGCCATCCGCATCACCGCCGTGCGACGTCCCTTCGCGGTGCATAAAGGCGATCGCGTGATGATCGAGGCTCGTCAGGGCAATCTCTCAATCCAGACTGTTGGCGTGACGAAGTCTCATGGCGAAATGGGGCAGACCATTACCGTTTCCAATGTCGATTCCGGTAAGGAGTTGCGCGCGACCGTCGTGGCTCCAGGGGTGGTACGTGTTACGTTTTAACTCTGCGAGTTCCGATCACCGCCTTGTCCAATGCGGATCCTGCATTCTGTTGCTCTGTGTGATCACGGCCTGCTCCGCATCGCCGAGCACGAAACAGCAAAAAGTTGAAATGGCAAAACTTCCGCCCCCGAAGACCACGGGATCGCTTTGGCAAGAGGAAAATGGCCGCGCCTACTTGTATGAAGATCTTCGTGCGATGCGCATCGGAGATATCATCACGATCTCGATCGTAGAAAAACATAAAGGCTCGAAGAGCGCCGACACGAGTGCGGAAAAAGATTCGACCGTATCGAATAGCTTGGGCGGCAGTGGGGTCGGCTATCTCGGCATACCGGGGATTCGTTTGGGTGGTGAAGCCCGCCGTGGGTTCGGTATCGACGCCAGCGCCAAGAACAAATTCAACGGCAAAGGAGCCACGAACCGGGAGGACACATTGACCGGCACCATTTCAGCCATCGTGACGGAAGTGCTGCCCAACGGCGACTTGCGCGTGGAGGGACGCCGGGAAGTGACGGTCAATTCTGAACGCCAGATCATGACGATCGGGGGAATTGTCCGACGGGTCGATGTCAATACGAAGAACACCGTGCAGTCGAGTGCGATCGCCGATGCCAAGATCGAGTATTCCGGCCTTGGCGTGGTGGATGACGTGCAGCGTCCGGGTTGGTTCGTCCGGGTCTTGGATTGGATTTATCCGTTCTGATCACCGAGCCATCGAGCAGAAGAATCGAGACAGGAGTTGTCATGACGATGCCACGCAAACAACAACGGACGATGATCATGCAGTCTTTTCGTCTCATGCTTTCAAGCGGGGTACTGCGTCCGGCCTACACGGATCCCGGTCTCTTGCCACGTCCCTGGTCGGCTCCTGCACCCAAGCCGGTTCGTGAGGCGGTGGCGCAACCGCAAGGGCATCCCTGGTTTCGTCGGACCGTTGTCGGCATGCTGGCATTCCTGATGATTTCGTTATTTACGGCATCGATGGCCCAAGCGGTTCGTGTCAAGGACGTCGCGACCATTGAGGGTGTGCGGGAAAACCAATTGATCGGATATGGGCTGGTCGTGGGTCTCGATCGCACGGGCGACCAGGTCATTGGTGGTCAGTTCACCATTCAAGCCATGATGTCCATGTTGAACAAGATGGGCATCAACCTGGTCATCGATCCCATCCAGTTGCTGACTCGCAATATTGCATCCGTGATGGTGACGGCCAAACTCCCTCCGTTCGTCAAGCCAGGCATGACGCTCGACGCCGTGGTGTCTTCAATGGCGAATGCCAAGAGTCTGCAGGGCGGTACCTTGCTGTCGACACCCCTGAAAGCTCCCAATCAACAAGTCTTTGCCGTGGCGCAGGGTCCTGTCTCGATCGGTGGGTTTCTGGGGGGAACCGGCGGGGCGGGCGGCGCGACGGTCGCGAAAAATCATCAGGCGGCCGGCGTAGTTCCCGCGGGCGCCATCGTGGAAAAAGAATTGGTCGTGGATATCGAAACGTGGGATACCGTCTCCGTTCTCCTCCGACACCCTGATTTCACCACCGCCATTCGCACGGCGGAGGCGATTGACGGCACTTTTGGAAAGGGAACCGCCGTACCCGTGAATGCGGGACTGGTCAAGACGACGCTCCCATCCATCTTTCATGGGCGAGTGGTGGAATACATCGCGACGATGGAAGGGTTGGACGTGACGGTCGATGTCGCCGCCAAGGTGGTGGTGAATGAGCGCACGGGCACTGTGGTGTTGGGGGAACATGTACGCCTATCGACCTGTGCAATCTCACACGGCAACCTGACGATCTCCGTGAAGAACACTCTCAATGTCTCTCAACCTCCCGCGCCTCTCATCGGATCCACGCAGGGACAAACCACTGTGACGCCTGATGTGCAGACTGAAGTGATAGAGCAGGAATCACGTTTGATCGTCGTAGACCAGACCGTCACGCTCGGAGAGGTCGTGCGGGCATTGAATGCGGTGGGAGTCACACCCCGTGATTTGGTCGCTATTCTCTCAGCGCTCCGATCGGCAGGCGCGCTTCAAGCTAATCTTGAGATTGTGTAAGAAAAGGCACGAAATATTTATGGAAATCAAGAACATGTTCGCCGGCCAAATCGATTTGGCACAGATGAACGCCTCTCAGCCACCTGGCCTGCAGAACGCGGTAGAGCGCAATCAGGCAGGGGAGAGGACTCGCGCGGAGCTGCATAAGGCCGGCCAGGAGTTTGAGGCCTATTTTGTTTCTTATCTGATTAAAAATATGCGTGAAACCGTTCCAAAAGGCCTGTTCGACCGGAAAAATGAGCAAGTCTGGTACTCATTTTATGATCAAGAAATCGCGAAGTTAGCGACACAAGCAGGGGGAATCGGCATCACGGCGTTTGTGGATGCCTATGCAGAAAAAAATCGCTAGCTTCGCATTCTCCTAAAGTTCTTGGGGATTCCACCGATAGAGTACTCGACGAGGGGAAAGGCCCCTTACGGGTTGCCCAGGAATTGGGGAGGAGAAGCAGCCATGGAGATCTCACAGAACGGTCGGTCCGCAGATCTCGCGAAAATCCTGCTGGGAGTCCACGAAACGGAGCGGACACACAGCAAGAAGACGGCATCCCAAAATGCCGGGACCCAAGACCGTGTACAAATTTCAGACCAGGCCAAAGAGCTGCAACGCCTGAGAGCGGCGGCGGAAGAGCCGAATGCAGAACGTGACGCGAAGGTCGATCATATTCGCCAAGCGGTCGAGGGCGGAACCTACAGGGTAGATGGCAAACAGGTTGCGGACGCCATGATTCGCAGTGTCCTGACAGATTCAGTCCTGTAGACATCGTTCTGCACGGCTTGACCCGTCGCTCATACCACGTGAAGACTTTGTAACCACCTGCCGATGAGGACATGGTGCCGACCGTACAGCAGCCATTGCCCACAGAATCTGACACGCTCCGTCGCATGCTCGATAAAATCGCGGCGTTTCAGGCATTGCTGGTTGAGGAGCAACAAGCCATTCGTTCCCTTTCGTTCGGGCAATTCACGACTGTGACCATGCAGAAATCTCACCTTTTAGATGAGATTCGAGGTCTGGAACAAGAGCGTCGAGCCTTATGGTCCCATCCGCGGACTCATGAATTGTCCCTCGCATCGAAGCAGCAAGAAGCTGATTTGGTTGTGGCCATTGGACAGACCGATCGGCTCAATCGGTTGAACGGGGCACTCATCGGGCAATCGCTTGAATTCTTGGAGGGTAGCCTGCGGCTCTGGCAACGCTCGCCGGCATCAGCAGCGCTCTATTCGTCCTCCGGTACCCACGTTCCGGATGCGACTCACAGGGTGAGAACCACAGGATAGCGGGTGATCGTATGTCTGGACTCAACGGCTTGTTCGGAATCGGTTCCAATGCCTTAGCTACATTCCAACGCGCCTTGTCCGTGACCGGCCAGAATATTGCCAATGTCAACACGCCGGGCTATTCTCGACAAGAAATCATTCTGAACGAAACCCTGCCGGAAAACGGGCGACCAGGCCAGATCGGCACCGGTGTCGAAGCGTCAGAGGTTCGGCGCTCCGTTGATACGTTCGTGGAACAACAATTGTTGAACTCGAACGAACGGCTCGGTCAGTTCAATGCCTCACAGAGCGCCCTGACTCAAATCCAGCCGCTGTTTTCCGATTCCAATGACCAAGGCGTGGCCGCAGGGCTGAACGATTTCTTCAAAGCTTGGCAAGACGTTGCCACCAATCCAGCGGATCTCACGAGTCGGACGGTCTTGCTTTCCAAAGCCGATGTGGTGGCCAAGCGGCTCAATCAGGCTGCCACTCAACTGTCCTCTCAACGGAACGCACTGGACGGTCAAATTCAGCAGGGCATCACCGACGTCAACTCACTTGCCACCCAAATTGCCGGTCTTAACGGCCAGATTAAGCTGGCCGAGGTCGGCGGTCAGCACGCCAATGATCTCCGCGACCAACGCGGTCAGTTGCTGAATAACCTGGCCGGATTGATTGATATCACCTCACTTGAGGATTCGACAGGGCAAGTGACGGTCTCGGTGGGAATCGGCCAGGTGCTGGTAGCCCAGCAGACAGCCTTTAGGCTCACTGGAGTCTCCAACGCCAGTAACAGCGGTCTTTTGGATGTCCGGTACGACAATGGGAGCGGCCCGAATACGGATCTCACCGCAGTCATCAGCAGCGGACGGCTAAAGGGCTTCATCGACGCGCGCGACACCACAGCGACCGGTCTACAGACCTCGCTCAATACCCTCGCATCCCAAATTGTCACGCAGGTGAACCAGCAACATCGTTTAGGTTACGGGCTGGATGGCTCGACGACTCAGGACTTCTTTACCGCCAGCGGAACAACGGCCGCAACGATCAGTGTGGCATTGACCGACCGAAGACAGATTGCGGCATCTTCGACTGCTGCGGGCGTTCCGGGAAACAATGTCAATGCTCTGGCGATAGCCACACTGCAGACAACAGCGCTGTCAGGGCTGGGCAATGCCACTTTTCAAGACTATTACAGCGCCATGGCCGGAAGCTTTGGCTCCACGCTGAAAGGCGCTCAAGACGATCTGCAAGGACAAGAGCTCCTGCATGGTCAATTACAGGCCCATCGAGCGGAAGTATCAGGAGTATCGATGGATGAAGAGTTGATCAACCTCCTGAAGTACCAACGTGCGTTTCAGGCGGCGTCCAAACTCATCACCACCAGCGATGAGATGCTGCAAACGATCCTGTCTCTGAAACAATAGCAATACGTGAATTCCAGGGAGTAGAAACAATGAGAGTGGCCGACCAACAGATTTACGGAACCTTGCTTGGCAATCTCCAACGCTCCCGTTCCCAAATCTTGACCGCGCAGGAGCAAATCTCCAGCCAGAAAAGAGTAGAGACCCCTTCGGACGACCCCAGTGCCTTTGGACAGATTGTGCTTGGGAAGTCGGCACTCGCCCAAAACACACAGTGGACGCGCAATATCGATTTCGGCACAGCCAGAGTGGATGCGGCAGATCAGGCCCTCGGGCAATCCCACAATCTGATCACGCGCGTCCGGGAGTTGACGATTCAGGCCGCCAGCGACACCACATCGGCCGAAGGACGCAATACGATCGCCAAAGAAGTCCGCCAGATTCAGCGCCAGCTGATCCAATTGGGAAATACGGAAGTGGCGGGGCAGGCGATATTTGCCGGAACGAAAACCGATGTCACGCCCTTCACCATCACCTCCGGCGATACGGTCGCGTATCAAGGCAACAGCGAAACTCAATCGATCGCGGTCAGTGAAAATCAGACGGTGCAAATCCTCATACCCGGAAGCAGCATCTTTACCGGATCGAGCACCAATATATTTAATTCTCTGCGCGATCTGCTCACCGCGCTTGAGGGCAACGATCGTAACGGCATTCAGACCGGTCTTGGGAATCTCGATCTGGCCACGGCGCAGATCAGTGATGCACAAGGAACGGTCGGCGCCTTGGGCAATCGGCTACAAATCACACACGACGCCTTGGATACGGCCAACCTGACCATTTCAAAATCTATTTCGGACAATCAGGATGCCGATCTTGCCACCGCCATCACCCAGCTCCGTTTGCAGGAAGTCGCCGTGCAGGCGTCCAGCGAGGCCTTTAGCAGAATATTCGACACGTCCCTGCTCAACTACCTCCGCTAATCCCCCTCTCAAGTTCACCTTCATCCGAACCGATAAAGTCATGTACTCGTATCCACGCGCCAAGGAAGGCTTACATGCTGGTGTTATCCCGACGCCGAGGAGAAGGCGTCACTATCGGTCCGGATGTCCGCATTGTGGTGCTTGGTATTAAGGGCGGGCAGGTGAGGCTGGGTATCGAGGCACCGCCAAATGTGGAGGTGCACCGAGACGAAGTTCACGCGAGAATCCAAGAAGAGAATCGCATAGCGGCGGGACCCGGCGTCATTCCGCTCGAAGCCTTCCGGAAATTATCGAATAAAACTGGGCGCCGCGGAGCTTGAGGTAACGACATGAATTGTCAGTCAACCAGGTTTGGGACGTTCGAGCTGAAGGACGATAATGTGCTGGTATTTCCGTCCGGCATCCTTGGATTTCCGGACTGGACCAAGTACGTGTTGCTCGATCATGACACCAATGCCCCCTTCAAATGGCTCCAGTGCACGGAAGAGCCACAGTTGGCATTCGTCGTCTTGGATCCTGCTTTTTTTAAGCCAGACTATCAGATCCAAGTTCCGTTGGATGCGCTGATAGAAATCCAGAAAGTGGACAGCGACGAGTTGTCCGTCGTGACGATTTTGACCATTCCTTCACACGATCCCGGCGCGGTCACAGCGAACCTGCGTGGCCCGCTGGTCATGAATCATCGTACCAGACTCTGTAAACAGCTGGTGCTGTCCGAGGATCTGCCGACTCGTTATCCGCTCTTTCCCGATGCCGCAATTCAACGCGCCTCGAGTAATCTTCCGCTCCACGCCACGGCTTGTTAAGCAATCCCTAGTCCTGTGAACGCAATTTCTTGAATTGCCACCCCGCGAATGTGCTGCATGGCGAAAAGCACATCCGTGCCAGGACGGTCATCCTGTTCCCGCATGCCGAAAAAGATGGGTGTAGACGGATCAGGCCGGACGGATCTGTCGTGTCAGCACTTCGACAAGTTGCTGGATGGTCCGTTGAAGTTGGATCAGAAGTGCGGGAGCGTCAGCAAGCGTGCCGAGGCGTCCGGTAGCCTCCAACTGGCTAGCCAGCAACACCACATCCGGCGCGCACAGATTTCCTGCCGTGCCTTTCATACTATGGGCCGCCCGTTCGAGCGCGACGCGATCGGCCTGGCTGATGGCGAGTTCAATATCCTGCACCATAGTAAGATGTCGATCCAGAAATAGCCGGATGAGTTGATCGAAGAGTTCAATATCTCCACCAATATTCGTCAGCATCGTGCTCGCATCAAAAATACTCGCGTCACTCTTGGACATCTCCCGTGGCGGAACAGGGGGAGGCGCGTCCTCAACCGTCGGCAACGGCATCCATCGTTGCAGGATTTGTCCAAGATCGTCTATCTTGACCGGTTTTGAGAGGTAGTCGTCCATCCCAGCAGCTTTGCAGCGCTCCCGGTCCCCTTGCATGGCATTAGCCGTGAGGGCAATGATGGGAATGTGAGCGCGATCCCGAGAGGCCTGGGACCGTTGTTCCTGCTCGCGGATATGGCGGGTGGCCTCGTATCCGTCCATCACCGGCATCTGACAATCCATGACGATCGCCGAATACACCTCTCGTTCAAATGCCGCCAGCGCTTCGTTCCCATTGGAGACAATGTCCGGCTGATAACCCAGGCGCTCGAGCATTCGCACCGCCAGCTTTTGATTCACCAGATTATCTTCTGCAACCAATATGCGCGGGCGAGTCCGTTGTTCAGCTAAGGTATGTCGTGTGATGAGCGCCGGTGGCGCTCCCACTGATAGTCCCGCCTCGACCCTCGTGGCCACAGGCGCTTGCTGAAGACCGAACACCACACGGAGGCAACCTTGAAGCTGGTCATGGCGAACGGGCTTGGTGAGGTAGGCGTTGAATCCGGCGCGGCGCGCTCGCTCGGCATGGCCGGGCTGAATCAGCGACGTCAGGACAATTAACCGTACGCCAGCACCTTGAGGATGCGACTTGATCTCCTGGGCCAGTTGGAGGCCGTCTTTGCCCGGCATCAGCATATCGAGCACTGCCACGTCATAGGGCGTACCATTTGCAGCCGCGTCATTCAGCTTCTGCATGGCTTCGACGGCATCATGCGCCTGATCATCCAGCATCCCCCATCCCGACACGAGGTGATGCAGGATGGTTCGGTTGGATTCATTGTCGTCGACGATCAGGATCCGGCGCCCGATCAGCTCTACCGACGGAACGATTGCCGGAGGACAGACCGCCTGTTTCTGGAAGGTGGCCGTGCACCAGAACGTCGTGCCTTGGCCGAGTTGGCTGTGCACCCCAACTTTTCCTCCCATGAGTTCAATCAATTGTTTGGAAATGGCGAGGCCCAGTCCCGTCCCTCCGTATTTGCGAGTCGTGGAACTGTCGGCTTGCGCGAAGGGTTGGAACAGGCGCGCCTGCACCTCCTCGCTGATCCCGATGCCGGAATCGGTGACTTCGAATCTGATTGCGACATCAGACGGGGAGTCACGTTCCAGAAATGCCTGCAATGTGACTTCTCCAGTTTCGGTAAACTTGATGGCATTGCCCACAAAATTCGTCAGAATTTGGCGGAGGCGCCCGGGATCGCCGCGCAAGGCATTGGGCACGGCGGCGTGTACCAGCCCGGTGATTTCCAATCCCTTTCGCTGAGCGCGTTCCGCGAACTGGGACAGGACATCTTCCACGGTCGTGCGAAGGTAAAAGTCCAGCGTCTCGAGCTCCAGTTTGCCGGCTTCGATCTTGCTGCATTCGAGAACATCGTTGATGAGGCAGAGTTGAGCCTCTCCGCATTGCTGGATCGTTTGCGCGAAGGAGCGTTGCTCTTCGGCTAGGGGCGTGTCCAGGAGCAGGCTGGCCATGCCGATTACGCCGTTCATCGGCGTGCGCAATTCATGACTGATCGTGGCTAGGAATGTAGATTTGGCGTGAGTCGCCGCCTGAGCTTGTTGGAGGGCTTGATCCAACTGACGGTTGCTTTCACGGAGGTGGTCCGCCGTGTCGTTGAGCGCTCGATGGGTCGCATGCACTTCACTCAGGTCGATAGCATAGGCCCGTACGAATCCATGGCTGGGAACTGGACAGAGCGTCCAACGATAACAGGCATCTCCCCGCACGACTTCCTGCGACGCCAGCGGTCGTGCCTCTCGCAGACAGGCTGCCACGAGTACGGGAAGATTGTCCGGAAGAATATCCGGCTTGCCGCTGAGGTCATACCCAAAGCGACAGAGCACTTCGACCATAGCTGGATTCACATACTGGAGGTTCCCGTCGCGATCGAGCTCGACGATCGGGTACGGACTTTCTTCCGTCACTGCAGCCAAACGGTTACGATCGCTTTCCAACTCCAGTTCGTGGGATACATCTCGCAGCGTCAGTAACGCGGCCACAGCCTGAATTCCTGACAAGCGAAGTTGCTGCCATTCGACGACGGTGGCGAGGCGTTGTTCGGACGTATCCGTGGCGTCAGCGGGTTCAGCGCACACCGTCTGCCCCCCCGCCAATTTCCAAATGCCACTGGCCTGAAGTGACCCGTTGAGGTCGAGACAATGCCCGACAAGCTCGGATAGTGTTTTCCCCACACAGTCGCGTGAAGGCCGACGGAGAAGACGACTCGCCGACCGATTGACGAATAGCAGGGTTTGATCGGCGGATAATAAACACATGCCCAGAGGCACAGCGTCCCACAGCAAGGTCGCCAGTTCTGAGGGGAGGGAGAGCCCTCCCGCATCGGGAGGCGGCGTGGCACGTGAATGAGGCTTGCGATTCACCATTAGTTCCCGATCAAGGCTGTTTCGAAATATATGGGAAGATCCACATGTTCCTGATTGGGGTCCAATGCACGCAGAATCGTTCGCGTCGGCTCGTCAGGATTGGTGATCGTAAGATCGACATCGATCGGGATTTTATGCAGATCGCCGGTCGGACCGCTGATAATGCGAATTCTCGGTTTTAAACGGTCCGTGTGATTGAGGCCGGTGACGACGGCTTTTTCACTGGTGTTGAGCTTGATGAGGCTTCCGATGGGGTAGACGCCCAAGGACTTGATGGCGACTTCAATCAGCGCCTTCTCGTACCGACCTTTTTCGCCCAGCACGAAAAGCTGCCGAATGGCATCATGGGGTAAGAGGGGCGGACGGCCAGGCCGCGCGCCGACCATGCCGTCATAGGTATCAACCAACCCGACAATCTGAGCCAGCGTGGATATGGATCCGTTCTTCAGTTTATGTGGAAATCCGCTGCCGTCCAGACATTCATGATGTTGGGCAATGATGCGAGTGACCGCCTCCGGCAGTGGATCTCCTTGCGAGAGCACGACGGCGGCCAACTGCGGATGTTGCTGCCTGAGTGTCTTCTCATGCTCGGTCAGCGCGCTTGATTTCCGGTAGACACTCCGCGGGAGGCGCACATAGCCGATGTCATGGAGCAGTGCCCCGACACCGAGCGTTTCACGGTCGCCTTCTCCACAGCCGTATTCAACTCCGACGATAAGGGCGAGCACACACACATCCATGGCATGGGACGCGAGCGTGCGATCGTAGCGCCGCATTTTTTCGAGAAAGAACTCGGTCATCATCGATTCAGGATGCGCAAGAATCCGGCTCATCAGACCCGTGACAATGTGTTTGAGGGTCACGATCTTCGGTGACTGTCCGACTTCGAGTTCGTTAAATATCCGTTCCATCGCCTCCAGAGCATCCCGGTAGGCTGCCTTGGCCGCCGCGGCCTGCTGGGCAATCGTGTCCAGAGGAGCATCGACCTGATCGGACGGGGCCGGCGGCTCATCGGTCGGCGGTTCAGAGGCAACCGTTTCACTGCTCACCACGGCGCCCTTCTCCTCCGCAACATCTCCGACGTCCAGGCCGCGCTCCAGGTCAATGGTGACCTCACGTATGCCCTGTCGCATGAGTAGAGTAATGTCATCGGGATTCATCACGAGCCACTTATGAAGAAGAAACGGCGTGCGATACCAGGGCTGATCCATGCCCACGATATACATCCCGAGTTTTAACTGGGCGACAGGAATGCGTTTGGTAGAATTCATACCTGAGCTATGCCTGATGGCGCGCGCGGATCATGAGACGCGTGAGGATGTGATTGGCTTGTCTCTGCCGTTGGGTTCATATCGGTTGATGTCGAGCCATCCTTAACTCTCTGCATCCCAATTAGAGCGGCGCATCGCTTTAGAATGTGCGGGATTGCACCGATATCGCCTATGAGGGTCCGTTTGTGCAGTTTCGTCCGCGGGAGAGGAGAAACCTTGTGAGTGACCATGTCGTCCCCCGTTCACCATCCGCCTTCCTTGCTGTGGGCCTCTCACTACAACTCACGTTGTCTCAGGATGAGACACACACCCAGTACGGTTCGTCCGTTCTGGGCTGGAAGCAGGGCAGTTGGCTGATTTGCGAATGGCCGTTCCATCTAGGAAAACCCATTCCTTGCAGTCTGGGGACGCGCGTGATACTGCGGTACATCTATCAAGGGAAAATGATCGGCTACCACAGCGAGGTGCTGGCAACCCAAGTGGAGCCCTTTCCCTTTGTGCTGCTGGCGTTTCCCTCGACTCTCGATGAGGTGCCCCTTCGCAAACATGGTCGGATGCAGGCGAACGAACCGATCCTACTCCGTCATGTAAATGACGGAGTCCCTGCTCAACCGTCAGGAACATTGACGCACATCGGGGGGTTGCTCATAGACTTGAGCGCCGCAGGCTGCGCAGTCCTCCTGCAACGACCAATGCGGGATTTTTTGCCCGGCATGGTCCTCCGAGTGGAATTTGAGATCGTGGGCACCGGTCGAGTCGGCAATTTAGCCGGCTTGGTTCGAAACGTCGCGATGCAGGGCGGGGAGACACAGCTGGGCTTGGAGTTTCGGTTCGACGGCAAGGAAACGATCGAATATCGCGGCTGGGGAGGGTCGGTACAGAAAGCGCTCGAATCCTTCATTCTGCAGCGACACTCGTTCGAGTCGCCCTAGGCTGCAGCGGTTGCCGCCGACTAGGAAATTTTTACCCGTCCGCACGCGGCTCTTCCTTTCGCATTACTCGCAACTCCCCCGAATTTCTCCCACTCTCGCCTAACCCGTCAGTGGCATACATCTTGATTGTTCATCTCATGCCGCCTCGCGTCCTTCGACGGACCTGAGGAAACACTCAGAAGCGCAAGAGGGATGACGATTATGACTCTTCATGCCCATAGTGCCGGACTCAATCCTCGATGGTGCCTCGCGCAAGACACGATCGATCGACAAGACATCGATCGGCTGATCGCGTGGCTGCGCACCTATCCGCGACTCACAAAAGGGGTGATCACCCTCGACTTCGAACGACAATGGTCGGAATGGGTGGGGCGTCCCTATTCGGTCAACTGCAATTCCGGTTCATCGGCCAACCTACTGATGTATTACGCGCTTCTCCGCTCAGGCACCTTGCGCAACACGAGCGTGATCGTGCCCAGCGTCGGATGGGTGACGTCCATCGCCCCCGCCATCCAGTTTGGCTTTACGCCCATCATGTGCGAAGCGGATCCGGACACATTCGGGCTCGATCTGAACCATCTGGAAGACCTCTTGAAACGCCATGAGCCGCACACGGTGCTGTTGGTACAGGTGCTTGGCGTCCCGCATCGCATGAATGAATTGCAGGCGCTCAAAGATCGTTACGGGTTTTATCTTCTGGAAGATGCCTGCGCCGCAATCGGAGCGGAGTACCAAGGCAAAAAGGTGGGAAGTTTCGGCGACATGGCAAGCTTCTCATTCTATTTCGGCCACCAGATGTCCACCATCGAAGGCGGCATGGTGTCCACAAGCGACAAGCGGCTGGCCGATCTGCTGTTGATGTTGCGCAGCCATGGCTGGAGCAAGGACCTCGCTCCCGCCCGCCATCAAGCATTGGTCTCGGAGTATCAGATCGACGACTTTCACTCTCCCTTTGTGTTTTATGAGCCAGGCTTCAATCTGCGGTCAACTGACCTGAACGCGTTTATCGGCATTGAGCAGCTGCGCAAGCTGGATTGGATGACCGGTCGCCGGCAGGCGAACCATGAGCTGTATCTGCAGCGGCTCGGAGCCCGGTTTTACACGCAACGTCCGCCCAAGAACAGTAAGGTGTCCAGCATTTCCTTCGGCCTGCTCGCGGACTCACCGGAACAACGGCGACGGATTGTTCGAGCGCTCGTCGCCGAAGGAATCGAGACGCGGATTTTCTCCGCCGGCAATTTGGGCCTGCATCCTTTCTGGGTGAACCGCTATGGGAAAGCCAGCTTTCCCGTGGCTGATCGAGTGCACCACTGCGGGTTCTTCCTGCCCAATCACGCCTTGATGAACGAGCAGGACGTGGCCCAGATCGCCCGGGTGGTACTGGAGGCCGCTGAATGAACTGGTCTCTCCCGCAACTCGCGCAGCCATATGTCCGCTGCATATGTCCCTCATCAGCCTGCGCTCGGTTGGCAGGCTGCGCCGGCACGACTGCCGCAACCTCACGATCCTCACGCATAGGGGAGCTTGTTCGACCATGACGACAACCGCAACACAGGTGCTCGTAACCGGCGGAGCCGGCTATATCGGCTCCGTGCTCAGCAGGCAACTGCTTGATCGGGGATATCGGGTGACGGTCCTCGATAATTTTCTCTATCGTCAAAACAGCCTGATGGACTGCTGTGGCGAGGACGCATTTCAGGTGGTTCGCGGCGACTGTCGAGATGAACGATTGATCACTGATTTGCTGCGACATGCGGACATCATCATCCCGCTCGCGGCCTTAGTGGGCGCCCCCCTCTGCGACCGAGACCGGATCGGGGCCTACACGGTGAATTATGAAGCGGTGCAACTGCTCTGCAAACTCTCTTCGCCACAACAGCGAATTATTTTTCCCGTCACCAACAGCGGGTATGGGATTGGAACGCCGGGAGTGCCTTGCACGGAAGACTCTCCGCTTCGTCCCATCAGTTTGTATGGTGAAACCAAAGTGAAAGCGGAGCGGGTCGTGCTGGATCGTGGCAACGCCATTACCCTACGTCTCGCGACGGTATTTGGGGTATCACCCCGTATGCGCATGGATTTACTCGTCAACGATTTTGTCTGGCATGCCGTGCACGATCGAGCGGTCGTCGTCTTCGAAGGCCACTGCAAGCGAAACTACATTCACCTGCGAGATGTCGTGCGCACATTCCTTCATGCGATCGACCATTTCAGCGAGATGCAGGATCGGCCCTACAACGTAGGGCTGGATGACGCGAACCTGTCGAAACTCGAACTCTGCCGTGAGATCCAGCGAATGATTCCCCACTTCGTATCCTTTGAAGCGCCCATCGGCGAGGACCCTGATAAAAGGGACTACATCGTGTCCAATCAGCGTTTACTGGCGACCGGGTTCAAGCCGGAGTGGTCCTTGGAACGTGGAATCCGTGAGTTGGTCAAGTGTTACACGATCATCAAAGCCGGACAATATGCCAATGTGTAAAGCGGGACCGCGCCAGGAAGGACGTGCACGATGATCATCAGCCGCACCCCTTTCCGTATGTCATTTTTCGGAGGTGGCACCGATTATCCGGTGTGGTTTCGCGAACACGGCGGGGCTGTCCTCGCCACGACGATCGATAAGTATTGCTACATCAGCTGTCGGCGTCTCCCGCCGTTTTTTGAGCATCGCACCCGCATTGCCTATTCACGCATCGAGCTGGTGAACAATCATCAGGAGATCGAGCATCCGGCGGTCCGCGGCGTCCTTAAGTATCTCAATCTCAACGACGGACTCGAAATTCATCACGACGGGGACTTGCCTGCCCGCACGGGGCTGGGGTCCAGCTCCTCGTTTACCGTGGGCCTGCTTCACACGCTGTACGCATTGCAGCACATCATGCCCAGTAAAGCGCAGCTCGCGCAGGCGGCGATTCATGTCGAACAGGATGTGCTGGGGGAAGCCGTCGGGTGCCAGGATCAGGTGCTTGCCGCGCAAGGCAGCCTCTGCCGGGTCAATTTCTTTCAGAATGGGGAGATCGGCCATACCCCGATCGTGATGCGGCCGGAACGCCTTGCCGCGTTCCAGGACCACCTGCAACTCTATTTCACGGGGTTTTCACGGATCGCCTCCGAGGTGGCCCGTGAGCAAATCAACCGTACAAAACAACGCCAGGCTGAACTCTTCACCATGCTGCAGATGGTCGAAGAAGGCATTGCCGTGCTCACCGGCGAGCGCGATCTGGCTGAGTTCGGAACATTGCTACATGAGGCCTGGATGCTGAAACGCCGTCTGACATCCCGCATTACCACGCCGGCCATCGACGATATTTACACCGCAGCCAGGGGAGCCGGGGCGCTCGGCGGAAAGTTATTGGGCGCAGGGGGCGGGGGGTTCATGTTGTTTTTTGCAAAGCCTGAAGACCACCAACGGATCCGCCTGGCCTTGCCGGGGTTGTTACAGGTGCCGTTCAAATTTGAAGGGCTGGGGAGTCAGATCGTGTTTTATCAGGAAGACCATCTCATGCTGGATGACGTGTGGGCGCAGAGTTCGGCCCAGACGGCTTCCCAACTGAAAGCCTCTCTCATAGGAAAGGCAGCCTGACGATGGGCGCGCTTGCAGACTGCGATGTCATCATTCTGTGCGGAGGGCTGGGCACTCGGCTTCAATCCGTAGTCCAGGACCGTCCGAAACCGATGGCCGAGATTCACGGCCGTCCATTCGTATCCCTGATCGTCGAGCATTTCCTGCGCCACGGCGCCCGCCGATTCATTTTCAGCACGGGTCACCGCGGCGAGATGATCGAAGAATGGTTCGGCCGCCATCGCGGGTCCTACGACACGATGTTTATCCGCGACCCCGCGCCGCTCGGAACCGGCGGAGCTCTGGCACAAGCCATGACATTGGTGCGGAGCAATCCGGTCCTGGTGCTGAACGGGGATTCCCTTTGCGAGATCGATCCGGCGCGGCTCTTGCGCTTTCATGCGCTCAAACGGGCGCGCGCGACCATCGCGCTGACCCATCAGGAGGACCGGCAAGACACAGGTGCTGTGATGCTGGGCGAGGACGATCGTGTGCTCTCGATGGTTGAAAAACCACGGGTTCGCGCGACCGGCTATGACAATGCGGGCATCTATGTGTTTGACCGCGCGGTCTCATCGCTCTTTCCACCCAATAGCCCTTGGTCTCTGGAGCGAGACCTGTTTCCCCAGCTGGTGACGCAAGGGTTCTATGGATTCGTGACCGCAAGCTCACTGTACGATATCGGAACCCCCGATCGACTGGCGCGCTTCCGAGATGTCTGGCAAGAGACGTCGGCCCACCTGCCGCTACAGTCCCTCCATCATGCACAAGGATCGGTTTCGTAATGGCGCCTCGCACTGCGCTCGCTGCCCCGGTCGCTCAGACACTCTCCTTCTCAGCTCGGGGAGAGCGATTGATCGGCCAGGAGATGTTTCGGGTGCTGGATCGCGCCCAAGTGTTGGAACGGCAGGGCCAGTATATCTATCACTTAGAGCTGGGCAACCCACGGATGGCCCCTCCGCCTCAAATCATTGACGCGACGATGCAAGCGCTTCGAGCCAGACAGCTCGGCTATGCGCCGATGGCGGGCATCAGAGAGTTGCGCGCGGCAGTGGCGGCTCGATACGCATCCTTGACGGGGCACGCGTTGACGGATGCCCATGTCGTCATC
This sequence comes from uncultured Nitrospira sp., assembly GCA_964493335.1. Lineage (GTDB taxonomy): Bacteria > Nitrospirota > Nitrospiria > Nitrospirales > Nitrospiraceae > Nitrospira_A. Next base: position 78,712 of record CAZBNV010000014.1, read on the forward strand.
AGCCCCGCGAATCTGCTGATTCACCAATTTCTCGACATTACCTGCGATCCAGATGACCGCGTCGTGTTGTTTACGCCGGCATTTCCCTCCTACTGGGCCGCGGCGAGCCACCTAGGGCTTCACGTCACTGCCGTACAGCTGGCTGAAGCAGAGGGCTTTCACCTCACGCGCGAGAGCGTGGAAACCGCACTCGGAGCCAAGCCGAAAGCGATTATCCTGAACAACGCCAACAATCCCACCGGAGCCCTGTACTTACCGGCCATTGTGCGAGAACTTGCCAGCCGTTGCGAGGAAGCGGGGATTTGGCTGTTGAGTGATGAAACCTACGCCGATCTGACATTCGACGGATCCTTCACCACGCTGGCGTCACCACAGGCAGGGCATGTGGTGGCAATCTCCTCATTTTCAAAGGTGTTTTCTATTCCGGGATTCCGGACCGGCTACGCGCTGGCCCATCAAGCGGTCACGACCAAACTGGCGCTGTCCAATTCAACGCTCTATTCCTGTCTTCCCGCTTTCACTCAACTGGGTTGCCTCGCCGGACTTGGGATCATGGACAAGTACGTAGCGGAGATTCGGGCTCGCAGTGCGCGCCTGATCGGAACCTGCGCCGACCACGTCAACCGTTCGGGAGTCTTGCGCTGCCACGCTCCGGAGTCGGGGTTTTATCTCTTTGTCGACATCGCCCGCACCAATCTCGATGACATGACCTTTTGCCGGCGACTGCTCGATGAACAACAAACGGCTGTCACGCCGGGCCGTAGTTTTGGGGCGGCCTACACGTCGTTCATTCGGCTGGCCACCTGCGGGCAGGAAGAAGATGTCCTCGAAGGCGTCTCCCGCACGATCGCTTTTGCGCAGAATCTGGGAGGTTGCCGTGTCCAAGCCGCTTGACGTATTGCTCGTGACCCCTCCCAGCCGGGTGCAGGTCTACCAGGATCTGAGCCGGGATCTGGCGGCGATCGAGCCACCGGTCTGGTCCGGTTTGATTGCGACCTATCTGCGGCAGCACAGCTGCTCGGTCGCCATCCTGGATGCAGAAGCCCAAGGGTTAAACCACGAACAGACCGCGCAGCAGATCGCCGTCATTTCTCCCAGGCTGGCGGTCTTTGTCATCTATGGCCAACAACCATCGGCCTCCACCCAATGCATGCCGGCCGGCCGAAAGGTCTGCGAGATCTTGAATGCCCTCAGCGACATTCCCACCCTGGTCATGGGGACGCATCCCTCAGCGCTGCCCCAGCGTACCTTGCTTGAGGAGCCCTATACCTATGTCTGTCAGGGCGAAGGCCCCGCCACCATTCTCGGATTGTTGATCGCCTTGCGAGCCCCGCAGCATTCCCTACGTGACGTTCCAGGCCTGTGGCATAGGGAGGACGGCTCTTCGGTTGGTAATGCGCCTGCGCCGCTCCTGACGAATTTGGACCGTGATGTGCCTGGCCAAGCCTGGGATCTCCTCGATATGACTCGGTATCGCGCCCATAACTGGCATTGCTTCGGGAATTTGGATGCGAGGTCCCCCTATGCCTCGCTGCAGACCAGCTTGGGTTGCCCCTTCACCTGTTCATTTTGCTGCATCAATGCGCCCTTCACCACGCCCATGCTGAGGACCTGGAGCCCGGACAACGTCATCGGCCAGATCGACCGGCTGGTGCGGGAGTATGGGGTCACCAACATCAAGATTCCGGATGAGATGTTTGTCCTGAATCGACGCCATGTGATCGGCATTTGCGATCGGATCATCGAACGGGGCTACCGACTCAATATCTGGGCCTACGCGCGAGTGGATACCGTGCAGGACGAGGTCTTGGCAAAATTGGCTCGAGCGGGATTTACTTGGCTCGGACTGGGCATCGAATCCGGCAGTCAACATGTAAGGGACGGCGTAGAAAAAGGCCGATTTGGCGAACGTGACATCGTCGCGACGGTCGACAAGATTCGCTCGTACGGCATTCATGTCGCCGCCAACTATATCTTCGGATTGCCTGACGATACCTTGGAAAGTATGCGGGCGACCTTGGATCTCGCCCTCACGCTCAACACGGAATGGGCCAACTTCTACTGTGCCATGGCCTATCCCGGGTCAGCGCTCTACGCGCTCGCGAAACAAAAACGATGGGCCTTGCCGGATGACAGGGGAGGGCCGGGCTGGATCGGCTATTCACAACATGCCTACGACAGCTGCCCCTTGCCCACCGAATGCCTTGCGGCCAAAAAGGTCTTGGCTTTCCGAGATCGCGCATTTTTAGAATATTTCGGCCATCCGAACTACCTGAGCATGCTGCACAAGACATTTGGAGAGCACATCGCTGCCCATGTGAAAGAGATGTGCGGTCATCGGGTGCGCCGCCGTCACCATGATGTCGCAGCCACACCGGCTGCCTAGAAGCAGAGGGAAGGAGCCTCCATGATCAAGGTCGCGGACTTCATCATTAACACGCTGGCGGAACGGGGCATCGACAAGATGTTTGTCGTCTATGGCGCCGCCAATGGCGACTTGATCGATGCGTTTACCCGCACGGGCGCCACGGAATATGTTGCGGTGATGCATGAGCAGGCCGGCGGCTTCGCGGCAGAAGGGTATGCCAAGGTCAAAGGACTGCCCGGAGTGGCGATTGCCACCAGCGGGCCGGGCGGAATGAATCTGCTGACCGCCATGGGAAACTGCTTTTACGATTCCATTCCCTGTGTCTTTCTCACCGGTCAGATCAATTCGCGCTTCCTCCGGCCCGATCCGTCCATCCGGCAAATTGGATTTCAGGAGACGGACATCGTCGCAATGGCGGCACCAGTGACCAAATACGCCAAGATGATTGTGAAGGCGGACGACGTCCGGTTTGAACTGGAAAAAGCCCTGTGGCTCAGCCAGCAGGGGAGGCCGGGGCCCGTGCTGCTGGACATCCCCCTGGACGTGCAAAAAACACTCATCGATGCCAAACAACTTATCGGCTTCGAACCCCCGGCGGCCGCGAGTTTCAATCTCACGGTGGTGGATGAGCAGATCGGGCGGTTCCTCGCGGAACTTCAGAAAGCGGAACGGCCGGTCATTCTGGTTGGCGGCGGCGTGCGCTTGGCCGATGCGCAGGATGACGTGCGCGAATTGGGCCGGCGGTTGAACGTGCCATGTTTCCCCACCTGGAATGCGTTGGATGTCATCACATCCGACTACGAAAATTACGGCGGCCGCGTCGGCACCTATGGCGGAGCCGGACGAAACTTCGGCATTCAGAACAGCGACTTGCTCCTCTCCATCGGCAGCCGCATCTCCGGGCGCATCACCGGAGGAAATGTGCAGAGCTTTGCGCGCCAAGCCACGAAGTATCTAGTAGAGATCGATCCGGCCATGGTGCAGCGGAAATTTCAGCAAGTGCCCTTCGATGTGAACATCCTGTGTGATGCCAAGGTTTTCACCCGGCGCCTGCTCGCTGCGCTCGATCGACGCAGCAGGCCGCTGCCCGATTACTCGGGTTGGACGGCACGGGTGATGGAATGGAAACGTCAATACGACCCGGTTCGCCCGGAGTTTTTTGCCCAACGAGAACGTGTGCATCCCTATGCGTTCATGCGGCGCTTGTCCGAAAAGATGGGCGCCAGGGACATTCTCGTGGGTGACTGCGGCGGGAACATCGTCGTCAGCAACCACGCGTTCGAAACCAAATATGGGCAGCGAAACCTGACCAACAACGGCAATTCGCCGATGGGCTTCTCCTTTGCCGGCGCCATGGGCGCCTGGTTTGCGGATCCCGCGCGTCAGGTGGTCTGCACCATCGGCGACGGTGGATTCAATATGAATCCTCAAGAACTGCAGACCTTCGTCAATTATGGCGTCAAAGTGAAGACGTTCATCCTGAACAACCATATTTATGGCATTACCAAGGCCTACCAGGAGACGAATTTTCAAGGACGCGCGGAGGCCTGCGGGCCCAAAGGATACAACCCGCCCGACTTTCTCAAACTCGTCCAGGCCTATGGCATCAAGACCGTGGCCATCGGGAATCATGCCGAGATGGATGCGAGAATCGACGAGGTGCTTCGTTTCGACGGTCCGGTGGTCTGTGATGTGGACATGCACGAGTTCCACACCTACGAGCCTAGAATTTTCGGATGGAAGACACCCATTGAGGATATGTATCCCTATCTGCCCCGTGAAGAATTCCGGGCGAACATGGTCATCGAGCCGGCCGACGGATGGATGAATCCCGAATATCCGGATGTGATTCGCCGGAATGACCAGTCACAGCCATAAGGGGACTGCTATGCCGCATGGTGATGCTGGATCGAACGAAGTCACTCCCCTGGACGTCGAGTACTATCAATTCTGTCGCGAACAGATGCGTCCGTATTTTGGCCGTGTAATGTGGGCCTCGCAAGGACTTCCCCTTCGTCACGTGGTGATGCAGGAGCTGGTGCGCCTGGAAAGCGCCCGAAATGGAGCGGACCCTTTTCATATTCTGGAGGTCGGGTCTTGGGCGGGTGGATCGGCGATCACATGGGCCGATGCGTTGACCCGGTTTCATGAGGCGAATGGTCGTGTGGTCTGCGTCGATCCCTGGAAGCCGTACTTTGACGTAGCCAAGCGTCCGGATGCGGCCGTGTACCGCGAGATGTCCGAGGCCCTGGCCAAAGATACGATTTACGACCTGTTTATTCACAACATCACGGCTTCGGGGCATGCGCCTATTGTATTGTCCCTGAGAGGAGCCAGCACGGTCATGTTGCCGGCCCTTCCACGCAACTATTTTGATCTCGTATTCGTCGACGGTGATCATTCCTACGCGGCAGTGTTGGCTGACATCACGGCAGCCGCGGCGCTGATCAAGGACGGGGGAGTGTTGTGTGGCGATGATCTCGAGCGCCAACGCTTCGAGATCGATGAGGCCTATGCACGAACACAGATTGAATCGGATTACATCCGGGATCCGCACTCGGGCCACGAATACCATCCCGGCGTGACATTGGCTGTCGGGGAATTGTTTGGTGAGGTCTCCCATGTGGCTGGATGCTGGGCTGTCCGCAAGCGCGGTACGGGATGGGAGAGATTCGACATGTCGAATGTGGCGTGTTCGCCAGATCGCATTCCTCATCACCTCACCCGCCGGGACCCCGCAGCAGATCGTGATTTTCAACGATGGCGTGAGCAACGATACCGGCCGGCGAGGCTCGTTGTGACAAGGGAACCGGAAGATAGTGCGCAGATCCGGACAGTCTCGACGGGTAGGACGCTACCTGCCGTAAGCGCCAAGCCGCGCGCCTTGCTGATTCAGCTAGATTTCCAAACCTGGGCTCGCGCACGTCCATGGACGTACAGCGCGGCCTTCGGCGTCCAGGAAGGTCTGTTGGCCAGCGGAGTCGAGTGTGTGACCATTCCAGCCATCGCCGAGAATCCCTGCTCAACTCCGGCATCCTGGGTCTACCATGCCAAGAAAGCCCTAGCGGGTCAGCACTTCGACCAAGTGTGGCTGTGGCTGATTCATACCCCGCTCGACGCCGCCACGCTGGAGTGGGTGGCGGAATTGGCGCCGGTGCGGGTCGGAGTGCTTATGGAGTCGCTGCGTTATGATGCGGAAGACTATGCCTGGGCGCCGCAGTTGAGAAGTCGGCAGGGACAACTTGAGGCGCAGCTTCCCTATCTGACCCACGTGTTGGCACCTGATGAGCAAGACGCCGCCGAGCTCAACGCGCGCGGATTAGCCAACGCACTCTGGTGGCCGCCGATGGTCCCGGAACGATTCATCATCTCTCCCGCCGGTGGCCCCACGCAATCACAAGCCGTGTTCCACGGCACGCCCTATGGACGGCGTCAGAATTGGGTGAGCCACTCACTTCTCACCAGCCGGCTCCATTGCGCCAAGGCGGCACAGCCTCAGACCAAGAACCAGCAGTTGTTCGATCAACTGCAACAGACGGCCACCCAATTCCTGCGTGAAGGTCATGCCGTGACCGAATCCGCCGTCCTTGAATACGTGCAGGCATTGCAGCAAATCCGGCTTGCAGAGTTCACCGACTGGATGGCGCAGCTTCCGCAATGGCCGGCTATTGTGAACTTACCGAGCTTGGCCAAATTTTATGGCGGCCGTGTCATCGAGGCCATGGCGGCGGGACGGCCAGTGATTTCCTGGAATATCCCCGGTCATCCGAAAAATTTGAGCTTGTTCGAACCTGAGAGAGACATCCTGCTGTTCCAACAGGACGACCCGGGCGCACTGGCTCAACACATCGATCGCATCCTGCATGATCGTGCGTTTGCCAACGCGCTGGCGCAACAGGCACAGAACAAAATCAGGCTATATCACACGGCCGAACGTCGCCTGCAGGCCACGCTGGAGTGGATTCGAACCGGACAATTACCAGACTACGGGCTGTCGACCGAGCAACGAGGGGCAGGAGCAACGACCCCAAAGCTAAGTGATCCCCTTCCCCCCAAGATTAACTCAGTGAACCAGCAGACCCCTCAAACGATTCCGCCCTCATCAGCCGAGGCAACTATGGATCAGAATGCGTTTTACGTGGATCTGTTTGTCAATAAACCGGCTTGGTCAACCCCTGACCCGAACCCCGACGAGGCCGCGCGCTGGTCAAAAATCGCCTCGTTTCTTGAATATATTTTGCGAGAGACGCGCCAAAACAAACTTAAGCGCACCTTGCGGATTCTTGATGTGGGATGCGGCCGCGGGTGGCTGACGAATCTTGCGACGGCCTACGGCACCTGCGAAGGGATTGAACCGGTTGCAGGGGTGATCGAGCATGCGCGACGCATGTTTCCCCATCTCCGGTTTGAAGCTGGGACGCCCGAAACGGTGCTGGCACGCCCAGACTTCAAGCCGTTCGACATCGTCCTCTGCTCGGAAGTCATCGAACATGTTCCGCACGCGAACAAGCCGGCATTCGTTCATCAGCTGGCGCAACTTCTCACTTCCGATGGGTATCTCGTTCTGACGACGCCGAGAGGAGATGTGTGGAATGAGTGGCAAAAGATCGCTCCGCCAAATCAGCCTGTGGAAGATTGGGTGACGGAACAACAGCTCGGTCAGTTATTGAGCGACGGGGGATTTCGTCATGTGGGCCTAGAACGGATCCCGATCGAGATTCCCTCGCTGCGGTATTTTCCAGTCGCCACACCCCACCAACTTCGGACTTTGAAGCTCATGCCGATCTACCAGGTGTGGGCCTGTCGCCGCACGGCGACTGCTGTCTCGCCATCCATCGCCTATACCAGGCCCCCGATGGTCTCGGTCATTGTGCCGACGCACAACCGGCCTGACCGGTTGCGTGCCGCGCTCGACAGTGTGAATCGGCAGCAGTATCAGGATTTCGAAGTCATCGTGGTCAATGACGGAACCATCCCGGTCGAATCCGTTGTAGCAGACATGAACCAGGCGGAACGCATCACCCTGGTGAACCACGATCACAATCGGGGGTTGGCCGCATCACGCAATACCGGTCTTCGTCTCGCGAAAGGCACCTATATCGCCTATCTCGATGACGACGACCGTTTCCTGCCCGATCACCTAGGCACGCTCGTCGCGTGTCTCGAACGCGGTGAGCACCAAGTCGCCTATTCGGATGCCTGGCGTGTTATCGAACACCACGTGAATGGAGTCATGGCCGAAGCTGGTCGCGATCGGCCACATTCCTCAGACTTCGCCGCCCCTCGATTGCTCGTCGAGAACTATATTCCGGTCCTCTGCCTGATGCATCGCCGGTCCTGTCTGGATGAAGTCGGACTGTTCGACGAGAGCCTGTTCGTGCATGAAGACTGGGACCTGTGGATCAGACTCGCCACACAATATGCCTTCGCGCACATCCCTCACACGACGGCAGAATTTACCTGGCGTAGCGACGGATCATCCATGTCCAGTCGTGATCAAGATGCCTTTGCGCGAACCATGGATATTATTTATCGAAAATACTTCTCTTATGCGGCGGGTCATCCGAGAATCCTGGCAGCCCAGCGGGAGCGTCTGAAGGGAATGA
>CAZBNV010000015.1:0-84521 GCA_964493335.1 uncultured Nitrospira sp.
TCGACCGGACGGCTGTCCCACCCCAACATTGTGACTGTCTACGATGCCGGGGAGCAGGACGGCCTAGCCTACATTGCCATGGAATATCTCGAAGGCACGCTGCTCAGTTGCTATTGCCAGAAGTCGACGATCCTCCCCGCGAAACAATCCCTGCAGATCGTGGCCACCGTTGCGGAGGCTCTCGATTACGCGCACAGCCAAGGGGTGGTCCACCGCGACGTGAAGCCCGCCAACATCATGATTCTAAAACAGCGGCTGGTGAAGGTGATGGATTTCGGTATCGCCAAGATGGCCAGCGCCTCGAAGACCCAGACACGTATGATTCTCGGCACTCCCCGGTACATGTCGCCGGAGCAGGCGACCGGCAAAGATGTGGATGGCCGATCCGATGTATTCTCCCTGGGTGTGGTGCTGTTCGAACTCCTGAGCGGCGAACGCCCGTTTGATGCCGAAAACATGGCGGCCCTTGTGACGCGTATCGCGAAGGCTCCGCATCCTCCATTGCTCAAGTATCGCCGGGATCTGCCGACGCGGGTCCAATCTATTCTGGATAGAGCGCTACAAAAAGAGATACCCAACCGATACCGACACGCCAGCGACATGGCCCAAGACCTCCGTGACGTCTTTCAGGTGATGCCAAGATAGAATCGGCCATGCACTCTTTGCTGCTCACACATGGGGCCTCATCAGATGTCGGCCTCACCCGCCACCACAATGAAGACCGCTTTCACGCCGATCCCTCCAGTGGTCTGTTCATCGTGTGCGACGGCATGGGAGGCCACCGGGCAGGTGAAGTCGCCAGCAGCCGCGCGATTGAGATCATTCCCCGTCACCTCGCGGATGCCGCCGCCGATCCTTTGCTCCCACTGATCGGCGTGGCACGTCCTGAATTTTCGACTGCGACCAACCGCTTGGCCAGTGCCATTCGACTGGCCAATCTCACCGTACATCAAGAGGCCACACGTCACGCCGAATACAGCGGAATGGGCACCACGGTGGTGGCTGCCTGGCTCGTCGGGCCTGTCCTGTCGATCGCCCACGTCGGCGACAGTCGCCTCTACCTGGGGCGCGGCAACCTGCTCCACCCACTGACCACCGACCATTCGTTGGTACAGGCACAAGTGCAGTCCGGGCTCTTGGCCGCCGACGATGCCGAACACATGTCCCACAGACATGTGTTGACCCGCGCCGTCGGCGCCCACGCCACCGTCGAGGTCGAATTGGCAGAACTTCCCGTCTTGCACGGCGATGTCTTGCTGCTCTGCTCCGATGGTCTGACCGCCGGAGTATCGGCAGACACCATCTTTCGCGCCATGCATGGCTCGAAAGACCCGCAGAGCGTCTCTGATCGCCTCATCGCCCTCTCAAATGCCGCCGGAGGAACCGACAATACGACCGTCATCGTCGCGATGCTGCACCAGAACAAGCCAGGACTGTGGAATCGGCTTCGCACCCATCTCTTCGCTGCGCCTTCAACCGACTCATACTAAGGAACGATCATGTACGAGAACCAATCCCCATCAACCAGACTCCTCGTCAAAGCACCGCAAGGTGGAACCAAGGAGATCGAGGTCTCCCATACGCCCTTCACGATCGGCCGAAAAAGCGATAACGACCTGTGCCTGGAAGACGTCGCCGTCTCGGGGCACCATGCGCGCATTTCCCAGGTACAGAAAGTCCTGTTCTTGGAAGATCTCCATAGCACCAACGGGACGTTCGTCAATGAGCAGAAAATCGACCGGCGACAACTTCAAGATACCGACAGCATTCGCATTGGCGCACACCGTCTGATTTTTCGAGCACAGCCACTGACGCCGACAACCGCCACGCCTGCAAGCGAGATCCAGGTTACCGACAGCACGGTGCTGGTGTCGGATTCACGTGTCGGAGAACGCGGGGTGCCTGAGCAAAAGGTCGGTCTGGTAGAGATCCTATCGGGTAAGACGAGTCAGCCTCAGTATCGCCTGACCAAGCATGTCTCGCTAATCGGGGCGCAGGACGACGCGGTGATCACTCTCACCGGCTGGTTTGCCCCGAAAACCGCAGCGGTGATCAGTCGACGAGGAGACGGTTATGTGGTGAGCTCGACCGAGAGCGGCAAACGCATCCTCGTCAACGGACGGCCGGTTCAGGGAGAGCACACCCTCCGGCATGCAGACGTGGTGGAAGTGGCAGGCATCACGATGCGATTCCTCGTGCAGGACCTGAGGAAACGCCCTCGCGTCTCCTTCGCAGGAGGTTGAAAGTCTGCTAGCCTCGACTATTCATGAATGCCGCCGCGAGACCGAAGTCCGCCGGAGCTTCTCACACGTAAATGCCACGTAGGTGTACGTACAATCCGTCGAGGAGGCCGAACGAGAAAAACCCCGCCGGACGAGAAGATCGACGACATAGCAGGCATTCATGAATAGTTCGGGCTAGTTCAGCAGCCGGCCGCGTTTTGGTAGGAATTTAAAACATTGATCCGACACTTCCTGCGCATGGGCTTCCAAACACTGAACGATCGCCCCTCCGCTTAACGCCTCGCCGCGACAATACTGTCGACGGTCTGCCTCGCATGCCACCCGCATCTGTTGCATATTCTCTTTCATTCTCACGAGCCGCTCACGCAGGATCGGACGACAGGGAATGGACAGTTGCGCCGCTTTGCGTTGCAGGCACACTCCCCGGTTTACCTCGTCCTCGGGACACAGGCTATCCATTTCCATCGCACATTTCACATCCATACCGAATGGAAGTCGCACGCCCTCAGATTCGGGCCGTTCCAGCGGCGCCGCCTCGGCAGCGGGCACCTCCTTCACCTGCACCGTCGGAGCGGAATGGTCGGGCGTCGTCGGAATATCGAGGCTCAAAGCTGGTAATGGGGACGGTGGGGATGATGGAGTGGGAAGAGATTGCGCGGGTCGCTGCGGCAGGCTGTCAGTCTGAGGCATCACATAGATCACAAAACCCCAAACCGCGCCCAACACCACACAGCTGAGCACCGTGACAACAACGATGGCACCGAATCGCGATGGGTCAGCCAAGCAGCTCCTACTTGATGTGAATCGATGTCGTCCGCTTTAGAGGGAGGGTGGAGCAGCCCGCAGCGTCTCGTCCGACAATCGCGAATCGTGAGCCTCGCCCCGTCCGGAAACCGTTCCCGGTGTATGTCCTCAGCCCGCTAGTTCTCCGGTGCTTCGACGATGTGGTTCTCGAATCGCGTGCAGCCCTCGGCCAGCAGGCGATTTGTGAGCATTTCGCCCGGCCACTCGATGGGAAGGTCGGCCGTGAACACCCACACATCCGGCGATGTCCATACCGGGCCATGGTCCTCGGGCAATTCCGGATCGAAGAGATCCGTCCAGACCGGCATGTACACCCCATTGCCACATTGCGTGTGGAGGTGGGCGATGGTGCGTGCCCGTACCATGGGGTCGAGGTCGCGCCACACCGCAGCAGTTTCGTCGGCCAACCGGTGAAGTCGAACGGCATTCTGCGCGTCGAAGAGGGCATACGACGCATAGACCGGCACCTCCAAGGTATCCGGTGCCAGGGCCAATTCGGCACACTGGGCGACCAGTCCTTCAAGCAGCGCCCGACGTTCCGGTTCCTCCAGCGAGTCCGGCAATCCCGGATCGGGCATGCCGATGAGCTGAAAGAAGAGAAACGCCGTGTTTTCCACCGGAGGATAGAGACGAGACGCGATCGCCTGAGTGCGTTGCGAGTCAGCGATGCTCGCCAAATGTTCGTTTAACGTTTGTAGCGTTAACCCTTCGAGGGTTGCATCGGTCAGGAGGCGGGGCTCGACCCGCACGACGACCCCAGCGGGCAGTTGCAAATGGCGATGGAGGAGATCGGCGGTCGCCACGGGATCAATCTTCAACCCCAGCGGCTGACTCAAATTAGCTTGAAGCGGCAACTCCAGGGCGGCCATGAGCGCATAGGCGCCCTTCTCATCGTCCGGCCCGTCCATAATGACGGCGCACGAGGCTTCCGCCACCAAATCGAACATCCATTCTGCCATTTCCTCATCGAGAGCGGCCAGGACTGTCAGGAGATCCTGCTCGCGTCCCTGCTCAATAAAGGCCTGCAGCGTATCGATCGCGGCATCGGTGTCGCCGTGATCATGGCGACGCGCATTGATCAAATGAATTAAATCCCGCGTCAACGGATCCGGTCGCGACCAACTCAACATGGCCGGCCTCCCACGTCGATACGAATTCGTTCTGAAAGATATCCGTTCATCCTGTTGTCCATGTTGCCAAACTTTCCAGAACGTAGCAAGCGTGTTGCGGTTCTTCGTCGAGATCACCCACGAGGCATCCGAGACGGGATTGAGGCATCAGCCGATCAGTCATTCGCCGATGACCTTGACCAGCACGCGCTTGCGTCGCCGTCCATCAAACTCACCGTAAAAAATTTGTTCCCACGGTCCGAAATCCAATTTTCCATCCGTAATCGCGACGACCACCTCTCGTCCCATGAGCTGCCGCTTGATGTGCGCATCGCCGTTATCTTCGCCGGTGTCATTGTGGCGATACGTCGCGTGTTGCGGAACCAACCGTTCAAGAACGGTCTCGTAGTCGTGGAGCAATCCTGCCTCGTCATCGTTGATATACACACTGGCGGTAATGTGCATGGCATTCACGAGAACCATGCCTTCTCGCACTCCGCTTTTCCGCACGGCGGCATCCACCTGCGCCGTAATGTTGAGATAGGCGCGTCTCGTCTGTGTCTCGAACCACAATTCTTCGCGATAGGACTTCATGAGACTCCGCGCATCAGGGTGCGTGATCGATTCTGCAACGAGGATGTTCGAACTTGCAAGCCCTTGCATGCGTCATGAGGACTAACGGGCGCCCTCACGTGGCCGCCGGGCACAGTCCGGCTCGAAAATTTTCTCACCGTCCATTTCTTGATCGTTGAGACGGATTGAAACCTCCTTCTGGCAAGCTTGAGCCACCCGTTGCTTTAGGCAACAAAATTGACAGGCTGGAAGGTCAGTGATAAGTACCTAAAGAATCACCCAGTCCATGACATGGTTCGAAGGAGGAGGTCCACCAATGTTTTCATCTACGGGCGTTTCCGCGCTCAGCAGTGAGTGGACGAACTGGCATCTCTTGTTTGCACGTCAGCCCGAACCGGATCTTGAGTTCTCCGAGGAAGACTTGGATGAACCCGTGCAACCTCCCGCGCCTCCGATGAACGCCCCCAAGCGGTCTCGAAAACGGCCTCTCCTCTGGATCCTCCTGCTCCTGGTAATGGGAGGGATCGGCTATGTGGCCATGGACCCGGATGGGGCCATGCAACTCATCGAGCCCTACCTTGAGGAACGCGTGGAAACCACCCAACCCGCACCCCGTACGCTACCGAACAACGGACAAGCACAAGCCCCCACGATCACTCCACCTGAGTTGATTGATAGAGGTTCCTCGTTGCCGGCGGCCCCAGCCCCTGCACCGCCGATCATCGCAGCCCCTGCCACACCGGCACCGAAATCCTCTCCTGCGGTGACCAATGTCGCCGGCCCACTGTTTTCAGAAGGCCAACGGGTGACGGTCATCCCGAATCCCAGCCGGCCCAACGCACCTGTGCCGCTGTTCCTCGATGCAGCAGGCAGAAAAACCAGCACCACGGTGCAAGCCAGCGCCACGCTGACCGTGTTGGATGGGGACTACCAGCAAGGCGGCTGGATCTATGCGGTACGCACCGAGGACGGCCGGAATGGGTGGATTCCGGAACGAGGTTTGAGGCTCAAACGTTAACGGATCATCGACGTCTGGTCCCACCTGCGACGGCCCGTTCTCCCCGGAATGGGCCGTCGTCTTTTTTTCGTCGGCACTCCCTTGCTATAATGCCGCGCCCGCACACTCGACCGATCGATATTCGGCGATCTACGCCTAAGGATGAACAAGTCACGACCATGAGTGAATTACGCGCCGTTATTTTTGATTTCGACGGGGTCATCGCCGATACTGAACCCCTCCACTTCACCGCCTTGCAACAGGTCTTGGCCGGTATCGAGATCACCCTCACAGAGACGGAATATTACACCGACTATCTTGGTTTCGATGATCGCGGATGTTTCATGGCGGCCTTGCACCAGCATCATCGCCAGGTGACCCCGGCGGTGCTCACCGAGTTGATGCACCACAAAGCGTTGGCTTATCTGACTGCCGTCAAACAACATCTGGCAATCTTTCCCGGGGTGCGCGAACTTGTCCGCGATGCCGCAGACCGGTATCCACTCGCCATTGCCTCGGGCGCGCTGCGGAACGAAATTGAATTGATTCTGGAGGAAGCGGGGCTCCGTAAGGCCTTTCGACACATAACCAGTGCGGAAGATGTCACCCGCGGCAAGCCGGCTCCGGAGCCTTTTCTCCACGCCTTGGCGGGTTTGAATCAACAATCCGAGCGCCTGGCGCTGACTCCCGGGGATTGCCTGGTCATTGAAGATTCCCTGCCCGGGATCAGAGGTGCGCGCGCGGCCGGCATGAAAGTCTTGGCTGTCGCCAACACGCATGCGATGCAAGATCTTGGCGAGGCCGACAGCATCACCCATTCGCTTACCGAAACCCGGCTCTCCGAGCTAGAGGCACATCTGTGGGGAACGGCTCAAGGACGCGCATGAGGATCTGTTCACTGGTACCGGGAGCCACAGAAGTCGTCGCGGCGTTGGGACGTCAAGGGGACTTAGTCGGCATCAGCCACGAATGTGACTATCCACCTAGCCTCGCACGGATCCCCGTCATGGTGCGCCCGCGCATTGAGAGCCACCGCCTCTCGAGTTCCCAAATCGATGAACAGGTGGGCAGCCTGCTCTCGGCGGGGACAGGCCTGTACGAGTTGGACGAAGCGCAGCTCCTGGCGGCGCGGCCGGACCTGGTCATCGCCCAAGATCTCTGCGACGTGTGCGCGATCACCCCGTCGCAACTGGATCACGTCGTTCGCAGCCTCTCGCCGGCGCCCTGCATGGTCACTCTCAATCCACGGCGACTGGAAGACATTCTTCGCGACATCGAAACCCTGGGCACAGCCCTGGGACAGGAGGGAGCCGGAAAACAATTTTCCGCCGAGCTGCGCACGAGGATGAACGCCGTTCGCGCCAAGGTAGCCTCCGACCACGTACGCCCTAAAGTCGCCTGCCTCGAATGGCTCGCGCCACTCTATACTGCGGGCCATTGGGTTCCTGACATGGTGGCAGCCGCAGGAGGAGTTGATGTCTTGGCAACTGCCGGCACGGCTTCTCGAAAAGTGAATTGGAATACGCTCTCCGCCGCATCCCCGGACGTCATCGTCCTTATGCCCTGCGGGTTTACTGTGGAGCGAACGAGAGCCGAACTCGCCACTCTCACGGAACAGCCGCAGTGGAAAAGTCTGCCCGCCGTTCAGACAGGAGCGGTGTTTCTCGTCGATGCCCTGGCGTACTTCAGCCGTCCGGGTCCACGCCTGATTGACGGGCTGGAACAATTGGCAGCCATCTTCCACCCGGCCCACTTTGACCATCATCTTCCGCCCGCAGTCGAACGACTCGATCAGCGCACGACACGGCCACGATGACACCCACTGACGCCCAAGCCTACTGCACCACCCTCACCAAAAAAAGCGGGAGTAACTTTTACTACTCCTTTCTTTTTCTGCCTAAGACACGCCGAGACGCGATGTATACGGTCTATGCCTTCTGTAAGGAAGTGGACAATGCCGTCGACGAGCCGCCTCCGGGAAGTCATCCTCAAGAAGAGCTGGCACGCTGGCGACGGGAGTTGACCGCGGCCTATGAAGGCACGCCGACCTTGCCTGTCACGATCAGTCTCGCTCGACACATCCGTGAGCTGTCGATTCCACAGGTGTACTTCGAGGAACTCATCAAGGGCGTCGAAATGGATCTGACGACGACGCGTTACGCTACCTTCGATCAGCTCTCGCTCTATTGCTATCGCGTGGCGTCCGTCGTGGGCCTAATTTGTCTCCACGTGTTCGGCACCACGTCCCCGCGCGCCCAAGATTACGCCGTCAATCTCGGCATGGCCTTTCAACTGACGAACATTCTTCGCGATCTCGGCAACGACGCCGAATGCGGCCGCGTCTATGTGCCGGAAGAAGATTTCGCGCGCTTCACGTACCGGGAAGACGATCTCATGCGGCGGCGGTACAGTCCGGCATTCACCGAGCTCATGCGGTTCGAGGTCGGCCGTGCGCAGGAATTCTACGCAAAAGCCGCGCGGGCGCTGGAATCACTACCGCCCGCGGAACGCCGAGCCCTGACGGTGGCGGAGATCATGCGCGGCGTCTACAGCCGTATTTTGCACCGCATCGAAGAGTCCGGGTACCGCGTGCTGGGTGAGCGGGTCACGCTGTCTCCTAGTCACCGGCTGACTGTGGCCGCCGGTGTGTGGCTCCGGTCTCGCCTGCCCTTCTCGACTTCATGAGCGGGACGGTGCTCATCCTGGGCGGAGGGATCGCCGGTCTGACGGCGGCGCTCCATCTGGGCTCGAGCGGCCACACCGTCACAGTGATCGACCAGGAAGACGCAATCGGAGGCCGCCTCTGCCAGTCGCCGCCGCCGCTTCTCTTGGAAGCTCACAACGCCACTTGGTCCTTGCTCGGCCGTCTCGGCAAGGAAACTCTGACTCGACAGCATCGCCATACTCCCCTCGAATTCCTGCAGTCGACGGGCGCCCGCACTCAGTTTTTGCACCTGCCCCTCCCCTCCCCGCTCAATACGCTGCTCGGCACGACGCTCTTTCAAGGCCTGTCGATGCGAGACCGCTGGCATCTTCTTTCCTTCATGGAACGGACGTGGGAACAGGATCCTCCCTTGCCGAACGATCTCGACCTCCGCATCGCGGACGAATGGCTGGCCAGCATCGGCCAATCCGAGAGCGCCAGGCGCGGAGTGTGGAACAGCCTCGCCAGACTATTGCTGGGGGCCGCGCTCACGCAGGTCTCGGCCGGTCTCTTTATGCGGACCCTGCGCCGCTGTTTTTTGACGGGTGCCAAAGCGACGAAACTGATCGTGCCGGCCCAGGGACTCAACTCGTTTCTTCTCGCGCCGCTCAAGGCGCAACTTGAGGCGATGGGCGTCCAGTTCAGGCTGAATACCACGGCGGCCCAGCTGCACTTCGACCGAGATCGCGTGACGCAAGTCCAATTGGCCGACCGGACCAGGCTGACCGCCGACTGGTACATTGCCGCGTTACCCCGCCGTCACCTAACGCCTCTGTTGCCCGAACGAGTCGTGACCCACTATGCCTATTTCCAGCAACTCAGCCGCCTTAGCGAATCGCCCGTGGTGATCGTACGCCTGCACTTCGATCAGCCGATAGAACAGACGCAGCTCGTCCTGCTCGAACGTCATACGTTTCATTGGATGATCCGGCATCCGGATCGAGAACTGCACGAACGGGCGGCCGTCGTGTGGGTTATCGCGGTGGACGTCGCGGATCTCCTCTCACAGTCGAACGAAGCGCTCACTCGCTTGGCCCTGGAAGACATGAAGGCGGCCTTCCCAACCGCCTCGGCACCCCGCCTCATTGAAGCGGAGGTTGTGAGACATCCCCGCGCTTACCTCACGCCTAAACCAGGGATCCAACAGTGTCGGCCACTGCCGAATAGCCCCTTTTTCAATTTCTTCGTGGCGGGCGATTGGACTGATACCGGCTGGCCGGCTAATCTGGAATCCGCCATTCTCAGTGGCGAACGATGTGCCAAGGCGATCCACACCCAGACACCCACCCGTTGAGCCTGCCTCATCATTTCCGGCTGATCTAGCCAGGCGGGGCACCATGGCTGTCTCATTGCGACATTGACAAGGTATTGAGGCGCGACTAAGATTCCGCTTACGATTTGAACGGTCCATCCAATGTCTCAGCCCCTAATCCCTCTCCAGGAACTCGCCGACTCGCTTCACAATTGCCAGCGCTGCCCGCTCGCAAAGCTGGGTCGAAGCCAGGTGGTCTTCGGCGTCGGCAATCCGCACGCATCGGTGATGTTCGTGGGAGAAGCGCCGGGATTTCACGAAGACCAACAGGGAGAACCATTCGTGGGAGCAGCCGGGCAATTGCTCAACGAATTATTGCAGTCGGTGGGGCTGTCTCGTGCCGACATCTACATTGCCAACGTCATCAAATGTCGCCCGCCAAACAATCGTGACCCCGAACCACAGGAAGTCGAAACCTGCAAACCGTTTCTCATGCAGCAGATCGGCATGATCAAACCCAAACTGGTCTGTTCTTTGGGGAACTGGGCGACACAAACCCTCTTGGAGCGCAAAGTAGGCATCACCAGAGTGCGCGGGCAGGCCTTTTATTTGAAAGAGTTCGTGCTCTTTCCACTGCTCCACCCCGCCGCCGCCTTGCACCAAGGGAGCATGCTGCAGCCCTTACGTGAAGACTTCCAGAAGCTGAAGGAGTTTCTCGACCGGCATAGTCAGAACGCCGCGATGCCGCAGAACGCGGCCACCAACCCCACCCATCATACGCCACAGAGCGATCTCCCAGTCTCCACTGCACAACAAATGGATTTTTTTGGGTCCTTAGCCGAGGCACCGCCGGTCTGAGTGCCCCTCCGTAGAGCGAGGCTGCCAGACCGGCGTGAGGTGTGGTCAGATGCGGGCGGGATTGTTTCCGGCGTCGGTGGCGGAAGGTTGTTCGTCGGCTGCCTCCTCAGGCTCTTGCTCTTCATCTTCCTCGGGAGCCCCAAACCAAGCCACCAACATCTCTTCCCACCAAGCTTCGTCAATTTCTGAGCCGGGATCGACGCCAAGAAACGCCACATCCTCGGCCGAAATGCCTTCTCCGACCAGATGCGGCTGGAACTTCGCACGATCGATCACTTCCTTCGTGGCATACCCGCCCAAGATCCAGGAGTCAGGATCGGCGCGCCTGGACTTGTACGCCTTGAGTTCCAGCTTCAGATACATGAACACCTGTTGCTGGCGCGGATCACC
The DNA here is from genome assembly GCA_964493335.1 of uncultured Nitrospira sp. GTDB lineage: Bacteria > Nitrospirota > Nitrospiria > Nitrospirales > Nitrospiraceae > Nitrospira_A. The sequence continues at coordinate 10,931 of CAZBNV010000015.1, forward strand.
CACCCCGCTGTGGGGAAGGCTGAGCGTCTTTTCAATTTTCTTTCTCCAATGCCGATCGTCATACCGTGACGTGATCAGTTGGAGCATCGTCTTGCCGAATTCCGTATCAAGTGCCATGGTCCCTCTCGCCTTGTGTCCGCTGCGTGAAACTCTCTCGTATCCCGATGTGCTTCTGCATACCCTTCGCCGGAAAATCGTTCGGCTATAACCTTGATAAGGCCGTTTAGGCCTCACCATTTCTGTATGATGATGATCGCCGGTCGCGCGTCCTTCGTCGCGGGTGCCGCTACCTAGTCCCTCAGCGGCACCCTCTCGCCTGGATACTGGACCATTGTCTCGCGAATATTTGCCATGTGCACTTGATGGAAGAACAGGCGGACTATTGCCCGGCGATGGTCATCTCCCCAAGCTTTACAGTAGGGCAGGCCACGCGTCCGCGAAACACCAAATCCGTGCCCACCGTCTCAATGTTCGCATACATCTGCTTGAGGTTCCCGGCGATAGTGATCTCTTCCACGGGATAGGCCAACTCTCCGTTTTCAATCCAGAACCCGCTCGCGCCACGCGAATAGTCCCCGGTCACCATGTTGATCCCGAACCCAATGAGATCCGTCACATACAAGCCCTGCTTCACTGACGCCAGAATATCTTCCGGCCTGGTGGTGCCAGGCACCATGTAAAAATTCGTTGGTCCCGCCGAGGGACTTTCTCCAATGCTGCGAGCGGCGTTTCCGGTTGACGGCAAGCCCAATTTCTTGCCCGAATAGGTATCGAGCAAATAACTCGTCAATCGACCGCGTTCGACGACCGCCTGTTTTCTTGTCGGTAAGCCCTCGCCATCGAATGGACGTGTGCCCAAGCCTCCGGGCATTCGGCCATCGTCATAAATCGTCACGAACTCCGGGGCGATCTGCTTGCCCAATTGCCCAATGAGGAATGACGCCCCCTTATAGAGCGCATAGCCGGAGAGCGCGCCGCAGAGGTGACCGAGTAGACTGCCCGCCACCTCAGGATCAAACACCACGGGTGCGCAACAGGTGGAAACCTTCCTTGCGCCCAGTTTCCGCACCGTACGCCTAGTCGCTTCCTTCCCGATGGCTTCCGGGGTCTCTAATTTTGCGAAGGACCGATCGACGCCATACCAGTAATCACGCTGCATCCCGGCGCCATCCGACGCAATAGGCGATACGGAGAGCGAAAAACTACTGTTGGCATAGTGTCCGAGAAACCCATGGCTGTTCGCCAAAATGATCCGGCCCGACGATGAATCACACTCCGCGCCCTCCGAATTCGTGATCCGCGAATCGGCGGCAAACGCGGCACGCTCGGTGCGAAGCGCAAGATCAATCTGCTGGTCTGTCTGCAGCTTCGTGGAATCGTGAATGTTCAGGTCGGGGAACTCGGTCGCGTACTGTCCCGGGTCGGGCAAGCCAGAAATGGGATCTTCGATGAGGGCCTGCGCCAACGCGCAGGTTTCCCCAACGAACCGTTCCAAGGAATCTCTGGAAAAATCGGATGTCGACGCGCTGGCCGACCGCTGGCCAAAAAAGACCCGCAGACCCAGCCGCTTTTCACGCGCTTTCGTCAGCCGGTCAACCGCTCCCATCCTGACCTGAACCGATAGGTTCTCCCCGTCGGCCACCATGACATCCGCTGCCGTCGCCCCCTGTTTGGCCGCGCGCGCGAGAAGATCCTGCGCGAGACTTGAATAATCCTGTTCAGCGGTCGCTCGTGTCATGTTATGCCTTCGTCCCGCCGACGGTGATTTCATCGATGCGGATAGTCGGCAGACCGACGCCGACCGGCACCGACTGCCCTTCTTTCCCGCAAGTTCCGATGCCTTCATCCAGCTTCAAGTCATGTCCCACCATCGAGACCTGCTTCAAGATCTCCGGTCCGCTGCCGATCAACGTCGCCCCCTTGACCGGCTTGGTAATCTGTCCATCCTCGATGAGGTAGGCCTCGCTGGCGGAAAAGACGAACTTGCCGTTGGTGATATCCACCTGCCCGCCGCCGAACGATACGGCGTAGAGCCCCTTCTTCACAGATTTGATGATGTCCTGCGGGTCGGACTCGCCGGCCAGCATGAAGGTGTTGGTCATGCGCGGTAACACCACGCTCTGATAACTCTCGCGCCGTCCGTTGCCGGTCACGGGGATGCCCATGAGGCGGGCATTCAGTTTGTCGGTAATATAGCCCCGCAGAATACCGCGTTCGATCAGCACCGTGCGGCTGGTGGGCGTGCCTTCGTCATCCACGTTCAGCGAGCCACGTCTGAAGGGAAGCGTCCCATCGTCGACGATCGTGCAGACCTCGGATGCTACTTTCTTCCCGAGAAGATTGGAGAAGGCCGAGGTCTTCTTGCGGTTGAAGTCTGCCTCCAGGCCATGTCCGATGGCTTCGTGCAGCAGGATGCCAGGCCATCCCCCGCCAAGGACGACCGGCATAACGCCTGCCGGTGCATCGACGGCACTAAGATTAAGGATCGCTTCTCGCGCCGCTTGTTTGGCGAATTGCAGATAGCGCTGATCCTGTTGAAAATATTCCAGCCCGATCCGACCGCCACCGCCGAACGTCCCGATCTGCCGATTCCCATTTTCTTCGGCAATGCAGGTCACCTGCAACCGCGACAGCGGCTGGATATCTCCGACCATGAAGCCGTCCGAGGTTGCGACCAGCATGACCTTGTATTCCGTATTGTAGGCGGCCATCACGTTCTTGATCCGAGGATCGTACCGTCTGGCTTCGGCATCGATGGCATTGAGCAGTGTGACGCGATCGCGAGTGGCCACTTCGATGTCGGTACGATCGTGGGGGTACAGGTTCCGTACCAAGGCAGGCCGATGCGTCATGGGGACTGGTGCGGTGCTCTGACCTGAATCAGCAATATATCGCGCCGTCTCGGCGGCGATGTTCAAGTCTTTCGACGTCAGTTCATCGGAATAGGCAAACCCTGTTTTTTCACCGACGGTCGCGCGCACGCCGACCCCTTGCCCGATACTCTTTGTCGCGCGCTTGACGATCCCCTCTTCCATAGAGACCGATTCCGACTGACAATATTCAAAATACAAGTCGGCATAATCGACTGTCGATACCTTGACCCGTCCCAGCGCCTGCTCGATTTCTCGATCAGTTACCCCGAAACGCGCCAGCGCGCCGGCCTCGTCCTTAGCCATAAAAAATACTCCTCTCGTGCGGTCGCTGAGTATAACGCACTCTTTTCAGAAGGCGCAATGCAAAGGCGCTCGAACCATCTGCAAATACAGCGAAATTTGGAAATACTGTTTGACATTCCCATACCCCGAGGCTAGACTCGCCTTACCTCTCGGAGATCCACCAAGAACAACCAAAGGTGCAGACGCCGCTCCATGAACGATTCTCGATCACGCGATATCGAGCCCGCTCCTGACTCTGACCTGCTCTCGCAACTCGAACCAGACCTCCTGCCGAAACACTTGGCCGTGATTATGGATGGGAATGGTCGATGGGCCGAGTTACGCGGGCTACCGCGCATTGCCGGCCACCAGGAAGGCATCAAGTCGGTTCGCGAATTGATCGCGCTGTCGCTCGAACTCGGCATCAAGGTTTTGACGATCTATGCCTTTTCACAAGAAAATTGGAATCGGCCGGCACAAGAGATTACCGCACTGATGGGCCTCTTGGAGCATTACCTATCGACCGAACGGTCGAGCTTGGTCGAAAAGGGGGTGCGATTCCAGACGATCGGCAGGGTCTCATCCCTTCCTCCATCCGCCCTGCAGTGGGTCCGGACCACCGAGCAGGACACGGCACACCAGAACAAATTGATCCTCAATGTCGCCTTGAGCTATGGTGGGCGAGCGGAACTGGTCGACGCCGCAAAAGATCTTGCCCGGGCCGTGCAAGACGGTCGATTGTCAGTCGACCGAATCGACGAACGCGCAGTGCAACAGGCCCTCTATACCCACGATCTCCCCGATCCGGATCTCTTAATCCGCACGAGCGGCGAAACCCGTATCAGCAACTTTCTGCTGTGGCAACTGGCCTATACGGAACTCTACTTCACCCCAACACTGTGGCCGGATTTCCGTCGACGCGAAACGTTGGTCGCGTTGATTGAATACCAGCGGCGCGAGCGCCGTTTCGGTCGAGTGTTCAGCAGCATCTCCTCCTAACCTCTTCGTGGTGAAACCGGGAGCCTTCCAGTGCGAGGATACGATGACGAAACCCCTGGATGCCGCTCGACCACGCTCCTCATCGGAAGCCGTGCGTCGCGTCCTCGCGGCTGTCGTCTTTCTTCCTCTATTTTACGTTCTGGTACACGATCTCGGACCGGTGGCATTCTTCGGTCTTGTCGCGGTCGCCGGTATGCTGGCGGTGGGAGAATTTTATTGGCTCCATGTGGGACAGGCGCCGTGGCCGTGGTGGAGTTGGATGGGTGTGGCAGCCACCGCCTGCCTGCTGAGCAGCGCACAGTGGCCCGCACTCTTACCCGAGCGCGCCGTGCTGCTATGCACGGTTGTCATCGCGCTCTGCATCCCGCTCATGTCCGCAAAAGTGCTGCGCGACGCACTCATGGATGGCCTAGTCTTGGTGATGGGCGTGCTCTACATCGGCGTGACCCTCAGCTACCTCCTGCTAATCAGGGGTTTGCCGGACGGCGCGCTACTTATTTTCCTCTTGTTTCTCGTGACCTGGGCAGGTGATACAGGCGCCTATATCGTCGGGAAATCCCTAGGACGACATGCGCTTGCGCCGGTGATCAGCCCGAAAAAAACCTATGAGGGTTTGGCCGGTGGTTTGGCTCTCGCTTGCGTCATGGCCCTAGTGGCACGTGGCTGGTTTCTCCCGTCCTTTTCGTTGATGGATTGCCTCGCGCTGGCCGTGATGCTCACGGTGGTCGGACTCGTCGGTGACCTCGCGGAATCCGCCATTAAGCGAAGTGCGGGCTTCAAAGACTCCGGCGCGCTGATTCCCGGACACGGAGGCATGCTGGATCGACTGGATAGCCTCTTGTTCACGGGCCCGGCCTTCTACTACTATGTCACCATCACCAACAATATGTAACGGATAACTGTCCGCCTGCTCGGGAGCATGCCATGAAGAATATCGTCATTTTAGGATCGACCGGCTCGATCGGAACCAACACCCTCGATATCGTGGATCGGTTTCCGCAAGACTTTCGAGTCATTGGTCTGACCGCCGGCTCGAACGACGACAAACTCGAAGCGCAGATCCGACGATTTCGGCCGGCATTCGCGGCGCTCGCCAGCGAGTCAGCAGCCGAGAGGTTGCGCCAACGGTGCACCGATCTCCCCGTCCAAATTCTCTCGGGAAATGATGGCGTCACAGAAGTCGCGCGGTCGCCGGAGGCTGAATTGGTCGTGTCGGCTATCGTCGGCGGCGCGGGGCTGGTGCCGACGTTGGCCGCAATTTGCGCCGGGAAACAAATTGCTCTCGCCAATAAGGAGCCGATGGTCATGGCCGGGGCACTGATGCAAGCGGAGGCCAAGAAGCATCACGTCCGCATTTTCCCGGTCGACAGTGAACATAGCGCTATTTTCCAATCGCTCGAAGGGCACCGGCGTAAAGACGTCAAACGCGTGATCCTCACAGCCTCGGGAGGCCCGCTCTGGGGCTTCTCGCGCGAACAACTGCAGGACGTCGGCCCCGAACGCGCGCTTCAACACCCCAATTGGAAAATGGGCTCGAAGATTACCATCGACTCAGCCACGCTGATGAATAAAGGGCTGGAAGTCATTGAGGCGCGCTGGCTCTTTGATATTCCTGACTGTCAAATCGAAGTGCTGATCCATCGCGAGAGCATTATCCATTCTCTGGTAGAATACACCGACCGATCGGTGATCGCGCAGCTCGGGTTACCCGACATGCGCACCCCCATTTCCTACGCCATGCGTTATCCTGAACGAATGCCGTTGGAATTACCGTCGCTGGACCTGGCCGAAATCAGCAAGCTCACGTTTTTCAAACCCGATCACGATCGGTTCCCCTGTTTGCGGCTGGGATATGATGCGTTGCAGATCGGTGGAACCATGCCGGCGACCATGAACGCGGCCAATGAAGTGGCCGTGGAGGCGTTTCTTCAGAGCGGAATTCGTTTTCTCGATATTCCAGACATCATTCGGAGTACAATGGAAGCACATACGCCGCGACAGATTGACGGCTTGGATGATGCGTTGGAGGCTGATCGCTGGGCTCGCGAAAAAGCCGGCTCCCTCGTGCATGCCCTGACGCAGTAATATTCTGAACCCAAGGAGTGTTGTTGTGGGAACAGCCTTTGCCTGGTCACCTGATTTTGTCTCGCTTCTGACCCACTGGGCGCTTCCGTTCCTCGTGGTTCTTGGCGTCCTCGTCGCCTTTCATGAAATGGGACATTTTCTGGCCGCACGCTGGGTCGGGGTCAAAGTCCTGAAGTTCTCCCTCGGCTTCGGGCCGAAGATTTTTGGGCGGCAAATCGGAGAAACCGAGTATTTGTTATCCGTGGTGCCTCTGGGAGGATACGTCAAGCTCTTCGGAGAGGACGAACATGAAACGATCACACCCGACGACAAAAAACGCGCGTTTGCCCATCAGTCACTCTGGGGGAAGACGCTGATCGTCGCCGCCGGACCAATTTTCAATTTCATTCTGGCCTACCTGATTTATACGGTCTACATCGGCCTTGGATATACCTTACCGGTCCCAAGCTTCAAGGACATCATCCCTGAGGTTGAAGCTGTGCTGCCAGGATCCCCAGCCGACCAGGCGGGATTGAAGCCGGGTGACCGTGTTCTTCGAGTCAACGAGAAAGAAATCTCGACGAGTGCCGAACTTCTGAAATACATTTCCCAAAGCAACGGCAAACAGCTCACGCTGGACCTCACGCGCGGAGAACAGGTCAAGACGGTGCTCGTGACCCCCAGCAAAACGACGCTGCAGGACAACGGCAAGGCCGTGACCGTCTATCAACTCGGAATTGAAGAACGCGCGCCGGTCATTACGGCCGTGATCCCAGGATCACGTGCGCAGGCCGCCGGCCTCTCGGCGGGAGACCGCGTCGTCCGCATCGACGGGCACGATATCTTCACCTGGTCACAGATGACGTCCCTCGTGCGCGAAAACCCCAACAAGGCGCTTCAGTTTGATATTCAACGAAGCGGCGCGGCCCAGTCATTTGCTGTGACACCGGTAGGTGAAAAAACCACGGTGGAAGGGAAGCCGGTCGAAATCGGCAAGATCGGCATCTCCGCGCAGAATCAAACTATTCTGCAAACCAACGACCCCCTCAAGGCACCGTGGCTTGGCGCCCAAGCCACCTGGGGCTGGACCGAACTGACGGTCATAGGGATTTACAAGATTATCACCGGAGAGATCTCCCGCAAGAACATCGGTGGACCACTGACAATCGCTAAAACCGCCGGGGACGCCGCCGAACAGGGCACCTCGAGTTTAGTGTTTCTCATGGCGATGCTCAGCATCAACCTCGGGGTGCTTAACTTATTACCCATTCCCATTCTAGACGGCGGGCACCTGCTGTTCTTTTTTATCGAAGCCATCCGCAGGAAACCCTTGGAAGACCGGCAACGGGAACTGGCGCAACAAGTCGGCCTGGTCCTGCTCGTGGGCATCATGATTTTTGCCTTTTGGAATGATATCGAGCGATTGATTTCGCCGTAACCCGCATGCGCGTCACTCAAACCCTCATCCCCACATTGCGCGAAGACCCAGGCGAGGCTGAAACCGTCAGCCATCGTCTCATGCTGCGCGCAGGGATGATTCGAAAAGTGGCAGCCGGAATCTACATCTACCTCCCGCTTGGCCTGCGAGTCCTTCGCAAAATCGAGCGCATCGTCCGCGAAGAAATGAACCGGGCCGGCGCCCAGGAGCTGCTGATGCCGGTTGCGTCTCCGGCTGAGCTGTGGCGTGAAACGGGACGCTGGGACTTTTATGGCAAAGAGCTGCTCCGATTCAAGGATCGGCACGAGCGCGATTTCTGCCTGGGGCCGACACATGAGGAAGTGATCACCGATCTCTTCCGACGGGAAGTCCGCTCATACCGGCAGATGCCGCTGAATTTTTATCAGATCCAAACGAAATTCCGCGACGAAATCCGCCCTCGCTTCGGACTGATGCGGGGGCGTGAATTCATCATGAAGGATGCCTACAGCTTCGACAAAGACGAGGCCGGAGCCAGGCTGAACTATCAAAAAATGTACGATGCGTACAACCGCATTTTCACACGCTGCGGCCTCACCTTTCGCCCAGTAGAAGCCGACACCGGGTTGATCGGAGGCACTTCATCGCATGAGTTCATGGTGCTGGCGGACACTGGCGAGGAAACCATCGTCTACAGCGAGAAAGGCACCTACGCCGCCAATGTCGAGCGTGCGGAAGTGCTGCCGCCGTCCGCAACCGATGAGACACCTCCCCGCCCCCTGACCCCTGTCCCCACGCCCGGACGACGGACGGTGGAAGAGGTCACGGCCTTTTTGAAGATCACGCCTCGGCAACTCGTCAAGACTTTGCTCTATACCACAGGGAAGGAGACGGTCGCCGTACTCATTCGGGGTGACCATGACGTGAATGAGATCAAAGTCAAACGACTCCTCGGGGTGACCGATCTTGAGCTCGTCAAACCTGAACTTGTGCCGGGTCTGATCGGCGCGCCGGTGGGCTATGTGGGGCCGGTCGGGTTAAAACAGATCCGTATTCTGGCTGATTGGGCCGTGAAGGCCATGGCCAACTTCGTCGTTGGAGCCAACCAGGCCGACACACATCTGGTGGATGCCAACTGGGCGCGCGATTTCTCTGTCGACCAGTTTGCCGACCTCCGCAATGCGCAGGCCGGCGATCCCTCGCCACGCCACAACGGCACCTTGAAGACCGCCAAAGGCATTGAAGTCGGCCATGTCTTCATGTTGGGCACGAAATACAGCCAGGCCATGAAGGCGACGTTCCTCGATGCGCAGGGGCAAGAACAACTGGCGGTCATGGGCTGTTACGGAATCGGCGTGAGCCGCACCGCCGCAGCCTCAGTTGAGCAAAACCATGACGCCAAAGGCATCAAGTGGCCGGTTCCCATCGCTCCTTTTCACGTCACGCTCCTTCCGTTGAGCCAGTCGCAGCCGGTCACGCAATTAGCTGAAACTCTCTATGCCACCTTGCAGGATGCCGGCATTGAAGTGCTCTGGGACGATCGTGACGAACGGGCCGGAGTCAAATTCAACGATGCCGACCTGATCGGCGCTCCCTACCACTTGGTCATCGGCGACAAAGGGCTCGCTCAAGGTCAGGTCGAACTCAAACTTCGTCAGACCGGCGAAACCACAAAAGTCACTCCCGATCAAGTTCTTGCCACCTTGTCTTCCTGGCTTAGCACAGCCGCCTAATTTCACCACCTTCTTCAGCCACGTGAATCCTTCTACCTCTCGTCGTTCCGACCGCATGCGCAACCACCCTGCGTAACGTCTTCGAGAAAAACGCCTTTTGCTTGCCTTGACTGCCTGTTGGGATACACTGACTTACACGGGAGACGCTCTGGACGAAACCCGTTCCTCACAAAAGTCCCAGGCCAGGCATCAGGTCGCTGATCGACATGAAGCCAGCCGCTCTTCCGATCCGTGTTGGAGATGGCTTGATGCAGCCCAAAGTTCCGCTGCCCGGCATCGGCGACAGTACCCTCAAATCCGGGCTCGCTGAAACCATCAAACGGATCAGCACACACATTCTCGCGGCAAGCGATCTCGACCAGATTCTGCTGGATCTGCGTTATGAGATCCTCAGTTGTTTTGACGCAGAAGATCTGACCCTGTTCGTGGTTGATTCCGAAAAAAAAGAAATCTTCTCGAAGATCCCCCATCTTGACACCATTCAGGAAGTCCGCACTCCGATTACGGAACAGAGCCTCGCAGGCTTCTGCGCCAAATATCTTCGTCCAGTCAATGTGGGCGACGCCTACAGTCTGGCAGAACTCAGCGCGGTACACCCATCCCTCACCCACGATGCCACGTACGACAAAAACACCGGATTCAAAACCAAGCAGGTCCTGACCTATCCGGTGGTCGCGGAAAACAAATATCTGATGGGCGTGATCCAACTCCTGAACAAAAAGAGCGGAGGACGATTCACACGAAAAGACGAAGAGAGCGTGGCGGAGATTGCCAAATCGCTGGGAACCGCCTTTTATAGCCTTCGAAAGACGTCGAAGAAACCCCCTTCCAAATTCGATTTCTTGTTGGGGAACGGCAAGATTGCGCAAAATGATCTGGACAATGCCATTGCCGAATCCAAAAAAGGCGCCACCGATATCGAGTCCTTGTTGATCGAAAAATACAAAATATCGAAAGCCGACCTCGGCAAATCGCTCGCGCAATTTCACAAGTGCCCCTATATCGAATATAGCGAGCGCACGATTGTCGACATCGAATTGCTCAAGAATCTGAATGTCGACTACCTGAAGAAAAACCATTGGATGCCGCTGAAGCGGGATCGCGCTGCGATTGAAATTTTGACTGATGATCCGGGCGACCTGGATCGTGTCCAAGACATCAAACGCACCTTCCCCGGATTGAATATTCGATTCGCCGTCAGTCTGCGCCGAGACATTGCACTCTTTCTTTCGAGTACCACCGGAACGCCGGACGTGACGACGAAGAATAACGAGAACGTCTCGGACATTCTTGGCGAACTCGTCAACGAATCACAACTCGAAGCGGCAGAAGATGCCTCCAGCTCAGGCCTGGACGAAAACGACAATGCGATCGTGCGTCTGGCCAACCAAATCATCGCCGATGCCTTTCGGCAAGGCACCTCCGACATTCACATCGAACCCTATGGGGAAAAACGCGACACGCTGGTTCGGTTTCGGGTCGACGGCGACTGCTTCGAATACATGAAGATTCCTCCGAGTTATCGCCGGGCCATCGTCTCCCGTCTCAAGATCATGGCGAGTCTCGACATCGCGGAACGGCGAAAGCCCCAGGATGGGAAGATCAAGTTCAAGATCGGTGAGAATAAAGAAATCGAACTGCGTGTCGCCACGATCCCGACCGCCGGCTATAACGAAGATGTGGTCATGCGCATCCTGGCCGCGAGCGAGCCACTGCCGCTCGACAAAATGGGCTTCTCTGATCGGAATCTCCGCGAGATTAAAAATATCGCGCAGAAGCCCTACGGTATCATTCTCTGCGTGGGTCCGACCGGATCCGGCAAAACCACGACATTGCACTCAGTACTAGGGCACATCAACACTCCCGACATCAAAATCTGGACGGCGGAAGATCCCGTCGAAATTACCCAATATGGACTCCGCCAAGTGCAGGTCCATGCCAAGATCGGATTCACGTTCGCCGCGGCAATGCGGGCGTTTCTCCGAGCCGACCCGGATGTGATCATGGTCGGAGAAATGCGAGACAAAGAGACGGCAGATACCGGCATCGAGGCGTCTCTGACCGGACACTTAGTACTGAGCACCTTGCACACCAATAGCGCGGTGGAAACCATCACCCGACTGTTAGATATGGGCTGCGACTCATTCAGTTTCGCCGACGCGATGTTGGGCGTACTGGCCCAACGGTTAGCGCGGCGGATTTGCAAAGAATGCCGAGAGGCCTATCAGCCGTCGAAAGAAGAGTATGAGGAGCTGCGGCTGGGATATGGGGCGGAATCGTGGGATGCTCTGGGAACTGCCTTCGACAGCGCCTTCCGTTTGTATCGAGGCAAGGGGTGCGACACCTGCAATCGTACCGGCCTGAAAGGGCGTGTGGCGCTCCATGAGCTGTTAGTGGGAACCGACGAAATAAAGCGGTTGATTCAGAACAAGGCCAAGACAGATGAAATGGTGAAGGCCGCCATGTCGGAGGGGATGACCACCCTCGTCCAAGATGGCATTCAGAAGGTGCTGCAAGGCCATACCACCTACAAAGAAGTCAAAGCCGTCGCAATCAAGTAGCCTATTTGTGCACGGCAAAACCGCGTCTCTATCGCACTGATAGAGACGACTTCAGACCATCCAACTCCTTTTTCCACCGCGCGACCTCCTGCACACGCCCCGCCTTCCCCGCGCATTCCGCGGCCTGCGTCAGTGCCGAAGCGGCATGGGGCACATCGCCTTGGGCAAGGTAACTTCTATAGGCTCGCTCGAAATAGGCCAGCGCACGGTCAGGCATTCCTCCGCGATCGGCTACTCGTCCCAGTCGAAGGAGGTCAGCAGCGATATCCGATCGACGTTCCCCGACCCGATCCAATTCCAGGGCTCGCTCGTATTCCCGTTCTGCAACATCATACTGATGGCGCGCTTCCGCCAGAAGTCCCAGGTTCACATGATTACTGGCCTCGGATTCACCATTCCCTGCCGCTTGATTCAAGGCCATCGCCTGTCGGAGCAATTGGTCGGCTTGTTCGTCCTCGCCCATAGCCTGTCGCACCAATCCAAGGTTGTTCAACAAGACGGCTTCTGCTGATCGATCCTGTCTGTGTCGGACCAGATCCAACGCCTGCTGGTAGCGCTGCTCGGCTTCCTTCACGTGCCCCGCTTGATGTTCGACGGCTCCCAATGCAGTAAGACTCTCAACGAGGAGGCCGAGCTCCCCGAGTTGTTGCGCTAACGCAACGGCCCGCGAATGAAGGGTGACGGCCTGCGAGGGAGGACCTCGACGCACAGCGACTTGGCCGAGACCGTTCAGCGCACCAATGAGCCCCTTCACGTCGTCGAGGCTTTCCGCCGTCTGTCGCGCCGCCTCGTACGCGTCTCCCGCGCGTGCCGCATCCCCACGGGCCAGCCAGCGCTCCCCCTGCACCAACAATGATTCGACCTGAGTAGCCAAGGGTCCAGATGCAGGGGGTGCAGCAGGAGGCGACGATTGTGCGCAGCTCAACAGGACCATTCCCGCCGCCGCGAGGAACGCTCCTGCGAGACTGCGTCGCGTCACACTCATCGAACCAGTTGATCCCCGCGCAGACTTTGTGATCCTGAGGAGGACGGGGCGGCCTGACTTTTCGGCGTCGGCCCAGCATTCTGCGCAAATCGATTAAAAGGAAAGGTTTGCTTCGCACCGCGCACCAAGATCGACACATCTGACAACGTAGTGTGAGCGGTCTGGATGACAGGCAGCATCTCCTGGCTCACCTCGCCCACGGAATCTGACAGGCGCTTGACGCTGGTGAGCGTGGAGTGTGCACTATCTAAAATGGCCGGCAATTTATTCGTCGTGCGCTGCACGTCCGCCGTGACACGATCAACGACCCCCAGCGTGCGCTGAATCGAGCCGGTCATGGCGGGAAGTGTCTGCGCCGTCTGCTCGATCGACGCAACCGTGCGCTGCACTGAAGCCACCACTGCCGGCAGATCTTGCGTCGCCTGGGCCACCTGCTCCAACGCCTTGCTCCCGGCCTTCAAGCCGCCCTGTAGATCCTGAGTGATGGTTTCGACCCGCAGCAAGGTTTGCTTGACGGCCATCAGCACCGGCTCGATTTCGTTGATGAGGTCCCCGATATCTCTCGGTTCGACCACGCGCATCGTCGCCCCGTCGGCCAAGATCGGACTACCGGATGTGCCCATTCCGATATCAACCTGTGTTTGTCCCATGACCACGCCACTCTTGGTAATACGAAGCTCCGAATTGTCTTTCACCATCTCTTGATACCGAGTTAACAGCTGCAATTGCACATCAACTGTCCCTCGATCATTGAGATCCACCTGCTTTACCCGTCCGATCGGAATCCCTGAAACAACGACCGGCGATCCCGGCTCCAGACCATAGGATTTACTCAGGCTGGCCCTCACGTCATACGTGGAATCGAAGAGATGCTCGCTCTTCGACATCCAAAAACCGGCTACCGCGAGAATGAACAGTGGGATCAGCACGAAGGTGCCAACGATCTGTGCTAACCGCCCGCTGGAAAGCTGATGTGAATAATGCATGGCCATCGATTACCTCGCTGTCTTGCCTACTCCCACTCGGTGACAGGGCCTATCCCAGATATTCTCTGAGCGTTGGGGCGACAACTTCGGTCAGTGCGGCACGAGGGCCATCCGCTTCCACGCGGCCGTCGCGAAGCAGTATGAGGCGGTCGGCCTTTTCGATGAAGGGGGAAAAAGAACGCAATGCCGCGATGACCGTCAGAGCTTGTTCCGCCTGCCGTTGTTCGACATAGGCCTTGAGCATCAGCACCATTTCCGCATCCAATCCAGCCACCGGATCGTCGAGCAGCAGCACCTCCGGGTCGAGCATGAGCGCGCGAGCGATGGCCCCTCTGCGCGCTTCGCCCTGATTGAGCTCGGCGGGAAACCGGTCTCGCATCGGAGCTAGAGACAATCGTTCCAACTGTGCCATGACGAGATGCTGATGATCACGCTCCGACATCGATGCACGGTGGTACCGGAGCGGTAAGACCACATTGTTGAACAACGTCATATTGCTCAGTAAACCCGGCTGCTGAAGCACAGTTCCAAGACGGAGTCGTACGGGATTCAGGTCATCGCCCACATCCGCGGTCCACTCGTGGCCCAGCACCATGACTCGGCCGGCTTCCGGTGAGACAAGCCCCGCCGCGAGTTCCACGATCAAGCTTTTCCCCGAACGGCTCGGCCCCACGAGGGCGACGAACTGGCCGGCACCGATGCGCACATCCACAGCCAACCGATGAGGAGTCCCCAGCATGGGCAGCCGGACCTGTTCCAGAATGATAACCGCCTCATTCATAGGTATAGCGGTACCGTCACAAGGACATCGATTAGCAGACACAGCACAAATGAATTAATCATCGCCCTGGTCGTCTGTTGCGGTACTTCCGTAAAAGACGATCTGACGGCCAGCCCATGATGACAACAGATGGCCGCGACAGCCGATCCAAACAACAATCCTTTGACCACGGTCAATACCACATCCGACGAAGCGAGCGCCTTCATCACCCCTTCTAGGAAGGCATAGAAGGGAATCGTGAGTTGCGCCTTGGCCACGAGATAGCCACCAAGCACCGCGACCACGTCGAAATACAGCGTCAGACAGATCATCGACATCATCATGCCGACCATGCGGGGCATGATAATGAACCGGCTAATCGGGATTCCCATGAGCCGGAGCGCAACCACTTCGCGCGTGACCGACATGTTTCCCAACTCTGTGGCAATGGCCGTCCCCGATCGTCCGACCACAATGAAGGCCGTCAACAAAGGCCCCAGTTCCCGGATGACCGTCACGACAATAATGCTTCCCACCATCCCACCAGCCCCGAGTTTGGGAAGCTGTGTCCCGGCCTGCGTAATAATGATGATGCCCACCAATAGGGCGATGACGGTTGTCACGGGCAATGCGTCCACCCCCGTGAAAAGAATCTGTCTGGCGAGAACCTGCAAGGATTCCCGACGTCCTTGCCTGTTCGGTTGAACGACATCTAGAAAGGATTGAGAGGCGAGGGTGGCCAGCGCCGCCAGATAGGTATAGCCCGCGATGGTGTTGCGTCCCACCCACTCGATCATGCGTTGTGAAAAGCCTCCGTCACGAAGGAGAGTGTGCCGCGTGACCTCTCCCATGTAGGCCTCGACGTCAGGCGAAATTGTAGGGAAGCACGAGAGGCAAAAGCAATGACGACCGGTCTCGTCACTGAGCCGATGAGTGGAGGGAAAGTCTGCCAAACAAACTAGGGATGATCGACCGACGAGGCGAGCAAGGTCTCCCGCGAAAATCTGACCCCGCGTGCTCCTTCATCATAAGGGCTTGGTCTTGATGACGTACTGTTGGATACGCTGAAGTTGGGGAGGACGTATGGCGAGGAACTCTACCCCGAACTCCCCCCCCCGTGCCCATCTGACAATGGCTTCGTCCACACGAACCGGCCAGTCATGCCCATCCGATAGAAACAACGACACCTTCATCTGAAGGCCCGGTTGCACCGCACTCTCTGATTTGGCCATACAACCGGTAAAAGAAAGATCCAGCACCTCCCCTTCGCCCTCCAGATCATCCTCCCCAAAGAATGCTAAACGGCAGCCAATCGTTATCCGACGAGACTTACGCAATTCTTTCGCTTCTTCCAAAGACGCCTCCACTTCAGCACATCGTACGACCGAGGCACCCGCGTCGACCAGACTATTGTTTGGACCCGGCGGCAGACGCGAGAAACGTGCGCAGCCGATTCATCTCCGCGGTCCCAAGAGACACAAATTCTAATCCAAAACACTGACCGTTGGCCCACCGTACCAGGGCCAAATCGACGGGCGTCGGAGCCTCCCCTCCCGGAAGCAGGAGGATTAAAGACATGGCATCTCCCACTTTCACCCCCGCGTCACTCTCGACCTTACAGCCCTTGATGGAGAGATTGATTACGGACCCCTCTCCTTCCGAATCGCCACTAAAGGTGATCGAGAGGGCGAAGCGGGCAAAGGAGAGCAGACAGGTCGGGGGCACAACACGCCGTTGGTGCTGTCGCAATTCAATCCGCTTGTCTGTTTCCTGGTTGGAGTAATCCATGACGGAGCGAACGATGCAATCGTACAATGCATCCAGCTAAACGCAGTATAGCGCATGAAGCCGGAACCGCCGAATACTTCTCGTCATTTTACCCGCTGAATTGCCTTCAAGATCGTGCCGATCCTGAGTCGAACGATCGTCGATCCCAACGGCGAGTGGGGGTCCGCTACCGTCGGTACACCGGCGGCGCACCAGGCGGGCGGCTCTTGAAGCGGCGATGCTGCCAAAAATACTGTTCCGGGACTCGACGAACAGCACCTTCAATCAAGCGGTTGATGCGCACGGTATCCTCTAACACTTCACCGGATGGGAACTGATCGAGCGCCGGCCCCACTTCGATGTCATAGCCGCTACCGTCTGCCCTGCGATAATAAAAACACGGCACCACCGGGGCTCCGCTCACTTTGGCCAATCGCGAGGTGGCCGTGAGTGACGCGGCCGGCACTCCGAAAAATGGAGCGAACACACTCCGCTTGGACCCCGCATCAATATCGGGGGCATACCATACCACCTGGTTCTTGGCCAACGCTCGCAGGACTCCCCGCATATCGCGATGCTGAAGGAGGTCTGCATAGTAACGGCTACGACAGCCGTTCGCGATCGTTTCTGCCACCACATCGTTTTGAGGCCGATATACAATCGCGATCGGTTGCTCACGCGCCAAAAAGCGTCCGGCAAGTTCCGCCGTATGCAAATGGGCCCCGCAGAGCAATACTCCTCGCCCTTGTCGGAGCGCCTCTCGGATATGCTCCAATCCCTTGATCGTACATTCACACTGGGTGCGAGGATCCCTCGCCCACCAGGCAAGCCCGATCTCCATCATGCCCATGCCCATGGATTCAAAGCAGCGTAGCGCAACCCTGTTGCGCTCAGCGACGTCCTGGTGAGGAAAACATAACTCCAAATTCACCCGGACAATATCGCGTCGCTTGGTAAGCAGTCCATGTAACAAGCGCCCGCATTGTCGGCCGAGCGCAAGCTGCCAACGATACGGAAGCAACGAGAAAAGGCGAAACAGCCCGAAGCCGACCCAAGTGGGCCAATAGATTGGGTGAAAAGGACTATGCGGCTGCGGCCGCTGACTTCGTGTATTCGTACTGGACATGGCCGAATGGGGAGGCCATTGTAGGGAAATGGAGCGGAGAGCGCAATCTCAACCTATCTTCACCCGATCCGTGGAAGCACGACCAGGGCACTTACACCGAACTGGATTCGCGAGCAATCCCTCGCGATCCGCATGCCGGCAGAAGTGCCGCGATAAAATCCTTGGTAGATTACGAGGCGGGTTTCGTCGAAATGGTGATGAATTTTCGCAGCCGCATTTCAGCCACGGGGGAGAGGTCGACAAACTCTAACCCATAGACGTGATCTTTTTCCCAGCGCACGGTCGCTTCCTCAACGGTCATGGGAGAGGCTTGATTGGGCAAGGACAGACTGACCGATAACCTGTCACCACGCTGAATGCCCGCCTCACTCATCACTTTGGCCCCTTTCATCGACACATCGAACACCACTCCGATCCCGTCAGATCGGCGCCCAAGCCATTTGGCCAGGCCGAGACGGGAGAGCGAACAGACGAACGGGGCCGACACTCGGAGGCGTGGATGCTGACGCAAATCGACGGAAAACTCTTCCTGTCCCCTGGTGCCATTCATACGTAACCTCCCGTATGTATGATGGCCACTCTATCCCATCCACGGCGGTTCGAGAAACAAATACGCGAAATCCACCGACAGCAACCGGACGAAAGGATCGTGGGAGCTGGCTTACACCAGTTCCCACCGGGCAACCTTGGATAGATCTTCGCACGCCTACGCGGCAGGCTCGCGTGCGCCGGTTTCTACTGACGGTGCTTGCCGCGCTGCTGGATCATATCGGCGCAGCCCTGCGAGAGCTCTTGCGTATGCTGTTTCAAGCACTGGGCAATCCGTCCTTCTCCCGCTTTCACGTCAGCGCAAAGCTTTTTTGCATCCTCGGCGCAGGCTTTCCTCATGGGATGATTTCCCTTCCCCCCGCGCGCTTTTCCGGCTCCGCCGGGTGATTCTGGCGTCACGGCGGGAGGTCCCTGATCGGGTGAAGATACAGAGTCTGTGGCCGACCGGGCAGGCTCATTCAACCCGGAGACTCCGACGAGCACTCCACACAAGAGCACGACAAAAACTGACATCCGCAGATTCCTCAACAGCACCGGCATAATATCCTCCCTTCAGTGATTGAGCGACTCAATGCCTTCGGCAGACTGCTTACCTGACCCACTCACTTCAACGTATTTGCCCGCAACCGGTTGACGCGCTATCCGCCTCCATCAGAGCTGAGAATGCGCTTGCGAAAACGCGCGCGCTTGACTATTCTGGTGAGATGCAAGATCTTTCCCACACCTCCGTCCCAGTCGACGTCGTTCATCGCATCCACCATAAGTTTTGGACCTACCTCCTGTTCTGGTCGATCGTCGCAGGCTCTATGATTGCCGTCCCAGGCTACGGACTGGTTTTTGGATACTCATGGCTCGATTGGACGATGTTTGCGGTGCTCTACCTCATCACCGGCCTAGGTATCACGGTCGGCTACCACCGACTGTTGACCCATCGCAGCTTCGAGTGCCCCGACTGGGTAAAGGCCTGTCTATTGATCGCAGGAGGCTGGGCGCTTCAGAATTCCGGCGCGAAATGGACAGCCGATCACCTCCGTCACCATGCGCACTGCGATGACCCAGCCGACCCGTACAATGCCAAACGAGGGTTCTGGTATAGCCACTGCGGTTGGCTCCTCAATCCCGTGCCCTGCAACGACGAACGATTCGGTTCACGGGTCATGCAGGACCGCGTGGCAATGTGGCAACACCGTCATTATGTGGCGATCGTCCTTGTCGGCCTGGCACTCCCATTTGTGGTGGGGTTTTTATATGACGGCTGGAAAGGGGGAATCGGT
The DNA here is from genome assembly GCA_964493335.1 of uncultured Nitrospira sp. Classification (GTDB taxonomy): domain Bacteria; phylum Nitrospirota; class Nitrospiria; order Nitrospirales; family Nitrospiraceae; genus Nitrospira_A. The sequence continues at coordinate 30,307 of CAZBNV010000015.1, forward strand.
GGATTCATGCTGGCCGGCGTTGGACGCACCTTTGCCGTCCTGAACTCGACCTTTTGCATCAATTCTGTCTGCCATTTGTGGGGGGAACAGCCCTACAGCACGGCCAACTCAAGCCGCAATTCGTGGTTTGTCTCTTTGCTGACGTTTGGCGAAGGCTATCACAACTATCACCATGCCTACCCGAGTGACTATCGTAATGGACCGCTTTGGTATAATTTCGATCCTTCGAAGTGGCTCATCTACGCTTTGTGGAAAATGGGCCTGGCCTCTTCACTCCGGACTGCCTCTTCCGGGGTCTAAACCACATATTATGAGGCTTCACCCCCAGCGAGGCTCGACGAACGACATCGCCCAGTTCGCCCAATTTGATGGGGTCATGCCAACCCGTTCCTCAACACGTCTTGATAGTTTGTTGCCCTTCCTCGGAGGAAAAGCCCTGCCAATCAGGGGCCTGTCTTCACGACTAACCGGCGGCGTACGGAAGGTATGGAGCTTTCCGTCTGGGGGCCCGTCGCTGTTTCCATCGAGGTGAACTTTTTTTTATTCGCTCGACAAAGAGATAGTATTCTCAAAATTCTTCTGGTAGGATGCGTCGTGATCTCATGACGGGCCGCATGAGAAACATAGTTTTAGATGGCCCATCACCGATGTTGTTTGTTACCGAGAAGTTGATCGGAAGTCAGACCCAAGTCGCCTTAATGATAGCGCCTTCGGCCAGCTCATTCCCCTCATATGTCTGTTCTCGCGTCGCCGACAATGTCACCATTCAAAAGGAGAGACCCCTATGGGTACTAAATTGTACGTCGGCGGATTGCCGTATGCAGCCACTGAGTCCCAACTCAGCAACTTGTTTTCGACCCACGGCACCGTCGAGTCGGCACGCGTGATCACGGACAAGTTTACCGGACAGTCGCGCGGCTTCGGCTTCGTTGAAATGTCCACTGCGGAAGAAGCGAAAGCAGCCATCACGGCCTTGAACGGCTCGGACATGGATGGCCGTCAGCTTACCGTGAACGAAGCGAAGCCCCAAGAAGCTCGCTCCGGTGGCGGCGGCGGCGGTGGACGCTTCGGCGGCGGTGAAAACCGTGGCGGCGGCGGGCGCAACCGGTTCTAAGTCGATACAAGATTCGTCTTGTCTGCGAAGGGGCGCTTCATCTGAAGCGCCCCTTCTTTTTTCTTCCGGCCTCATCCCTCATTCTTCAGCCGGCTTGCCGCGCAAAGTCTTCAGCCGTGCTCGTTTGGTTTTACTCTGCAATCTCCGCTGAGCGGATCCCTTGGTCGGCTTAGTCGGACGACGCGGGGTGCGCGGCACGGCCACCGATTGAATCAACTCCCGCAGTCGATCAAGCGCGAGGGTACGGTTTCTCTCTTGGCTCCGCGAATCCTGTGCCTTGATGATAATCACGCCTTCGCGCGTCACCCGATGGTCCCGCAATGCCAGGAGTCGCTCTTTATAGAACGGCGGAAGGGAAGAGGCGACGATATTGAAGCGTAGATGAATCGCTGAGGAGACCTTGTTGACATGCTGCCCGCCTGCACCCTGCGCACGGACCGCCGCCAGTTCGATCTCTTCGTCCGGAATAGTCACGTGCGTTGATATGGATACCATATAAGTCCTGCGACCAGCTGTGAGGAGAACGTACGTGGCGCACAGCATGGGAGTCAACCCTGAGGCGACAGGGCACTGGCGTGACTTTCCCGGATGGAAGTGCCCGCAGGAACGAGTTATGATGTTTCGCCTTTGCCCGTTTGAATTCCTGAGCAGACGACCTGCTTATGAACACTGCAATACCAAACTCCCCTCCTAAAAGTGGCTTCCCCCCAGACAAACCTCGCTGGGCTGAAGGGATGCTTCCGCTGGTGCTCATTTTGTGTTTTTCCATCGCCACGGTCTTGGGACTCTATGCCTTGTCTTTCTTGCGCACCATGTTGGTCTCTGAACGGGGACGCGAACTTGCCATGAATGCCGCCGCTGTCGCGGATACCCTCGACCGCATCATGTTCGAACGGTTCGGCGATATCCAGCTATTTGCAAATGACGGGGTACTTCGAGAAGGCACCACAGACGAAAAGACCGCCAGACTCCTGCAGTATCAGCAGCTGTACCAATACTATTCTTGGCTTGGAGTCACCAACGAACAGGGAGAACTCATCGCGGCCACCGGCTCGCTGCCGACGCAAGCGACCCAAGGCCTGCCCCCTGAGTTGTTCAACGTGATACGACAAACCAGAACGCCTCATATGGAGGACGCCCGCGCTTCATCCGAACCGTTGCAAAATCTCGCCGTCGGATTTTCGGCGCCGATCTATGGAGCCCGAGGGGGCTTTCGCGGGGTCGTGGCGACGCGAGTGCCGGTCGAAAACCTTCGAACGATTTTCGAGCAGGAAGGCCGGTTGCGATACGGAGAAGGTAGCTACGACTGGCTGCTGCTCACTCGTGAGGGGATGATCATTAGTGAACAGCACCGGACACAGATGACGGACAGCCTCCCGATGAAGATTGAGGTCCCCTCATTGCTCAGAGCCGCCGCCATGCCCACTCAGCCTGGATTTGTGGAGGAAGTTCATGAACGCCGTGGCACCTCGGTTGTGACCGGATATGCCCGCACACAAGGATACAAGAACTTTCGCGGCTTCGATTGGATTGTCTTATTCCGACTCAACCATGATCAAGTCTATGCCCCCGTGGACCGGTTGCTGTGGACCGTGGGAGGAATTGGGTTCTTGGTCATTCTTCCGCTGACCGGTTACGGCATCTGGGTCTCCTGGAGATTGGGGCGCGAGCGGAACGACCTGGTCAAGGCGCGGCGAGACCTGGAGCAGTCCGTGGCGGAACTGGGTCGTTCCAATGCCGACCTCCAACAATTCGCCTATGTGGCGTCACACGATTTGCAGGAACCCCTCCGCATGGTGAGCAGCTATACGCAACTCTTGGCGAGGCGCTACAAGGGAAAACTCGATACGGATGCGGATGAATTTATTGCCTTTGCCGTCGACGGCGCCACTCGCATGCAACGGCTGATTCAAGACCTCTTAGCCTATTCACGTGTCAGGACGGGAGGCCACCAGTTCAAGCCCACTTCCGTGGATGCTGCCCTCGGCTATGCGCTGGACAATTTGCGGCATGCCATGAAGGAAAGCGGGGCGGTGGTAACTCATGACTCGTTGCCGACAGTGATCGGCGATGAGAAACAATTGGCGCAGCTGTTTCAGAATTTGCTGAGCAATGCCGTCAAATTCAGAGGGGAAGATCAGCCGCGCATTCACGTGTCAGCCAAACGAACCGATGTTGAATGGCTGTTTTCCGTTCGTGACAATGGTATCGGACTCGACGCGCAATATGCCGATCGTATTTTTGTGATTTTCCAGAGGCTTCATAATAGACAAGAATACCCGGGAACCGGTATTGGTTTGGCGATCTGTAAGAAAATCGTCGAACGGCACGGGGGACGCATCTGGGTGGAATCTGAGCCTGGCAAGGGAGCAACATTTTACTTTACTATCCGAGGCAATGAACAGAGTCAGGATTCAACGTGGCTGAGTGACTGACCAGACGGAAGGAGGGAAATTTGTATGACGCCTGAATTGGTGACACCGGTCGAGATTCTGCTGGTTGAAGATAATCCGGGCGATGTTCGCCTCACGATGGAGGCACTGAAGGAAGCCAAGGTCATTAACAACTTGACCGTGCTCAAAGACGGCGAGGAAGCATTGACCTATCTCCGTCGGCAAGGTCCATATGCCCAGGCGAAGCGTCCCCATCTGATCCTGCTCGATTTGAATCTCCCGCGAAAAGACGGTCGGGAGGTACTGGCTCAAATCAAGGCCGACAAGGTCCTCAAACGCATTCCAGTTGTCGTACTGACGACCTCGCAAGATGAACAGGATGTGCTGAAAAGTTATAACCTCCATGCCAACTGCTACATCACGAAGCCGGTCGATTTGGATCAGTTCATCAAAGTGGTGCGATCGATCGAAGATTTCTGGCTCGGCATCGTCGTGCTTCCAGTGAACGGGAAAGGCTGACAGGGTGAACGGGGTCCCGACACATATCCTCATGATCGAGGACAATCCGGGTGACGCCAGGATATTGCGGGAACTCTTGGCCGAGGGACAGGCTGATCGTTTCACGCTCACGCACGTCGAACGACTCGAGAGCGGCATTCGATGCCTGAGTCAGGAGGCTGTCGATGTCATCTTGCTGGATTTGTCATTGCCGGACAGCCAAGGAGCCGAGACGGTGACTCGTATGCACGCCGCGGCGAAGGGTGTCCCCATCGTCCTGATGACCGGTCTGGAAGACGAGGAATTGGGTCTGCGGCTGATCCAGGCGGGAGCCCAGGATTACCTCGTGAAAGGACAAGTCACCGCCCCTCTGCTCACTCGTGCGCTCAGTTATGCGGTGGAGCGAACCAGACTCGAACGGGAACTGCGAGAAAAAACTCGCCTCCTCCAGTCCGTGCTCCACGGCATGGCCGAGGGTGTGGTCATGGCCGACGAGGCTGGCGCATTTCAAGTCTGGAATCCCGCCGCCGAACGCATCATGGGCACCGGACCCGCCAGCGTAGGCATCGGCGGATGGTCCGAACATTATGGCTTTTTTTTACCGGATAAGGTCACGCCCTACCCGACCCACGGCCTGCCACTGTCGAAAGCCATCCGTGGAGAATCAGTCACCAATGTCTTGGTATGTCTTCGAAGTCCGTCCCATCCTGACAGCGCGTGGCTGAGCGTCAACGCGCGGCCGTTGCGGGATGAGACCGGGCAGCTCAAGGGAGGGGTCGCGGTCTTTCGCGACATCACCGGTGCAAAACGCACCGATGAGGCCTTGCGGGAAAGCCGAGAGCAGTATCGTCTCTTAGTGACAAAGGCCAACGACATCATCTATCGAACCGACGCCATGGGGCGATTTACCTTCGTCAATCCCGTCGCCATGCGCATCATGAAATTTTCCGAGCAGGAATTGCTGGGTCGTCGGTTTATTGAGCTCATTCATCCCGATCATCAGAAGGCAGCTGAACGGTTCTACGGCCGGCAGTTCATTCGACAGCAGCCAAGTACGTATTACGAATTCCTCGCCCTCGCAAAGGATGGCAGCGAAGTGTGGATCGGTCAGAATGTGCAAGTCATCCTAGAGCACAACCGGGTGGATAGCTTCCAAGCAGTGGCTCGGGACATCACCGAGCGCAAACGGGCGGAGGAGGCCCTCCTGGAGAGCGAAGAACGGCTGCGGTCGATTGTGCAATCAACCGGCGACGCGATTATTTTAATGGATGCCGAGGGACAGGTCGCATTCTGGAACCATGGCGCAGAGAAAACGTTCGGCTATACCGCGAAGGAGATGGTCGGCCAGCCGATGACCCGCATTATTCCCGAACGATTCCGCGAGGCCCATCAACGAGGAGTCCAACGGGTGGCGGCTGCGGGAAAATTGACCGTACAAGCCAGCATGTTTGAACTGGTGGGGTTGAGAAAAGACGGCACGGAGTTCCCCCTGGAGTTCAGCCTGGCAGCGTGGACGGCCAAGTCCACGCTGTTCATTACCGGCATCATTCGCGATATCAGCGAACGTGTGAAAGCGGAGGAGGCGCTCCGTGCAAGCGAAGCACGGTTTAAGGCCATCATGGATTACAGCCCCTCCATGATTTTTCTCAAAGATGCAAAGGGACGATACCTGCAGGTCAATCGCAGGACCGAACAGACCCTCCATTTAACGGGCACGGATATTATTGGCAAAACAGACATTGAGCTTTTTCCTTTGGAGCAGGCCGCCGCGTTTCAAGCTCATGACCGGCAAGTGCTTGAGACAGGCGTCGCAATGGAATTTGAGGAAACAGCGATCCTCGACAATGACCTTCGCACCTATATCGTCGTAAAGTTTCCCCTCTTCTCTCCGCTGGGGGCATGCTACGGCTTATGCGGTATGACCACGGATATCACCGAGCGCAAACGCGCCGAAGAGACTCTCCATCGCAGTGAAGCACTGCTTCGTTCAGTCATCAACAATGCCACCGCCGCCATCTATGCCAAGCAGGCCGACGGGCGTTACCTCATGGTCAATTCGCGCTTTGAACAGATCTTTCATCTCACCTCGGACGAGGTCTGCGGCAAAACCGATCATGACATTTTCACAAAAGAGCTCGCCGATGTGTTTCGGGCAAACGACCGGTGGGTCCTCACGAACGGCAGACCTTTGGAAATCGAAGAATATGCGCCCCATAAGGATGGCCTGCATACCTATCTGTCGATCAAAGTCCCGATCCGCGACCAAGCCGGCCACGTGTCCTCTATGTGCGGCATTTCCACCGACATCACGGAACGCAAACGGGCTGAGGAAGAGCGGCAGAGGCTCAGCCGGGAACGGTTGCTCCTGCTGGATTCAACAGGGGACGGCATCTATGGCATCGATCCGGAAGGCCATTGCACCTTCATCAACAAGGCCGGCGCCAAGATGCTGGGCTACGAACCCGACGAGGTGAGGGGGAAGAACATACACCGGCTGATTCACCATTCACTGCCGGATGGGTCCCCCTATTCTCATCACCAATGCCCCGTCTACCACGTTTTGCATAACGGGCAAGGCTGCCACATCGACAACGAGGTCCTGTGGCGGAAGGACGGAACGGCCTTTCCGACCGACTATTCGTGCTCTCCCATCTTCGAAGACAACACCGTCACGGGAGCGGTGGTCACCTTTATTGACATTACCGTCCGCAAGCGGTTGGAGCAGGAGCGGAGCCAGCGAGCCCTACGTCTGATCAGACAGCAATCGGCCTTGACCGGTCTTACCCAAAGCCGGGTTTTTCAGAGTTCGGACCTCCTGCAGACGCTGCAGCACATCATGGAAATGGCGGCGCGGACACTCGACGTCGAGCGGATCGGCATTTGGCGCTATACCGATGGTCGCAGCGCGATTCACTGCATCGATCGCTACGAGTTGAGCCACGACCATCATGTGCATGGGATGACGATAGCGGTCGCATCCCGCCCAACCTACTTTCACGCGCTGAGCACTTCGCAGATGATCGCGATCGACGATGTTCGGATGGATGACCGCACCCCACAATTTTACGGCAGCACAGTCCCGCAAGACGGCATCACCTCCATGATGGACGTCCCGCTTTACTTATTCGGCAGATTGGAAGGCGTGATCTGCCACGAACACATCGGACCCGCGCGGCAATGGATGGAGGATGAGTGGATGTTTGCCATCGCCGTGTCGAACCTTGTCGCCCTGGCCTACGAAGAAGACGAACGCAAACGTGCCGAGGAGCAACTCCAACAGTCCCGAGAACGGCTCAGAAGTCTGAGCGGACGGCTTGAATCGATCCGAGAAGAAGAACGAACCAGAATCGCCCGCGAAGTGCACGATGAATTGGGGCAGGCGCTTACGGGCGTGAAATTAGAGCTGGCATTCTTGCGTGACCAACTCTCCGACGTGCGGCCGGCCATACTCGCCAGAGTCGAGTCGACCGTGAAACTGGTCGATCGAACAATGCAATCCGTGCGGAAGATCGCGACGGAGTTGAGGCCGGTGGTACTGGACCAACTCGGCCTCATTCCCGCCATAGAGTGGCAGGCACAGGAATTCCAGAACAGAACCGGTATTCAATGTACGCTAAATATCTATCTCCGAACCGTCGCATTATCTGTGGACCGCTCCACTGGTGTCTTCCGCATTTTTCAGGAGATCCTCACCAATGTGGCCCGTCATGCGCAGGCTTCCCGGTTGGACATCAGCATGCAAGAGCATACGGGACATCTTCTGCTGCAAGTGAGCGACAATGGTCGAGGCATCACAGAGGCTGAAGTCTCCGGTTCTCAATCCCTGGGACTCCTCGGCATGCGCGAGCGCGCATTGCTGCTGGGAGGAGAAACCCACATCGAACGAAACCTTGAGCACGGCACGACGGTGACCATCCGCGTCCCCCTCGACCAATCACAGCCGGAATAAAGGGATCATGCCCCACCCCGTCACAGGGCTGAACAGTTGACGAGAATCGACAAGTCAGGACAGCGGCCATGAAAATTTTAGTCGTCGACGATCATGCGGTGGTGCGGCACGGAGTCAAACAAATCCTGATCGAACATTTCCAGTGTTCGATCATCGGCGAGGCTCAGAATGCCGAGGAGATGATCGAGCAGGCTCGAAAAAAACACTGGAGTATCGTCATTCTGGATGTGGGCATGCCCGGGAAAAGTGGATTGGAAGCGCTCAAGGAACTGAAGCATCTGCACCCGAAACTTCCCGTGCTTGTGCTCAGCGCCTATCCCGAGGACCAGTTGGCGCTCCGCATGTTAAAAGCGGGCGCGTCCGGCTATCTGTCGAAAGACAGTGCGCCGAATGAATTGGTGCAAGCCATCCGAAAAATCCTCAGCGGAGGAAAATTCGTGAGTCCAGCGGTGGCCGAATTGCTAGCTTTGAACCTAGAAAGTGATTTAGAAAAGCCCCTGCATGAACAGTTATCGGATCGCGAATACCAGGTGATGTGTCTGATTGCCGTCGGAAAAAGTCTGAAGGACATTGCCGATGATTTGTGTGTCAGTATCAGCACCGTCAATACCTATCGAGCGCGTATCCTCGAAAAGATGCAACTCAAGAACAACACCGAATTGACACATTACGCAATCAACAATCGTCTCGTGAACCGCCTGGTCAAGTGACAACCTTTATTCCTCCTGCTCCCCTGTTTCTTCCTCTCTCCACATGAAGCGGACGTCGCGCTCTTCGTAGCATCAACGTCGACACAGAAACCTGTCACAACGGCGACGTATGAATTGCGCTAAAGGCGATATTGCTCAAGGGCTTATCCCTGTACATATACCCCCGTCACTGCAATCGTCTTGTGGTACTAACCGCCTTCGAATCTCTGCAGAAGAGATGCCCAGACGGCAGTACCCGACTGTACAGTCCTGAAACCAGACCATTCCGAGCACGTGAGGGCTCATATGACCGGGAACTCTGAAATCGCGGCGCTGATAGCATTCGAGCTGGAACAACATGGCCCCTGCACGTTGGAAGCCCTCGCTCACAAACTTCCCACCTGCAGCTGGAATCAAATCTTTATGGCGGTTGACTCACTGTCGAGGGACGGCGCGCTTACCCTCCAACCTCAGGCTCGTTTCCAATACCTGGTATCTCTGGCGCCTTCGATTGAACAGGTCTTGCATTTCGATGCCCTCAGGACTGTGCAGAGAACTCTCTCAGAGAGGTCGGGACTCAAACGAGAGGTAAGGGAGGCCAACACATGAACACCACTGTGAACCGGGTGAAGCAGAAGGGAAGAACGCGCGTGATGATTGTCGATCCTGAGTGGCAGTTCGGACTCGAACTTGCTGATTGCCTGGCCACCAGTGGATATCAGGCAATCCTTGTTCGCAACCTCGAGTCGATAATCGACAATCTTGGCGAATTGCAGCCAGGTGCGATCCTGCTTCGCGCTGATTCGTACGGCGACAGACTCGATGGCCAGGGAGCAGAAACATTAGAAACCGTGAAAGCCCTTTGTCCGCAGGCACCGATGCTGATGCTGAGCAAGCAGAGTCAAGATATCTTGCCTGCGATGCCGCAGCCCGCAACCGAAGACCACACGTCCGATATCCCACCGACTCGGGTGGTGGAGCTGCTTCAAACAAAGCTCGGCATACCTTGCGCGCGCCTCCTCTAACGTGGCGCGCGCATCTTAAAGAACACAACCAGTCACTCCAAGGAGACATCACTCATGGCACGAGAGAGGACCAAAACGACCCTGGATCCTAACGGGCGACAGGGACGATCCCTCGCCCCCACGACTGCGCTGAAGCAAGACAGCAAGGAGGGTCGGACCGTGCCGCACGAGAACGGCAAGGGCGTTGCGACCACTGAAACCCGTACGCGCATTAAGGAACTGGCCTATGAACTCTACCTGCAAAGAGGACGGCGAGACGGCTACGATACACAAGATTGGCTAGAGGCGGAACGGATGGCACTCACACAGCCGAAAATTACAAGTAAGAGCAGCTCTGATCGCCGCTCAACCTCGTCCACGGCGTAAAGGTACGCAACCGGCGAAATGGCAACCACAACAGCACTCACGGAGAGAGCGATGACATTGTGCCCGAAACCTGACTGTCAACAATTCATGCAGCCGGACCACCATGCCAGCTATGATGCACGCACAGGCCTAAAGAGTATGCGTTGTGGCCGCTGCGGCCATTTTGGCCTGAAGGCACAACAGGGGCTACAGCTTCTGTTTACCGGACAGCATGAATATGTCTTCAGTTATGGGCCCTCCCTCTCCTGTCTCAAGGTGGTGCTCTCGACACTCGCGCTGAATCTCTTCAGAGGACAAGGCCTGACACCAATCCAACTGGCGACCTATGTCGCCGAATGGGCGCTGCTCATGGGACAGGCCTGTGGCACTGTGCGACCCTCAGGCGACTTGGTCCTTTCAAGCTGTTATGAGTATTGCCGACGACAGACGTTGAACTACTCCGGTGTCTCACCGCGGTCACAGGTTGCACCTGCGGACTGATAGAAGGATGATCACCACAATGTCGACCTCTCCTCGTACGGAACTCAGATCGTGCACTGGCGTAACGGAGAGATCTTCGGGTAGTACGATGAACGGGCTTCAACCAAGCCATGCCATGATTACAGTGGCGCTCGTGAGCAACAATCATCTCGTGCGACTCGGTCTACAGACAGCCATCAAAGCCGCACAGTACATTACGCTGCTTACAGCACCGACGAGCGCCGTACAAGCGGAGGAGCTCATCGCACGAGAGAAACCTCAGGTGATCATCATCGAGCTAACGCCTGAGGTCGACATCTTGGGACTGGTCCGAAAGATGAAGGCATCCGTCCCAACGGCAAGAGTTATTGTATTGAGCGACATTGAAGACAACCTCCACATTGTGCAGGCCTTGTCATCCGATATAGACGGCATTGTGCTGAATACGCAGCCGGCGGCGGTCCTGCTCGTCACCATCGACCACGTCTGTCGCCTCCCGAGCGAGACGATAGTCTATCAACGCAGCGACACAAGCCGATTGGAGGTCAATGGAACGAGCGGGGTTATCGGCGAGACGAAGCCATCGTTGCTGAAATGGTCGGGGACCTTGACCGAACGCGAGCGAGAGATCGTCGCCTTAGTTGGACAGGGCCTTTCTAACAAAGACATTGCAGACAGCCTGTGCATTTCCGACATAACCGTACGCCATCACCTCACGAGCATCTTCAACAAACTCGGCGTCAACAACCGTCAAAAACTCCTGATTCGGGTTCATCAGGACCGTCTCGTGGGGTTCAGGCCCCTTGCATAAATTTTCACGGTGAGGGGGAATGGGCTGCTTTGAAGGCAAAAGAGGCTGAGCCCTGCTCAGGAATCGACTTTCTCTGTTACTCTTGCGACGAGCGCCTTCTGCTTCATATGCTCCATCAGTTCAGAAAAGGACCCTTCGCGCAAAATGCGCGAGAACTGCGTGTGGTAGTTGGTCACGATGCTGACGCCATCGCAGATCAGGTCGTTCATGATCCACGCTCCGGACCGGCGTGCCATCTGAAACTCAATCCTAGTATCAACGTTCGGTCCGGCAGGTGCCGTCATGACCTGCGTCGCCTCGTCATTTCCGGCTTCGGAGAGATACGCGACCTGCTGCGGGGAATAGTCACGAAGTTTGTCGGCCACCTCATCGCGCAACAACTGCACGAAGAGCCGAACATACTGCCGACGTTCGGTCGCATTCAATCCGTTCCAAGCCTCTCCAAGGGAGCGCTCGGCCATCTCTTCGTAGTTGAACGAGCGCCGCACCACTTGCTCGATTTCCCACAGACGTTGCGTCGACCGGCTGGCATCTTTCAATTCTGTAAGGATGTACAAGATTTCGTTCATGGTGCGTTGAACCGCGAGCGTGGAACTTTGCTCAGACAAGAAGGATCCCGCGTGAGCATTCCCCGGCAGCATCACGGCCATAACCAAGAATGCGACCCGTCGACACCAGCGCCACCTTGCTGAACCCAGCTCAGGCGTCACGCCAATGGAATTCCACCCCATACTCCCTGCCTTTCGGTCACACATCACTATCAGTCTAGTATCGTACTGGCCCCCAAAACCACCCGTCAAGCACGTGGATATACCTGCTACCTGAACCCTGGCGTAGATCGGCCAGCCCCGTGTTTTACTACATTTCGCAACCCGAACTACGCTCATTGAGAGATTTTATTTTCCTCTCCGAGAAACCTTCGGTATACTCCCGCCATGTCTGATCGCCGATCGCCTTGGATGCTCCTCAGTCTCATCATCCCTGCGCTCGTTTCGGGCTGCGAAACGACCGACAAAATGCTCGGCGCCGCCGAGCGTGCCGTCGGCAGCAGTAGCGGAAGAACGGTCCTGGATATCGTGGGCGGCAAGGATCCGGCTGAAATCGCGCGGCGAAGGATGGAGAATTATGGGCGGGACCCTCAGGCCCTGCTGCGAGACCTTCGCTCAATTCAACGCGATTTCCAAACCTTGATGGCGGCCTTGACCGGAGAGGTCGGCAAAAAGTGGGGCACTAAAGAGGTGAAGCTGCCGGAGCAGAAGAAGTACGTCAAGTACACCCAAAACTATCGCAGCCGAGCCATTGTCGATTTCGACGCCGGGAATATTCTCATCGAGACACTTGACGAGAAAAATCCCCAAGCCAGCCTGAAGAACGCCGTCGTCACCACGCTCCTGACACCCAACGATCCCCGCAGCGTGGACCTCTTTACGGATAAAGAAATCAGCCTGACCGGAGACAAGGAACCCTATCTCCTAGGTTTGGTACTGGACAAAACCGGTAAACCGGTGCGAACCCCGACCGAAGCGGAACAGTTTGCCGAGGCGCTCCTCTCGAAAAGCGCGACGACGCGCACGGTTGAGCAAGACGATGGGCAGAAGACCGCCCACCTCGTCAACATCCCGATGGTGACCAATTTCTCGCACAAACAGGCGGAGAAATATCGCGGCGTCGTGGGCCAGTTTGCGGAGCGGTATCAGGTCAGCCCCAGTCTGGTGTTTGCCATCATTCGCACGGAGAGCAACTTCAATCCGTTTGCTGTGAGTTCGGCGCCGGCTTACGGCTTGATGCAATTGGTCCCCACCAGCGGCGGGCGCGACGCCTATCGCAAGGCCAAAGGCGAAGACAAGGCACCCACGCGTGACTATCTCTTCGATCCGGAAAACAACATTGAACTGGGCGCGGCCTACCTCAATGTCTTGACCTATTCCCAGTTAGACGACGTCACCGATCTGGTCTCACGAGAATACTGCGTCATCTCCGCCTATAACACCGGTGCCGGCAATGTATTCAAAACCTTCTCCAAAGACCAACGCACGGCTCTGCAGCACATTAACGGGCTCCAACCGGCCGCGCTCTATGACCGCCTCCGTACTGCTCTTCCCTATCAAGAGACTCGCGACTATCTCGCAAAAGTTGTTGGGTTTCGCAAGCAATTCGTGAGCCTCGGCGATACCGCCGCCAAATAACTGTCGACCTGCCCTTCCTGTGAGCGTCTGACTTCTTGCGTTTCCCGCGCATTCTTCGTTACAAGAAGCGATACATCTTGCATCGGGAGTAGGAAACCGCGACCTCTACACACACCAGAGCGCCTCTGTTCCAAGTTCTTACCGGAGCCGTCATTCTGCTCGGGATCGCCTTGATCCCTGTCGTATTGGTCCAGATCCCCCCGTTGGTGGACTATCCCAACCACATGGCTAGAATGCATATCTTGGCCGACGCCGGCCGGTCCCCCTGGCTCACCCAATACTATGAGATCCACTGGAACATTCTTCCGAACCTCGCAATGGATTTGGTGGTGCCCCCGCTCACCCGGTTCATGCCCATCGAAACCGCCGGCAAAGTCTTCGTCGGACTGATCTTCGCATTGCTGGTAGGCGGCACAATGGCCTTGCATGCCGCCTTGCATCGACGCTGGTCGCCCTGGCCTCTGCTGGCGTTTTTCTTTCTCTATAACAGTGTCTTCCTCTGGGGGTTTCTCAATTACCTGTTTGGACTCGGGCTCGCCTTGTTCGCCTGCGCGCTGTGGGTGACGCTCCGCGATCGTTCCGCCGCCCTCGTGATTCCTTTATTTTCGATGACAACCACGGTCTTGTTCTTCGCCCACCTTTTTGCATTCGGCGTGTTCGCCATGGTGGTCCTGACCTACGAGTTCGCCCAGTGGTGGGCCCATCGTCGCGAACCGGTTCGAACATTGGAGGTTCCCGGGTGGAAAGCGCTTCCGTCCATCGCGTTGCCGCTCATCCTCTTGACAATGGCCCCGACATTTGGTGGCAATCCGGACGACTACCCCTTCTGGCTCAGAGGTTCGCCCCCTCCACCGGCTCTCAGCTTTGCTCCTCTCAACACGAAACTTGAAGCTTTGAAGGGCACCATCCGAACGGAGCACCAGCTGCTGGATCGCGTGACCGTGCTCGCACTGATCGGCCTGGTTGGGGTCGGGCTGGCGCTGCGGCGTTGCTCTATCTTGTCCTCGATGTACCTTCCGCTCGGCGTGGTGGCACTGGCCTCCGTGGCAATGCCCACTACGATCGGTGTCACCTCGGTGGTCGAGATTCGACTGCCGATTGTCTTCCTTTTGCTTGCCATTGCAAGTTCGGATTGGCCCCTTACCAGCCGGCGGTGGCTTGTGCCACTGGTCTTGGTACTGAGCACATTATTCATGGTGCGGATGGCTACTATCACGGACCATTGGCGCGAAACGGATCGCCACTACCGCCAGTTCGTGCATCAGCTCGACCAGCTGCCGGAGGGAGCTCATCTGCTGTCGGCCATCAAGCTGGCCTCCTATGATGCTATGTCTCCGGTGGAAGGCCGGGTACCCGAACCCATGCCCATGGCGAACCTCTCCTGCTGGGGCGTCATCCGGCGATCACTGTTTGTCTCGAATGTCTTTTCCGCCCCAGGGGCACAACCCATTCAACTGACTGCGGCGGCTCGTCCCCTACTGACGGTGGAAGAATTCCTTCAGCAAGGGGCGCCGATCCGGTGGGACCTGATCAGCGCTCAATACGATTATGTGGCGATACGACGGAGTCAACGGCTGAAGCCGCCTGTCCCGGTAAACTTTACGCCAGTAGGTTCCGGAGAGGAGTTCCAGTTTTATCGGACCGAGAGGCGAGAACCGTAGCGAGTGGCCGGCAGACCGACCAGTCCGGAGCAATTACCGAGCCTTTACCTTTCAGGTGTAGGAGGACGTCACGGCATAGTTCCATACCATACCCACCAGGATGCCTCCCGGTGCGGACAATCCCCGATTGAATTCCTGGCCGAACAGATAGGACATCACGCCCACGTTCCCGATGGCGGCTAAGCTGAACACCAGGACGAAGGAGAGCCACCCGCGCAGCCACTGCAGCCGCGTAATCGCTGATCTCAATAGGTGATCACATTGTTTACGGTGAAGTTGCTCGTCATCGCGAGCAACTTAGCAATCTCCTGGCCCCCGGCAAATGACAAGGCCAACCATCAATAGAGGAGCAGCGACAGCGCGAAGTGGGGCAGGAGGTCGGAGCTTCCCGGAAGGGAAGAGGTTAGCAGACGCACCAGCACAAAGCGGCCAACGCACTTGTCGATTAGGAGCATAAGATAGTCTCACGCCACCTGACTATCGATCTTGCTCTCCCCGGCCTGTCGCGTTCTACATTCGTAGGGCAACTCTTTGAACCTCAACGGACGCGGTGACGAGGCCAAAAAATCCAGCAGTAGTTTAAAACCGAGCCCGGATGTCCTCCGCACAAGCTGTTCGAATGCCTCACGACGCAAGGCAAAAAATCCGCTCATCGGATCTGTCCAACCAATGGGCACCAATGGGCGACTCAAGAGCGTTGCCCATCGGCTGGCCAACGCACGAATGCCTTACCATTCCCCCATGCTGCCGCCGGCCACATACCGACTGCCGATGACGACATCGAATCCACACTGTTTCAAGTGCCTGAGCATGTCCACGAGTAGTCATTCATCATGTTGAAGATCACCGTCCATGACCGGAACGGCGCAGAGCTGGAAAGCATGCCTTCAATACAAGCAGAGGACAAACCTCTCCGTCCGATCCGCTGGAGACAGCGCACCCGATGGTTTGAAGTGGTTAACAGGCGAACCTGCTCTGCCGTCTGGTCTGGAGAATCGTCATCGACGACGATCAACTCCCATCGCACATCGGCCAAACAGCTTTGCAGGAGTTCCACGAGCCGAACGACATTGTCCCGCTCATTGAAGGTGGGAACGATGATGGAAAGTTCAGGCCCTGACAACCACTCAGCTCCGAGAGAACAACTGTGAAGAATTCGATACGTGTACTGACATCCTACCCCTCACCGGATGTCAAACCTAGTGGGAACTGCCCGGACCAACCGAACGATCTAGTAGGCCTTCCTTGGTCAGCGTCCCTACAGACCGATCATGAGCCTCCCCGGCGAGACCTGCTCAGTAAGCCCGAACGATAACTCGCCTTTCAGGTCATCAGGATTGTAGTACGTTCCGAACAGGCGGTCCCAAACCGTCAGTATGGCGCCAAGATTGGTCCCCTGGTGGGCCGCATCCTTACTGTGATGGATGTGATGATACCGAGGCGTCACAAACAGCCATTCCAGCCAACGTGATCGCCACGTCACGTTCATATGCATCCAGTTGTTGCGAACGATGTGCTCCACCATGATCACCTGAAACGCCCAGGACGAGGCTTCGTGAAGCAGCGGAAGGGCTAGAACATAGGTCAGGTTGAACAGTACAATGTGCGGAATGGTGGCACGGATCCCTGCCAGCCAATACAAATAAGTCGGCGCATGATGCCAGCGGTGAATGCGCCATACCAGTGTGGTATGCATGAGCCGATGCGCCCAGTACAGCCCGAAGTCTTCAACGATGTAGAACAGTACGACCTTATATACCGTAGGTAACGTGTGGAGAGCGGCAGGAAGATAGTCGGGAATTGGAATACGGTCCGTCCATCGAACCACCAGTAGGAATGAGAGATTGTACGCGGCCAACGCCAATAAGTCGCGCCACAAGACGGAACGGTAGGCAATCGGCCGCGCGGGACAGAGCCACTCGGCCATGAAGAACAGCAGCCCGATACTCCAGAACAAGAGATACGGGTAGAGCACCTTATCCATTCGCAACACTACTGAAGAAAAGTGATTGATCGCTTCGACGAGGCAAATGGCGGCTCTCCATGTGGGCCTCAACCGCTCAAGCGTGCTGGTTCATGGCCATACCTGTCCGACCCACAAGCCCTCGAGCGAAATAGTCCCGCGAGTCTAAAAATTTTCCGGGATGAATCCAGGGGACAGCTACTCGCTCCACGGTACAGGAGGACCTCTGATTTGTGAACACAATATGGCATAAAGTCACGAGGCGATGGGATGGGGGTTGCTACCAGTGGATAGCAGATGCAGGAGGCAATTTTATTGGGGAACGTAGGAGAAAAGCCGCGCGGTAACACAAAACCCGATTGAGCCTGTGTGCAGCCTAGGATGAAGATGTGTGGTCATCATGGAGCAGTCGCGGACATCGGAGGAGCGGCCTGCGCATAACGGGGCCGGCAGTCACATTCGAAATAGTAATGGCACGTCTCGTCGGTATGAAACATGTGTCCAGCCCTACACTCGAAATGAGAGAGCACTTGACCATCATGTGTTGCCTTCGCAATGTGACGGCCCTGCGCATCCTTTCCGCATCTTTCTTTCAGCGAGCCATCGATAGGAACCATACATCTCGTGTGTAATGCCATGGACATACCCTCATTTTAGTCAGACATGCGCCGGCCATTCTCAGTATCTACTGAGACGGGTGCCAGGGTCAGCTAGGTGTTTCACTAGTCTGGATCTCTGTCTAAACGATCTATAGTAGAAAAACAGCCGGGGGCCCCACATGATAGGGTAGCAACGGTGGAAGAGTGACTCCTCCTAGAGGGGCTGTATTTCCTCTGCCTCCTGTTCTCGTGAAAGAAGGGATGCGATATTGTGACGCTAATTGCCGAGGCCCCTTTTGCATTCATTGGCTGCAGCGAAATACAGGAAAGTATCGCTCATCAGGCGGATGACGAAAAGGAACTAGCGGAGCTGATTGAAGAAGTACCGCTGGATTCGATTCACTTTCATACCCACAGCTATTTCCTTCGGCACGGGTTGATTGAAGGCACCTATCCCAACGATTTCGCCCAATGGGTGGTGATGCAAATCGGTGATCATGTCTTAGGCGAACGATTGGCTGTCATTGACCCCTTCGATTATCCGGACTTGGAAGACCTGCGGGAGGAAATTATCTCCATTATCGACGACCATCTCTCCCGGACCCCCATCATTCCACGAGTCGTGTTTGGCCAGCCATTTCACTTCAAACGTTCACGCATTCTAGAGGTGCCCATCGGGTTAGAGGCGCGCACGCTGCAAGAGTTCCGTGACATGGTGGCCGACATTGACGTCAGCACGATCTACTATCATATGTTCGAAGCCCATTTTCGCCTGCGCCGTGAAGAAAACGATTTTTCGGCATGGATACGTTCAAGCCTCGGCCTTCTGAAACTAGCCGATTGCATCCGCGCAATCAATCCATACCAAGGCAGTCTGGAACGATTGCGTTCGAGACTCATCACCGCCTGCGATGAATTCCTCACGCGCAACCCGAGTCAGGTCTGATCGATGCTCAATCAAGATCCACTCTGGTACAAGGATGCCGTGTTTTACGAGCTCCACGTCCGCGCATTTTACGACGGCAACGACGATGGAATCGGGGACTTTTCCGGCCTGATCCAGAAGCTGGATTATCTGGAGTGGCTCGGCGTGGATTGCCTGTGGTTGCTCCCCTTCTATCCCTCGCCTCTCAGGGATGATGGCTACGATGTGGCAGACTTTCGGAGCATCGCCGCGTCATACGGCACAACGGAAGATTTCCGCCGCCTCCTCGAAGAGGCGCACCGGCGCGGCATGCGGGTCATCGTCGACCTCATCCTGAACCATACCTCCGATCAGCATGCTTGGTTCCAGGCGGCGAAGGCTTCTCCTGACGCGCCGACAAGGCACTACTATGTCTGGAGCGAGACGGATCAGAAATATCCCCGCGCCAGAATTATTTTCGTCGATACTGAGAAATCCAATTGGACCTGGGACCCGGAAGCCCACGCCTACTTCTGGCATCGCTTCTTCAGTCACCAACCCGACCTCAACTATGACAACCCGGAAGTTCGCCGAGCCATGATTCAGGTCATGGAGTATTGGCTCGACCAGGGGCTCGACGGGTTTCGATGCGATGCCGTGCCCTATCTCTTCGAGCGCGAGGAGACCATTTGCGAAAACCTGCCGGAAACCCATCGTTACCTGAAAGAGATCCGAAGCAGCATTGATCAGCGGTACAAAGGGCGGGTGCTGTTGGCCGAGGCTAATCAATGGCCCAGCGATGTACGCCCCTATTTTGGGGATGGCGACGAGTTTCACATGGCCTTCCACTTCCCGCTTATGCCTCGCTTGTTTATGGGGGTGCGGAGTGAAGATCGCCAGCCGATCATCGACATGTTCAAACATACTCCTGACATCCCCCCTGCCTGTCAGTGGTGCCTGTTTCTGCGCAACCATGACGAGTTGACGCTGGAAATGTGCACCGGCGAAGAACGCGACTACATGTATTACGCCTATGCTCGGGATCCCCAGATGCGCCGCAATATCGGCATCGCCCGTCGTCTTGCTCCGCTCCTGGACAACGATCGCCGCAAGGTGGAATTGCTGAACAGTATTGTCTTCACCTTGCCTGGTAGCCCGATCATTTATTATGGGGATGAGATCGGCATGGGCGACAATATTCACCTCGGAGACCGAAACGGCGTGCGTACGCCGATGCATTGGACCGCCGACCGCAACGCCGGATTTTCCAAAGCCGACCCCTCACAGCTGTTTCTTCCCGTCGTCACCGATGCGGTCTACGGCTATCAGTCCGTCAATATTGAGGCCCAGAAGCAAGCGACGCATTCGCTGCTCAACTGGATGCGGCGAATGATCGCCATCCGCAAGAAGCACAAGGTCTTCGGCCGAGGGTCCCTGGAGTTCCTGAGCCCGGCGAATGAAAAAGTTCTGGTCTACCTTCGTGTTTACGAGCAACAAACGGTGCTCCTCGTCCATAACCTGGCCGAATCATCTCAGGCCGTTGAACTCGAGCTTGGGCGTTATAAAGATATCGTTCCCGAAGAATTATTTGGGGAGTCACGATTCCCGGTGATCAGCGAGCGCCCCTATGTCCTGACATTGGGGCCCTACAGTTCCTATTGGTTGCATCTTCCGGCAGTGCGGTCACGGACCAATGCCTACAGCATGGAATGGAGTGCCATTTGAGGCGAGTGAAGCCACACATGGCCGATTGCGGAGTGGGGGACTAACTGGTGAACTCGGCATTGGACGAATATCGTGATGTGTCGCCGAAAGGCACGGTCGATTTCCTCTATCGGTTGAGCGACCTCGTGAAGGGAAAGAGCTTTCTCCATCTCAACGCAGTCCGGTACGGAGGCGGGATGTCGGAAGTGTTGCGCCGCCTTGTTCCCATGATGGTGTCCCTGGGCATCGAGGCCCGCTGGGAGGTGCTGGCGGGGACGCAGGAGTATTTCGTCGTGGTCAATCACATGCTGAATGCTCTCCAGGGGCGTGACGACAAGATCACCGACGAGATGTACCATACCTATTCGAGCATCATCGAGCGCAACGCCAAGGCGCTGAAACTCGAGGCAGACATGGTCATGGTCCACGACCACCAGCCGGCGGGTCTCGTGGACTATCGAACCAATGGTTGCTGGCTTTGGCGCTGCCATTTGGATCTGGCGCAACCTCAACGACCGGCCTGGACGTTTCTTCGACGCTCTGTGTTGAAGTACGACGCCGCGATCTTTTCACTCTCCGGCTTTGCCCAACGGCTGCCAATCCCCAAGTTCTTGATCTATCCGTCCATTGATCCATTGAGTCCGAAGAACCGTGAGATGGGACGATCTGAAATCACCCAGATCATCGATCGTCTCGGCATTCACCGGACCAAGCCCATGCTGTTGCAGGTCGCCCGCTTCGACCGGTTTAAAGATCCTTTGGGCGCCATTCAGGCCTATCGGCTCGTGAAAAAGCACCACGACTGCCAGCTGGTGCTCGCCGGGGCAGGTGTGATGCATGACCCGGAAGGGGAATCGGTACTCGGAGAACTCCGGGAGGCGGCAGGCCGCGACGCCGATATTCATGTGATCCAACTCCCTCCCGAGGCAGACCTGGAAATCAATGCATTGCAGCGGAGCGCCACGGTCGTGCTCCAAAAGTCCATTAAGGAAGGGTTCGGCCTGACCGTTTCCGAAGCCATGTGGAAAGGAAAACCCGTGGTCGGGAGTACGGCGGGGGGCATCGCCGCTCAAATTGTCGACGGGGTCACGGGATATGTGATCCATACCGTCGAAGGAGCAGGATTTCGGATGCGTCACCTACTCAACAACCCGGGGCTCATGAACAGAATGGGAGCCATGGCACGCGAACATGTGCGGCGCAATTTTCTCATCACCAGGCAACTGAGCGATTACCTGACATTGCTGAAGCTCTTGCCCACATCCTGATGACACCGCGTAACCGATGACGACCTTGGATTCGATCCCGCAAGGCGTGAACAGTGCAACAGATATGCTGACACAGGAACACACAGCGCCTACCCCTTCCCTCCCCGACGGCGAGCAGGCGACGGACACCATCGACATCATGGTAGGCCTGATGACCCTCAATAATGCCGGCACGATTGAATCACTCGTGAAATCGATCCTGGAAGGATTGCGGCAGTCGTTCCCGAATATTTCCGCGCTGCTCGTGAATTGCGACGCCGGGTCGCAAGACGGCACGCCCGACATCATCGATCGGGTCGCGGCCGGCATGGTTCCCGTCCGAATG
Source organism: uncultured Nitrospira sp. (assembly GCA_964493335.1). Classification (GTDB taxonomy): domain Bacteria; phylum Nitrospirota; class Nitrospiria; order Nitrospirales; family Nitrospiraceae; genus Nitrospira_A. Next base: position 52,221 of record CAZBNV010000015.1, read on the forward strand.
ATGCCCAACGCTGCCAGCACCTATGCGAACCTGACGAGAGAATCCGGCTTTCCCGGGCGAGACGAAAGTATCCGCAATCTCTGCCTCGCCGCTGAGCAGCTTCAACCGAAAGTGTGCCTCATTCTCGAAGGGCAGCTTCGCTCGCTTAGCTCTGCCTGGATCGATCAACTGGCCAGACCGGTATACGAAGCCGGCGAAGATTTTGTGGTCCCGCTCTACCGCCGCCACCGTTATGAAGGCACGTTGGTCACCAACCTGCTCTATCCATTGACCCGGGCGCTGTATGGGAAACGCTTGAGATACCCGAGCGGAGGCGCCTACGGCCTATCGGGGAAATTTGCGCGCGACCTCCATCGTCGATCGACATGGACAGGAGCCACGGGAAAATTCAGCGTGGACGGCTGGATGACCACGGCTGCGCTGGCGGGCGGCTATCGCGTCTGTCACACCTTTCTCGGCACCAGAGATCAAGAAACGAAAATTGGAGCGGTCGATCTGTCTGTCGTGCTCGCACAAACCGTGGGCGGCATTTTTCACTCAATGGAAGAGTACGAATCCTCCTGGGAAAAGACGAAGGAGTCCAGCGAGGTGCCGCTCTATGGCACCGCCGAACCGGCGCCCGATCCTGGCCCCTTGCAGACCGGCCGCATGGTCAGCGGGTTCAAGCAAGGAGTTCGCGATCTGCTCCCGCTCTGGGAATTGATCCTCTCGCGGGACACCTTGGGACAGATCCTCACACTCGATATGCAAGACCCAGAGGACTTCCGCTTTCCACCAACCCTTTGGGTGCAGACGGTCTATGATTTTGCCTTGGCCTATCACGATCAGACCCTGCATCGAGAGCACATGCTGAAGTCGCTGACGCCTCTCTATCTGGGACGTACGGCCTCCTTTGTCTTGGAAACAGAGCACGGCGATGGGGATCATGTGGACAGAACAGTGGAGGCACTCTGCAGGCAGTTCGAGCAATCGAAGACCTATTTGGTTGAACAATGGAGGTGGCGCGATGAGTGACCTGTGGAGAGAAACAATGGTCGCCGGCTTTCGTGACACCGTCATGCAGATTGTGCTCGTGTTGCCGCGTCTCCTCGCCTTACTCACCTTTTTGGCGTTGGGCCTGCTGGCGGCCTGGATCGTGAAAATGCTCACCCTGCGGGTCCTCCGAACATTTGGGTTCGATTCCTTCTGCGAACGGTTGGGCATTGCCCAGCCACTATCCCAAGCGGGGGTCCGACAACCGGTCTCTATGGTTGTCAGCAGGGTCTTGTTTTGGATCGTCTTCCTCTTGTTCGCCTTTATGGGCGTGGATGCCATGAACTTGCCGGCGACGGCCAATTTGATCAGTCAGATCGTCGCCTTTCTACCAAATGTCCTGGCCGCATCCCTCGTGCTCCTTGTGGGGGTGCTCTGCGCCAACTTCTTTGCCGAGGCTGCGCTGATCGCCGCCGTCAATGCCCAGGTCGAAGAAGCCCGTATCGTCGCGGGCTTGGTGCGATGGGGGCTCTTGCTCTTCACCTTCGCGATGGTGCTGACCCAGTTGGGCATCGCCAAGGAAATCGTCATCGCGGCCTTCTCCATTACGTTCGGCGGCGTCGTGCTCGCACTCGCGCTGGCCGTGGGATTGGGGGCGCGACACCTCATGCGCGGCGCGCTCGAACGCCGGTTCAGCCATCATGACCATAAACCAGACCAGCTATCGCACCTATGAAAAAGACCAGCCCCCAGGAGCCAAGCCGAGAAAACATTCCGAACCAGGTGATCCCTGGAACCCCCGCGTCATCCCAGCTCGTCAGGGGCGAACGGTGCCAGAGGGTGGCTATCGAACATGTCCAACCAGAGCTTGATGGTGGCCGGTACCCTATCAAGCGAGTGGTCGGAGATACGATCCTCGTCGAGGCGGACCTCTTCGCCGATGGGCACGACGTCGTAGGAGGACTCCTGCGTTACCGTCATGAGCGGCGTGAATACTGGCTGGAAATGCCGCTCACACTCCTCACCAATGACCGATGGCAGGCAGCATTCGAAGTCACCGAGCTCGGTCAGTATCGATATAGCGTGATGGGCTGGGTCGATCATTTTGCCACCTGGCAACGCGACATGCGCAAGCGACTGGGCGTGCAGCAGGATGTGAGCGTGGATCTGGTGATCGGGACGCGTCTCGTCGAACAGGCGCTCAGTCGTGCCTCCGGCGAATCGGAACGTCGCCTGAAGGCCATCGTCGAGGCCCTATCATCCTCGCAAAGTCAGTCGCAACTTCAGGTTGATCTTTTGCTTGGAGAGGACGTGGCCAATGTCATGGCTACTTGTACGGATCGCCGGTGGGCCACCACCTATGAGAAGGAACTCGCCGTCATAGTGGACCGTCCCAGAGCCCGTTTCAGCGCCTGGTACGAAATGTTCCCACGTTCCGCCGTAAGCGACGATCAAACGCACGGCACATTCAAAGATTGTGAAACTCGCCTCCCCTATATTGCCGAAATGGGATTTGATGTGCTCTACCTTCCCCCGATTCACCCCATCGGGGAGACGCACCGGAAAGGACCGAACAATAACCCGCGAGGCGACTCCGATTCGGTGGGCAGTCCCTGGGCCATCGGCGCGCGCGACGGCGGCCATACGGCCATCCATCCACATCTCGGGACCCTCGACGATTTCAAGCGACTCATTGATGCAGCCCAGGCCCTGAACATCGAGATCGCGCTCGATCTGGCCTTTCAATGCTCTCCCGATCATCCTTACGTGAAAGCACACCCGGAATGGTTCACCACCCGTCCTGATGGCACGATTCAGTTTGCGGAAAATCCTCCCAAGCAATACCAGGATATCTTTCCGCTGAATTTCGAGAGCGAGGCCTCTCACGAATTGTGGATAGAACTCCGGGCCGTCGTGCAGCACTGGATCGATCAGGGCATCCGCATCTTCCGAGTCGACAACCCCCATACAAAACCATTTCCTTTTTGGAAATGGCTGATCGCCGACATTAAGCAGCGAGATCCGGGCATCATTTTTCTTTCGGAGGCCTTCACGCGGCCGAAGGTCATGTATCACCTAGCCAAAGTCGGCTTTACCCAGTCCTACACCTACTTTGCCTGGCGCAACACCAAGCAAGAACTGACCGACTATTTCACTGAACTGACCAAGACCGAAGTGCAAGAGTATTTACGCCCCAACCTCTGGACCAATACGCCCGATATTCTGACCGAACATCTCCAACATGGCGGGCGCCCTGTATTCATGGCTCGGCTGGCCTTGGCCGCCACGCTGGGAGCGAGCTATGGCATTTACGGACCGGCCTTTGAGCTCTCCGAAGACCGACCTCATAAACCCGGCAGCGAGGAGTATCTGGACTCCGAAAAATACGAAATCCGGCGTTGGGATATCGCGAGGCCCGACAGCCTGAAAGAATTTATCGGGGTGATCAACCGCATTCGCCGCGACAATCCCGCGCTGCAGAGTGATGGCAGCCTGCGTTTCCATCCGGTCGACAACGACCAGCTGATTGCCTACAGCAAACAGACGCCTGACGGTATTAACGTCATTCTCGTCGTGGTGAATTTAAGCCCGCACCACATCCATTCGGGCTGGCTTGAGTTGGATCTCGCTGCATTGGGGCTACAACACGATCGTCCCTTCCAGGTCCATGATTTGCTGACGCATGCCTACTATCTATGGCAGGGGCCTCGAAATTATGTGCAGCTCGACCCTCATTCAGTGCCGGTACAAATTTTTGCCGTGCGGAGAAACATGCGGCGCGAGCAGGACTTCGACTACTTCCTGTAGAGGAAGAGCTGGGAAAAGGGACCAATGATCACGATTCACGATAACTGGGAAGGGGTCTTTGATGGCCCAGCCCGTGCGAATGTCGAGGGCTTGCTGCCCGCATTCCTGACGTCGTCTCGGTGGTTCGGGGGTAAAGCCAGGACCATCCGCTCCGCCAAATTTACGGATATGCTGCGGGTCGACAGAGGTGAGCACCCCCTGTGGCTGGGATTCGTGGAGGTGTCGTACGCCGAGGGAGGGGTGGAAACGTACCAGATTCCGATGACCGCTGCCTTCGAAGCGGAGGCGGAACGAATTACACGCGATCATGCGAGCGCCGTCATTGGAGCGGTGACTGTACTCGGTCCCCTGGGAAATCACGCCGGGGTGCTCTACGATGCCTTGTGGAATGAAGACTGCGCTTATTCCCTCTTGGCCAGTATGGGCCATCGCGCGCAGTTCCAGGGCTCCTCAGGCACCGTAGTGGGATCGGCGACAACCTTATTTGACGAGTCAGTAGTCAAGCGAGAGATCTCCCCTGTTTCGGTCATGAAAGCTGAACAGAGCAATACGTCGGTGAGGTTCGGCGATCGCGTCATCATGAAGCTCTATCGTCGGGTCGAGCCGGGGCTGAATCCGGAATTGGAAATTGGTCGAGCCCTAACCTCTCGGAACTTTCGTCATTCTCCCTCGCTCGTGGGCGCGCTGGAATATCACCACGCGCGCAATGAACCAACGACTCTGGCGCTGGCCCAGACCTTCATTGCCAACAAAGGCAACGCATGGGAATATACGCTGTCCCAACTCTCCCGCTATTTCGACGGTGTCTCCTCAGCAGATCGGAAGAAGACTTCTAGCGAGGCGGTAACGACCGCTAACCCCTATGGCTCATCCGTACCCACCGACCGCTTCTTTGGTTTCGTCGATTCGGCCGACTTGTTAGGGCGTCGCACTGGAGAATTGCACATGGTGCTGGGTGAAGGCGGCCTCGATCCTGCCTTTGCGCCTGAACGCTGTTCGTCGACATATGTGGAGTCCCGCGTTCAAGCCATGCACCGTGCCGCCATTGACGCGCTGACATTGCTGGGCAGTCGAGTGTCTGCGCTTTCCGATGCGGACCAGGCGCAGGCGAGACGGGTGCTGGAACAGGAGCGTGCCATCCTGGATCGCTTGGGAGCTTTGAACAGGGCACCGCTCACGGCCATGCGCATCCGTTGCCACGGGGATTACCACCTGGGACAGGTCCTCTACACGGGACAGGACTTTGTGATTATTGATTATGAGGGAGAACCAGCCAGGCCGTTGGCAGAGCGGCGAGCCAAGCATATCCCCATTGTCGATCTCGCCGGTATGATCCGCTCCTTCCACTACGCCGCCCATGCCGCACTGCGGCAAAGAGACGAGCCTCAGCCCATCGAGCGAGGGACGCAGAGCCTGATATTCTGGGCCGAACAGTGGTATCAAACCGCCCGCACGGCATTTCTCCGAGGTTATCACGCCATTGCCGGCGAGGCGCCGTTCTCACCGCGGTCTCAGCAAGAATTCCATCTCCTCCTGGACGTGCATCTGCTCGACAAAGCCGTCTATGAACTCACCTATGAATTAAATAATCGACCGGATTGGGTCGCACTCCCTCTGAGCGGCATCCTGCAGTGCGTGGATTCACCGCCCCCCACCAGCGATCGGGGTGGTTGGGCTGAGCGTGAAGAGGATGCCGGTGCCTCCTGCGCGACAGAACAGCCGAGCGATGAGGTGAACCAGTGACCCAGCAAGGAACGACAAAGATGACCATTCACTCAACCAGCAAGTTGACCGATGATGATGTCTATCTGTTCAACGAGGGCACACAGTTTCAACTCTATGACAAGCTTGGCGCGCATCTCGGCAGCGTCAATGGGCAACAAGGCACCCACTTTGCGGTATGGGCGCCGGAAGCCGAGCAGGTGTCCGTCATCGGCTCCTTCAATGACTGGCAGGACGGGACGCATCGGCTCCATCCGAGAGGATACTCGGGAGTTTGGGAAGGATTTATCCCGGAAATCGCGAAAGGATCCTTGTACAAATACCGTATCCAGTCACGCCACTCCGGCTACCAGGTCGACAAGAGCGATCCGCTTTCCTTCTTCAATGAAATTCCCCCCAAGTCGGCATCGATCGTCTGGGATCTCGATTACGACTGGACGGATGGTGACTGGATGCGCACGCGCCGACAATCGAATGCCCTGAATGCCCCGATCGCGATTTATGAGATGCATGTGGGGTCGTGGAAACGAGTCGCAGCGGAACAGAATCGATCGCTGAGTTATCGTGAACTGGCTGTTCCCCTAGCCGAATACTTACAGCGGATGGGATTCACGCATGTGGAGTTTCTTCCGCTGACGGACCATCCGTTTTTTGGATCCTGGGGGTATCAGACGACGGGCTATTTTGCACCTTCCGGAAATTACGGGACACCACAGGACCTCATGTTCCTCATCGACACGTTGCACAACCATGGCATCGGAGTCTTGCTGGATTGGGTGCCTTCCCACTTCCCGACCGATGAACATGGACTGGGATTCTTTGACGGCACGCATCTCTATGAACATGCCAATCCGCAGCAGGGCTTTCAACCGGATTGGAATACCTTTGTCTTCAATTTCGCGCGTAGTGAGGTGCGAAGCTTTCTAATCAGCAGCGGGCTGTTCTGGCTGGACAAGTATCATTTTGACGGCCTTCGCGTGGACGCCGTAGCCTCCATGCTGTATTTGGATTATTCGCGGAAAGAAGGAGAATGGATTCCGAACCGGTATGGAGGACGCGAGAATCTCGAGGCCATTTCGTTTTTGAAGCGATTGAATGAAGAGGTGTACCGGCAATACCCCGATGTTCAAACCATTGCCGAAGAATCCACCGCCTGGCCGTTGGTGTCCCGTCCCACCTATCTCGGGGGTTTGGGCTTCGGCCTGAAATGGGACATGGGCTGGATGCACGACACGCTGACCTATATGCAACAGGATCCCATCAATCGGAAATATCACCACCACAATCTCACCTTCCGTATGCTCTATGCATTTCACGAAAATTTCGTGCTTCCCCTCTCTCATGACGAGGTGGTCTATGGGAAAGGATCCCTCTTAGGGAAAATGCCAGGAGACGACAGGCAGAAATTCGCCAACCTCCGCCTGTTGTTCGGGCATATGTATTCACAAGCCGCGAAAAAACTCTTGTTCATGGGAGGCGAGTTCGGCCAGCAGGCTGAATGGGCGCATGATGGCCAATTACAATGGGACACATTAGATCTCCCGTTGCATCGCGGCATGCAGCAATGGGTCGCCGATCTCAATCGCACCTACCGCCAGGAATCCGCCCTCCATGAGGGAGACGTTGATCCCTCGGGCATCGAATGGATCGATTGCCGGGATGCCGAATCGAGCGTGATCAGCCTGATCAGAAAGGGCCGCGCGACCGACGACATCATTCTGGTGGTCTGCAATTTCACGCCGGTTCCGCGCCCGAATTACCGTGTAGGAGCACCACGCGGAGGATACTGGCAAGAACTGTTGAACAGCGATGCCACCGTCTACGGAGGAGGTGGTTGGGGCAATGGCGGAGGGGTCCAAGCGACACCCGTGCCCCTGCATGGACGAACTCACTCAATAACCTTAACGCTGCCTGCTCTCTCCGTGATTTTTCTCAAACACTCAAGCAACAGGCGATGACCGCGGGCATCGAGATCATGGCTCCCTGACCGTCCATCGATTCCGGACATGATCGTTCATTCCCGCGCCACACACCGTTTCATTTCACGCCTCCACCGTTTCTTTTCACGATCACTCTAAACGTCCCGCGAATTTCATTCTGTTCTTCTCGATAAATCAACCGGTTGGTCTCTCCGGGCGACGCCTTTACGCCCGGCATGGGCATTGCTGTATATGCGATTACAATTCGCATCCTCGCATCACATACATCCATCTCTTCTCCGACCTGCATGTCGGGGATATCAAGGAGGACCACATGCATCGAACCGTCGTTATTTTTTCAGCTCTCGTGATTCTCGGAGGTTGGAACCTACAGGGACTCACCCCCGCTTATGGAGTTTCCAATGGCCTAGAACCGGTGGTGTGGAACAGCAATCAGAAGTCACCCGCCTGGGCGGAAGAACTGCTCGGGCAGGTGGTCACCTACCAAACAATGGCCGAGAAAAATTTGATTCCAGGCAGTTTCCAAGCCTACGTCGATCAGACGAGCAAGATCCGCGAGTTGCACCGCGCAGGCAATCGTCGCGCCACTTACGACGGCGTCAACGCACTCATGGTCATGCTGGAGGCACGAGTTGGTGGCATTGACGAACACAGTGCCGATGCCTTGTGGGATTTTTGCTATCGAGTAACTCCCGATGAATTCCATGCGCGTGATCGGCACGTCCGCGCCAAAGGCGCCGACACGGTGAAGGAGCATGAAGAATTCATGCGCAACATGGAAGAACGAGCGGGCATGAGTTTCTAATACCGCTCCTCATTGAACAGCGAATCTATCATCCGAGCCGACGGTTCCCATCGCGGACCGTCGGCCCTCGCGTCCCCGACCGGGAAAGGGAGGATTCCATGTTCCATGACCGCCGATGCTTCGCCCCATCACCAGGTGGAGATTACTCCTGCTATGCCTCATCCTCATGGAGACATCATGGGTCATGCTCGCGCCACATCCTCTTCAAGCCGAAGCCGGGCACGTCGGCTATGGACCGGTCTCCCCGGCATTCTTTTCTTTGTCTGAGACGGGCGTGATGGAGACTGACAAGGTCGCGACGGTACCTGCCTGGTCGGCCTTTGACCTCCAGAAATTCTGGATGCGCGCCGACCTCCGCGTGCGGCCAGAATGGCGAAACGGCGTCTGCTTCGGGGGCGGGCCTCCGATCAACGGCGCCTGCAATAGTTTGAATACCGCGGGATCGGGCACCTCCGCACACGACGGGAGTAAGGCTAGCGACTTCTATATCCAACAATGGGCGCGACTAGGAGTGGGCTACGATCCTTCGCCTCATCTCAATTTCTATGTGGAACTACAGGACTCGGTGACGTGGGGAGCCAACGGCCACCCCACCGGAGACATCCAGGACGGAGACGCGCTCAACCATCAATGCGGGGCGCAACGGCCAGGACAGTGCCGACTGGGCATACGCGCCGGTTATGCGCTGATCCGCAATCTGGCCGGCATCGACGGCCTCAGTGTCAAAATTGGTCGTCAGTATGTCGTGTTCGGAAATCAACGTCTGTTCGGGCATTTCGACTGGGCGAACACCGGCTACTCACATGACGGAGCCATGCTGAGTTACGCCACGACCGAATTCGACATGAAGCTTGGTTGGTTTCGAAACTCTGAAACGGACCTGGGACAAGGCCATCCAGGAGGCAGTCTGAGTCCGAATCTCTTGACCTGTAGCCCGGAAGTGAATTCGACGGCGGCCTGCAATCCCGCCCTCGCACAACAGGCGACCGACGCCGGCAGCGACGTCGACATGATGGTGCTGTACAATCAGATCCGAGCTGTTCCACGGATGATTCTGGAGCCCTATTACGTGCTCTATTCCAACCGGCTCCCGGAGCGGGCCAACCCCGGTCTTTTTACACCCAAGTCGGCGTCTCAATTGCGGCACATGGTCGGGCTACGGATAGAAATCCGTGACGGCAATTGGGACTTCGTGCAAGAAAACGCCTACCAGTTCGGCCGTGCCGCTGATGGCGTCGGATTCGACAATCAACGCAATCTCACCATCAATGCGTGGGCCTCCGGAACCTGGCTCGGCCACACCTGGTACAACCACCAATGGAAACCCCGGCTGGCCATCGGGTTTGACTATGCTTCTGGAGACGGAGACAGTAACTGCGTGACGCCCGGCGGAGGGCTTGCCCGCAACTGCGGGGGCAATGCCAATACGTTCGAAAACTTTTTTCCGACTAATTTTCTCCATGTCGGGTACATGTTGAACGGAGCCTGGCGCAACAGCGTGCAGCCGCAGATCAATGTCCAGGCACGCCCCACTGCGCGCGATCACGTCGAAATCTGGGCCCTGCGCAAATACTTGGCAAGCGCACGCGACAACTGGTACCGTGGGTCCCAAGGCCCGCTGATTTTCTCACGATCCGACAACACGACCACGCACATTGGCGACGAACTCGACATCGCCTGGAGCCATATGTTCGCTGACGGTAAAGTTTCCCTGGCGGTCATCTACGGCCACTTCTTCTCCGGTCCCTATATCCGGCAACAGCTGGGCACCTCCGCCGACCAGGACTGGGGCATCGTGCAACTCTGGACAAATTTTTGACCCGCCATGCAACGCGCCACCCTGAATTTTGAGACGCTTCTCGAAGTCACCAACGCCCTGAACTCGCAGCGGGACATTGAGAGTCTGTGGCGTGTCATTGCCGATCAAATTCAAAAGGTGATTCCCTGGGATCGCGCCGGCATCACGCTGTATGAACCCAGCACCGATTCCTTTCGATTTTATGCCGTCGTGACGAACCTGGCGACACCGGCCCTCGCGCACGACACCGTCATTCCTCGCGAAGGCAGCGCGGTCGGATGGGTTTACGACCACCGTCGCTTACACGTCCGAGGAGACCTCCAGCAAGAACAAATGTTTTTAGAAGATCACTATTACGTCCAGGAGGGCCTGGGGCGGATGATCAATTTGCCGCTGCTCGTCCAGGAACATTGCCTCGGCACCTTGAACATCGGTAGCGTACATCCTGGCGATCCAGATCCTGACGACTGCAAGTTCCTCCAGCAGGTCGCGACCCAGATCGCCTATGCCATCGATCACGTCCTGGCCTACCAGCAAATCAAGCAGCTCAGCGAGCAATTGCGCCGTGAGAATGAGTATCTTGCGGAAGAGGTCAAAGCCAGCCGCAATCTCCACTTGGTGATCGGCACATCGCCCTCCTTTACCAAAGTGGTGGACCTGGTCAAAGCCGTCGCGCCAACGGATACCACCGTCCTCCTTCTCGGAGAAACCGGAACGGGCAAAGAAGTGCTGGCTCAGGCCCTTCACGACTTGAGCGCACGCAGCCGCAAGCCGTTTATTCGCGTCAACTGCGCGGCACTGCCTTCTGGGCTTATTGAGAGCGAACTATTCGGTCACGAACGCGGCGCATTCACCGGCGCCCAGTTACGCCGGGCGGGACGCTTCGAACTGGCTCACAGCGGCACATTGTTTCTGGATGAGATTGGCGAAATGCCGTTGGAGACTCAAGCTAAGCTGCTGCGTGTCCTTCAAGACGGTATGGTGGACAGAATCGGCGGAACTCAACCGGTCTCAGTAGACGTTCGCCTGATTGCCGCCACCAATGTCGACCTGTCGGCCGCCATTCAGCAGGGAACCTTTCGAGCGGACCTGTACTACCGCCTCCACATCTTTCCCATCGCCCTACCCGCGCTTCGGGAACGGCGCGAGGACATTCATCTACTAGCGCAGCACTTCCTCGCTCAGATCGGGACTAAACTTAAGCGGCCGCACCTCGCGTTCGACCCGCAATCGATGGCACGCCTGCTCACCTACAACTGGCCCGGCAACGTGCGCGAACTACACAATGTGATCGAACGGGCCGTCATTCTATCCGGCTCATCCCGCGTCACAGTGGACGAGATGCTACTCCCGCCTATGCAGGCAGGGCCTAGCCTCGCGATAGAACAGCCTGAAAACCTGGGTGAAGTAGAACGTAACCACATCATGGAGGTCCTGGGACGGACGAAATGGCGAATCTATGGCGATCAAGGGGCGGCCCATCTGCTTGGGCTCAATCCTGAGACGTTACGCAGCCGCCTCAGAAAACTTGGCATTCGACGCCCCTCCAGCAGGCCCCCTGAACCCAGCTCCCTCCCCTAACTCTGCGGGAAGGCTGGAGGGGATGAGGGTGTTCGTGCTGCACTGTGTTTATAAGGAACATGCAGATTTTCTTGGCTGGGACCGATCGCTCGCTCCTTCGAAGCACAGTCGGCTCATTGACCAGACTATCGAAAGCATGGTAAGTTCACTCACCGTACGAGTTATGAGCAACGCCCTACGCTTCGCGTTTCTGCCGTATTGCTGCGCGATTGTTCCCCTTATCTACGTTCCTCCTACGGCCCATCCCTTCCTTACCGGACAAGGGAATGGGCAACGCATGGGGCGCGATTTTGTGTATGCCCCACTGCACCCAGTTTGATGGCCTGGACATCGCCATCCTGTTGTTCGCCGAAAGGAGTGTACGATGAAAATTACGTCCGTCTGGCGGGGCAACAAACCTGCACACAAGAAAAAGCGAACTGTCCCGAAGCTGAGAATTCGTTGGACGCAACTCGGACTCGTCGACCCTTCTTTGGAATCCCAGGAGACTCCGATGGAGGAAATCCGGCGCGCAGTCACGAACTTGGCAAGTTCTGGATTCGGGGCGGAAACTCGAGCACGGTCGGAACAAACCCAGGCTCGCCCTGCGCGTGCCCATGCGCGCCCCAGCACGACACGTACCGCCCGTCGGCCATCCGGCACATAACGAAGGCAAGTCTATTCGATTACCGCATAGGGAACGAATAGGAGGAGGCAACCATCGCACGAGCAGGCAAGACGACCATCGCGAAACGCGATCGAGAAAAAGCCAAGCAAGTCAAACAGCGGGAAAAAGAAGCTCGTCGTGTCCAGCGAAAGGCCGAAAAACCAACGCGGCCCACGACATCCGAGGGAGACGATCCTGACTTAGAAGGACTGCAATGGGGACCCCAGGAACCCCTGTATTAGACAGGGGCTCCAGGGTCGACCCTGGCCTGACTCACCGGGGGGACTAAGCTGTCTTTACGAAGCGGTCTTCTCCAAATACACCACGCAATTGTTTGTTGACGAGTGAGCGGTATTCACCCTTCTCCTTCGCCATTTTGACCAACCCCTCGGCATCCGTGACAATCAAAAGATCCTCTTCCGCAATGAGCACCCGGTCTCCCTTGCCGACGTTGATTCGATACTGAGTCCTGCCATCGGGATTCCTGCTTGGACCCGTGACAATTTCTGTCAATCCGTCGATATGTCCCTTTTGCCCATCCAAACGATGTTGCACCATCGTTCCATCAGGAATTCGGAGCCATTGACTCACTGCCCGGGGCGCATCCTGTTTCTGGTCACTCACTATCATTCCTCCCTTGCAACGTATGGTCGTAGAATTTAAGACACCGGCCCAAGATCACTTCCATGCTTAATTTCCCCGTTCGACTCGCGCGCGCCCCCATCGGCGGTCTGCCGCCACCCCTGGGATGAGCCCCCGCGACGGCGCCGACGCTCAGGTTCGCTGCGTGGCGGGTGCCCTTCAGATCGGGTCATGGTGCTGGGTGAAGCCATACTCCCATCCGCGTGCGGTACCGCCTGCCCCAGCAGCCGCTCGATCGCGCGCAACTGCTCATGGTCTTCGGCGGTGACAAAGGTCGTCGCGCGACCGGTCGCTCTCATGCGAGCCGTTCGTCCGATGCGGTGCACGTAATCTTCCGGACAATTGGGCACGTCGTAGTTGATCACATGGGCGATATTCGCCACATCGATCCCCCGTGCGGCAATGTCGGTCGCCACCAGCACCCGAAATGTTCCCCGTCGAAACCCTTCCAACGCTGCGCGGCGCTGCGGCAGGGTGCGGCCACCGTGCAGTACTGCGACGCGGAGGCCGGCAGTATCGAGCATATTCCCCAATCGATCCGCCCGATGTTTCGTTCTCGCAAAGACCAGGACGGTATCAGACTCGGACTGAAGGAGTGACATCAAGAGAGCGTTCTTACGGTCGTGCGTTGTGTGATGCACGGCCTGGGAGACACCGTCGGCAGTCGCCGCGGACTTGGTAACCATGACACGCACGGGATCCTTCACACTGGCCTGAGCCAAGCGGGCAAGATCAGTCGGCATGGTGGCGGAAAAGAGCAGCGTCTGTCGCTCTTCAGGCATAGCGTCCAGAATTTGGTTGATCTGCTGGGAAAACCCCATATCCAACATTCGATCCGCCTCATCCAAGACCAGGATGGTCATGGCGAGTAAACTGATCGTTCCGTTCCACATGTGATCGAGTAACCGTCCAGGAGTCGCGACGATAATGTCCGGACGCTGCCGCAAGCCTCTGACTTGGGCTTGCATATCCGCTCCGCCCACGACGGTGGTTGCGAACAACTGCAGATCGCGGCCCAAGGTATCGATGGTTCCCTGAATCTGAATCGCTAACTCGCGAGTCGGCGCCAGAATGAGCGCGCGTGGCTGGCCTTTTGGCGTCCCGCTTAAACGTTCCAACATGGGAATGACAAAGGCCGCGGTCTTACCGGTTCCAGTCTGAGCGCACCCCAAGACATCGCGACCGGCGAGTGCATGGGGAATGGCTTGAGCTTGAATGGGCGTCGGTTCAGCGAAACCTGCTTTGGTCAGATTCCGCAAGAGGGTAGGAGACACACCAAGGGTGTCAAAACTAGTAAACGCAGTCGTCTGCACGGAGCTATCCTTTCGTTGTGATCGCATTAAGACGGGATCAGAGAACCGAGGGGAGGGTGAATCCGAAAGGAGTCAGCTCCGGACTGGACCTGGTCGCGATGCGATCGCGCGGCCCACGTAGAAGAGTTACAGCACCGGTGGACCGATACAATGCTGCACTAGTGGACACTGTACCGCATGCTGGCACCAGCGGTCAACAGATATGCTGCTTGAATCACATTCGATTGCTGATCCCCTTGATCAGTTCCACGCAGGCCGCCCCATTGCCGTACAGTACAATCTCCGATACTATTCCACAGCAAGCGAGGCTTTGATGCGACCATCAGTTGTACTCCTGCCCCTCATCCTCCTTATTCCTTCTGCACTGCTTGCGGTTTCCGGCGCAGCGTCGGAATCTACGGATACGAGCAAAGCTGGTTCCAACCAGAGTCTGACTCTCGAAAATCTAGGACGGGGAATCAAAAGCGCCGCGAAAAATATCGAGGAAGAGATCCCGAAAATAGGACCAGCGATCGGCGACACGCTCAAGAAAGTGATGGGAAGCGACAAGGAAAAAGACCGGTCCAAGACGCCTCACGATGCAGGCAAGTCTAAGAAGTAACGACCGAATGCTCGGGCCGTACCTTCTTCTGAAAGTTCCAAAAGATTACACACTCGCCCACAATTGCGCTCTCCCACATGCTGCTGAATCGAGTCCTCTCCATTGTCATCATACTGTTCATCCCCACAGGTTGTGGAGTGACTCACCCCCTCACCTGCTTACCGAACCAGCATGCTCTGGTGACCGAGACGCTCTATTTCGGCATAGCAACGCCACAAGGAATAGTGACAGCTGAAAAATGGAATGCATTTATCGACGCGGTCGTCACACCGGCATTCCCGGAGCATGGGCGGCGTCTGGCCAGTGGAGAATGGCAACCGGAATAGTCCAACACGAAACATCCCACGTGCTCCAGCCGATGCACGACGGGAGTTGGAAGAAGGACACCGCCATCCAACATATCATGAGGACGTACAAAAATGATTTTCACCAGGAAGCGGTCATGAGAGTCCGTTCACAAGCCTGCCGTTCCTTTTGACGACGGCCAGTCGTATGTACTGCTCACCTCTTCCCCTGTCCCTTTGCCCCCTTACCGACCTCGTTGAGAATCTGCTTCAGCAATCCACTGCTGTTTAAACCTCCGGACTGAGCAGGTCCTATCCCGGCGCCGGCACCTTGAATGGGCGAGACCACAGGCGGAGAAAGGACGGACGGCGACGTAGAGAACGAAGGCACCCCTGCGGAATTACCTGCCACGGACGCTTGGGCTCCGGAGATAAACGGAAAGCCGGTGCTGGTCGCTAGAATGGCGCCTTTCGTGGTTGCACCGGTCAGTGCTGTTTCACTACCCGCCGTAGGGGTGCGCTGGAGTTCCTTCTCGACTTCCAGCGCGAGGTCGACATGGGCATTGACGATTTGACGAGTGGCCGAATGGGGAAGCCCTCGATGTTCCTCCTTGACGGCAAGCGGTTGCATTGAGCGCGGATCCGATCGTATCTCGGAAATGGAATTGACCGTCCCCGATTTCATGGACACTTCTGATCCTGTCTTGAGGGAAAATGGCTTACCCTCTCCAGTCAATGGCTCGACCCGCACCTGCCCCTCAAACACCTTCAGCGTTTCGACCAGGGGCGCATTGACCAGTCGCGCAAAGAACGACCGTTGCCCCTCTCCCATCACGGTTACCTCTAGAATCCCACCTCGGCTCACCACCCGGGCAAGCGCCGTCTGGAGCGTGAGCCTGTCGGTCATCCGTCCCGCGTTATAGGACAAGGCAATCCGCACGGTGCCATTGTGAAGGCGCACTTCAGTCTGACCATGATGGGGTTCCTGAATGTGCAGACGTGCCTCTTCGTGCAAGGTCAGCAGAGCGCGATGGTCCCATAACACATCCACCTTCGCGCCGGCGCCGACATGAAGTTCCTCGCCGGCAGCGATGAGATCACCCACTTTCACGGTGCGAGAAGCAGGGCCAGCGGAAGCGATCGAAACCGGTCCGCCGGAAATGCCCATCACCACCCCGACCGGCTGCCCATCACCTGGGAAGATTCGCGATGGTTCTTCCGCCCAAGCTCCTATCATGGTACCCAATAGGAATATGACCCAGCATGAGAGCATCCGTAACCAGAAGTCGACGGTACTCATAAGACACCAATCCTCATTGTGAAACTGTTCAAAAACGAGCATCCCTCTACTGAGATGACGGCCTGCAAAGTGTTTCCAGCTGCCACTTTACAGGCACTGTGACTCGGAAAACAATCAGGATCTGTCGAATAGTAGGTGGGCGATCGTGCCTTGGTCAAGCCATGGGAAAGCGACTGCGTGCAGGTGGAATGGAGAACAATTCAATGAGCCGATATCAATCGCGCGCAATCGGTTTCGCAAGTCGATCGCGTCTTTGTCTCACCATGAGACGCCTATCAGCAATCCTCATCCTCCTCTCCACGATATCGCTGCCATGTTCTGTTCAAGCTCAGGAGGCTGATGCGGAGGTGTTGGTCGCCGAAGGAATCTTTGCATATGATGCCAAACGATACGATGAGGCCATCGCACTGCTTTCGAGGGCGGTCGCCCTCGACCCGCGTCATGCGCGAGCCTTCTACTACTTAGCGCTGTGCCATTTGGCGCGGGGACATGCGGAGCAGGCGATTGCTCCGCTGAGCACCCTCCGCACTCTTCGCCCGTCCGATCCGGAGGTTGCTTACCAGTTAGGCGCTGCTCTCTTCGCCCTCAGGAATTATGAGAAAGCCGCTCCCCTTCTGGAGGAAGTGTTTCGGCAAGAACCCAAGCGTGAGAACCTGGGATTCTATGTGGGATTTCTTCGATATCGACAGAAAGAGTATGACAGCGCGGCCGCGGCACTCAGCACGAACGTGTCCTCTGATCCCGATCTGCGACAGCTCGCGTTCTTCTATCGAGGTATGGCGCTGGGGGTGCTTGGCCTGTCGGACCAGGCGCAGGCCGAATTGGCCTCTGCGCAACGCGTGCAACCCAGCTCCCCGATCACGGGCGCATCTGTGCGCGTGCAGGAAGCCCTCGCCGCAACGAAGCGGGGCACGGAAACCCAGCGTCTGCGCCTGCAAGTAGCCGTGGGGGGTTATTACGACGACAACGTCGCCGTCAATCCCCGCAGGAGCAGCGACCCAGTGGCGGAGGCACTCCGCTCGCGCACGACCCAGTCACCCGGCTTGGTAACATCGGCACGCGGAGACTACGCCTGGTATCGCAAGGGCCCGATCGAGTCGACCGTGACCTACTCCTACTACCAAACTGTGAATACGAACAGCGGCGTAGGAAGATTTAATATCCAAGACCACTTAGGGGGTTTATCAGGAGTCTATCGCGGGACCGTTGGGACGGTGCCCTACGAGATCGGAGGACAGTACAGTTACGACTATATGTTTCTCGACTTCACCGGCTTTCTCTCACGCCACAGCCTCACTTTCCCTGCCACACTGGTCCCGCCTGCAGTCTCACTACCGCTGGTCGGCAGGATGGAGAACTTGACCACGCTGCTCTATCGCTATCAACGCAAGGAGTTCTTTGCGGAACCCGGCAATAACGACATCCGGTTCGGCCCCGAGTCACGGGATGCTTTCAACAATATGGTGGGGTTTCTCCACGCCTTCCGATTTCGGCAAGACAGGTACATTGTCCGAATGGGATACCAGCATGATACGGAAGCCGCCAGCGGATCGAGCTTCGCCTACTCGGGGAATCGGCTTCAGCTTGGAGGCCAAGCCACTCTCCCCTGGTATGACCTCAGCCTACGACTCGATTATGAGGTGCACTGGCGCGCCTACAACTATACGCAGGTAATATTTCTGGATGACGCAAGTCAGTTCTCTCCACGTCGGGATACCGAGCAGGACGTCTTCTTCCAGATCGCGAAGGCACTGCCACACAACCTAACCGTTGCCCTACAGTATCAAGGGGTTCTGAACAATTCTAACATTCCCGTGTACAACTACAGCAAAAACGTGTTCACGACTCTGCTTACTTGGACGTACTAGCTCGATCAGGAGCTTGGCGCAGTGCTTTGATCGAGGTGATGGCTTTCTTTTCTACCCTCAGGACTGCCTTCGGACCTCCAGCGCAGCTTTTATCGTAAGCACCGCAAACGGCGCGAAACGGCGGCGATCAAAGTGTATGGGACTCGGTCAGTGAGAAAGCTTGATTGGCACGGGTAAGCAAATGCTTAACAAGGAGGCTGGAACAGAAGGAGATGGGCAGGGTCATATAAAAAGGTACTTGACCCTGCCCAGAAGATTGAGAGATGGCTGGAAAAGTCTAAGTGGATTCACCTTCTGAGAGCAGGTCTTCAACCTCCCGTTCATGACACGTCAGATTTCCCATCTTACGCTGCGAGAGCCGCTTGCGGGTCGATGTTCTGCGGGTAACCGCCACCACTGGCGTGTGAGTCAGGTCCGAACCTGTCAGGGGACTGCCCGTCTCTGATGGCATCATTGGTTTAGCTCCAGGTGCGGTGTTGTTCGCTCACTTGCTCGCTTCCATCCTTTTTTACGATGACCCATTGCACATTCTCAGGAATGGTCACCACCTTGAGTTCGGCACAATGCCCATTGGCTTCCCCGCGCAACTCCTCCACCACCTGCACCAGCCTCTGGTCATCACGGGGGATCAGAACCCCACATTGATTCAGGCTCGGCTCCTGAGGAGAAGCTGCAGAAGGCCAGTAGGCCCCTAGATCTGTTTCCTGAAGCGCGTCCGGCTGCCCGAGCTCACGCAGACGCAAGAAGGCTTTGTGGCTCACGCTGAACCGATCATAACTTTTGTTGATGACGATCTTTGGCATAACACGCACCCTCTTTCTCTTCTCACCAAAGGTGAGAACTAGGCCCGTTGGGATGGATCGGCGTTCGAACCTGATGCCTGTTAAGCTACCGGTTTGGGATCCTTGTATCCGAGATAGTTTCCGCTCCAATGCGCGTGCCGACGATCAGCCCAAATGCTGACTTCATCCTTGTGGCCTTCTCCGTAACGTTTCTGCAGAATGTCTGTGAAGGTCGCTAGATTCCCCTTGATCTCCCCGATATCTGCATCGGTGATTTTCTCCCACTTAGCTTTTAAGGGAGTTTGGAGCTGTACCCAAAACTGTTGGAATTGTTCTTGTGTCATCGCGTACTCCTTTGTAGGTGCCTAGCAGAACCGACACCCCTGTTGTGAAGGCTGACCTGCACGCAGGCATGCTCGGGCCTGTGGGTCTAAGACGGGGACTCTGGCGTAGAAGCAGCGGAGACCGGAGAATCAGACGCGCAGAAAGGATGGGACGCGCGAGAGATGAGACAGTCGGCGTGGTTCAAAACGTCATAGGCCCACACTACAGGGTCGAAGGCGCTGTGTCAACGGACGCCCGGCCCCTAAAAGGTCAAGCCATTGATTCCAGACATTTTAATTATTTTGCGGCGAAAAGACTCGGTAGGTCTGCTCGCTGGCGGGTGGTCCCAAGCGATCGACAAGGTGGATGGTTTCAATCATCGCCTCAAGCGTGCTCGGTCCGGGGTCGGAGAACAATGACCCGGTCCTCGAACCGCTGGGCCAGAGAGCCATTATGCACCAACCAACAGCACCCATCGAACAGTGTGGAACGGACCGGTTCCATGAGCATGAGATTGAGCGAGGCTAGCTGGAGACGCACAGTGCCGTGGCCAGGAGAACGAACTGCGGATCAGGCATATTAGGATGGCCGATATCGAAACACTGAATGGTCTGTAGCCTTCCACGACGGCCGTCTGAAATACGTTACGCCATTCTGACGCTCCGATTTAAATTGGATTGGCTCAGACATCCGCATGAAGATCAAAGAACGCATCCACACTCTCCAGAAGCCGCGCTTTGATTTCTTCAGGCGTGCCGTTCATGACGTGCAATGCCATGCCACCTTCTGATCCATCCGGCAAGGGGACAGAGACATGAGGGTGTGCGCATTCTGGTGTCGTCCCCCTATCCAACCGCATACCGTAACTCAATGTATATTGGGGCTTCACTAGGGTGAGCGTGGGTTTCTGTCCGGCCATGATTCTCCCCTCCCAGATCGGTATTCTCCGTCGAGACAAGTCTGGGTCTGCCATCCTGCATGACCTCTTGCTCGTCGCCTTAGTCAGAACCGGGCGATGAGGCTGACGAGCGGGGGTGTTTATCCCCAGCCCGTCAGCGACATTTCCGATCACGCGTCAGATGGAAGAGAACGCCAAGCTTTCAGCTGACTAGGCCGTCGTCACTGCAGCCGGCGCCTTGGAGATAAACTCCTTGTAACCGTACCGCTCTGCCAGATAAGCCTTCGCTTCATCACTGACATATTCGGTGAACTTGTAGCGATCGTCTTCGACGGTCTTGGCGTCTTCCATCACCTTGTCCGTAGGAATCGCATATTCGATGTTGCAAGACGTATAGGCTTGAATATAGGTCGGGCCGATGTCCCGGGCGATCAATACCGCCTTCTTAATGACGCTTTCCACTCGCCGCGGGTTATTCGGCACAACCGTGGCAATGTAGGAGCAGCCGGCAACTTTGGCCATCGTGACCATATCCATCTTCTCAAACTTCTTTCCCAGAGGAGCCATCTTGAGCACTGCGCCTCGGGTCGTCATCCCACTTTCCTGTCCACCCGTATTGCCATAAACTTCATTGTCCAGCATGATGGTCGTGAATCGCTCCTTTCGGAACCACGAATGCAGTACCTGCTGGAACCCGATATCGGCCGTTCCTCCATCACCTGCGATCACCACTACATCCTTCGGCTTGTCTCCGAATCGGAGCCGCAATCCACGCGAGAGGCCGCTGGCCACGCCGTTCTGGTCGCCATAATTTCCATAGACGAATGGAATGGCCGCCTGCGAAATCGCCAATCGGCCGCAGCCAGCTGTCCCGACCGTGATGGTGTCTTCGGGATTCGGAAAGGCAATGATCGCTAAACGAATGAACAGAGTCATAGCACAACCGGCACACATCGGGTGCTCTTCAAGGATTTCCTTGAAGCTACCCATCTGCGAAACCGTCGTTTTTTTCCCAAAGGGGCCGTGCTCGACCATATCTCGATATTCTTTGGGCATGAACTGCTCAAATCCTGGTGTGAACTTCACATAGTCAAGACTCATCTAAAACCTCACTCTCTCGTAGCCGCGCGTGCGGCGGTGATATGGATACCTCTCACGAAACCAGTTGCTTCGCGGCGGCTTTCTTTTCCTTGGCCTTGGCGTCTCTCTCGGCCAAAAGTTGTTTTGCCGGCTCGCTGATATATTCTTTGAATGCGAACCGTTCTGCCGGCTTTTCGGAGTCTCGCATTTCCTGCAGACCTTCCATACTATTCTTACCGATCTCCAGAATGCACGGAGTATAGAGCTGAAGGTACGTCGGCCCGATTTCTCGGGCGATCAAGACCGCGTTGCGGACAACCTTCTCGACCAGCGACGGCTTGCTCACTGTGCAGTTCACGATGTAGTGACAGCCGGATTCCCGCGCGATCTCGGGGAGACGCACCTTATCGAAAAGCTTTCCGACGGGCGCCATTTTGGCAACGAAGCCCTTTTGCATGAGACCACTCTCTTGTCCGCCGGTATTGGCGTACAGTTCGTTGTCGAAGCAAATGGTGGTGAACTTTTCCTGCCGGAACCAGGCTTGAAGCGTCATATCCAAGCCGATGTCCACCGTCGCGCCATCACCCGCCAGCACCACCACATCCTTGACGCGGTCAGGGAAACGGACGCTCAACGCCCGCTTCAACCCTGAGGCGATGGCATTCTGATTACCGAACAGCGAGTGAATGTTATGGACGGCCACCATAGGAAACACGAGACTCGTGCATCCGGTCGAGCCAACCATAACCGTGTCTTCGGGATTGGGAAGCGAGGCCAGGATATACCGAAACGCCATGGATTCCGGACATCCTGCACATAGCGAATGCTGCTCAATGAGTTCCTTTGAGGTGCCGATGTCTTTCCATCCACGATCTTCCTTACCATAGGTCGCTTTGCTGACGAGATCCTGGTAGTCCGCCGGCATGATGTCATATAGATCCGGAGAAATGGTGATGCGTTCTTTACTCATGTCTATCTCTCCTCTCAGCTCTGCTGAGTTTCACTTTTGCAGTGTTGTGTCGCTACCGTCTTCCAGTTGACTCGTTGGCCGTCAACCACGAGCGGCGAGGGTGGTCGAGCGTATGCCCAGCGCGCGCTTAATTTCTTCCACAATAATCTCCGGCGGCATGGTCATGCCGCCGCACACTCGCGGACCAGCCACGACGCGCTCGCTCCTCGGAATGGTGGCCTTGATTTCCTTCGCCATCCAACCGATCACATTGAATTCCGGGACAATGATATGTTTGGCGTGCTTGGTCGCTTCCTTAATTTCTTCTTCGGGCCAGGGCCGGAGCGTCTTGATCTTCACGAGTCCGACTCGAATTCCCTCGTCGGCCAGCAGACGGATGGCCTCTCGCCCCTGAGACACGGCCGTACCTGACGTGACGATGAGCACATCCGCTTCCACGTCTTCGGTCTCGATGAGCCCATTCAGCCACGCGATCGTATGTTTTCGCGACCGTTCGGCTGCGGCCCAGATTTCTTGTTGCCAACTTGCGTGCGTCGCATAGCTGATGTAGTTGCTCTTCATGATGAATGGATCGCGCATCATCCGAACCGGCGGACATTCCATATCCATGCAAGGGACCGGCGATCGGTACGGATCGTAGGGCGGCAGACACATGTCGGTCGGCGTGAGATCAACCACGTCTTTGGTATGCGTGACAAAAAATCCGTCACAACAGAGCGCCAACGGCAAATGCACGTCCGGCTCCTCCGACACCATATAACCCATGAGAATCCAGTCATAGAAATCCTGTGCCGTCTCCGCATGCCACACCAACATACCGGTCTGCATCAGGTAGGAGATTTCAATGGTGTCCGGCTGAATCGATAACGGGGAATTGATGCCGCGGCAGGTCACAATGCACTGGATCGGCAAGCGCGCGCCGGCCCACATGGGGAAGTTTTCCATGGCCCGCATCGTGCCCGGTCCGGCCGTCGTGGTGAACACCCGGGCCCCGCCAAATGCGGCGCCCGCGCACTGCGACATCACGGCAAATTCGCTTTCCCCACGAAAATAATCGCCGATATAGCCTTCGGCAAACAGTTCGCCGATCAATGCCGCCGCTTCGCTCTGAGGGGTGATCGGATAGGCGATCATGACATCGATGCTGGCCCGCCTAATCGCTTCTTTAATGACTTCACTCCCGGTGTAGAACGACGGGGTGCGAGGAGCCTCCCGCATCATGATACGGGGATCCGTGAAGACCTGGCCTTTTTTATTCTTTGTTCCGATGAGGGATGTAGGTTCCATAATTGGGCTCCTTCATTCAAAGTGACATTCGCGCAGACACATCCGTGACGTGGTTATGCGCTGAATGAACTACCGCACCCGCATGTCGTCTTCGCCTGGGGATTCTTGATCGCGAACCCCGAGCCCTGAACACTATCGACATAATCAACTTCACAGCCGTTCAGCAGCGGAGCGCTTTGCGAATCCATGATCACTTTGACGTCACCCTTTTCAATGACGGTATCGTCATCGCTCATCTTGGACTCGAAGGCCATTCCGTACTGATAACCATGGCAACCCCCGCCCTTCACATACACGCGCAACCCGAGGGTATCCTTTTCCTCAAGCATCAACTCCCGAATCTTTTCTTCAGCCGTTGCCGTGATGGTAATCATAAATTCATCTCCTTCTACCGCTATTATATGGATCAAACAGACTGTTTCAATTGAGCTGCGCATGAAGGACATCTTCGCCGGAAGCGACAATCGCTCCGTACACGGAGAAGCCATTACCGGTCAGTGCAGGACACTCTGGCGCAAAAAGCGACGAAGATCTGGCAATCAGTCGCGCAGGAATGATACACGAAGCGCGAGGGAGAGAACAGTCGGCGGTGCTTGGCACGCCATAGTTTCAAGCTAAGCCCAATAGCGATCGTAGTCAAGCGCTATTGAGGCCTACCTAACTCCCACGCCCAGGCGGGAGACGACTATGGCACGAGTGACGGAATAGAACCTGACTATACTACTGGACAAAACTCTCGTTGGGCGCTGTCCCTCTCTTTTAAGCTTGTGCGGCGGCGGAGACGGGCTGAATCTTCTCTTGCGGAGCCGTCTGCATCGAAACCTTCAAGGCTTGAATGGTTCGCGCCACATCTTCTTCGGTCGAGCCAAAACGATCTCCCATCACCTTGATGGCCTGATTGATCGCTTTCGTCATGCTCGCAATTCTTTCTTCCGGTGTCATACTGCCCCCTATTTTCACTTACTGTTCTGAAATGATTGACGATCTGTCCAATTTGGAACTATACATGCCCCAAGGCCCAAGACACCCAAAGGACCGCAATAGAGCGCCACTCGGCCAACCGGCTGCTGTTGGCAGCCCACTGCTCCGTTGAGAGACGGTGGAATCGCTGACTCGGACTTCACTATTCTTTCCCACCTATCGAAATCCGAACTCACCAAAGATTTGATCGATATGCCGCCATACCCGCACCACACCTTACCATACACGAGCCGGACGTCTGGTGACCACATGAATCACCATCAGGAGCATACCGCCCACGGTAAAGAACCAGTACATTTGTGCCGGCATCTCGGCCACTCCGGTCCAATTGAGGCCCCAGACTATGAGACCGAGCGCCATACACGTCAAGGCAGCTCTCAGCATAACGAAACTCCTTCTTCTTGTTTCCAGCCGCAATAACTTCAGCGCATCACGATGGGAGCACTGCCACCAGGACTAACAGGAGGCGACGGCCAAATGCGCCCACGTCGCGCGCGGCTCCAGATGCCACTGGCGGTGAATATCGATCAGCGAATCGATAACCGCGCCACATTGCCGACAGCCCCAACCATAGGCCATCGTTCCACTTACAATGTCCTTCATCTTGATCATCATCATCGGACCGTAACAGCGCGGACATCTCATTGCTCTCTCTCCATTGGCGACGACCACTCCCGACCTTGCCGCAGAGTCATACAATCTAGGACCCACCTCTCTCAAACAACTTCACAATCAGTGTCTTTTCTTTGATGCGCTCCATCAACTGCGCACAGGAAGCTTCGCGAATAATGCTCGCAAATTGGGCATGATAGCTTCCGACCAGGCTGGATCCATCCATAACCGCGTCATACACCAACCAGTGCCCATCCTGGCTCATCAGTCGGAAATCAATGTAAGTGTCGACCTTGTCGCCCACAAGCCTCGTCTTCACCTCGGCAAACCCTGACTCCAGTCGTTCCGAGAGGTAACTGATCCGTTCTCCGGAATACTCAACCATCCGGTTCGCGAGGGCGTCGCGAAGTAATTGCACGAAAAGCCCGACATACTCCCGCCGCGCGCTGTCGTTCAGTTGTCCCCAGGACGTCCCGAGAGACCGTTTGGCCATGTCTTCGTAATGCACCCGGTGTCGAATCACTTGCTCGATCTCCCAGCGGCGCGCTTCGGAACGGCTGGGGTCTTTAAGCTCTTTGAGGATATAGTGGAGTTCGGTAACAGTCCCCTTGACAGCCTCGGTCGGCCCCTGTTCAGGCCCCGCTGCGTTGGCCGGCATCAAGCTCATGAAACAGGTCACCATTGCCACCAACACAATTTCCCGCCAATACCTCGAACGCGATCCGCACCTACGCACCATCCCTGCCGTCTCACCGGTGGCTTTCATACAATCGTCCCTTCTCATCTTAGAGGCCTGGATTTCAAATCTGATGACAGCACACCTGGCTTGGACAGCCCGCATGGTCATCGGTTGCAGTCATGTTGAGAAGGTTGCCGATGCGCCCGCAAATCTCTCTTGCATTCTCCTATGGCTGACTTACGCAAAGCCGTTCCATGATCCGGCCATAGATGTAGTGCGGCAAGATGTGTCGCGTCAGCAATTCTTCTCGATCGCGGTAGGGACGACCTTCGACAATCTTCTTCGCGTAGTGCTCACCGATGCCGGTCAGTGATTTCAACCGAGAAAGCGGGGCGCTGTTGATGTCCAGCGCCATATCACGAGCGGCACGTACCGGAACCTCAGCAGGTCCTTCGATCTTTGGTTCCTCTACCGCCACAAGCCTGCCAACTGGCCTTGCCCGAACACGATGTTCCATTCGCATACGCCCCTTTCGTCTAACTCGACCTCATCTCGTCAGCATTGCGCAGTCGACTAACGGCCACACTATCACTCCCTGCATCGAAAGCGACCACGCCGCTGGGCGACACGCACATTCCTCTGGTACCACAGGCCGAGCTTTCAAGACTGCCTCATTCAGGCTGTTTGGCACTATCGCCCGGGAACAGCTTGCATCGAGGCTCGACCAGACTCATCGCGCTGACAGCTCTGTTGGGCAATCAACCGTTGTCCGGGGGTCGAAACTTGCGGAATTCTCGCCAAACAAATCGTCAACGAATCCTCGACGGCACCGGATGCGGCCGCTGCAGCTCGAGCCGGCACGCCGATCGTGACAGGTTTCTGCTCCGCGGCTTCCACGCACGAAGGCGGGAGGACCCACCCTGCCATTGCAACCACACAACAAAGCCCCACAATGTTAACCATTTGATGAGTGCGCATGAGAGAGACCTCCGTTATAAACGCCTGCGTCACGAGACGATGCAGGCTAGTGACTCTTCGTCAGTAGCACGTAGTCATGCACGTAGGTATAGAGCATGATCATGAGCGTGGCCCCACCGAAGCAGACCGCTGCGGCACTGAGGAGATTGTGCGAAGCCCAAACGAGAATCGCTTGCGTCGTCATCCTATCCTCCGTCTACTAAGCGCTGATGAGCCAGGGCGGGAATATGAGCATATGTGTCCTACGTGCAGCATCATTCGTCGACCGACCTTCCTCGGTGTTGGCAGCGCCACAGAGGCTGGCCAAACACTGAGACAGCCTGTGACATCTTGCGGCACGAGCCTCGTCAGGAAAGCACAAGGTTCTCCGATATAGATCGAGTGGTCGGCCTCTGGACCGATCGCTGCAAGGTGCACATGGCGAAACTGTTATTCTGTGGCGTCGAAGCGGCGGAGACTTGGGACTTGCACG
Source organism: uncultured Nitrospira sp. (assembly GCA_964493335.1). Lineage (GTDB taxonomy): Bacteria > Nitrospirota > Nitrospiria > Nitrospirales > Nitrospiraceae > Nitrospira_A. The sequence continues at coordinate 79,564 of CAZBNV010000015.1, forward strand.
CGCAAGGGAGACAGAGGCGTGCGCGCGAAAGGGGAAAGCCGGCGTGGCTCAGTACGTCATGAGACCACCCTATAGAGGGACACGCCTAGTGTCAATGTGCCTACGATCGGTATTCCATGCAAGCACATGATTGTATGCGGCAATAATTATTATCGCCCTGAAACCGTCGGATATCCTCTCTTCTTCCCCCAGTACACGGGCGGCGAAGCAGTTTACTAGCCCTCAATTGTGAGAGAGAACCCGCGCACTGATTGGAAGTGTGCTAGAGTATGGCGGCGATTACTGCCGCTCTCTTCTATCGGCTGCGCCTCTACCCCTCGTGGGCTCCGTCCCTCTGTAGTCGACTCGGTTATGCACGCGGTTTCCGTCCGTCCGTGACAGCTCGATAAATTGATTCATCCCTGCGTCAACGACAGTGGGAATTTCGCCTGGCGCCAAATGAGAGCTGACATGCTGAACACTGCTCACCATCCGACATCCCCAAGCCATACGGACCGCATGCGGCTGCGTCCTCTCGCAACAAGCAACTTTGATCGTCCTTGAGGAGGGCCCGACACTGGGAACAATGCAGAGTGGAATAGAACAAGGACCTGAGCACCGAAGCCATCAGAGTTCCAAGTTCATGCGCAGGCAAGATTACAAGGAGAACCGACCGTTATGATAAATGTGCAACCGAATCAGGTGCCAGTAGCAGCGAGATGGATCAGAATTCCAAACGGGACCAAGGTCAGACACCGGCATGAAGGATATGACGGCCACATCGACGGCCTCACGGAAATCGTCGTCGGACCACATCGGAATCCAGACGGAAAAACCCAATATCGGCTGAACATCGGTGGCGCAAACCGGCGACTGGTCACAGAAGATGATCTTAGTATCCTCCTTGATGGTGACAATCTCGTGATCATGATGCGGCAGAAAGAGCCCTACCGTCGCTCAATCACGATCCAATTACATAGCGTCCTCACGGAGGACCGCTTTATCAAGCCGACCTAGATCGAAAATCGCTTCGCCCGTCGCGACTGTTCGAGATCCGTCAATGTCACTCGGGTCCAACCGTATCCTAATTGCGGAGGGGATCATGAGCCATAGTACATTTCGCAAGCGCCAACGAGAACAGACGCAACGGGAGCGACGGCAAGAGAAAGAGACCCGCCGCAACCTACGTAAAACAGTAACACCTGAGAGGAATGGATCCCATGCTCAAGATGATCCGGACCTTGCTGACTTGGTGCCTGGGCCTCCACGTTTTCATGGATCCGAATGATGTCTCCATGAATCCGAATGATCGGCCAATGCGTTCTTCCCGCTAGACTAGATCGTAACGCCGACCATACAGATAGAAGGCCAGTCGAGGTTCGTCGGTTATTTAAGAATGTCACATCTGGAGAACATAGAATGCGCGAAGGTCGGAATGGCAGAATTTCAGTTCGCAGAAATAACCGATCCTGGATCTCAATTCGCTAGCCGAGCGAGAGCACGTATCGATGCTACTGAAAAGCCACGAGAAGTCTTGAGGCAGGGATGCACACCCTTCGGCACCCCTCACTCTTCGTCAATCTCTCGCTCATTGAGCGGCTGAATAGGTCGGGCGTTGTGACCGATCAGGGCAATAAACCGCTCGAGATGATTTGCCGTAATAGCGATAGGTGCTTTGAGCACAATCCAATGGACGCCTTCGGTACAGGGCGGCGTCGTGAGTGACCCATCATAGGCATAGTGATGCAAGTCTTTCGGGAGCAGGTCCTGCGGATTAAACAGCAGGTCGCGCACCGCTTCTTGTTTTCCACTCGGAATCCGCTCCCAGACGGCTGACATCGGCGCCGACTCCATCCCGAGGTCCATTAACACTGCCAGGACAACAAGATGCCCCGTCTCATCTCGATGCACGAGATGGGCCTCCATGGGGTAGGCGCGGCCATTGAGTTGATGCTCGCTCGGCGCATGAAAGTGGAACTCCTTGAGTGCATAAGACCGTCCAAGGATTTCGAGCGTTCCTCCTGTTTGAAAATCCACTTCCAGGGTATGGCGTGCCGTCACCACATGCGCTGGAGCCGCGTTATAATGAATGAGCAAGCCATCGTGGATCTGTGGGTGGGGAACGGTACGAATATCAATGGGTGACTGGTGGGCGCCTTTTTCGCAGAAGGCGGTGGTCGGGGCAAGCTCACCCCAGTGTGAAGGCCCCTGATCCCCGTCATTCTGCCATGTAACAGCTGCTACATTCGCAGGAGCGAGGGCACGCAAACCGGCAAGGTCCCCATCTGCCGCCCACGGACCCCCAGCTATAGTCAGAATGCCGAGACCGACGGCAACACCACCTTCCCAACACTTCCTCATCCGCGCGGCAATTCCCTCAATTTGATTAACTGATATTGAACTACACCAATTGTCGTAATATAAACGACTACATTCTCGCGCGTCAATCATCCACAGGGATAGGACATGAAAGTCGTCGGCTAGATTGTCCGACGATATTTCCTGCGGGTTTGCTGTCAAGGCCGGGAGCCGATTAGATAGGTGTGTCGACTCAAAGGAATAGCAACAAGTGCTATTCAGCCTGATGCACATTCGACACATGCAGAGGCCCCCTGTAGCGCTGTGATCTGCTCAACTAACACTCTACAGGCAACACCCTCCCTGTCCTGAGCATCGGGCTGCTGCCCAAAGGTTCTGCTCGGGTGCGAACCTCGGAAGAGAGGGCCCCGAAAATTCGGACAGTGTAATAAGTGGTAGCCTTGCTTCACCGAAGCCACCAGAGGGTGGCGAACTAGAGGAGCACGGCGATGAAGAGATCGAGACGCAATCACGGCGCGACATTCAAGGCGCAGGTGGCCTTAGCAGCGTATAGGGGCGACAAGACGCTGGCGGAATTGGCGGAACAGTTTGGCGTCCATCCCACCCAGATCACCGAATGGAAGCGGCACTTACTGGAGCGGGCAGCAGATGTGTTTGCGGCACAACCCATAAGCCAGACGCGTCGGATCTCAAGGTCCTCCACGCCAAGATTGGGCAGCTGGCGCTGGAGAATGATTTTTGGGAAGGCGCGCTCACCCAGGCAGGATGGCTGAGCGCAACGCGATGATCAACCGAACCCACGCCCTGTCTGTGGTGCGGCAATGCCAGCTCCTGGCACTCTCGCGGACGACCGCGTACTATCCAGCCGAGGCCGGTATCAGCCGTGGATCTGGCCCTGATGCACCGGATCGACGCACTCCATCTGGACCATCCGTTTGCTGGAGCCCGCATCTTGCGCGATCTGCTCAGGCGGCCATGCGATGGGGCGGCGGCACGTGGCCACGCTGATGCGACGCATGGGCATCGAGGCGGTGTATCGCAAGCCCCGCACCAGCCAGCGGCATCCGGCACATCCGGTGTATCCCTGTCATCTGCGCCAACTGGAGATCACACGCCCCAATCACGTCTCGGCGTCGGACATCACCTAGATTCCAATGCACCGCGGCTTCGTGTACGTGTGTGCGGTCATGGACTGGGCCAGTCGCCGGGTGCTGGCGTGGCAGCTCTCCAACACGCTGACGACCGATTTCTGTATGGAGGCGGTCCAGGACGCCGTGACCACCTATGGCGCACCGACTATCTTCAACACCGACCAAGGATGCCAGTTCACGAGCCTCGAGTTCACGGGGATTCTGAACGCGCACGGCATTCAGATCAGCATGGACGGCAGAGGCTGCTGCCGTGACAACGTGTTCGTGGAACGACTCTGGAAAAGCATCAAATACGAGGAGGTGTATCTGCACGCGTAAGACCGTGAGTGCAGCACACCAGGGGCCAGCACGCTACCTGGCGTTCTATCATCAGCACAGACCGCACAGGGCGCTTGACGGCAAGACGCCAGAACAGGTGTACGGCGACAACCTGACGACGCGGCTCTCCGCCGCATAGTCAGACCACCGCGAGGCGCCACTTAAGGAATGGACCATGCTGTCCAACCAAACGGGACAACTTCTGGATTCAGACATCTGGAATCTGCCAATCAATCGGCGAGATGGCACTTTCGGTGAGAGCCCGGTTGGTGTGCGAGAAACATCGACACCCAAAAAACTTTTTTGCCGATAACGGCGAAGGATGGGCACAGGTAATCACAACATGATGAGCGTTGGTAATTAGCGAGCGCTTTTTCTTCGCCTCTCCGCCCCAGAGAATAAACACGACACGGGTGAGCTTGGCATCGACCAGTTGAATGATCCGATCGGTTAACACTTCCCACCCGCGGCCCCGATGTGAATTAGCTGCATGGGCACGAACCGTCAATACTGCGTTCAGCATGAGCACCCCCTGCCTCGCCCACGGTTCTAGGCATCCGTTATTCGGCACGCGACATCCGAGATCGTTACCGAGTTCGCGGTAGATGTTCTTGAGGGAAGGTGGTAACGTTCGAAGGTGGGGCTCCACAGAAAAACACAGCCCATGCGCCACGCCAGGAGTGTGATACGGGTCTTGGCCAAGCAGCAGGACCTTAACATCGTTATAGGGGGTCATCCTCAGAGCCAGAAAAACATCCTCTCGAGGAGGCAGGACTTCCTTCCCTTCAGCCATTTCGTTCTCGAGGAACGCGTCCAGTGCTCGATACGCACCCCTCTCTGTTTTAGTCCTGAGCAGGTGTTTCCAACCGGATGGAATCTGAGGCAACATAGAATGATGACTCTGAGGTCCCTCCCTCATTTATTCAAACGAAAGAAAAGCTAGGACACAGCCGCGGGCACTTTCTCATGCCGGGTACGAATGGCGCGGAACCTGCCATCTCCCAATAACAGCGGACAACCGTGCTCCCGCGTAATAACAAATAAAAAAGCCTGCCCGATTTCTCGAGCAGGCTCTTTTTGTAACCCGGCAGCGTCCTACTGTCCCACTGCCTCACGGCAGCAGTATCATCGGCCTTGGAGGGCTTAACTTCCGTGTTCGGTATGGGAACGGGTGTGACCCCTCCGGCAAGG
>CAZBNV010000016.1:0-46808 GCA_964493335.1 uncultured Nitrospira sp.
ATCTCGGCGGCGTTCACAAACGTGACGCGCTTTATTCAGCGCGTCGTGAACCTCAGGAGCTCAACGTACGACGCACAGTACGCCTCGCCCCTTCGCTCGCTGCGGCCGCGCTGGACGACCATTTTGAACATCCTGCTGGATAGTGTTTCTTGGTTCATGACCTCAGGCGATCCTGTGTTACCTGCGGCAACAATCGTTTCTCACGAGACTGGCAGGGCAAAAGACTTCCGGCGATCTGCATGAACACCATCCGCAGGCGTAACGTTCGGCTAACTATTGCGGCGGTTGGGCTTGCCGCAAGTCTCTCAACGATCGTGGTTCAGGCCTTCGGGCAAGTCTTTCCGCCTCGCTCCAACACCCCCTCGGTTCCGGCACAACCGAATCTGCAACCATTAGGGCAAGCGCCTCCGATGCCACCGCCTGGTCAGCAGTCGCTGCCGCAGGGACTTGCTCCGCAAGGTGTTCCGCCTGGACGGTATCAGGCTCCGCCACCGGTGCCTCTCACCAAGACGATCCCGCTGGCCCTTCTCCTAGGGGGAGATTTGTCCAAGTCGTTCGTGCAGTTGACGAACCTACGTGGCCAAATCGATTCGAATTTCACCATCGGTCGCAGCTTGGCCGGACGATTCACTGTTCCGCCCTATGTGCATGAGGCCTCCAACGGGTCTCGTGTCTATGTACATGCCAATGGACTCTCCAATCCCCCGGTCGTCAAATCCGAAGGCACCGAGCTGCACCTTGAGTTTCATTTTCCGTCATTGCAATTCAAGACGTATTACCGTGACTACTCGCCGGAGGGTGATCAGGCCGTCGGGGATACGGTGGGCGAGAATGCCATTGTGGATGTGTTTATTATCCCCACCACCAACCAGCAGGGCTTTCCTACCTATCAAACGGTGCGGACAGGATTCCGTGGTGGCCTGAAGCCCCAAGACAAATGCGTCTATTGGTTCGACGTGCTGTTCCCGATCAACATCTGCGACGTCTCGAAGAAGTACCTCGATAGTTTGGGCAATGCCATCGAGACCGGCGTACGCGAAGCGCTGAGCCATCCTCAAACCCGCGCGCAGTTCGACCAAGTCGTGTGGCAGACCCTCCGCGCCGATCTGCTCATGCAGGCCGGCATCAACCCGATGAGCCCGGCACAGATCCACCTGATCGAGGCCTCCTTCCACGGCACCGACTACGTCGTAAAGTACCTGCCGCGCTGACGAGCACGGCCAACCTCGGACTGCGTGTCGAGGTCGAACGTCGGCGATGCTCAATACTCAAGGATCTGGCAGTCCTGAGTATTCAATCCTTTTCTTGGCGCCCGCTAGGGCCCATTCCTTCAGTCCCTAATCCTCCATCCACCGTCTATCATCCGGCGTGAACCTTTTCTCCTTCCCCTCGACCTACATCACGAGCGTGTAATGAGTCAGGGATGTGGACGTGGATCATGCAGGTCGTACGCTTCCTCGCCACTAGGTGGCCATCGGAAGCTCTATGGGATGATGTGTCGGATCGTGTTCGAGAACGAGGGAGGTGATGATGAGCGGCGACGTATGGCAACAGGAGTGGATGCTGCGATGGATGGTGGCCTGGAGGAGTCAGATGGGCCTGAATATGGGCATCATGACTGCGGCGGTAGCCGCGACGTTGTCGACAGTCATTCAACATCTCTGGTCCAACCGCGAATAACCACCGGCCTGGACTCCTTGTGAATCCTCTCTGACGTCGACGGTGAGCCAGCAGTCCGGTCCCATCGGCATCAACAACAGCAGATGAGAGAAACGTGCTCGTCGGCCAGAACATAGAGCGCGATCGGTGCGGTGATCTATACCCCGTGATTATGTGCGAGGGCGGCCACGATCAACCGAGCGTGGTCTGTCGATGGAACGAGCTCCAGGCTGGGCTACTCCTTGCCACTAGCCGGTAGGCGTTTGGCAGTGCGACGGTGTCGATCATCTCGGAGTGGGTGAACAGGCGTAGGCCTGGTGAATATTACTAACCGATTTCTGCAAGGCTGACTTCGTCGCGCCATAGCTCCCGCGATAGTTCTGCGGACAGCCCAATTATCGTATGTTGCCCACTATTTCTTCTTGAGCGCTCTTCCGCTTGGCCGAGATGCAGCACTGATTGGATACAAGTGCCGGCACCGTCCGTTTCAGGAAACACTGGCCCTTCGGCGCGCCTGCAGGCGGTTTTACAAAGGTGAAGGCCTGGCAGGTCTGGTCGCCGGAGCAGGATGTTCGGCAAGCTTCAGGTGTGGCCTCCATCCGTTGCGCGTAATCGGCTCCCGGGCGATTCATCCCGTATTCCAGGTGGAATCGCTCGTTCTGAGCGTTAAGCATCGCAGTGGTGAGGGCGAGAGCCGTTTGGCGTTGCGAGATCAGCGACTGGAGTTGAATCATCTGAAGTTCCCCTCCTGCCCCCACATTGCCGACGGCCTCAATCCCTGCTCGATACGATGATGAGATGGTTGACTGAGTGGAGGGAAGCCGTTGTCCGTTCGTGCCATCGCCAAAATTCACCGTCCCGCTCCCAGGCGAGAACTGATAATGGCGCGTGACCAATTGCGCCTCGCGCGGTCGTATCCCGCTCAATGAACCCACGGCATCCAGCGCTTGGCCGTCGGGCATGAGCAGTAGCACGTGAGGTTGGTCTTCCCGCTCGGCAAAGGTCAATGCGAAGGGAATCGAGAGATCGATGTCATGGGCGGTGCGATCGGCGGCGATCAGGATCGGCGCTCGCCCGTCCGACAGCAAGCGCATCTCTGCATCCTGAGCCGATTCGACGCGATAGGAACAGGCTGGCGCGATCGTATCGGCGCCGTCGGTCGTCATGAAGTGCAGCGGCCTGTCGAGGTCGATCAGAACTGTCTCGTGAGATTCGGTAGAAGGGGTCGAAACAGTGGAGGGGGCGTCCTGCCGAAACGCACAGGCGCCCAGAAGAAGGCATGTCGCTACCGTCGCGACAATAAGTTGGTGGTGGTGCATGGCTCTGGCCCCTTTTCTCTTGTTGCTCTTGGATTGCACGGACCCGATATCGAAGAGCCGCCAGGCGACAGGCTGCCCGTCCTGACGCGAATTTGTTTGTTGTATGAATTGATCTGCGTGAAGAACGCTCCGGATGTGCCGGTCCCCTGATTCTTCACTTCGACCAGCGCGATGCCGACATGACCCGGTCCGCATCCACTCGACGAGATTTTCCGGCCGACGAGGTCGGGTTGGGGTGTTGGCGGCGTCGGTGCCACCTCCAACATTTTTGAGAAGGGAGCGGCTTCAGGTCGCCTGACACCACCCAGGCCGCGTTCTTGGATATCAGACGATTGATCAGGCGGAGGCGGATCCTCCGCTGAGTTTGAAGAGGGCGGTGGCAGGCCGGTCAAGACGAGCAAACATAACCCTACGGTTGCGGTCACTGCTCTAGACCGAAGCATGGAGCACCTCATGTCGAACCCAACGAAACCTGCGTGACCAGATCGTTGCCCCTGTCGGTGGTTGCCTATTTCGCCATCGTTCCCGATCCGGCGGGCCCGCGGGCGGCTCCGCCTTTGGATGCAGGGGCCATTCCGCCGGTCCCGGGCGTGGATTGTTGCATAATACAGCCACCGTTGCAGGGATTCCCCCGTTTTGAGACACATCCCCCTTGCACGCTGAATACGCATTGCCCCACGGGACGCATACAGGTGCATTGCCCCGTCTCTCCGGCTCCCTGGCGAATGGCTCGCTCTTGAACAGGACCGCTGTCGGCCGGTGTGGCGATTTGTTCTTCGGTTGTCGGCACGGCCGCCGGGGTCTCGCCAGCGGCCAGTGACACCTGGGTGAGGAGAAACATTGCCAACAGTCCGACCGTGGCGAGTATGTGGCGCATCATTACACCTCCTGGAAATTGATCAGAGTATCGTACGATCACTGGATAATCGGCGGCGATGCCAATCCGAATACGGCTAACTGGAATTTTTCGTTTGCCGTCGGTGCGCCATCTCGTCGGGTGGTGAGCAGTGTGACTCCCGATGAATCCTTGAAAATGCCCGCAAAGAACCCGCTCGTGGTCTGAATCGTATAGGTGCAGTTACCCTGATCGACAAATCGGAACTTCTCCCAGGCTTGGACCTGAGTGGCATCGGTGTGAAAGATGGGTGCAGATCCACCGATGCAAGGGCCGCCGAAAAGTCCCCCGCAATCAGGAGTCCAGTATTTTCTATCGTACTTCTCCACTTGACCGCCGCCGCCGAGCGCCGTGAGATATCTCCCGTTGACGGTCTGAAGGGCATAGGTTCCGTCGCCCTGCCGGATGAGCTTAAATTTCATCTCCGCTTCGGTCGGGTGGCCATTCAAGCCGAAATTAGGTTTCCCTTCATAAGTAGAGGCGGCAAGAAATTCGCCGTCCGCGGCCATGACGCCGTATTCATAACCCGACCCCGGGTCTCCGCATTTCATGATCCTAAACTGCTCCCAAGCCTGGATCTGTTTCGCGTCGCTATGCACAGCATCCTGATATCTGCCTCCGGCGCCGACGGCCGTGAGAAAATTCCCTTTGATCGTTCCAATGCCATAATACGGGGGAGGGAACCCGCCCATGTAGATCAATCTGAACCGTTCCCAGTCTTTGGGTTGTGTCGCATCGGTATGGAGCACATTCGCAGTCATGCCGCCTCCGTTGACTGCGGTCAGGTAGTTCCCGCTCGCGGTTTGGATGGTCTTGTCATACGGGGAAGGAGGCGTGGCTATGGCCAGTTTGAATTTCTCCCAGGCTCCGGCGGCTGTCGCCGACGTGACGACGATGGGGTCGGCGATTCGACCGCCGCCGTTAATCGCGGTAAGGTAGTATCCTTTCTGAGTCCGGAATGCGAACTCTCCGGGATACGCGCTGGTGAAGCCGGTCGTACCCAACACCGCTTTTCCAGGCGCCAACAATCCCGGGACGATTTGCTTTACTCCGCGTTCTTGTATGTCATCCGCCGCCTCAGAAGCCGGGAGTTCCTTAACGGTCGGGGGTTCGTCGGGGATCACGGGAACCTCCGCCACCGACGCGGCGAGCTTCGCGTGGTCACCGGCCGTTCGCTCTGTCGCCGTGCAGCCGGTCAATCCTATCAATAAAACCGAACCTAACAAAGCTACCGGTAGGTCGTATCTCATTGTGTACCCCCCTGGTCAGGAAAGAGAGACATCTGCAATCTTGCTGAACACGGTTCATTCTGTGGGGCATTCAGGAAACTACTCCAGGGCCTCTCCCGCGCGAGATTCGCCTACTTCCTCTTCGTCCGCAATGCCTCTATTCAGCCCTGGGGGCCAGCTGCCGTCTGTACCCTCTGCGCCTTCTCAGGAACTCCCTCCCTATCCGAATGATTTCACCCGCCTGGCGGGTAAGGTTTGTTTCTCCCCGAAATCGTACCGATGCCTGCTCAAAACACCATAGAAAGCCGGAACTTTGTTGCGTTTCTGATGTCGCTGACATTCGTAGAAAATACTCCCAAGGCCGTGCCTGGGGAGGTGGTCGATTTGCCGAGATAATAGCCGCTGACAGTCTGAATGGCGTAGGAACAGTCACCCTGGTCGATAAACTTAAATTTCTCCCAGGCTTGCACCTGCGTCCGATCCGTGACGAGGTCGTCATAGGTCTTCGTACCTGACGCGAGACCTCCTCCTTGAACCGCAGTCACGTAATTGATCCCGTTGGAAGTCAGGAGAGCATACGAACCGTCATTCTGCCGCATGAGTCGAAACTTCTGCCAATTTTTATCAAAGGGAGCGGGCCGCAGGTTGTAATCGGTGAGAACTCCGATCGCGCCGGCCGTGACGATGTCGACGTGAGTCGCGACACGCCCACCTCCCCCGTATGAAAACAAAAATCCATAGGGGACGGATACGGCAGAGATCGTGTACTGATAACTTGATCCCAGATCGCCGCACTTCCAGATATAGAAGTACTCCCAGTTATCGGCCTTCACGGCGTCGGTGTGAATCGCGTCCGTGGCTTTGCCTCCTGCGCCCACTGCGGTGAGGTAGTGCCCGTTGACGGTCTGGATGCTGTTTCTCCAGCCGCGTTGGTCGAGGCCGAATCTGAATGTTTCCCACGTTTGAACCTGCTTCGCATCGGTGTGAAGGACGTCGGAGGTTCTGCCCCCTCCATCCACGGCGGTGAGGTAGTTTAAGCCGGCGGTCTGGATGGCATACTGTTGAGGAACGCCGCCGCCCAGGACAAGAAGCAGCCTGTATTGCTCCCAGGGCCCGGGTGCCGTCGCATCGGTGCGCACAACGTCCGTGATGCGTCCGCCTCCGCCGACTGCCGTGAGGTACTTCCCTCCGAAAGTTCCGAATGCGAAATGGCCGGGCAGCGCGCTGACGGACAGGGGAGCTGCAGGCACTGCCGGTGCCATCGTCCGGGGTGGACTCATTTTTTGAGTGGCGATACCCTGAGTCGCGTCCATCCGGGGCACTGCACGTTCATGAATCTCCCCGGACGCCTGCTCAGGAGGTACTATAGCCTTGTCTGGCGGGGTGGTGGACACAGTCTCACTTGAGGTCGTGCCAGGCGCAGTGCAGCCTGCCCCGAAGGAACAGACGCTGCAGAATAGAAAAATGATGAGCATGGTGCTTCTCATGACTGCTCCTCCGTGCCGTGGCGGCATCCCAGTCGGCTGGGTTCTTAAATCCCGAAATAGCAAGCGCCGATCGATTGTTGCCTTCGGGAAGAGTTCCTGCCCCGTCGCTTCAACGGTCTCGCTGGCCGATCAATTTATCGAGTCGGGGCTCCTGGGCTCATCGTTCTGGGCGATACAGTGAGTCCGGGATTGCGCGTGGCTCCCCCGATGCTGGAATTGGGCTCTTTCATGACACAGCCGCCGTTGCAGGGATTCCCTTGATGGGGGACGCAGCCGAATGCGTTGAACACGCATTGCCCGAGTGCATGTTCACATACGCACTGCGCGCCCTGTCCGGCGCCGGCTCCTTGGCGGATGGCGCGCTCTCGAATTTCGCCGGCATGTCCAGAACTGTCCTGCCGACCTTCCTGGGTCACAGGAGCGGATGGCTCCTCTGCCGATAACCATGAGGTGCCGCAGAGAAACGCCCCGATGAGGATTCCGATCAATGATCGGCTGCTTGTATGGACCATGCTATGCCTCCTCGGATCGACGGTTCGCATCGTGTCGGCTAGCCCGTTATGCCAACCTGAGTTGGACGATTCAGGGCGCCCTGCTCACTGAATCATCAATTTGCCGCCGCTCGAGCCTCCCAATACCATGATGCACTGCACCTTACAGGTGCCCGCCGCTTTACAGGTCGCTAGACCTCCCTCGACTTCTACACTGCAGCCACTTCCCTTGGTGCAGCGACAGCTTGCTTCGATCCCGTTGCCGCCTCCGCTGGGCCTGAGCATGACTCTTCCGCCTGGTAGCGGTTGCAACGTATATCCCGGGTTGGCCCGGAGTCGATTGCCTTCGAGCACACCGCCTTCAAGGCGAGACATAGGAGGCGCACCGGCGCCAGGCCCCAGCCGAGGAACCGCCCGCTCTTGAATATCGCCGGAGGCTGGTTCCTCCGGCGAACCTGCTTGCGCAACGATCATGACGGCCTGCTCTTCACAGGACCTATCTTCCGAGGCCATGTCGGATATCCCTTGGTCGGAAGAGTTTGCCGCAAGGGTGGGTGAGGTCACGAGCAATAGAAGCCCGCACATGAGCAACAATGGTTTGCGATGCCACATTGGAAAGTCTCCTTTACTGATGAGCTTCTGCTCTCATGGATGGCGGACGATAAGAGCCGCGTGGTTAGTGTCGCGTGCTCCTACCATGCCGACCCGTCCTCTATTGAATAGCCTTCATTCCGCCCATGGCCGGGTTGTCGATGGTAATGCTGCAGGACGTGCATTGCCCCTTGGACAAGCAGGTGATTTTCTTGTTGCTGTCGCGGTGTGCGTAACAGGAACCGGTGCCGACGCTACTGCATGTGCAGCGACCGGTTGCGCCGAGGCCGCCGCCTACCGGCATCAACATGATGACTCCGTCCTGGCGCACATTCACTTCATAGCCGGGAGTAGCGGTCAGCTTATTGCCTTCAATGGTGGCCCCTTTGAAAGAAGGCATCGCCGGGCGCCCCGGTTGCATCCTCGGAACGGCGCGTTCTTCCACCTTGCCTTCCTCCTGCTTATCGGGTGCTTCCCCCGCCGCGGCGACCAGGGTTACCCCATTGAGCTCACATTCCTTCATCTCTTCCTGAGCCGCGGCATGTCCTGCGACAAGCAACATCCAAACACTGAGTACACCGATGCCCGCCCTCATTCTGTGATTCAACCGTATTCTCATGAATCCCTCCCGGTGGTTACGATCAAGGCTCGGCACGGATTATCTTGCGTGTAACCGGCGATCGCTCGCCGGTTCACAGGGAGCCAATGATTTACTTCATCATCATTCCAGGCGACGTGAGGCCCGTGATGACCCGCATCTGACAGTCCCCTTTGCAGCTATCCGGGGTGCACCAGGCTGAATGCGTATCTGCCTGCATGAAGCAACCTCCGGTTTTCGTGCACCTGCAGGACATTTTGAAGCCATTCCCACCGCCGGACGGTCTCAGCATCGCCGTGCCATCGGGCTTGCGCTCGAGGGTGTACCCTGGCTTGATTCGCAAGCGGTTGCCTTCCAACACCCCACCTTCGAATTGTGGCGGAGGCATACCCGGAGCGCCCATACGTGGGACCGCCCGTTCCTGCACATCATCCGGCGGATTGGAGCCTTCGCCGGATGGGGTTGAGGCATCGGCGAGCAGCACCAACTCGGTGTTTTCGCAGGCACCTCTCTCATCGGTCGCTTGAGCCGCAAAGGCAGCATGAGAGAGCGGCAGAAGCCCCGCGACCAAGAACATAAAAACGAGCCGATGTAATCCATACGATTTTCTCATTGCTGGGTGCCTCCTTCATTTCCGCATCGTGGCTCTTTAGGCTACCTTCATTGCATGATCATTCCACCCTCGGAGAATTTCGAGATCTTCATGTCACAGGTATTGCTGCAGGGATTGTCTGCAGTTTTACTGCACCAGGCGCTGCCGCCTTGCACAATCATCTTGCAGCCACCTTTGCCTAATGCGCAAAAGCAGGAGAACGAGCTGCCGCCGCTTCCGCCACCGGCTCTTTTGGCCATAACCGACCCATCCGCCTGCTGCTGCAGCACATATCCCGGCTGGACCCGAACTCGCCCCTTATCAAGGATGGCCCCTTCAATTCTGCCCTGCATACCAGGCGCCATGCCGCCCGGTCCCAGGCGGGGGACTGCACGTTCCTGCACGTCGCCGGATGGTGGGGCGGTTTCGCCGGTGGACGACATGCCGCTATCGGCTGCCGTGACTTGGAGCAGTGGCTCTTCCTGACAGGTTTGACGTTCAGCTTCCACTGCCAGTGAGGGGCTCGACCAGCCGACGACGACAACAATCGCCAGCAGTATGGCAAAGAACCAACGTAGTTCTGTGTGTAGGTGCATCACTTACTCCTTTCTAGACGCATCATGTGGGAGGGGCTCCTGCTACGAATACTTCGCCGTGCTTCTGCGATGTCTGTCGGACGGATATAACAGAAGGTTCGAGTGTTCCAGCCGGTTGCCCAAATGGTTTTATTGCAACGGCCGTTGACACCGACCCTTGACACATTGAAGGCCCTGCTTGCAGCCGCGGCTCTTGGTGACCTGTCCGATTTTATAAGGCCCGCAGCTTTCGCCTACCCCGGCCTGAGTCGTTCCCGTTCCGGGGGGTGTATTCGGATTGAAGCCGGGATTCTGGCAGATGCCCATCAGACACTTAGGACGGGCAGAGGGGCAGTCCGAATCCGCGTTGCAGGGCATCGGCCGGCATTCTTTTCCAAGGCCTAGAGGAACCTTTGGCGCGATGCAGACGGTATCGCTCGAACATTGATCGGTATTGCTGCAGGCGGCAAAGACCGGCTTCGGCTCTGCGATAGGAGTGATTAATAGAGACAGTAAGGCGGAGGAAGCTGCTAACCACATGAGTCGATGGCGGCTACTGCGCTTCGAGCTGAGCTGCAAGTGGATAAGGTTCATAATTCCTCCCGATAAAGTGTTTGGCTCATGACACGCGTCCGCATCAGAGACGTGACTGCCAGCCGCCTAACTACAAGGCATTCCAGCGTTGACCCAGGTTTGCACCAGGTTTTGCCAGGTGGCAATGTTACCCGGCGGTGCCAGCGGGCGAGTCTGGCCATTCGGCACCCGTCCGTCGCCGACCGCCCAGAGAATCAACTTGTCCTGGGTCAGGTGGTCCTGCACTGCCTGAGTCGTGCCCGCCCCACCGATTCCAAAGTGCGCCGCCAGACAGAGCTGCTGGTCGTTCTTGTTGCGGAGATCCATCGAGGCCGGAGCTGCGTGCCATCCCGGGTTGATGGTCCCTTGGGCAGGCAGGAGATTATTCGTGTGACAACCGGTGCAGGTGGTATTGGAATTGGCGCTCACCGTGGGATGATTGCTTGGTAAGCCTCGGTTCGGATTGGCCGCATTTGCATTTTGGAAATTATCGGCTGCCACGGCATGGCAATTCACGCAGCGGGCATGGCGAAAGGTCGGCGCCAGGCTCGCGCTAAACGAAACCGTCGCGGGCGCAGAACTCGTCAATGTGCGGAACGAACTCGGGCCGCAGCGACGACCTTTTTCGGGAAAGGTCGCGCAATTGGCGATGGTCCAGATAAAGGACGTTGGCCCGGCCGGCAACGTAAGCGTGTGGCACCTGCTGTTTAGATTCGATTGCCCTGGCGTGAAGGGGCAATTGGATCCTGTATTCAGGCGGATACTTTGATTCGGGGATGAGACGGCCTCCGGATTGAAAGTCGTCCAGCCGATATCTTCGGGAGCCGCGGTGAGAATAGTCAACTGGTAGTCGCCGGGAAACGGGGAGGGGGCTCCGGGAATATTGAACGTGAGGTGCTGCCACGAAAACCTGACATTGCGGTTCGCAGGAATGGGGCTCGGATGAGGCGGTCCGAAGACCGTCGGTGCAGTCGGGAGGACGAGAAACCGTTCGCGCGCTCCGCTCCCGCATTGATCGCTGTTGTTACAAGCTTGCACGCTCAGTTCATTGACCCGTCCTTGCTGTGCCGCGGGAATTTGCACTACAAAGCGAATGATGTCTGATCCCTGCATCACCCCTTCTGACTGATTGAAGATACGGCAAGCATAGGCGACTTGTGGAGGATCGGGCCACAGGCACAGTTTGAACCGTGTCGCCGTACCGGTTTTCCTGATCGTAACCTGGAAGTTGCCAACCCATCCGCTGTCGAAGCCGACCTGTGTGGAAATCCATTTAGGCCGGATGATCTCCGGTGTCGAGAGAGTCCCCTGAGCCATCGTGGTCGACGACCCGGCCAGGATGGCCAGGAGGATGCAGAACAGCGAAAGAGGCTCCCAGAACAATTTCATACTTTCCTCCGTGCCCCGATTAAATGAAGTCTGCTTGGACTCCGATTTCTAATACCGATTACAGATAGGGATAGAATCGCAGGCTGTAGTTAATCGTGTATTCGAAATAGAGCTGACAGCTGTCATTTTCAGCCTTCCGATTGCCTTTTATCTTTTGTGTCTTGCCTGGTATGAGAGCAGGGCCGCCTGGAATTCTTGTCGAAAAGCGCTGTTCGAGGCTCACATAGTCTTCGTCCAAGAATCCCAGCACCTCTTCGCGTATCAACTGTTGCGACGCGCTGATTTCAGTTCGAGCCCATTCAAACCGTCCGAGCGTAAGCGCTTGGCCCGGTCGAGCCGAATAATGCTGTTGCAGGATCTTTCGGTCAGGACTTTGCCAATACAACCAGATCTCGCTATTGCCCACCGCGTCACACTTGCTGATGAGAGAGAACTGCAGTGGGCTGATGCGGACGTCATAGAGCGGATCGAGATCGACCTGCATGTTGAGCGAAAACGTAAAGGCCTGGCCACCTGGATTTGGTTCGCTCAGCGTAATGGACAGCGTCATCCGCCGCGGCTTCCCGCCGCCTTCCTGATCATTGTAGAGAAAGCGATTGCCGGTCGTACGCACGTAGGACTGTGTAATGCGCTGCACTCCAGCCGGCGAGGAGTAACCGATGCTGATCTCAACTGGTTTGGTGACGGGTAGATTGGGTGCCACCGTCAGCAATGTTGTCAGGCTCTTATGGCGTAACTGCAATGCATTGGCGATCTCGGTCAGGCTCGGGGTAGGGGCGTCGTACCGCAGCCGATGAGCGCCTGGTCCCTCCGATACTCCGCCTGGTATCTTGAAAGGAACCCCTCGTTCTTGGATTTCACTATTTGCAGGCAGGGGCGCATCGGATTGCTGCGCCTGCTCGTCCTGAACGGAGGCAGCCGTCGCAGGCTGGTTGTCGTCGGCCTGTGCTCCGACGAGCAGGAACACCGATAGCCCGGTCGCCACAAGGGCATAGGTCATGCGCTGAGCGACTCCGGCGTTCATGAATCGGTCCATGGGACTACTTGCCTTTCCCCTCCGCTTCAGTCGGCTGCGGCGATGACGGTTCTCCCTCGATGCCGCGCCGCATGATCGGGGCGTTCTGTTTGGGAATGACCTGCGGCCTCACCCCTTGGAGTTTGCCTCCAGGCTGTACCCGTAGGGGTGTGCACATGATGTAGGCATCAGTGCAGCGGTCCTTGCATCGCTGGATGTTATTGTCGATGTCGATGAGCTGATCACAGTCTTTTAAGCACTTGGCTCGCTCGTCCTTGCATTGTTTCTCGGTTTTCTGCGGACCGCTGCCGGTGTTGGGAGCGGCCAGGCTGGTCGAGCAAACAATCGTCAGTGCGGCGCTCAGCATCATGGTGTTGCTCAAGATGCCTGGATGGCGATGAGTCATGGCTTTTGTGTCTCCTTTCTCTGGCTAGCGCTCGAATGACCAGTCAGTTACTTCCCCTTCTCCCCGGATTCGAGGGGTGGAGGCTCAATTTCCTGCGTGCCTTCGATGCCACGCGGCACGATCTGCTCGAGCTTTCCCGGAGGGGCTTGCAGCGGCCTCGGCCCGAGATTGGTATTGACGCACAACATGCCCCCGTCGCTTGTCTTCTCGCACTCCATGCAGCTGTGCAGCGTGCCGGTCATGGTCGTGCCGCCTTGTTTATGCGTACAACTCTTGTTGTCGGCGAGATTGCAGGCATACCTCTTCTCCCACACCGGGTTGAACAACACGGAATCTTGCGTGGCACAGGTGCAGGAGCAATATCGCTTGCTGCCGGGAGTGAGCTTGGGCACGGCCGATGCGGGTGTGGTCCAAAGAATCGACATAGCAAGGGCCGTGAGAAATCCGATGAAAAGTCGGAGTGTGGTTGCCGTCATGATGGCCTCCTTACGCTTATGGTTATTCCCCGACTTGGCAGGAACAGGTTTCGATGCCATTCACCGTGCGGCATGCTTGGGCTTGGTGATTACACACCTTCGCCTTCATGATGTCGCAATCGACCTTTCCCGAACAAAAACACGCCGCGCCTATCCCGAACGGCGCGCATTCGATCCTTCCGGTCTCGACCGTCGTCGTTTCCTCCGCCGGCGTGTTCGATGTCTCTGACTCGACGCCCCGGCGCGTGATCGGCGCACGTTTGCCTCCCATCCGGAGCTCGGGAAAGGCCGCGATGCCCAGTTGCTGGCTCGTCATCTTCGCGGGCTTCGGCGGATAGCCTGTGCAATTGTCCTTGTTATCGCAGACGATGCCGGCGCCCGTATCGGTCATGCAGGTCGAGCCGGCACCGCCCCAATCTAGGTACTGGCCGCTATGGGCTTCGCACCATCCCTTGACTTGATCCTTTGGAATTTTCCCGAGGTCCATTTTCTCGGCTTGCGCGCTGGACGACAGGACAGCCGACATGAGCAGGATCAGTCCGACTGCTCCGAGCATCAGGCGGTGACCGCGATCAACTTTTCGTGTATGAGCCATATCTCCTCCTCCTAATCATGTCGTAACTGCTGACATGCGGATTCTCTGGCGCATCGACACAAACTCACGGGCCCGGATCATCCGCAAATACCCAGAGGGAACCACCAAACACTTAACGGTTTAGCCCATTCGTCACTTGCCTTGCTTCTCAGGCAACGTGGGAGATGGTGTTGCAGGCTCCCCTTCGACGCCTCGGCGCATGATCGGCGCGTTCATCCCCTGGTTTGAGAACTGTGAGGCGGACGGCTTTCGTGGACCCGGATCCAGCGTTCCCGGAAGGACCGGGGGGGTCGTGCCGCCCAAGTTCGGCGCGGGCATTCCTTGTACTGCTGTGCAGTCGGAGTATCCCCCCGAGTTATCGCTTTGGCATTGCTGGCAATTCACCAGCGTGCCTTGCTCGACCTGCCCCGCGCTATTGGTGCCCTTGCATTTCTTGCCGTTGAGACTGCAGCTTGCCACCTTTAGCCAGGACAGTTCCGTGGTCCGGGAGAACGTTTTGCAGCCGCAATCGCAATAGGTTTTCCCCGGACGAGTCTTCGGGATTGCGAAACTCACCTCCGCCCATCCTGCCATCAGGGCGAGACCAAGAATTCCAACCAAAGCTACTTTCATGCGGTAACTTGTGACGGAAGCCCGATTCTGCATGGTGATTCCTTCCGATGTGGTCAGTTCGATAGAAGTTGTCTGCTCTTACTTTGCTTTATCCTGTTCAGGCATTCCCGGATTGCCGGACGGGGACTCCTCGGGGGCCTGACCTTCGACTCCACGACGAAGAATCGGTGCATTGGGCCCTGAAAACATGGAGGGGTTTCTCAGCCCCGGGGTTCGCCCCGGCTCCACCACGGTTGCTCTCGGACCGAGCAAGTTTTTGAGGACTCCGCTGATTACACTTCTCGTCGGGTTGGTCGCATGAGCACAGTCGTAGGTTTGCCCATCCGGGTTCGGGGGACAACACATCCAGTCACCGCAGGTGCCATCCGGGTACTTCGGACGAATGAGCAAGTCGTTCGCGCCGGGGCAGCTATGGCCCTGTCCGTCGCCGGAAGTTGAATTGCATTGGTCGCGGATAATGGGAACCGCGTGGACCGGCATCGTTGTCACTGCGGCCTGCAGAATAGCGAGGCCTATGATGCATCCCATTCCAAAAGCTCTTGTCGCGTTCATAGCGATCTCCTTCACACAGTCACCTCAAGACAGCACGCGAGAGATTCTCTGCGCGTGTTACTTGCCTTGCTCTTCTGGTGCGGCCGGAGACGGCGCGGCACCTTCTCCTTCGACGCCGCGACGCATGATCGGGGCGTTCATTCCTGCTTTCGGGAATCGCGGGTTGCTGGGGGGAGGGGAAGTGACGGGCGCATTCTGAAACACGCCACCGGGCACTCTCGTCATGCCGCCTTTCGGACCTTTGAATGCTTCAATCTGCTCGCAATCCTTTCCGCCTTGGGCATTGCTGGTGCAGCACATGTAATCGCCGCTGGGAATGCACTCGACCCAATGGCCCGGTTTATCCGGGCAGGTCGCGACTCCGATGGTGACAGGGCCTTGGCAGTTCTCCGGATTCTTTATTGGTACCGCCTGTGCGGGACTTCCGGACAATACCCATGCGGCAAAGAGAAACAGCGCCGTTCTGGTCGGTCGAATGGTCGTCGTCATGATGCCCTCCATGCTCTTGGTTCACATTGAAGTCGACTGGATGCTTCGAGCTTCAAAACGTGCACAATTCCTATCACTTCGGCGTCGTCGGTCCCGTTCCACCCGGTCCGATCGGCGGTACTTGCGGATCCGTCGGCCCTTTCGGCGGAATAGGGGGCTTGGGCCGAGGGTTCGGCCGTTTCACTGCCCGTTCCTTCACGTCGCCACTGTTTCCCTTGCCCTGCTTTCCCTCGACCGTGGGTGATTCACTCTCGATTCCGCGCCGCATGATGGGACGGTTTTGGAGCAGGCCTTGATTGATGGCACCCTTGGGTCCTGATGGAGCCACTCTCGCCGGCCGGCAATTCTTATTCGGGTCGGGGTTGGTTTTGGTGTCGCAGTAATAGCCTTTGCCGTCGATCGTGCAGTACCACTGGCCGACGCTGACGACCTCACAGGTCGCATCGGCACTGTTGCCTTGCCGGATAGGAGCGGCCGAGCTGAGGGTAACCATGCTCGGACTGAACATGACAACCGCCACAATCATGAGACCGGTTCTCGATTGGTGCGAGCCGTGAAGGTTCATGGAACAATCTCCTTTCAATATGATTTCTTGTCTTGGACCTATCGAATCTGCGGTGCCATCGTGCCGCCCGGGGGCGCGACACCCGGTTTGCCGGTTGGAGGAGGCGGAGCCATTTGCAGGGAACCCGGCATCTGCTCCAGCCTCATGCCGGGAAGTTTGCCCCTCATGGCACTTCCAAGTGAGACACAGGACGAGTCGTTGCAACAGGAGATTTCACCCGTCGCGCTATCACACATGAACGAGAAGGAGCCGCCGTGAGACTGTGCGTTGTCAGCCATGTTCTTGCAGGCTGAGGCACCGGAAGGATTTTTGGCAGCGAGTTGATTGAACTTGTCAGCAGAAATGGAACAGGCGGACGCGCTGTTCGAGGGCCTTCTTGGGGCACTATGGGCAATGTCCATCGAGGCAACGATCAGCATCAGGACTAATACACTGAGCCAGGCCGGAGTGTGTCGATATCTCATGGACGATCTCCTCTCATTCATTCGGTTCACGGGGGCGCTATCGCCGCTGTAAAGGCCGACATGTGCAGGTCTGACTGCCGACCGGGCAGGCGCTTGGGCAGAATGGTGAAAGTAACTGGCACTCAGCTACGTTGTGGCATGAACACTCCGTCAGCGTCAGCGGGACTTGATAGCCGCACAGATTCGGCGGCAGGGGAGGCATGGCGCCTCGGCTCATCGGGACAAATTCGCAATGCTGGCTACCAGCGGGACAAGATCCGGGAAAGAGCGCCGTGAGGGGTTGGCATTCCGTTTGGTTGAAGCATTTGCACTGCGTCATCATGATGGTTTCGGTGTGGCAGAGTTGCGGCGGGGGTGTTCCACCCGGTTGAGGTTGAAACTTGTGCTCGAAGGTTCTGCCCTTGAGCTTGTCGGTTATGCCCCGTTCCTGCACGGATCCGGCATCGCCGGATGCGGCCGGCTCGTCTGCATCGGCTGCGAAGCCGACCGACAGGCAGGTGCCCAATAAGCAAATAAGACCCAATACCATACGGTTCAGTTGCATCTGCATGTCATTTTCGCCTTCCCTCGTTCATAGGCTTCGTTTCTCATAGATTGGGATAGGTTCGCAGACTGTATGTGCTCTTGTAATTGAGATGGGCGATGCATGTGCTGCCGCGGATCTGGTCCGGTCCGGGATACGGCTGATCAGGAAATAGCGCGAAGTCGAATAGTTGGGTTTTTCCCGGCAGCTTCACGACTGAGAAGCGAAAGAGGCCTTCGAACGGAACTCCTGGATTCGGATCATGTTCAGTCCATACGATCGCCGGCAGGTGAAGGTTCATGGACGTGATCGCTGCGGTAGTTAGTTCTGTTCGAGTCCATCCGAACGGCTGAATCCAAACCGTTTTTCCTTTGGTGGTGGTGAAGTGAAATTTGTTTCGTGCGCTCGGTGAAACGGCGTCGGGGTAGGCCCATCCAAACCGGATCTCGCTGTTGCCGATGTAGTCGCAATTGGATCGCAATTCGAAGGCCAGCGGGCTTATCGTGACGTCATAGAGTGGGTCGAGGTCCGTCTCCCACGAAATCGAGTAACTGAAGTGTCCGCCTTCGGGCTTGGGTTCAGTGAGCCAAATGTCCATGCGTAGGTGCCGTGGGGTTCCTTCCCCTTCAGGATCGTGGTACACAAACCGGTTGCCGAATTTCCGTTGGTAGGGTTGGGTGAGACGGTTGCCGCTTGGAGGCGAGCCTGCCGGTGAGATGAAGGCGATACTAATTTCCACCGGTTGGGTGAGGATCAGCCCGGGCCCGGTCGTGATCACCGTCGTGAGGCTCTTGCGCTTCAAGCCCAGCGAATGGGCAACGGCGGTCAAATTCGCCGTGGGCGCCGTGTAGCGCAGGAGTGGCGCTAAGGCGTTGGGTTGAACCCCGTGGGCCGGCGCAATCGGCAGGCCGCGCTCCTGCACCTCGCCGTCGGGAGGTTCCGTCTGCGACGTCGGTGGTGCTAGGTCTGCCTGATCGGCAGCCCCTAACTCTGTTGTTGATCCGAGTGCGAGCAAGGCTAGGCAGCCAATGAGGACGTGCGGCACTCGATACTGGTGGCAGATCATCTCCATCATCGCGAACGCCTTACCGTCGACTGCCCGGCGCGGTAGAAGGATCAAGAGTCATTTGCTATGATTCCGTGGGGCCTGACGAACTTTTCACAACCCGGCACGAGTCATACTTTCCCACATACATGGTGCCGCCTCTTCCGAAATGAGAAACGAGCAGGTCGCTCCGTTGAGACATCACGTCACTTATTTCCCCTCTTTTTCTGAGGAAGTGGGCTGTTCGCCCTCGACGCCGCGACGCATGATTGTCCCGGGAGCGGGGCCGGCCATGCCCCCCGGTGTAGTTGGTGTCTGCTGGAGCTGTCCTTGCACACTTCCAGGTGTGCGCGACAAACTCCCCGAGTGTTCTGTAACACCACAATTTCTGGTGACGCCTTCCAGACGTTGACTGCCGACTGTACACTTGTGGAAGAGGCATCGGTCTGTTGATGATTCGGTAAACTGGGCAGCTCCATAATGCTTCTTCCCCAGTACGTCTTCAGCCTCGCAGGTACATTTACAAGTAACATAGGAGCCTTTTTTCGGTGCCGCCCAACTGACGTCCGACAGCAGGAGGACACTGAAAAGGCTACAGATTCCCAGACCGGCTGTTGGAAGCCATGGGCCTCGAATGTTCCCGATCCCCGAACCGACGATTCCGAAGCATGTGGTAAGCGGTGTCATAGGACCCTCCTGCAAGTAGGTGATTTCTGAGTCTGCCCTCACCATGGTTTATTTTCCTGCCCGGGCTATGAGTTCCTTGAGTCCATTCACATCCAGCGCTCCCGGGACGAGTTCGGTGCCGACGATGAAGCCGGGCGTGCCGCTGATGCCGAGGTCCTTGGCAAGCGCGCGGTTTCGGTCGATGACCTGCTGCCACTCCGGCTTCGTCATGTCGGCTTCAAGGCGTTTGGTATCCAGACCGACCTCACCGGCAACGGTCAGGATGCTCTCTTTCGTCATCTCGCCTTTAGCTGCCAGCAGCGCTTCGTGAAACGCCTGATGTTTGCCTTGCGCGTTCGAGGCGAGCGCGGCTTTGGCCGCAAGTTCGGACGCTTCGCCGAGAATGGGGAAATCTTTATAGACCACGCGTACGCGCGAATCGTCTTTCTGCAACTGCGTCACGGCGCCGGCCACGCGCTTGCAGTACCCGCAGCGGTAATCAAAGAATTCGACCACCGTGATGTCGCCGGATGGATTACCACTGACCGGGGAGGCCGGATCGTTGAGCAATTCTTTCTGATGCTTCGACACCGCCACCTTCTGTCGCTCCTTTTCCTCCGCTTCACGTTTGGCTTCCAAGGCCTGGAGCGATTGCTCGATGACTTCCGGATGGGAGCGGATGTACTGCTCGATCACCTGCTCCAACGACTGCCGGGCGGCGGGGTCGAGACTTGGTCCCGCGGCGAGGCCATGTTGCGGGGCATAAGCCAGAACAAGGGCAAGCAGACAAACGGTACTTACGCGGCGTCGGCGATTCATCGGGCCTCCTTAGAATCGGATGATGACTTTTTGTATTGTTCGCTCACATTCATTGGTCGTCGTGTCGGAGGACATAGTTCATCGTCAGGCTATTTATTCGCGATGTCCGGCGCTGTCTCGTTGTCAGGCGGTGGGGGACAGAGTCGGACATTATCGGGCAACGTGCGTCCCCTGACGCGGTTGAGGAATGTTGTCAGGGCCCCGGCTGGAGGAGCCTGTCCATCGCATTCCTGGATTGCCGGTTGGGTGGACGCCTTGGATATCGGCGATTCCACCGTCGCGCGCATATTTCTGTTGTCGCCCTGGGTCTGTGGCGAATCCGCAGACCGGCTTTGTACGACCAGAGCGGTACCGGGATCTCCGGCCTGCGCCCTCATCGGGATACCTAAAGCAGAGAGGATGAAGAGACTCACGGTGATGCCGTGTTTTGATCCAGCACTCATTGGGACCTGCCTGGATAGTGTTTGCGGGGTTTGCTGTACCTAGCTCCTGAGTCGAGGTAGAGGCCTGATGGGTTCAATCGTGTTGGAGATTGTGAGGAGAGGGGCTGGGGAAGGGGAGAGGGGCCGGAAGGTTGTACGATCATGCCGATCCTCCCGAAGGCCCGCCGGACGGGCATTTGTAGCCGGTGCTTGAAGACGGCAGGAGCATACTCATGTGGACGCCTCCGGGTCAATCACGTATTGCAGCTAAATCCTGGTATTCCACCGCGACCGGGAACTCGCTCTCAAAACCGATTCAACGCCTTCTTCGCTAATGCCTTCAACTTCTCCTCGTCACCATGAGTCTCCTGGATCGACAGTTTGACGGTCGTGCCGCCCTTCTTGACGAAGAGGTTCACGTAGTTGATCCCATGCATCCCACGGTCTATGAACGCCTCGTCGCCGAGGCCTTTGATCACCACAGGCTTCTTGGAAACCTTCCGTCCCCGCTCAATGGCCTCGGCCGGAAACACCCAGACCTCCATGAGATCCTTGCCGTTGGCAAATTCGTAGTTGCACCAACTGGCTGCCCCCTCGTTGTCGGCCTTGGGCACACCCTTGAGTTTTCCGACGACCTGCTCCACCTCTGCCGTCGTCAGTAGCGAGCAAGGTTCCAGCGCAGCCAAGCTTGGCATGGCCATGAGCAGAACGGTGAGCCACAGTGAGGCGCATTGAAACGGGATAGGTCTCGAAGCTCGTCGCATGATGACTCCTTTACATTGAGATCCGGCAGGATGATGTCTTGATGTGTCGATCTCGATCAATACCCTATCGTCCTCTCTCGCTATCCCAGTGCGTGGGTCATACGAACCTTGAGAGTTCCAATTCACAAATCCCAACGACGCCGAACTACACCAGGTCGTAACTTGCCGCCGCGGTCCAATTGATCGCATAGGCTTGGAGCGGGATGGTTATTCCTCGGGACGTCTCATAGATCGTGCAGTTTCCGATGAGGGAGCAATCGGAGTTCAACGCTTTTTGGGGTGCCGGTTACGCTGCTCACGGCGCAACCAGCGGAAACTTGTCCGACGATCTCGCCATCCGCAAGGGCGAACGTTTTGAGGTGTATGACCGCCACGAAGAGTCCTAAACCCATCGCGGACGGAAACCATCTCATGTGCGCCTCCTGGTCAACAATCGTGGATATCGATGCATGTGCCGTCAGACAATGATGATTACACCGACGATGAGGGCAGATTTCGACATCCCGATTATTGTGCTCCTCCTGAATCAGTCTTTGGCATCGTGCACGGCACAGGAATCCAGCGTGGGCCGATTTCCGCTGGGTTGGGGCGACAGGGTGGCAAGACGGAGGGCGGCGTGACTAAGGCCGCCTTGAGGGCCTCATGCAATTGACGATCGGGCAGCGCAGCCCCTGTGCCCACTGACCGAGGTTTGACTCCGGACAGCGTCCCCGCGCCGTCAAAGCGTCTGCCGTCGGGTGTCATAAGAACGATGTGCATCTCATCCGATTGGCCGGGAATAACCATCGCGGTGGTGCGTTGAAGCGATTCGCTGTGCGGGCTTCGATGGGCCGGGATGAGGATCGTGGGTTGCCCCTCTCTCGCCAGGCCAATCTGGAGGTTCAAGACGACTCCGACCTCGTAGATGCCGGGATTCACGACCGCGCTGTCTCCCTTGGCTGTCGTGATGTGTATTGCACGGTTGAGCGTGAGGGCCGTGGGCTCCGCGCTTTCCGAAATTCCTGCGTCGAACAGGACCGGCGTGGCCTGTTCGTCGATCCGGAGTTCTTGGTCAGTTCCCGCCGTCGGCTCCGAGCTCTCGATGCCGCGTGGCAGGATGCGCGGTCGTGTGAGCACGCTTCCTACAGACGAATCGACTTTTGGGGGCACCATCATCGAGGGGTTCTGCTTGGGTTGCGTGAGGATGGTCTGCGCCTGCTGCTGGCCAATGACATTTTGGAGTTGCTGTGGATTGCTCAGTCGGCTCGACGAGGGCTGGTTCAGCTGCTGGTATTGGTTGATCAGTTGTTGCTTGAGTGAGGCTGAAATGGAATCGCCCGTGACGGGGAATGGCTTGCCGCCGATGTTGGGGAGGGCGGCTCGGAGATCGTCGGGCACATAGGCGCCGAAGCGGCTGCAACTGCCACCCTGAAGCCAGGGGTCGGCGGTGCAACTACCCGTCCAATACATGAAGATCTTCCCACCCGGTGTTCGGCCCGGGATAAAGGGTTCATATCCCTCGATGAAGAGCGATTCCACTGCATTCGGGCGGTCCCGTCTGGTCTCCGACGGGTTCCAGCTACCTTCCCAGGTAAAAATCATAAGACCGGGCCTCAGGGGACTGGTGCATTTCATCGAGAATGGGTACTTGGCCGCTCCTTTTGGACTGGTTAAAAATTTTGGCGCTGTGGTCATCACCATTCTCGAGCAATTGACGGGCACCTGCTGATCATCCACGGAATGGAGTGAGAGCAATTCACCGAGGGCCTCCACTCGGGTTGGAATCGAAGCCATACCGATCAGCAGAGCCAGGCCGCCCGCTAGCACCGTTGTTCGTGGGATAGTGGGCATAGGTCGCCGATCGGATGCGGCGGGTGCGTTGTGTGCGTGCTTCATGGTGCCCTCCTAAATACTATGGCGCGTTCAGCATCCGGTCATTTCCCAAACGATTTCGTCGCTGGTTGGAGCAATTTGTTCGTTGCCGGCGCCATCACAACAAACTCGACCCAGTCGCTCCAGCCTGACTGTTTCGGAGACGACACCTGGGCGCTCAGCCGCCATGAGCCCGGCGTGGTAATCCCTCCCGGAGGCGTCCCAGCCCCGAATCCCACATACCCGACTGCTGACTCCGCCTGGGCGGCTCCGACGGGAAGGGTGATCTGCGCAACCCACTTTCCCGTAGGGTCTTTTCGTTCGATCCGCACCATGTACCCTGTCACGCTCTTTGCCGTCTTGATGAATGTCCCGGTATTGATATCCAACTGGGTATCGGCCCATGGCGGCGGTGGCGCGAGCTTAATGGGTACCGCAGACTGGTTGAAGAACCGCTGCCCGACAGTCGGCGACATCACGATCGGCGATAGCGAGACCATATACGGAGTTTGCTGTTGCAGACCGCTTTTCAGGCGTTGTTCAAGCCGCGCCTTGGCAAGCGCGTCCGCCTCTGCTTTGAGATCCTGGTCACGTTTGACCGCTAAAGCCTGGCGCTGGGGCGGCATCAGTGCCCATGACGTCATCGGCTTCAGCGCTCTCCAGGCATTGAACAGTTCAGTGAGAGTCGGCAGGGGTTTTCCATCTTGGTATTTGCGGGGGTACGACTCGGAGGGACTATTGTCCATTCGACTCACGATCTGGCACTTCAGCCGGATGCTCTCCGGGCCGAACGGAGGACCGTCCATCGTGAGCCATGGATCAGAGGGACATGAATAGGTGGTCCGCCAGGTGCCATAGGGATGGCTCGGTTGCGAGATCGGGGCGGCCGTGATTTCAATAAGTTCCTCGGCGATGTTATTGGCGTAGGCTCCCTTCACGGTGTAGGGAAATGTCCTCGGCGCTCCAAGTGAGCCGGAAGTCGTACAGGTTCCTGTCGATAGGTACTGTGCCTTGCCGGAGGAAAAAGTGCCGACCAGGTTTTGGGTGGCCGTGCCGCAGGGTGCTGAGCCGACGCCGTTGAAACCGAGACTGAATGCACGGGTCGGCAGAGTCACCACGATGAGCAATCCGATGCTGAAGGAAAGAAAGTGAACACGAGAGGGATTCATGTGAGCTCCTTGCCTTGTGAGAAGCACCTGAGATATTCGACAAACCGCTAGACGGTTGACGCGTTTGGCTCACTTTCTTCAGTCGGCGTCTGTCCTGGAAAAGGATTCAAGCATTCCCCGATCCGTTGCCAGAGTCCGCACGATACGATGGGCAAGAGAAGCAACAGCAAGGCAAGATCACCGACCGCGCTGTACAACGTTCCTCCGGTGCCAAGTTGCGCGCTGCCTGTCACAAACCCTGCGGCAAACAGGTTCGTGGTCCCGGCGATTACGCGTCCGTATCCATCGATCAGTTGCGATGGTCCGGTATTCGAGGCAATCACGAGCGGGGTTCGGTTCTCCACCGCTCGCATCACCGACATGAGGTTATGTTGCCAGGGTGCGGCGCTACGCCCGAACCACACATCATTCGTGAGCTGCACGAGTAGCAGCGCGCCGTTGTTGACGGATTCGCGTGCCAATGGCGCGAAGAGATTCTCCCAGCAAATCAAGGCGCCAATAGCCAGCGCAGGGGATGCGCGAAAGAGTTGCGCGTGTTCACCCGGCGTGAGTTCCATCACCCTCGGAGCAAGCCATTCAGGCCATGGAATGAGAGTAGGATGGGGAAGATACTCGGCAAAGGGCACGAGCACGCGCTTTCGATAGGCTGGGGCCGGCGGCTCCTGCGGGCGAAAAAAATGGGCGGCGTTGAAGGCACGCCGCCCGATCGACAGAGTGGCCGTTCCGGTCGCGAACTTCTCCACTTCGGCTGCGCCAAGCATCAATGGAATACCGGTCTGGTCGCTCAAGCGTTGCACCCGATCAGTCAGCAGCGAGTCGGAGAGCAGGTCTCCGGGGATGGCGCTCTCGGGCCATACGATCAGGGCTGGTCGCGCGACGGCCGCCTCGCGGGTCAGCTGTTCTAACCGCGTCAAGTTGGCATGGCGGCCTGCTTCGGTCTTGCGTTCGTTGATCTGAATATTCGGTTGGATGGCGGTGACCATGATGGTCGGTCGTTGCGGGTCACCGTTCAATACGGCAGCGCCCCAAACATGGACCAGTATCAGCATGAGTGCGGTGATCGCGACAGATTGACGCGCTTGCCGAAGGAAGAGGCCGGCTACCGCTGCATTCCCCATGGCCACGAGGAACGTCACGCCATGTTCGCCGACGAGGCTCGCGACCTGCAGGAGGGCGAGATTCAAGTGCTGCGTCTGCGCGAGGGTGCCCCAGGGGAGCGCAAGAAACCCGGCATGGGCGCGCAGATAATCGAAGACGAGCCACAAGACCGGCGCCGCGACCACCAGTGGAACACGGCGACGGGTTAGTGAAGCCGTTGTCGCAGCCCAGGCCGCGGGGTATGCGCCGACATACAGTGCGAGCACGATCGCATGGCGCATGTCGAAACTCGGCACTTCAAACAGCCAGCCGTAAATTCCGAAGCTGGCGATGATTCCGGTGACCAGTCCGAGCCCGGCCGCCTGCAGCGGTTGTAATCCCTGCAGGGCGATCATGAGGGGAACCAACGCTATCCAACCGAGCCAGCCGATGTCGGGTGCGGGTAGCGAGCCAATCAACAACGCGGCAGACAGAATGGCGAGCATGACTCGCGCGAGGGGACTCTCCCAGAGACGCGGCATGGCACGCGGTGGGGACTCGGGCGGGCGGCATTCGTCCAGTAGGATCATCAGGGGCATCCTCCTCGCGGCTGCGGCTCTCTTATTTGCGAAGCTTTTACGTCCTGCGTCGCTCAGTCGTTCATTTTTTTAACGCCATCGATGGCTGTTGCACGTCTTCCTGTGACGGCGCCGCCCTGTGGAACACACAACGCCGCCTGTCTACAATCCTGCTACTTCTGAGTCGCCTGGCAAAGACAAAAGGTTTACCGCATGTCATTGCACGGGTGCCATTGGCGGCAATAATGTCGCGGTCCAAGACTTGGCGGCCTGCGGGTCGCTCGGCGCCGGCTTCGTGCATTTCTTTCCGCGCACGCCGTAGCTGATCGTGTTCGTGCGAATCGGACAGGTGCCGAACGGTGTCCCGAATTGCACGACGCCTTCAATGACGGTCAGGATGCTTTGCCCGTCCTCTTGAACCTTCAGATTGAATTCCGTTTCTTTCACGGCGGCTGTCGCGACCGGCGTTTCTACCTCGAACGCCTTCGGCCCCTCTCCCGTGGTCTTGGCCCAGACTTCACCCTGGCTGAGCCGGAGAATCCAGGTTGTCGGCTTGTCCTTTTGCCATCGGGAGAGAATCTTGAAGCTGGTTTCTTCGTTCAGTGCGACGTTGACGCCCTGCTTCAATTGAATGTAGGCCTGGCTCGACGCATCGGTTTTGAGCACGTCGCCCTCATAGAGGGGTATGGTCTTGCGGCCTTGGAGTTGCTCCTGCACGCCGTCCGTGCGCACGATGGTGAGGGTGCCGATGGCGTTCACCGCCCAGCCGATCGGCGCACTGGCAGCGCCTGCGAGCGATGCCATGCCAATGATCATGAATGTGACGAACATTGCACCGATGAACGTAGATTTCGTCATGTAGTCCTCCATTCCTCCGAGAATGCCAATGAGTCGATATTGAATCTTCTCCCTTGCCCATCTGTTAACAGCCGGGTGCTTAGTATTATCGCGAGACCACTACCCGGATGGGCTTGCGTCCGACCGGAACAGTGGCGATGACCTGGCTCGTGCCGGTATCGATCACCCGCAGGTCGTTACCTTTGTCGTGCGCGACGAACAATCGCGTACCTTCGGGGTTGGCCCAGATTCCGTTCGGCCCTTCGCCCACGGCGATTTCATCAATGATCTTGAGATTCTTCGGGTCGGCGGGCACGGCGAGCACTTTGTTCAGCCCTCCGACCGTCACATAGACATTGGGACCCTGAATCCCCTTATATCCGAAGGCGATCTGTTGCGGTTTCGCCCCGACCTCCAATGTGCCGACGATGTCTTGCGTGGCGGGATCGATGACGTAGATGTCGGTTCCACCGGTATTGGTACCCCACACGAAACCTTGCGGACCGACCACCAGGAAATGCGGGTTGGCCCCGACCGGGATGGACTTGACGATCTGGTGGGTGGCCGTGTCAATGATATTGACGGTCTTGTCCCCGGACGTGCTCACATAGGCAAACTTGCCATCATGCGAGAAGGTCAGTCCGGTCGGTCCCTTGCCCGTCGGAATCGTCCCCAGAATTCGAAACGTGTCGGTGTCGATGATCGAGACGTTGTTATCGCCGATATTCGCGACCCAGGCCTGTTTGTTGTCGTTGGTCAATGCCACGACGTGACAACGTTGCCCCGTATAGATCGAGGCGATCGTCTCCATCGTGCCGGCATCCATGACCGACAGCCGGCCGCTGGCTAGGTTGGTGGCGTAAACACGCCGCCCGTCCCGCGAGACCGCGATGTCATGGGTCGATTGATTCTTTGCATCAATGGTTCCTACCGGTGCGAATGTGCCGGCGTCGATCACGCTGACGTCATTCGAGCTTTCATTGGCGGTATAAATGCGCGATGGGATTTCCACCGGTCCCTTGGGAACCTCGACTTCCGCACAACCGAACATTGTCGAGACACTGCCGATTAACACGAATAAGAAAAAGAATGATGAGCGCTGCATATAATGGCCTCCTTGCTTCGAACACACGACGGACCCCTGCTCCCTACGATGGCAACGGGGCTACCTCACCTGCCCCAGCACCAGTTGTCCCTCCACTTCGCCCTTCTTGATCGGATGCTGATTCTGCCCGGTGACTTCCGGCACTTTCTTCGAAACATAACTGTAGGCTTCGTCGACGGTAATGACGCCGTCATGATCGGTGTCGGCGCTCCCGCGCAACCCCTCCAGCAGATAATAGGTGAAGACCCCATGTCCCAAGTCTTCACGCTCTTCGCTGACCTCGCTCGCTTTGCTCGCACTCAAGACGATGCGACCCTTGCCTTTCGACAATCGATTCAAGAAGGTTTCGGAGACGATGGCACGGCGTGAGGCGGTGGCAAAGGTGCGTCCGGCGGTGGCGCCGCTATAACAGGAATCACTGATGAAGATGACACGCTCCGGCGCCAATCGGTTGAAAATCGTTTCAACCTCCCGCATCGGCAGGCCGGTCGTATAGAGGTCCTTCGGGTCGGCATCATACGGAACGATATATTTCTCCAGACCGTCGTCATCCGAGGCCGAGGCATCGGCTTCGGGAGCCCCATGTCCCGCGTAATAAATGATGACGGTATCTTTTTCAGCGGCTTTGCGTTTCAATTCCGTGCCCAGGGTTCGCTTCAAATTGGTCAACGTGGCCTGCTCGTTAAGCAAGAGCGTAATCTGTTCCGTCGGAATGCCCACATTGCGCGTGAGGTATTCGTTGAAGGCCAGGGCGTCCAGGTCCGCATAACGAAGCGGGTGTACCGTTTTATATTTGGAGATGCCGATGACGACTGCCCAGACTTTTCCGCGATCCATGTTTCGCACGACTGTGATGAGACGTTGCGCGGAGAGGTTGTCGCGGTCGATCGCTGAGACAAGAATTTCGTTTTTGCCTTCTCGAAGCATCAGCCGTTCGGAGAATTCCAGATTGGGTTGGGAGGCCGGAGCGTCCGGCCTGACGGCAATCCCGCGTGCGTCACGCTGGGTCAACAGTTGCCCGTTCACGCGAATTTCGACACGGGCGATGCCTCGCTCGCTCGCAGCGGCGCCTGCCAGTAAGATTCTTTCCGCGGTGACCTCAACGCCGTCGGACGGCGAAGCCAGGGCAATCACAGGCGGCGCGTTTTGAAAAAGCTTCACCACGGGCGCGCCGACAATCGCCGGGATCGGCATGTCGCCCTTGGGCGATTCGGCTGCCTCTCGTGCGTCGCGTTTGGCGATCCAGCCGGTCTCTTTGGGAGAGATCTGGACGCGCCACCATTCACTCAGTTCGCCCGTGACGGCGAGGGCTTGATCCTTGGCGGCCGACGCGATCACCGATGTTTCCGATCCGGCGCCGCTGTGGATTTTCGCCGATGGCTCGCTCACGCCCACGATCTTGTTCGTGACCACCACTTGCGGCGAGGGACGATGGTCGATCGCCAGTTTCAGCGTTTCGTCCAGGGTGACATTCATCCCGCGTTCGCGAATGAAGAGCCGCAGTGGCAGGTCTTCGGCTTTGGTATCCCGAGCGACGAACAGATTCACGCGGGCCGTCTTGGTTTCGTCCGGTTTGAGAGGGCCGAAGTCGAGCAGGTTTTGGCTGAGGCGAAAATCGCGAGAGGGCGGAACAGCAAGGTCGATGGTGGTGTGTTGTGCCAAGACGGGGCCGACATTCTTGATCGTCACCAACAGGTCGATGGCTTCGCCGGTTTGAATCCGCCCGTCGCCGTTCCCGACCGACTGTCCTGTCCCGTCATCCAGCAGTTGATGCGTATAGGCAAACCGAGGTCGTGGTTGCCCCTTGACGGCGAGCACAGCTTGCAGCGAGGCGGGAATGAAGCCGTTGTACTCCTCGAACTCCAGCGAGAGTGGAATGGCGCCGTCCGGTCGATCGGCCGGCAGCGGCAGGGTCACGGAGTCATCCAGGGTCTGGCCCGGTTCCAGTTTTCCCATATAAAAATGGAGCCCGTTTAGCGCCGGATCTTCGCTCTTGGTGGTAGCCTGGAATCGGTACAGCGGACCTTTTCCTTTGTTGGTCACCGTGAGCGTCAGGGTGACCGGTTGGCCGGCCGTGAGGTCCACAGGACGAATCGAGAGTTCGGCCTCCGCCAAAGGCGGTGGCGAGGGAGCGACACCGATTTCGTTGCCGCGTCGAGTGACCTTATCCGCGAGGCCGGCCGTCATGACGGTCGAGGTGGTCGGTTGGATGCGGGCTGTTTTGTCCCGTCCGCCGCTGGCGACCATGGTGCCGTCGGGAGAGAGGGCAATCGCACGCACCGGACCCTTGTGTCCTGTCAGGGCATAACGCTCGCGCCCCGACACCACGTCCCAGATGCGAACGGTGCCATCGGCGCCGGCCGAGGCCAGCGAGCGGCCGTCGGCCGTGAAGGCGACGCCGAAGACCTCGCCTTTGTGACCGGTGAGGGTCAGACGCTCCTGGCTGGTTTCCATGTCCCACAGGCGAATGGTACCGTCAGCGGAGGCGCTTGCCAGTAAGCGACTGCCGGAGGCAAATGCGACCGCATGCACCGCTCCTGCATGACCGGTCAGGGTGCCGCGCTGGCGGGAGGTGGCTAGGTCCCAAAGGTGAATCTGCATGTCACTGTTTCCGGTTGCGACCGTCCTGCCATCGGGTGAAAAGGCGATGCTGTAGACGACGCCGAATTGGCCGCGGACCGATCGCAGTTCCTTGCCGCTCGCACTGTCCCAAAACCGGAGGCTGCTGTCGTTGCCTCCGGTCGCCAAGGTTTTGCCGTCGGCGGAAAAGGTCACGGCTCGCACCGCTCCAAAATTGGACGTCACGGCCCGGACCTCCTGGCCCGAGGCGATGTCCCAAATTCGAATGGATGTGTCGGCGCTGCCGGAGGCCAAGAGTGTTCCATTCGGCGAGAAGGCCAGCGCATGGACGGATCCCAGATGGCCGCGGAGTACCTTGAGATCCCGGCCGCTTTCTGGGTCCCAGAGCCGGATGGTCTGATCGGTGCCGGCCGTGGCCAATAGATGGCCGTTAGGCGAATAGGCGATGCTGAGAATGTCGCTGGCATGACCGCTCAGGAGCCGCGGTGCCATATCGGGAGGACTTGCGGAGGTGAGACGCGAGAGCGTGAAGAACCACAGGAGCGCACTGACAACCAACAGTTTCCCGCGCATGGGGTCTATCCTCTTCCGAACTGGGCGCCGGTCTGCATCACGGTTCGGATCAGATCTGGAGAAGGGAGTCAGTCTGCTGCACGCCCCGTACGGTCTGTCGGGCTCCGGAGCCTCCGGGTTCAACTGTTCGCAAGCGACGACAGTGTATTTTTTGCGGTTCCTGCTTGTCAATCGAAACGAAGGGCGACCTATCTGAATACACGTATTGGCTGAGATTGTCCTTGCACCGTCAGTGGGACTTCCCATAGACTCACGGGTCAACGTCTGACTTGATGGGATAAAGTGGCGGCAGGCGTGGCTTTGCGCAGCTTCTCTTCTTCCACCTCGTCCGTCTGATCGGCATAGTTCTTAACGTCTCGCGTCTGACTCCAGCCATCCGTTTCCGGGCCAGTACCGTATCCCTAACCATTCCATCCAGACACTGGGCAAGCCCCACAGTTGACCGCGATCGGATGCGGATTCGCGCCTCTGCTCGTGATGTGCTTAGCGTCTCACACCTGTCCGGAATCGTTCGGAGGAAGATGTCCTGTAGCGCTGTTGGATTCTCCCGCCCGATCGTTTGGGCATCACATCGCGGGACGACGTCGGCGGAAGCGGCGGGAGGGTGACATATCTCCACGCCACAAAGCCCGGACGGGCGATACAACATCATAGTTGAAAAAGAGAAAACTCAGTTTGCTGGGTCGGTGGGAAGTTTGACGAGCCTGATAATTTTTCCTGCTCCGTTGAGCTCGTAGGTCACGTGGTCGCCGATGGCGATACTCTGCAGCAATCGCCGGTCGACGGTTGCAAAGAGGCGTGATTCTCCGCTCGGCATGCGGAGCGTCACGGACGATGACTCCTGATCAATGGAAACAACGGTACCGCCGAGGAGCAGAATTTCTGCGGAGCTTTCGGTCGTAGCGATCCCTGTCACAGACCAGCACAAGGTGAACAGCATGGAAAGCAGGAGCGGCGCGTTCATATCCCTTACTATACCGAGGGGCCGTCACCTGTCAAAGCCAAGATTTTTTCTTTAGAGAATGAAACAACCGCGTCCTTCAACAACCGATCCCCGTCTTGGATTTTACGGTTGCGCTACCCCTGCCATCACTTTATGTTGAAAGACGTAGGCAGGACACAGATGAACGGTACCAGCAATGATAGAGCCGCCGTCCTTACATTGAACGCGGGATCGTCCAGCGTGAAGTGGGCCCTGTTTCGCGCTGGTTCTCCGCCGGTACGGCTGGCCGCAGGAAAACTCGAGCGGATCGGTCTGCCGGATGGAATTCTCACCGTCACCGATGCGGCGACCGGGCAGAGCCATCGATGGACCACTCAGGTGGCGGACCACGCCGCGGCTGTGCAGGTGCTCATCGACCAGCTCGCACAGAGTGGCAAGGGATTGTTGATGCAGGCGATCGGCCATCGGGTCGTGCACGGCGGCAGCCGTTATGCAGCTCCTGTCGTGGTGTCGTCGGAGGTGCTGGAGGAACTGCACCGGCTCAGCCCGTATGACCCGGAACATCTACCGGCCGAAATCACCTTGATCGAAGCCTTCGGGACACAGTATCCGCAGGTGCCTCAAGTGGCCTGTTTCGATACGGGATTTCATCAACAATTGCCGCGGGTCGCGCGCGTCCTGGCCATCCCGCGCCGATATGAAAAACTCGGGGTGAGGCGCTACGGATTTCATGGTTTGTCCTATGCCTATCTCATGGAAGAATTGAAGCGAGTAGCTGGTTCTGATGTCGCGCGCGGCCGGGTGATTCTCGCGCATTTGGGCAATGGAGCCAGCATGGCGGCGGTGCGAGACGGAAAAAGTCTCGATACGACGATGGGGTTCACCCCTGCCTCAGGCCTTCCGATGAGCACGCGGTCCGGTGACCTGGATCCTGGACTCTTTTCCTATTTGTCCAGGACCGAAGGCATGACGGCTGAACAGTTTCAGGACTTGGTGAATGCCCGTTCAGGCTTGCTGGGCCTGTCGGAGATCAGTCCGGACATGCGGGACTTGTTGGAACAGGAAGGCCGGGATGCGCGGGCGGCCGAGGCCGTCGCTCTATTTTGTTATCAAGGGAAAAAATGGATCGGGGCCTATGCGGCGGCGCTCGGCGGCCTCGATCAGCTCCTGTTCAGCGGTGGAATCGGTGAACATGCTCCACCTGTACGAGCCCGCATGTGCGAGGGCTTGGAGTTTCTTGGCATTCGGTTGGATCAGGGCCGCAACGAAGCCGACGCTGCCGTCATTTCCATTCCGGAGAGCAGGGTGACGGTGCGAGTCATGCATACGGATGAAGAAATCCAGATTGCGCAATCGGTCTGCCGGCTGCTGGCATTCGATTCACACCAATAATAGAACGGACGGTCGCCCCGACCTGCGGTGGGGGATGCGTGACGGAATACCTGAACCTGAAAGAGGGACCTCATGAACGAAATGAACAAGCAGACGAATCGGCCGCTCAGCCCCGAGATGGTTCAGCGCATCCATGCCTACTGGCGGGCGGCGAACTATCTCTCCGTGGGACAGATTTACCTATACGACAATCCTCTGCTGAAACAGCCGTTGAAACGGGAACATATCAAGCCGCGCCTGCTCGGCCATTGGGGAACCACGCCGGGCTTGAATTTTATTTATGCGCATCTCAACCGCATCATCAAGGAGCAGGATCTTTCGGTCCTCTACATCACGGGTCCCGGGCATGGTGGTCCCGGGCTGGTCGCGAACGTTTACCTCGAGGGAACCTATAGCGAGGTCTACCCGAACATCTCGCAGGACGAAGCGGGCCTGCAGCGGCTGTTCAAGCAGTTTTCCTTTCCCGGCGGCATTCCGAGCCATGTCGCCCCGGAGACGCCCGGGTCCATTCATGAGGGCGGTGAACTGGGCTATTCCCTGGCCCATGCCTATGGAGCGGCCTTCGACCATCCCGACCTGCTCGTGGCCTGCGTGATCGGGGACGGGGAGGCCGAAACCGGTCCGCTCGCCGGAAGCTGGCATGGGAATAAGTTTTTGAATCCAATTCGTGATGGCGCCGTGCTGCCGATTCTGCATTTGAACGGCTACAAGATCGCCGGCCCGACCGTGTTGGCGCGCATGCCGCCGGACGAACTCGAATCGTTGATGATCGGGTACGGCCATCAGCCATTCTTTGTCGAAGGCGACGATCCTGAGGAGATGCATCAACTCATGGCGTCCACGCTGGATGACATCACCGCAACGATCCGGCGCATCCAGCAGGAGGCCAGATCGAAGGGACTGACCAGCCGGCCGCGCTGGCCCATGATCGTGTTACGGACGCCGAAAGGATGGACCGGGCCGAAGGAAGTGGACCGCAAGTCGGTGGAGGGGAGTTTTCGTTCCCATCAAGTTCCGATGGGAGATATGGACCGGCCCGAGCATGTGCAGCTATTGGAAGAGTGGATGAAGAGCTACAAGCCGGAAGAACTCTTCGACGACACGGGGAAGTTGGTTGCAGATCTCGCCGCCCTGGCACCGATGGGTGAGCGCCGCATGGGCGCGATTCCTTGCTCGAACGGCGGCAGTCTTCTCCGTGATCTCCGGATGCCGGATTTCCGGGAGTATGCGGTGCCGGTGACGAAACCCGGCGCAGAGCATGCCGAGGCGACGAGGGTTCAGGGATTGTTTCTGCGCGATGTGCTGAAAACGAACCTCACCAACTTCAGGATCTTCGGTCCTGACGAAACCGCGTCGAATCGGTGGACGCCGGTGTTTGAAGTGACGGACCGTTGCTCCATGGAGGAAATTCTGAAGACCGATGAACATGTCGCGCCCGATGGGCGGGTCATGGAGATATTGAGCGAGCATCTCTGCCAGGGATGGCTCGAAGGGTATCTGTTGACGGGGCGTCACGGGTTTATGAACTGCTATGAAGCGTTCATTCACATCGTGGACTCGATGTTTAATCAACATGCGAAATGGCTCAAGACCTCGCGTGAAATTCCTTGGCGACGGCCGATCGCCTCCTTGAATTATCTCCTGACGTCGCATGTGTGGCGGCAGGACCACAACGGGTTCAGCCATCAGGACCCCGGGTTCATCGATCATGTGGTGAATAAAAAAGCCGAAGTCATTCGTGTCTACTTGCCACCCGACGCGAACACGCTGCTGTCCGTGACGGATCACTGCCTGCGCAGTCGCAACTATGTGAATGTGGTTGTGGCTGGCAAACAGCCGTCGCCGCAGTGGCTGGACATGGACTCGGCCGTTCTGCACTGCACGGCCGGTATCGGAATTTGGGAATGGGCCAGCAACGACCGCGGCAGCGAGCCTGACGTGGTGATGGCCTGTTGCGGCGACGTGCCGACGATGGAAACCCTGGCGGCAGTGGAAATTTTGCGGAATGCGCTTCCCAATTTGAAGGTGCGTGTCATCAATATCGTCGACCTCATGAAGCTGCAGCCCACGAATGAGCATCCGCACGGGCTGTCCGACAAAGAGTTCGATGCCCTCTTCACGACCGACAAGCCGATCATCTTCGCTTTCCATGGCTATCCCTGGTTGATTCACCGGCTGACGTACCGGCGGACGAATCACGACAACATGCACGTGCGCGGCTATAAGGAAGAAGGCACCACGACCACCCCATTCGACATGGTGGTGTTGAACGATCTGGACCGTTTTCATCTTGTGTCCGATGTCGTAGACCGTGTGCCGCAACTCGGCGCCCGTGCCGCCTATCTCAAGCAGGATATGCGTGACAAGCGCATCCAGCACAAGCAGTACATCATGACGCATGGCACGGACATGCCCGAGATCCGCAACTGGAAGTGGAGCGGCAAGCGCTAGAGGAGCGGCATGACGTCTTCGACTATGGTGGTGCTGTTCGATGTGGATAATACGTTGTTGGACAATGATCGTGTCACCACCGATCTGAAACAGCATTTGGAGAAGGAAGTCGGTCCTCAACGTGAGCAGCTGTACTGGACCATTTTCGAGCAACTTCGTGAAGAATTGGGATACGTCGACTATCTGGGCGCGCTGCAACGCTATCGTCTCCGATATCCTCGCGATCCCCACCTCCTGACGGTGTCGCGATTCCTCGTGAACTATCCCTTTGCCGAGCGGCTCTTCCCGCAGGCGTTGGAGGTGGTGCACCATGTCAGCCAATGGAGCCGGGCTGTCATTTTGTCGGATGGCGATGTCGTATTTCAGCCCCGCAAGATTGAACGATCTGGGCTCTTCGAAGCCGTCCAGGAACGCGTGCTCATCTATATTCATAAGGAACAGGAATTGGAGGACGTGGAACAGCGGTATCCCGCCGACCACTACGTGCTCGTGGACGATAAGGTGCGAATTCTTAGTGCGGTGAAAACGTATTGGGGTAGTCGGGTCACCACCGTCTTCCCGCGCCAGGGGCACTATGCCTGGGATCCCGAAGCACTGCGTACCTATCCCGCGCCCGACCTTTCGGTTGAGCGCATCGCCGACCTCCTCACCGTCGATCGGCGCACGCTGCTCGCTGCGTCTCGCGCATCCTGACTCCATGGTCGTCCCGATCTACCCTGTTCAACGACTCGGATTCTGCACCGAGCCGGGTTGATTCGTCAGGCCGGGAAAGGGACCCGCCAAACCGGGCACTTGAGCCCCGGTGCAATCCTGTGGCACTGTCATGGGGTGTGCAGGCGATCGATGGGTGGCTGAACAGGGGATTGCTTGAGTGCCTGCTGGCCATATGTGAGGTCGCAGACCTCCCATTGAATCGGAATGATGATGAACGATCACCAAAACCTACAGAGGCCTGAACCTGAAATTGTGCGGCACCGCGCATTGCTGGAAGTGTCGAAAGCAATCGCTGCGCATCGGGATCTGCACGACCTGTTTCGTGACCTCGCACAGCGTCTCCCACAGGTCGTCGAGGTAAATTTTGTCGCCCTCTCCCTGCACGATCTCGATCGCAATCTGATGAAACTCCATACGCTGCAGGCCAATGTGCCGGCGGACATCATCGGCGGCCATGAGGAGCCTGTGGAAGAAACGCCCACCGGTTTCGTGTGGCAAACCCAACAATCGCTCATTATTCAGGACCTGGACGGAGAGCAGCGCTGGCCGACGGTGACGTCACGCATGCAAGAGGACGGGATTCGGTCCCTCTGTATCGTGCCCCTGACCACGGCGCTCCGCCGTCTGGGCACGATGGGGTTTGCGAGTTTGCGGGAGCAGGCCTATGGGGACACCGATGGCGAATTCCTTCAACAGGTCGGCAAACAGGTTGCGGTGGCGGTGGACAACGTCCTCCATCATCAAGATCTCACGCGCGATCGGGACCGGTTGCGG
The DNA here is from genome assembly GCA_964493335.1 of uncultured Nitrospira sp. Taxonomy (GTDB): domain Bacteria; phylum Nitrospirota; class Nitrospiria; order Nitrospirales; family Nitrospiraceae; genus Nitrospira_A. The sequence goes on from CAZBNV010000016.1 coordinate 36,856, forward strand.
TTGCTCCTGGAAGTGTCCGAGTCCATTGCGGCCCATCGCGACTTGGACGAATTATTGCGCGATCTGGCGCAGCGGCTGCCGCACATCGTTCCATTCGATTACATCAACGTGGTGCTGCATGACCCTGTTCGCCATGTCATGCGGCTGTGTTTTTTGGTGACAGCTGAACCGGCCACCATCAGCCCCGGTCTTGAAACGCCCGTGAGTGAATCTCCCGGCGGACTCGTGTGGGCCACACAAGAGCCCTTGATCGTGAATGACATTGCGCAGGAGCCTCGCTGGCCGGCATTGATGTCGATGTTCCGCGAAAATGGCGTGCAGTCGTTCTGCGTCGTGCCTCTGACGACGGCGCAACGCCGCCTCGGCGCCATGGGATTCGGAAGTCTGCAACCGCGACACTATCAACCGGCCGAGATCGACTTTATGCGTCAGGTGGCGAATCAGGTGGCCGTGGCCGTGGACAATGCGCTGAACGCCGAGGCCGCGCTGGCCGCCCAAAAGCAGCTGGCTCATGAGCGTGATCGCCAACGGATGCTGCTGGAGGTCAACAATGCGGTGGTGTCTCATCTGGACTTGAGCGCGGTCTTTGCCGCTGTCAGTGATTGTTTGCGCACCGTCATTCAGCACGACGGCTCGAGTTTGGTGCTCTATGACGCGAAGACCCAACGCTGCCGCGTGCATGCCCTGCACTTTACCGAGAAGCGTTCGGTGATCGAAGAGTGTGACGGGAATGCCCTCGTCCCTTCTCCGTCCGGTATTGCCATCACGACCAGGCAGCCGGCTGTATTTCGAGAGCAGGACTTGCAGGACATGGCATCGACATCGCCGATGGCCAAGTACCTTCTGGCCGAAGGTGTGAAGTCGTTATGCTGTATGCCGCTGCTCTCTCATAAACAGGCATTGGGGGCACTGAATGTGGGGAGAGTGCGCGACGACGCGTTTGTGCCGGAGGATGTCGAATTGTTGAATCAAGTGGCACAGCAGATCGCGATCGCGGTCGAGAACGGCCTGGCCTACCGGGAAATTGCGGATCTCAAGGAGAAACTCAGCAAGGAAAAATTGTATCTCGAAGAAGAGATCAAAACGGAATACGACTTCGAGGACATTATCGGAAGCAGTGCCGCGCTCAAGCGGGTGTTGAAGCAGGTTGAGATCGTCGCGCCGACCGATTCAACGGTCTTGATTCTCGGTGAAACCGGAACGGGCAAAGAGTTGTTGGCGCGCGCCATCCACGATCGCAGCAGCCGCCGGGAACGAACCATGGTCAAATTGAACTGTGCGGCGATTCCGACCGGCCTCCTGGAAAGCGAATTGTTCGGCCATGAGCGCGGCGCCTTCACCGGAGCCATCGCGCAAAAAGTCGGCCGTTTCGAGCTTGCGGACGGTGGGACGCTGTTCCTGGATGAGGTCGGCGACATTCCTCTGGAGTTGCAGTCCAAATTGTTGCGCGTGCTGCAGGAACAGGAGTTTGAGCGACTGGGAGGCACGCGAACGATCAAGGTGAACATTCGTTTGCTGGCGGCCACGAACCGCAACCTGGCGCAGATGGTCGCTGAAAAAGAATTTCGCAGCGATTTGTATTATCGGCTCAATGTGTTTCCGTTGACGATTCCCGCGCTTCGCGAGCGCCGAGAAGACATTCCTTCGTTGGTTCGATATTTTGCCCAGAAGTTCGCCCGGCGGATGAAGAAAACGATCGATTCGATCTCCACCGAGGGGATGGCGGCATTGGCGCAGTATGACTGGCCTGGCAACGTCCGCGAATTGGAGAATGTGATCGAGCGAGCCACGATTCTTTCCCAAGGAGGAGAGCTGCAGATGGCGCTGGAAAAGCTCTCGCCGAAAACGAGTCCGGACAGTCCGTCCGTGAGTACACTGGAAGTGGCCGAGCGCGCCCATATCATGCGAGCGCTTCAGTCTGCCAATTGGATCATCGGCGGGCCTCACGGCGCAGCCTCCAAACTTGGAATGAAGCGAACTACTCTTCAATCGAGAATGCAGAAGCTCAGCATCGTTCGTCCGTCCTAGCCGTCATTGGTCCCCCCTGCGAATGGCCCCCTATCCTACGTCGCGATCCGGGCGGCGCACATCCAGGCATGCGTGACAGTAGGCCGGTTCGCCAGCGCGCGGGAGCTGCCTGCTCTGCCTGACGACTCGTGAGGTGCTTGACGGCGCGAGGGGAAACTAGTAGTACTAGAATAGTTTCCAGGGTACCCATGAATACATCCAGGCATCGTCACAGGCAGCCGCGTCTGCCCGAAGGCCCTTCCACGGCCGAACGGATCGTGGCTTCCGCGAGGCAACATTTTCTGAGCCACGGTTTCCGTCATGTGACGATGGACGATTTGGCGCGCGAGCTCGGGATGAGCAAGAAAACCCTATATACCGCCTTCCCAAGCAAGGTCGTCCTGCTCGAAGCCGTGCTCGTGGATAAGTTCCGTCAAGTGGAGCAAGACCTTGAGCACATCACGTCCCGTTGCTCGTCAGATGTGTTGGCGGCACTGCAGCAACTGCTGGCTTGTATGCAACAGCACACCGACGAGATTAAGCCGCCGTTCGTGCGCGATATGCAGCGTGAGTCGCCGGAGAGATTCAAAATGGTGGAAGTCCGGCGGCGGAATGTCATCCAGCGTCATTTCGGAAAGCTGCTCACCGAGGGACGGAAGGCCGGGATTATTCGCAAGGATATTCCGACTGACCTCATCCTTGAGATTCTGCTGAGCGCCGTACAGGCCATTATGAATCCACCTAAAATTGTGGAGTGGGGCCTCACTCCGAAGAGCGGGTATTCCGCTATCGTGACAGTCATATTGGAAGGCGTGATGACCGATCGTGCGCGAGCGACCATATGAACGCGTGGCGAAAAACCAATCGACAGAGGAAGGCTTGCCTTGCCGGGATTGGCTGATTGCTCTGGGTCCTGGCAAGCTGTACCAATCAGGACCGCGACCGTTTGCAGGGGTACGTGGAAGGAGAGTTCGTCTATATCGCGGCGCCGTTCGCAGGCGCGCTGGAGTCGCTTCAGGTGCAGCGCGGAGCCCAGGTCAAATCGGGTGCCCATTGTTCTGGTTGGACAGCACATCGGAAAAGTCCGTCCGGGACGAGGCCGAGCGCAAACTGGCGCAAGCGCGCGCCACGGGGGAAGACGTCAAAAAAGGTAAACGTCCCTCGGAAATTGAAGCGCTGCAGGCGCAACTCAAGCAGGTACGCGCGGCCTACGCCCTTTCAGAACGCGAATTCAAAAGGCAGCAAGGGCTGATGGGTGTCCCAGGCGCCACGGTAGAACTTGATGTTGACCGGGCGCGGTCCACACGTGACCAGACCCGCCAGCGGGTGGCAGAGCTTGAAGCCGAATTGCGAACGGCGCAGTTGGGGTCTCGGAGCGATCAGGTCATTGCGGCAGGGGCAGAGGTTCGGGCACGAGAGGCCGCACTGGCCAAGGCGGATTGGGAGTTGTCGCAAAAGCGCCAAAAGGCTCCCAAGGCCGGGTTGGTGTTCGATACGCTGTATCGCGAGGGAGAATGGGTCGCTGCCGGTCGGCCCGTCGTCGTTTTGCTGCCCCCACTCAATATCAAAGTGCGCACCTTCGTGCCGGAAACTCTGGTCGGCACGATCCAACCCGGTCGCTCTGTCCGCATCTGGGTAGACGGCATCAGCGAGCCGCTCAGCGGCGCCGTGAGCTACATTTCGCCGAAGGCTGAATACACGCCGCCGGTAATTTATAGTCAGGCGAGCCGTAATAAACTGGTCTTCATGGTTGAAGCCGTCTTTCCTCCCGACATCGCTGCCGGCCTGCATCCAGGGCAGCCGGTGGATGTAGCATTCGTTTCTGCTCGATGATGCACGATCACGCCCCAACCGATCTCGCCATCGATGTGCGTGGGATGACCAAGCGTTTCGGCGAACGGACGGTCGTCGATCATATCGAGCTCCAGGTCCGCCGAGGCGAAATCTATGGGTTTCTTGGACCGAACGGCAGCGGCAAAACCACATTTATCCGGATGCTGTGCGGGTTGCTTCGCCCCGACGAGGGGCGCGGGACCTGCCTCGGGCATGACGTGATCACAGAGAGCGAAGCGATTAAGCTCGAAGTCGGCTACATGACCCAACGATTCAGTTTTTACGAAGATCTAAGCATTGCCGAGAATCTTTATTTTGTCGCTCGCATCTTCTCGGTGCCCAATCGGCAGCAGGCCGTACGGAACAGCATCGAACGGCTCGGCCTTGGCGGCAGGGAGGGGCAGTTAGCGGGCGAACTATCCGGAGGCTGGCAGCAGCGGCTCGCCCTGGCGGCCTGCCTCATTCACCAACCGAAACTGTTACTGCTGGATGAACCGACGGCTGGAGTGGATCCCAAAGCACGCCGAGAGTTTTGGGAGCACATCCATGATCTGGCCGCCGAGGGTCTCACCTTTCTCATCACCACCCATTATATGGATGAAGCCGAGCGGTGCCACAGGCTCGCCTATATCGCCTACGGGAAATTGCTCGCGCACGGGACCGTCCCGGACGTGATTGCGGATGCAGCCTTGACGACATGGTCGGTCGTCGGACCGGATCTGCATCCGCTCGCAGAGTAGCTGCGGGGTCGCCCGGGCGTCAAACAGGCCGTGGCGTTCGGCAGCATGTTACATGTGAGCGGAGACGATGCGGAGGCGCTCGAACGGGCGATCGCTCCGTTCCGCACCAGCCCTTACGAGTGGACTAGGATCGGTGCCAGCCTCGAAGACGTGTTCATCCACTTGATGGAACGTTCGCCGGACAATTTCTCAGCATGATGCGGCATCGGATCTTCTCCCTGTCTCGATTGTGGGCTGTGGTCGTGAAGGAGTTCGTCCAGATGAGACGGGACCGGATGACCTTCGGCATGATGATCGGTGTCCCGCTCATGCAGCTCATCCTGTTTGGGTTTGCCATCAACTCAGATCCGAAACAACTGCCTGCGGCCGTATTGTCGGCCGATTACGGCCCCCAGGGACGGACCCTTCTGAGTGCCATTCAACAGAGCGGGTATTTCAGCTTCGTCCGTCAGGTGAGTAGCGAATCCGAAGCGCGCGATCTTCTCGCTCGCGGAGAAGTCCAGTTCGTCATCAATATCCCGGAGAATTTCTCCCGCGACCTATTGCGCGGTGATCGCCCCGTGATGCTCGTCGAAGCCGATGCCACCGACCCTGCCGCGACCAGCAACGCGATCGGCTCGTTGCGGACGGCGATCAACGGAGCTCTGCAGCATGATTTGAAAGGTCCCATCGCAGCTCTGATGGGAACGGACGGCCCCGTCGATCTGCGCATCCATGCGAAATACAATCCGGAAGCCATCACCCAATACAACATCGTACCAGGGTTGATGGGCGTGGTGCTGACCATGACCATGGTCATGATCACCGGCTTGGCGATCACCCGCGAACGTGAACGTGGCACCATGGAAAACCTCCTGTCGATGCCGACGCGTCCGTTCGAGGTGATGATTGGGAAAATCGTTCCCTACATTTTGGTGGGTTATGTGCAGATGGAGCTTATCCTGGTGGCGTCGCATGTTTTGTTTCACGTGCCGATGGTTGGCAGTCTTGGTTTGCTCCTGCTGGTCGCGCTCGTGTTCATCGCCGCCAATCTAGCCATGGGCATCACCTTTTCCACCATTGCTCAAAATCAATTACAGGCCATGCAGATGTCGTTCTTCTTTTTTCTCCCCTCGCTGCTTCTGTCCGGCTTCATGTTTCCTTTCCGCGGCATGCCGGCATGGGCTCAGGCCATAGGAGAAATGTTCCCCCTGACGCACTACTTGCGCATCACCAGAGGCATCCTCCTCAAAGGAAACGGCTTGGAGGATGTGATGCGAGATCTATGGCCCATTGCCCTCTTTACCGTCGTCGCCTTGACCCTCGGCGTTAAACGGTACCGACAGACGCTAGATTAGCTGAGCGGGCCTGTCCGTATCTGATGCAACTTGCCGATCGGAAAGGCTTGCGCCGATTTTTCGGCACCGTGCCGCATTGTCGGCGCGTCATAGTCGTCATTGTTCGCGCGTGCTCTCTCACGCTGTTCGAATTGGCCCCTCTGCCTCCGCTTCCATGGCGCTTCAAGACTGCTGCACTCCCTGCGACTCACAACTGGAACGGCTTATGCGTACTACTGAGACGCGAGGTAAGTAGCGATTGCATAGCCGAAGAAATTCGGCCCCTAAGATGTCGAGAAAGGAAGTGAACCATGGCTGGGATGGCGGTACTCGCATCCTACTTTCTCCCGGTGGCACTGCTGGTAGTCTTCCTCTTGTGGGATTGAGTACATACCGCACCCGGCCCAATGCTGGTGCGAGTCACACCCCATCGATTAGGTGGCCATCCAGCCGCTCGCCGCCGACTGTCCCGCAGGTGCTAAGCGCTGCCGGGAGAGGCGGCACCTCAAGGAAAGGAGACCTATGATGGCAACGATAGCAAGATCCAAGACAGGACTGGCCCCTCACGTGGAAATCCCGCCACGACGGGATCCGGCATTGCTCACGTTGCGGCGGGCTCATGGTCATGGAGCAGTTGATCGATCTTCCAGCCCAGCGTTGTGTGCAATGCGGGGAGATTGTCGATCCCGTCATTCTGCATAATCGTCAACGCGGTGTCACCCTCGGTATGAATTGAGGTTCGTCAGGGAGGTACAAGATGCGACTTTTCATGTGGGTTCTTTTCTTTTCATCGGTGTTCGTCATTGGCCACAGCCGGCATCTCGACGCCAAGACGAGCGATTCGCAGACCATTGTGCCCTCCAAAGCTGATATCGTTGAGGGAGCGGGGAAGGACTGGAGCGTCATTACCGTCGAACTGGCTCCTGGTGCAATCAACGCGTGGCATTCGCAGCCTCGGGGGGAATTTCTCTATGTTTTAGAAGGCGCAGGACGCCTGGAGATGGATGGGAAGCGGGCTATCACGCTCAATCCGGGGTCCGTCTCCACATTGACTTCGATCCCCCACCACGTGTTGAAAAATACCAGTCGGACGAAGACGCTGAAGATTCTCGTCGTGTTCTTCAATCAGAATAGCGATCCACACCCTCTTCTGGCATCCGGTCTGGTGCAAGGAGATGAGGGGAGCAGGGATACGACTCCGCCTGGCGAGAGCAAGGCGCGCATGGGGCGATATAAGGCGGGAGAGATAGGATTAATCTTCTGAGCGCGTTGTATTCAGCTTCAGACTGTCGGGCGTGACAAGCGAGACAGTATGGGGCACTCTTTCCATTGCTGGTCTGGTGGAGAAGGTGTTATGCCTAACATGTTGAATATAATGGATCAGAAAGTAGAGAATTGCCCTTGCCGGAAAGCTACCGGCGATCTGGACGTATGAGGCAATTGGGGCAAGAACTTGAATAGAGGCCGAGTGCTCGGAGGGACCAGTTCATGAAGCGTCACCGTTGGATCAAGTCCGTGCTGTTGCTCGGCGTGATCATCGCTTGCGGAGTGATGCTTGCGGCGTGGAAGCATTCGGCCATGCAGGACAGCCAGGCAGCGTCTGCGAATCAGCCCGAGCCGATGGAGGTCGTGACGGCCTCCGTCGCCACACTGCTGGATCACCGCCCCACTACGACGTCGATCGGGACGGTTTTGGCTCTACGTTCCATCACCCTTCGTAACGAACTGGCCGGCACCGTCAGTCAATCCCGGCTGACGTCGGGTCAAATCGTCGAGGCCGGCGCCGTGCTGGTGTCGCTCGATGTGTCTGTTGAGGAAGCGGAACTGCACGCGCAGGAGGCGCAAGCCGCACTTGCGAAGACGGTGCTGACCCGGCGGCAACACTTGAGTCGAGACCTTGCCACGGCCGAAGAGGAAGTGGATCGGGCGCGCGCAGACCTCCAGGTGGCACTGGCCCAGATTGCGCGCACCAAGGCGATCATTGCCCGCAAGACCATCCGTGCCCCGTTTCGAGCGCGGGTCGGTTTGGCGGATGTTCATCCCGGACAGTACCTGAACGAGGGCACTCAACTCACCACATTGCAAGGCGTGGACAGCGCCGTACATGTGGACTTCACCGTCGCGCAGCAAGTCGCTGCAGGCTTGCGCGTGGGTGATGACGTCGAAGTGCTGACCGCGAGTTCACCGGCCCCAATCGTGGCCAGGATCGTCGCGCTCGACTCACGCATCGATCCCACGACCCGCAATGCCATGGTGCGCGCGAGAATCGAAGAGGCAGCCAACGCGCCGGCGCCGGGTGCGTCCGTGCGAGTGCAAGTGCCTGTCGGCTTGTCGCGCAAGGCTGTTGCCGTTCCCGCGAGCGCAGTCAAGAAAGGGCCGGGCGGAGATCAGGTGTTTGTGCTCACGTCGGGGGAAGACGGTAAAACCAGGGCCTATGTGAGGACCGTGGGGATCGGAGCGATCCTCGGCGACGAGGTCGTCATTCTTACTGGATTATCCGCCGGAGAGCGAGTGGCCGCTGCCGGAGCCTTCAAGCTGCGGGATGCGGTACTCGTGGCGATCGCCGATAATCCTGCGCATGGGCAGACGGGTGGCGAGGCGATCGAGCTGCCCCATTAGGCGGTGAACTAGGTCGTGCTCCAGCAAAGGAGAGCAACGACACGATCCACGTTCTAGGTTCAATGGAGAGTGAACCCCATCCAAAATTGAACAGAGAGAATTAAGCCGGTGCCGTGAATACCCCTCGGGACTCACGAGTATCGAGGGTTGTTGAAAACTCTTCTATCATTTGTTCTATCACCGCGACGAGGACCTACGTGCGCGCCTTCACCGATATCTTCATCAAACATCCCGTGCTCGCCGTGGTCGTGAACCTCATGATCGTTCTCGTGGGGCTGCGAGCGCTGACTGTCCTGCCGGTCCAGCAGTACCCGAAGATAGAAAGTTCGTCCGTCGTGATCACGACCACCTATTATGGCGCCAGTGCCGAGACGGTGCGCGGATTTCTGACCACGCCGATTGAACGCGTCGTATCGGCCATCGGTGGCGTCGATTACCTCGAGTCGACCAGCCGGGCCGGCGTCAGCACCGTGACGGTGCAATTGAAATTGAACCACAGCAGCACGGCTGCGCTCGCCGAGATCAGCGCGCGTCTGCAGCAGGCCCGCTCCGAGCTGCCCGCGGCAGCCGAGCCACCCGTGGTGGAAGTACGACGCGCCGATCGGCCGAATGCGTCCTTCTACTTGAGTTTTTCGTCTACAGAACGGGACGTTCCCGGAATTACCGATTGGCTCTCGCGCACGCTGCAGCCGCAAATGGCGACATTGCCGGGGGTTCAACGTGTCACCATCGAGGGTGGCCGTGCGATCGCCATGCGTATTTGGATCGATCCCGACCGGCTGGCCGCGCTGAACCTGTCCCCGGGTGATGTGCAAGCGGCGTTGCGGCGCAACAACTTTCTGGCGGCCGTCGGTCGGACGAAGGGAAACTTGGTTCAGCTCAACTTGCTGGCTAATACCGACCTGCGCTCTGTCAGCGAATTTGAAGAATTGATCGTGAGCGACCGTGGAAGCGCGTTGGCGCGTCTGAAAGACGTGGCCAAGGTCGAGCTTGGCGCGGAAGAAGCCGACATGATGGCGAAGTTCAACGAGCGTGAAGCGGTGTACTTTGGCATATGGCCTCTGGTCGGCTCCAATGAGATCGAGGTTGCTCATCGCCTGCACGCTGAAATGGAACGTCTCCGTCCGACGCTGCCGAAAGATATCGACATGAAGCTCGCGTACGACGCGACGGTATTCATGGAAGACGCGCTGAGGGAGATCACCAAGACGCTGTCCGAAACGATCATGATCGTCGGCCTGGTCGTATTTCTCTTCATGGGGTCGGTGCGGACAGCGCTGGTGCCGCTGGTGGCGATGCCGGTCTCGCTCATCGGGGCGGCCATCGTCATGCTCGCATTTGGGTTCAGTTTCAATCTCTTGACGATGTTGGCGATTGTGTTATCCGTCGGGCTGGTTGTGGACGACGCGATCGTCGTCGTGGAGAATGTGGAGCGGCA
>CAZBNV010000016.1:46908-82823 GCA_964493335.1 uncultured Nitrospira sp.
CAGGGCAAGCAGGGCCGGCTGACTGCGTTGGTGAATCGCGCCTTCGAGGCGGTGCGCCGAGCCTATGCCTGGGCACTCGACGGTGCGTTGGAGATGCAATGGACAATCGTGGCGGCCGCGCTGCTCGTGATGGTCGCCGCCTGGCCCCTGTATACATTCTCGCGGCAGGAGCTCGCGCCTGTGGAGGACCAGAGCCACATCTTCTTCTTTCTTGAAGCAGCGCCCGACTCGACGCTGGATGCGACCAATCGAGAATCCCTGACGGTTGTCAAGGCGGTGACCGCATTCCCCGAGGCCAAGTTCATGTGGTCCCTGACGTCGGCGTGGGGCGGCTTCGGCGGTATGGTGACCAAGGATTGGCGCGAGCGGACGCGTTCAACGGAAGCCATGTATGGCGAGGTGTACGGCAGAGTGTCGCAGGTGCCGGGATTGCGTGTGTTCCCGCGTCTGGATCCGCCGTTGCCGACGCCCGGCCAGTACGATGTAGAGTTAATGCTCCAAAGTGATGTGCCTCTTGAACAACTTCAGGAGACGGTTGCGACGGTTGTCGGCGCAGGCTGGAAAAGCGGGAAATTCATGTATGTCGACACGGACCTCAAAATTGATTTGCCGCAAGCGAACGTTGTCCTCGATCGCGAGCGCCTCGCCGACTTGGGGCTTGATCTGGCCGGCGTAGGGCAGGAACTCGGGACGTTGCTTGGCGGCGCGTACGTCAATCGGTTCAACTTCTTCGATCGAAGCTATAAAGTGATTCCTCAAATCGGCGACAAAGACCGAGCGACTATCGGTCCGCTGCTTGACCTCAAGATCAAGACGCCCGGCGGCCAGCTCGTCCCGGTTTCGACGTTCACCCATATCGAGGCCGGTACGGCGCCGCGCACGTTGAATCGTTTCCAACAACGCAATGCCGCGCGGGTGTTCGGCGGTGTCAAGCCGGGCGTCACCAAGGAAGAAGGCCTGCGCGTGCTTGAGGCCGCCGCGACCACTGCGCGAGGGCCGGGTGTCGTGCTGGATTACGGGGGCGAATCGCGGCAAATCCGTCGCGAAGGCTCCGCGCTCACCGTGACCCTCGCCTTTGCCGTCGTGCTCATCTATCTTGTCCTGGCGGCTCAGTTTCGCAGTTTTCGCGATCCCTTGATCGTGCTCTTGGGATCGGTTCCGCTGGCCATTTCCGGCGCGCTCATATTCAGTTTTCTGGACTTCACCACGATCAATATTTATTCACAAGTCGGGCTGATCACCTTGGTCGGGCTCATTGCCAAGAATGGAATTTTGATCGTGGAGTTTGCCAACACGCTTCAGACGCGCGGCCTTTCAAAGGTGGCAGCCTTGCGCGAGGCGTCGTTGACGCGGCTCCGGCCCGTACTGATGACGTCCGCGGCGACCGTCTTCGGCCACCTCCCACTGGTGTTGGTGTCCGGGCCCGGAGCCGAGGCTCGGAACAGTATCGGCGTTGTGCTCGTCAGCGGTATGATCGTGGGCACGATCTTTACCCTCTTCGTCGTCCCGGTGTTTTATTCGCTGATCGCAGAACAACACCAATCCAACCCCGTGGACGAGCAAGCCGAGCAGCAAGAGGTGCTGATTGCCGCTGCCCCTGCGCTGAGGTGAGTCCATGTCACCCGGGGCGCCCCTACTGGACGGCAGATAGAGAGGAAGGGGAGATGTCGTATCCCGAGCCCCGCTACCGTGGCGCGACAGGCGAGAGCAGCGCGACATTCCGTCCGGTGAACCAATCCATCGATGTAACGATCGGCCACGACACGGCCATGCAATATCTGGCCACCGGCGCCTCCACCCAGGGGCAGTTCGGCCTCTATCGATGGGATGCTCAGCCGCATACGCGAGGGCCGAACGCACATTTCCATCGCACGATATCGGAGTCGTTCTTCATTCTGTCCGGCACACTGCGGCTGTTCAACGGAGAACGGTGGATCGACGCGAAGGCCGGCGATTTTCTCTATGTTCCAGAAGGGGGGATCCACGGATTCCACAATGAGTCGGATGAACCTGGCTCCATGTTGCTGCTCTTCGCGCCCGGTGCTCCCCGCGAAGGCTATTTCGAAGCGATTGCAGAAAAAGCCGCCGGTCGCCAATTCAGCGACGAGGAGTGGGCCGACCTCTGCCGCCGGCATGACAATTATTTTATCTGAACTTGGTGACAAGACATTGATGGTGTCGGACTGCATCGAACGCGAGCCGATGACCGCGACGTGCCCACGCTGCTGCATGGCGACGATGATCAGATCGTGCCGATTATTGCATCGGCATTGCGGTCCTCGAAGTTGATCAAGCAGGCGGAACTGAAAATCTACAACGGCGGTGCGCACGGCATCTGCTCGACCCAAAAGATCAGGTGAACCAGGATGTGCTCACGTTCTTAAAGGCCTGAGCGGTCACAGTCATCACGACGGGGACATCGCAGAAGCCGGAAGGCCCTGCGCGGGGCCAGAACTGGAGACGCAATGAACGATACAGCGAGAGTCACCGAAATCGCTCAGGACCACTATCTGATCTCAGTGTACGTGCCGGAGTTCAATCTCCGGTTCAATCATTTCCTCATTCAGGACGAGGAGCCGTTACTGTTTCACACCGGCATGAAACAGATGTTTCCGCTCGTGCGCGAGGGGGTTGCGCGGGTGATCGATCCCGCGACGATTCGATGGATTTCATTCAGCCACTATGAAGCGGACGAATGTGGGGCGTTGAACGAATGGTTGCAGGTCGCGCCTCATGCCACCGCGCTCTGCGGCCTGGTCGGGGCGCTGGTCAGCGTGAACGATATGGCCGTCCGCCCAGCCCGCGTCATGGCCCACGACGAAGTGCTCACGATCGGCCGATCTCGCGTGCGCTTCCAGCAGACGCCGCACGTCCCGCACAACTGGGAAGCCGGTCTTTTATTTGAGGAAGTGAGCCGCACCCTGTTCTGCTCGGATCTGTTCACGCACGAGGGAGATACCGAACCGATCATCGAATCCGATATCGTTGAACGCGCAAAACGGTCGTTAATCGACGGACAGAAGGGACCTTTTGCCAATGCCTATCCCTACACGCCATTGACCGAACCTCTCCTGCATGGCCTGGCCGAGCTGGAACCGCGGCAATTGGCGCTGATGCATGGCTCGGTGTTCGTAGGAGACGGAGGTCGCGTGTTGCGCGACTGGGCTGCGGTCATGCGAGAAGTTTTGGCGCCAGTACAGAAGCGGTAAGGGAACAGCCATGGCCCGTGCATTGAGCCGCACGATCTGCCGTCGAGGGACGAAGTTGCATCCGTCAAAATATTTCCCGACCCTGTTCGGGGTGGCACGAGTCAGGAGATCTCATTCGGGTTCTTAGGTAGGATTCCTATGCGTTCTATGCCCAGACGTGTGACACGCTGGGCCCACTCCTTCGGATTCCTCCACGAGGTTTTTCGCGAGGCGGCATTCCTGTTGAGTTCTTCCAAATCGATCACCGCTTGCTCGGATTGTTCCAGCATCGAGGGGGCGCGATTAGCCATATCCATGCAGACTCCGACCATGCGGATCGGTTGAATGCCACGATAGATGAATCGTCCACGAGCCGCCACTGATTGCAGCTGGTTATCCGGCGCCTGCATTCGGTATTGCACGTTATAGTCCGACCGCTCGCGCATTGCTCGATCGATCGCTTCCCGCACGCTGTCCCGATCGTCCGGATATATTCTGTCCAGGTACGCGTGATAGCTCTCGGTAAAGGGGCCTATGCCATGGCGGGTGAGAGATTCGTGCCGACCTCCCCACTGGACGCTTCCCTTGCGAAGATCCCACTCCACGGCCGCCATGCTGCCGGCGTCCAGCGCCTGCTTGAGGCGCAGTTCTTTTTCATCCAGTCGCCGCTGCATGACCGCTTCCGTTTCGCGCAGAAACCCAATCTTATTGCTCAACCAGGCCACGAACATGGCCATACACCAAATGACCACGATTCCGAACATGCGATTGAGTAATGCCGCCTGTTGATCCAACCCCGGGGGCGAGAGGAGCCAGCCGAGCAGTATGCAGAGGGTCAATCCGACCGTCGCCAACGACAGCGTCGAAAAGGTAATGCGGCCTTGCAGAAGATACCGCAAGGCATACCCTACCGGGACTACATAGAGCAGCCAGTCGGCAATACCGAGCGGAGTCCGAAGGTCGAGTAGGAAGACCGCTACAACCAAGGCCGTAAGGATGAAATAGTGGTAGGCGCGAGGCAATTGATGCACATCTTCCTGTAGGGCCCACAATGCTGCCTCAAGCAGTACTCCTCATTGTGCGCCCATCGATCATACGTGCATCACCTTGGGCTCGAGCCTAGGAGGAGCCCTAGTTCATAAAGGCCTGTTGATTCGCTACCCTCGTTTTGGCTGGAGTTGTCATGAGCGATAAAGGATCTGAAAATAAGGAGCATCCCATGAAGGAAGAGCTTGAAGCAGTGAAGTCATTGGCTCGCGACCTGCGGGATGACAAAGAGAGCCCTCGCAAGCCGCGCGAAACGCTGGCGGGCTATGCGTTGGCCGCGCGGGCCGTGGACAAATGTCGGGCCGTGCTCGTGGGGTGGGAGGGGGATTATTTTTCCAACTGTCCGCTCGATCAGCGGTGGCTCACGTTTGCCGGGATCGAATACGGAGCGTTCAAGTCGTTCGTCGCGACCGGAGCGACCGACGAGCAGATTGCCGAATGGATCGGCAAGCATGTCAAGAAACGGCCGCAGGGCGAGATCGATCTCTGGAATAAGCGGGAAGGCGCGGTGAAGATCCGCTAAAGCGGGTGGAGCGGGCTGTGGCTCCAGGTGCTCACGTGAGTCGATCGACACACGCGTTTGCTTCAGCCAGGGTCATTCTGACGGTTGACCGTGGCCCCTCGACGTCACTGCAAAAGGCCTTGTGCTGGGCAAACGGGTTGAGATTGAAGGCTGGGCTGGCACCGCGACGTGTCTCGATGCGCCGAGACGGATCACAGTTTATCCGCTTGAGAATGGGTGTCTGCGCGCCGCGGTTTATTCCCCGCCGGATTCACCGTGCCGGCAGCGTACGCGAAGCCGAGTGGGAAACTGAGGGTAGTGAGTCGCGGCTCGTAGACTTTTGGACCTGTGGTGTCTGCCGAAGTTTTCCACTCCCGATCTCACGCGGGAGTGGCCGAAGTGGCATCCGGTGCGCGTGACTGTAAAAGACAGAAAGCGGAGTGGCCCCCAGCTCGCCTGATACTCTGATTTGGCACAAGGCAAAGCGGAATGGCCGGCTGCGAAGACAAGGTAAAGCGCGAGGGTACTATCACTCCGCTGCAACCTGAGAATGGACATTGAAGAATTTCGCCATGTCGTGAACGACGGAAGTCCCGCGTAGGTTAAACCATGTCAGGGCTGCGGCAAGGCCTATATGTCCGACATCATGGTAGATGTGGGATTGCACCAGGCCGCCCTTTTCCTTGATCCGTTTCTCAAGCTTTTCAAGGTTCGAGTATTTCACCGTCGTGTCTGCATCGCCGTATAACAGCAGCATGGGTGGTTGGTTGCCGTCAATGAACGTGGTGACTTGCATGTTCGGATAATTCGCCGGGGGGCCGAACATATCTTCCAGATCGGGCTCATCCGGGGTGAATGCATAAGGACCTGCGAGACCGGCAAAATCATGAATTACGAGCGATCGATTTTTTCCTTCGTTCGCAAGATAGCGGGGATCCGCAACGAGTAACGCACCGATATGGGCACCTGAAGAGTGCCCCGCGACATGGATCCGTTCGGGATTTCCATGGTATGCGATGATGTGGTCATAGACCCAAGCGAGCGCCTTTGCCCCATCCTCGACAAAAACTGGAAAGTGCACTTGCGGATACTTTCGGTGGTCTGGGACGACGACAATAAAATGTTTGTCCGTGAATGTCGCACCGACAAAGCGATAATCGTTCTTTGCCCCGTCGGTCCAGCGCCCACCATACAAAAATACGATCACATCCAAGTGTTTGTCCCCGGCATCGGCGGGAACATAGATATCAAGTTTCTGAGAAGGCTCAGGTCCATACGCAACGTCGCGCACAACGTCCATATCGTTAAAGCGCGCGGGAAGATTGACAGCCGTGAACGCCGCTTGCGTGCAGGCGGAGGTCGTCAGCACCAAACTGAGGCATGCGAGCCGGCGGAAAAAGTCTTTCAAGATATTTCCTTTGCTGCCCGATAGTGCCACACAAACCGGACAGCAACGGTAGTGGCTGTCAGAGGCACGGATGCGCCACCAATTGGGGCAATATACCTGAACCCAGTATATATGCCGCCGAGGCCTGCCCTACAGGTACCCGTCCGGCGGCAGCAACGGCAAGGTGTCACGTGCATCTTGAATATGACAGGAATTTAGCTAGGCTCGTTCAGGCCTTTTGGTTCAAGAGGGCTATTGGCAAGACATCGGCGAGCGCCGAGCCTGCGGTTCGAGTCACGACGGTGACGACCTTATTTCCTCTGATAGACCAAAGTGACGTTGGTCAGATACCAGCTAGGAATCATCCTAGGAGACGAGCCCTTGGCCCACAGATTCTGGTATCCCACATGTGGCACCGGAGCGCAAACGTCTGGCTGGGCTCGGTATCGATTCATTGGCCTGTCGCCATGTTCGACCGGGTTCGCTTTCCACGACGCGCTCTTGCCCCAGTTTCGTAAACATCCTAAGCTGTAGGTAACTGGTCTGAGTGTTCTCTATGCGACGTTTTTTCGACCACATCGATCTGCGGGTACGTCACCTCGTCGAGGCCAAGTCGTTTTATGATGTACTTTTGCCGGCGCTTGGCTTCGCGCATGAGGCCAAGATCGAGGGTTGGTACAGTACGAAGCGGCCGGAACCGATGGCGCGCCAGAGTTTTTTGGCCTGACAGAGTCGCCGCGACACGTTGTTAACGAATGTCGAATGGCCTTTGGGGCCGACACCCATGCTGAGGTCGATCGGCTGGCTGCGGTTGCAGTCCTAGCCGGCGCACGCAATGTTGAAGGACCGCTGTACGGGGAGCCGGGCTACTATGCGGTTTTCTTCGAGGATCCCAGCGGCAATCGCCTGGAAATCTGTTGTCGAGTGCCAGCGGAGAGTAGTCCGGCCGATTCAGGATCCCGGCATGATGGAGGCGAGTAGCCTGCATAATCCCCAGCAGCCGTTTCAAACCCTCATGTTGGTCCTCGAAAAACCTCCGGCCAGGGGCCCCGTCGACGAACTGATGCATCCCTCGGCGGCTAGGGGATTCCCTGGTTGACGGTGTGTGTGCTGGTGATACCGTGGAATCACCCAGCCGGGCCCGGAGCAGCTCACCGTTAATCAAAGGATCCACGATGCCGATGTTTATGCAGAATTATGCGCCGCAGACGTATGCCCTCATGCGCATGGTGACGGGATTCTTGCTGCTCTGGCATGGCGCACAAAAATTGTTTAACATCCCGATGCCACCTCCGATGCAGCTCCCGGCTTTTGTGATTGCCATCGCCGGACCGATTGAACTGGTCGGTGGATTTCTGGTGATGATCGGGTTCTTCACCAGATGGGCGGCCTTTCTCTGCAGTGGGCTGATGGCGTTCGCCTATTGGATGGTCCATGGCCCGCAGGCACTATTACCGATCCAGAATATGGGTGAACTCGCGGTCCTCTTTTGTTTCGTGTTCCTGTATATTTCTGCCCAAGGATCCGGAATCTGGAGCGTGGACGCAGCACGCAAAGGCATCTAGATGATTCGAAAAGAGGATGCATGAGTCACGTGCTGCACATCAGTACCATAGCGCTGAAGCAGATCGTGGACCTGACCGATCAGGTTCAGGCATTGATCCAACAAGCGAAGCTGAAGCAGGGGCTGTGTTCCATCTTCGTCACCCATACGACTGCCGCTGTCACCACCGGAGAAATCGGGGAAGGGACCGAGCAGGATTTTCTTCAGATCGTGGAAGAGATGATTCCCCGCATTCAGTTTCGTCACGCGCACGATCCGTCCCATGCCTGGTCACACATGGCTTCTTCGATTCTGGGGCCTTCGCTTACCATCCCTGTGTCAGCCGGCAAACTGATACTCGGCACCTGGCAATCGGTGATGTTGGTGGAGCTAGATGGTCCGCGTGAACGGGATGTGCACGTCACCTTGATTCGTGCCTGAGTGACAAATCTTTCACGAAGAGCAGTGTGGGCAGGCGCTGTCGTCGGTCGGAGCAGGCGGCGATGTGCTGAGGCCATCTTATCAGGGAGGTCGACATGCGAATTCTTGTGGCCGTGGACGAGTCGGAGAATTCTCATCGCGCCGTGCAGTACGTCGGCGCGCTCCTCCGCCGTACACCGGATGTGGCGGTCACGCTCTTTCATGTCTTGAAGCCGATGCCTCGGGAATTGCTGGAGCATGGCGGCTCTGAGAATCCTGCCGCCGAGGCCCAGTTGGGGGCGCAGTTACGTTCGGACCAGGAGTCCTGGCTGCGAACGGAGCGAGAATCCGAATGCTCAGTTCTTCGAACGGCTTGGGAAGCCCTGATGAGTTATGGGTTTGATGCGAACCACGTGACGATGACGTTCGGCCATGAGGACGACATCGCCGGAAATATTCTGGAAGAAGCGCGCCACGGCGAGCACGATACCATCGTCCTGGGGCGCCATGGGACGTCGCGCATTAAACGGATCTTCGGCGGCGGCGTGACCGATCAATTGTTGCGGCAGGCCAAAGGTTTTGCGATCTGGGTGGTTGAATAGC
Source organism: uncultured Nitrospira sp. (assembly GCA_964493335.1). Classification (GTDB taxonomy): domain Bacteria; phylum Nitrospirota; class Nitrospiria; order Nitrospirales; family Nitrospiraceae; genus Nitrospira_A. Next base: position 55,599 of record CAZBNV010000016.1, read on the forward strand.
CTAAGGAGAGATGGTCACAGGCTGGCGGTGCGCTGGCCCCTAAAATCGAGCCCCCAGGGATAGCAAGGCAAAGTTGTACCACCCGAATGCGTACCGTTCATTATCCACACCCCCCTCGAACACTCGATAGCCGGCCGAGACGTACCAGGCATCGCTGAGGTCGTATCGAATCTTGGCGGCTCCGTCGATCGCTCGGCCTTGCGTACTCACAAGCCCGTCGAAATCGATCAGGGCCGTCCAGCGCGGCGCGATCGCATATTCGACGCCGGCGCTCAGCAGCGGGACGAAGCCGACATTGCTGTCGGAGGCCACGCGTCCGGCCTGACGCAATTCCACCTTGGCATCCCGAATGAAAGCCGTTGCGCCGATTCGCCACCGCCATCGGTCGGACTCGTGGAGGAGATACCGGTAAGTCAGTCTATAGCTATCGAACTTATAATCCGAATCGACGGGGCTACCCGGAGCAAACGTTCCGCCGGCAAAGCGCACCGGAGTGGCGAAACTACCGCTGCCTGAAAAACCAATCGGGGCATAGACGAACCGGAGCGAATGGCGGTGGTTCAGATTCCATGTCAGTTCGACCCGGCGGTGAGCTCCCGGACCATTGCCTTGTAGGTCCGTCAAGTCGAACCGCGTGCCGTCCGCACTATCAGGGATCTGTATTTGGTTGCGGGACTGCCAGATGGCCCCGGTTTCGAACTCCAACACAAACCGGCGGTCCGAAGAACCTTCCCAGGCCCAAGCGGAGCCGCAGTCCATGATGGAGAGCGCCATCAGGCCTACGATCCGAAACGCCCGAAAGTTGATGCATCGAGACAGCGTTCAGCTCCCATGTAGTCATGCAGGTCGTCACTGTAACACCCCCAAACCATCGCTGCCACCTGGGCACTCCCCTAGTTGTCACACTCTTCCCGCTCAAAATCCTACGGAGTCCTTCACTGGTTTGCGAGGTGGGACAGACCGTTGCGGGATTTTACAGATGGCACTCATGCCGGTGAACCACTTGTCTTCATACCGGTACACCCGGATTCCGGTCATGAGTTGACCGCTGGGACATTCATGCCACTCGGTCCACCCGGGGCCATACACTCCCGCCTCGTCCTTGACGCAATTCGAGCGTGCAAATTCGCCTATCCGTCCCTGGGGCTCTACGTCGTCGGTCTCCGCTACCACACGGCCACCATGGACCTGCAGTCCCTTGATCTCCCATGACGTCGATGAGTATCCCTCCTGGGGAACGATGAAGGGAAAACGCGTAGCCGAGGAATGTCCCCCACAGGCGAGAACGCCGCGCACGAACGTATCAGCGGATTTGGGCAATTGTGCTTGTTTGAAATCGACCAAGGTGGACAACGGAAACGATCTGCATTTATCGAGTTCGAACTGCGCCAGCTTTCTATCCGCCGATTCAAAGGCCGGGTCGACCATCCGTCCCCAGAGCGTGAGCAGGCAGGGATTATTCCCTTTCTCCTGGATCCCGATACTATTGATCGCGTAAAAGCCGCCTGGATTCGGCAACGAGACGCCATCACCGACCTCCACCACGTTCGAGCCGGTTCCAGGCGACCCCGTCAGGTCTGGACCGCCGGCCGGGAGTCTGATCGAGCCGTCGGTCGGGCTCGGGAGGGGGACGGCCATCTGGATCAGCGTGTTCGCCAGTTCATCGATGGAGATTGTGACATTGGATCCGGCCTTTGCCCAGAACCCGTCCAGCATGACGACGCTCCGCTGATGGCCGAACATTTTCGCGACGCCCGGCTCCACGACCTCGCTGAGTGGTAATTGAAGCTCGCTGTTTTTTGCGGATGTTTCCGTAGATGCCGCCATGGCGATGACGAGCGCTGTGACTGTAGCTGTGAGGATGGCGTTCATCGTACGATCCTTTCTCCCACGCGTGGGCTGAATGGTGATCGGGCGGTCGTGGGTGTGAGAGGCGCATTCTCCTGCTCTAGCTGCGTCACCTTGTCGCGCAAAGTCTCAAGATCTTTCTTTTGCTCGATCACGTACAGAGTGAGTTCTTCGATTTTTGCCAGCAAGGTCGACTGCATCCGGCCGAGATCGATTCCACGCTCCGCCACGTCCGTCGCGCTGGGGAGGTCCGGCAAACGATGATTGTCGCGAATAAACGTTTCGACCTCGGGCAGGCTCTTCAACCGGTAGTTCGGCTCGAACACATAGTCAGCCCAATCCTTGATCAACTTGATGCGGACTTCTTCCGCCAGGACCTTCCCGCCCACCAACAGCATGTAATCGTTTGGCCTTGGCATCTCGTTGATGTTGACGACTCCGATGGCGGCGCTTCGATGTACTGCGAAGTCCAAGTCGGCGGGCAAGATGCCGGCCTTGCTCCTGGCGCCGCCGGCGTAGGCGCGTCTTGTGTCCACCTCAAATTTCGGACTCGTGTCGCCTTTGTAAACCATATTCGCGCTGAACAACCCGTCGTCCTGGTCGTTGGACGAGGCGAGAGGCCTGGTGACCTCGATCATGGCCCTCGAATCGTCTCTTCGCTGAGGCTCCTCCCCAACCGCCACGTTGCCTGGTCTCCAAATCGTGCCCTTCGGATTCGCTGCGCCGTTCCATTGTTGCGCGTGAGTAACTGGGCTAAGCAAACTTAGTATGCCGGTGACGAGCGTGCAAATTACGAGGCCTGTGCGGATCATGTTGTCCTCCATGTGTGACAGATTCGATCATGTCGAGTTGTAAGGCTGATGCGCCGGGACCGATGGTCGATTCCTTGTCCGCCGAAGTCATTCGAGCCTCGACGGACATCTTGAATCTGACGGCCTTTTCATGACTTAAGCAAGGAATCTGCCGTGAAGAGCAATACGTTCAGATCCCAATAAAGGAGCGAAAAACATCAAGAGCATTGAGGCCCATTGCGGGTGCGGCCTGTATCCCTTTCGATACCCGATTTACTGAAGAGATACATCCCACGTGAAGTAGCTGAGCGATATGGTGTATTTTGAGACAGATGCGGAAGTGTGCATACGTGTGACTGGGTTCCTGGTCGCTCGCCGCGTCACGACAGAAACAGCTTCGTCACCATGGACTCGAGATTGATGAGCGCAGCAATGTGGACCATTTGATCACAGAATGATTGAATGATTATGGAGGCATACATATGCAGATGTTACGCATAGTCATGGTGCTGTCAGCCTGGTGTTGGTTTGCCTCGGCGGCGAATGCGGAGGTTCGTACTCGTGAGGTGGCGTACAAGCAAGGTGATACTGTGTTGCAGGGGCTCCTCGCGTGGGATGATGCCGCGCAGGGCCGTCGTCCTGGTGTCCTCGTCGTCCACGAGTGGTGGGGGCATAACGAACATGCGCGGGCTCAGGCGAAACGTCTCGCCGCGGCTGGGTATATCGGTTTTGCGCTGGACATGTTCGGGAAGGGCAAGGTGACGACCCATCCGAAAGAAGCCGAGGCATTCATGAGCGAGGCCCAGAAAGATCCGGCGGTGATCACGGCCCGCTTTCGCGCGGCGTTGGAACAGCTCAAGCAAGATCCGCATGTGGACGGAGAACAGATCGCTGCCATCGGTTACTGCTTCGGTGGTTTGGTGGTCCTGGATCAGGCGCGTGCGGGCGCCGATTTGGACGGGGTAGTGAGCTTCCACGGTATGCTCGGGACGAAGACTCCCGCCGAGCGGGGAAAGGTGAAGGCGAAAATCCTCGTGCTCACCGGCGCGGTCGATCCATTTGTCCCGGCGGAGCAGGTCGAAGCGTTCACGCAGGAAATGAAGGCGGCCGATGCGAAGTTCCAAGTGGTGACCTTTTTGAATGCCAAACACGGATTCACCAATCCGAATGCGGGCAAGGCGGGGTTGGATGCGCTGGAGTACAACGCGGAGGCCGATAACAAATCGTGGGTGGCGATGTTGGGGTTCTTCAAGGAAGTCTTTCCATCGGTTCATTGACGATCAGGAATGATCGCGCTGGAAATGGTAATCGGATCGGATTCTTTAACGTCTGGAGGTGAGTGATGGCCGTGACGCTGATTAATGTCTTCACTGTGCCCCAGGGCAAAGAAGAGGAATTTGTGAATTGGTGGAAGAAGGTGAAGGCTGACATCACTCAACAACCGGGATTCATCAGTGGCACATTTCATAAGAGCCTCAAGCCGGAAAGCCGGTACAATTTTATTAATGTGGCCATATGGGACAACGAAGAGGTTTATTGGAAAGCCTACGAAAAGAGCGTGGGACCGATGAAGAGCGCGCTGCAGCAGATGGGGGTGGAGATGACGCCGGCGCTATTCAACGTCGTCTTTGAATATTGACGTGGTGGTTGTCGTATCGGTGCATCTGTGGGGCGCGGGGCAGTGGCTCTTGGCCCGCGATGAAAGGAGTCGATCCTGGCGCAGGCACTTGCAGGAAGGTGGCCTTGGTCAGGGGTGGCTCACCGTAGGTTAACGAAAGCGGCCATGACCGGTCTGACCAAGGTGCTCGCACAGGATCTGGGCCGCGGGGCATCATGATCACCAAGAGAGACGCGGACGATGTCCGAGAATTCCACTCAACCATTGCCTGAGTTCGTAGAACAGGTCTACCGGTCTGAGTCCCGCCAAGTGCTCGCCACCTTAATCCGCCTGCTGGGAGATTTCGATACCGCAGAGGAAGCGTTGCACGATGCCTTTGCCGTGGCGGTCGAACAATGGGCGCGCGATGGTGTGCCTGCCAATCCCCGCGCCTGGCTCGTGTCGACTGGACGGTTCAAAGCCATCGATGGCATGCGGCGGCGTGCGCGGTTCAATGCCTCACTGACGGAACTCGCCCAGCAACTGGAAACCAACACGAGCGACGCGGAGGAACAGAGTGATGAGACTGTCGGGGACGACCGGCTGAGGTTGGTCTTCACCTGCTGCCATCCGGCCCTGGCGCCGGAGGCCCAGGTCGCGATGACCTTGCGGGAGATCTGTGGACTTACCACTGATGAAATCGCGCGGGCCTTCCTCACAAAACCACCCACGATCGCGCAACGAATCGTGCGCGCCAAGTCCAAGATTCGCGATGCGGGTATTCCGTACGAGGTGCCGGCTGAAACAGAGTTGCCGGATCGTCTCGATGCCGTATTGCGGGTCGTCTACCTGGTGTTCAATGAGGGATACTCCGCGTCGTCCGGCGAATCGCTGACCAGGAACGATCTATCGGGCGAAGCCATCAGGCTGGGGCGATTGCTGCTGCAACTGCTGCCGGAGCCGGAAGCTATAGGACTGTTGGCTCTCATGCTGCTGCACGATTCCCGGCGCGCCGCTCGCACGTCGTCGACGGGAGACCTGATCCTCATGGAGGATCAGGACCGCTCGCTGTGGAATCGTGAGCAGATTACGGAGGGAGCATCGCTCGTAAAGCGGGCGCTGGCGTCGCAACAAGTCGGACCCTATACGATCCAGGCAGCGATTGCGGCAGTGCACGCACAGGCACCCAGCGCTGCTGCCACGGACTGGGGCCAGATCGTGGGATTGTACGACGTGCTGATGCAGGCCACTCCATCGCCAGTGATCGGGTTAAACCGTGCCGCCGCAGTCGCCATGCGTGACGGTCCGTCAGCTGGACTCGCCCTCATCGATGCCATTCTCGCCGGGGGTGACCTGACGAATTACCATCTTGCGCATGCCGCGCGCGCCGATCTCTGCCGGAGGCTGGGGCGGACTGCCGAAGCCTACGCGTCTTACGAGCGGGCCTTGAGCCTCACGCAACAAGAGCCGGAACGGCGCTTTCTGAAGCGGCGGATACGTGAATTGGAAGACTGACAGCCGGCACAGAGCTTGTCCGGAGCGAGGAAAGTCCGCTTCGTAAAAGGAGGGCAGATCGAATCCTGCCTGTCGGGTACAATGAACGCGGGATTGTGGAGGGTCGTGGGGACCGAGTGACGCTGGTTTCTTCAACCTCGGAGGATTAGTCAGGCTGATAACCCTGAACAGGTCGAGGTAAGGGAATGTCTATGATCCAGGTGTCCTACATCAGTTCGGCCACGAAGAACTTCTCGACGCAAGAACTGCAAGCGCTTCTGCAAGAATGCCGCGACAACAACGCCAGGGCGGGCATTACGGGGATGCTGCTCTATGGTAACCAGACTTTTGTCCAAATTCTCGAAGGGGAGGAACGCGCCGTCGACGGACTGCTGGAAACTATCACACGGGATCGACGTCATTCTAACGTGCGACTGCTGCAGCGGAAGTCCATCGAACGCCGCGAGTATTCCGACTGGAGCATGGGCTTCAAGCGGGTGTCCGGTCAGGATTTTCAGCAGGTTGAAGGCTTGAATAATTTTCTCGAGAAGGACTTCAACACCTCCTATCTGACCAGTCATGCCGCGGTCGTCGATCTGCTCATGGGCCATTTTCGGAAGGAACGCGTGAAATCCTTCGGTCAGGCCGAACTCTCGCTGGATCAGGAAGATCCGTTCATCACCTTCCTTCATCATTTGATTCGAGGTGCCCTACGAATCATGGCTGTTCTCATGGTGCTGACCATCTTCTGGGGTGTCGTGGACGTGATCTTTGTCATCTATCGCAGGCTCATTCTGCCTTCGGTACAAGAACTGGCGGTCGCGGACATCGTGGTCACGTTCGGCGCCTTCTTGGCGGTCCTGATCGCGATTGAAATTTTCCTGAACATCACGCTCTACATCCGGAAGGATGTCATTCATGTCAAACTCGTCGTGGCGACGGCGCTCATGGCGATTGCCCGAAAAGTGATCGTCTTCGATTTTAAGGAGGTTTCTCCGCCCCTCGTCCTGGCTACCGGTGCTGTGGTGCTGTCACTCGGCATCACCTATTGGCTTCTCGAAAGAAGGACACTCTGGGGTGAGGGCGAGTACTAGGCTGCGATCGTGGCATGCCGCCGTGCGTGACAGTTGCGTCAAGCCGATCGGCTCGTGGCCGAAAGGGCAGTTTTCCGTCATCGATCGGAATAACCGGGCCAGCATGTCGGCAGCGTGACGGCTAATGAACTGGAAAGTCGTATGCGGGCAGGTGATGCCACGATCCAATCTCATGGCGGTCCGCAGGATGACTCCATCCCCACCTTTTTACAACGGTTCACGCCAACCGGGGGTCCGGCGCCGATCAGCGAGGCAGAGATGGAGTTGGATCAGCATTGAATATTCAGCGCGGGGTCGCAGAAGAGCGGTCCGACCGTGGGAGGGCGCATGTAACCGGCGCTGGGATCTTGCGCACCCACTGGAGCATTCACCGGGGGACCTCCTTGCATACCAGGCAGACCACGGCCTGCACTGGTAAAGGGGGTCGGAGTCGCCCGAATGCCGGGATTCGGTGCCAGTTGAGAGGTGGTGGAGGGAGTCAGGACATTCGCCGGCAGCCCGCTTGTCGGCGCAGAAGAGGGCTGAATCGGTGAGATAGAACCAGGAGATTGGGCCTGTGGCTGAAGCGTGCCTGGTAGGGTCTGAGAGAATGCGGATGAGCTGAACGCGAGTTGGGTCAGACATCCGAACACAAGCATGATGAGCAAATATGTGCGCATGGCTCATTATGCCGGTTTGAAGGGCATGCCGACAGCTAGGATCTTCCCTCGTCCGACCGGCGGTAGGAGAAAGTTATTCGTGCTTGTGGCCGACCCTGTGAGAGTTGGGTAGCGGTGGCTGGAGGTGTCTTTGATTCAGCAAGGGTGCAATTGGGGATTTCGGCCGTAATCATGCCAGTGGCGGGGTCAGAAGATGGTGCGCACAAGCCCACCTTCGGCACGGATGCAGGATCCGTTGATGACCGACGCGCGTGCGCTGCAAATGAAGGCGACGATGTCTCCGATTTCCCGTGGGTCGATGAGGCGACCGATGAGCGACGTCGGACGATTCTCCGCGATGAATCGACGTTCAGCCTCTGACCGAGTAAGGCCGGGAAAGACATCCTGAATGAACTTCTCGACACCTTCCGTACGTGTGGGGCCAGGGAGCACTGAATTGACCGTGACCTTCGTGCCTTTGGTGAGTTCGGCGAGAGATCGAGCGATTCCCAACTGCATCGTTTTGGTGGCGCTGTAATGCGCCATCTCGGGCGCGGGGGAAATCCCGGATTCGCTGGATATCAACACGATGCGCCCATGACCGCGTTCCAGCATTCCCTTGAGATAATGTCGAGCCAGGCGCACGCCGCTCATGATATTGATCTCGAACATCTTCTGCCAGGCTTCATCCGTCTCATCAAAAAATCCGATTGCTTCGTAGATGCCTAGATTGTTGACCAAGAGGTCGACCTGTGGCCAGGTGGATAGGGTCGCGGCGCATCCCTCGGCGGTGCCGTTATCAGCCGCCAGGCCGACCAGGTCAGCACTGGACAAGTCTTGGTGGAGTTCCGCCAATGTTTTATCGACGCTGGATTGCGTGCGACCGTTGATAATGACTCGCGCGCCCTCGATGGCCAGCGACCGGGCAATCTCCAGCCCGATGCCTCCGGTCGAAGCGGTCACGAGAGCGGTATGACCATTCAAGTTCAGGTTCATGAAGGCAGGCTCCTCACCTTGAAGGGTTTTGTTCTCAGCCCAGGCATAGGCGCCCGGTTTGCAGAAACGTTCTGATCGCCACCGGTCACCTTCTCTCTCATCAGGATTTCCGTCGATGGATCATCAGCGAATTCCCATCCGGATCGAAGCCGATGGTCATGTGGCAGACAGGTGCTTCCAACGGTTCAAGGCGGAACGGGCATCCGTTTTCTTTGAGCCCGCGATGGCGGCAGCGAAATCATCCACTTCGAGCGAGACCGACCCGCCGCCTGGAGAGGCCTTCCAATTCTGCGCGCCGTTCCCGATGCCGAGCCTGTTCGACCCGATATCATATTCGATGAACCCCCTCGCTGAAAAACCGCGATTCTTTGAGCCCCAACACGCCCTCATAAAACCGGCGCGCCCGCTGAAGGTCTGTGACCGGATAGCAGGTACATGCGATGTCCGTGACTTTCATGCCATTCCTTCTTAGACCAGCCTCTGTGCGACTATGCTGCACTTCAACGGCGTTGCTTGCAAGAGTTTGTGTTTGTCATCGAGGGCTCAGGGAGTTGGCTCCGGTCGTTGCGGGTGATCGGGGTGAGCCGCATAATCGCGAGCCTGCTACGAACGAACTTTAGCAGGAACCGGACCGGAAATTTCTAGAGAGATTTTGGAGCAGCGCAATCTGACTAAGGCGAGGGGTAACCCTGATTTGGTGCTCGGAGTGCGTTGTCCGTGGTACTTGGTTAGGCGGGGATAAACTTCAAAATATAGCCTATGCCAACCGCGGCCTGTCGAAATCTCCTAGGTTCCAGCGCTTGCTAGACGGCTCTATTCTCACTCTCGCCCTGCATCGGCCAACTTGGAGTAGATATCTTCAAAGTTACTTCCTTCAGCATGGATGCCAGCGGTAGAAAGGATCTGATCTACCGGCATGAGGTTCAGAATGTCAGCCATCACAGGTAGTAGACGGCCGAAGCGCTCGCCATGCGGAAATGCAGCTCGACTCGCACCTGCATCTAGAAGGACCACGTGTGGACGCTCCATTGAAACCTCGGCAATCTCCTCAGCAACAGTCCTCTCCGTAATGGGCCCCTATTCTTCAAAGCCCTCTCCGGGACAAATTTTACTACCATCAGAAATCTTTTCAAAAGGCATAAGTCATTGACTTTATGACATGTTAGCTGCCTGTCTCAATCCGGCACACCTCGCCGCCTTCCCGCCCAAGCCTCATGTCGATTTGGGGCCTCTCTGACGACTATCTTATGTCACGGGCCTTTCAATTGCGACTCTAAGGCAGGTCGTTGTGCCAGGGAAAAAGTCGATGTCGATTTTGTCCGTCTCTGACGACTATCTTTTACAAACAGGAACTTGACCAGCATAGGGGGAGACCATGGCGACACGTACTAAGAGGCGGGCGGTGAAGAAGCCGCAGGCGGCGGCGAGTATTGTCTGGTTCGAGGTGCCTGCCAATGATCTCGACCGGGCGAAGAAGTTTTATGGGTCGTTGTTCGGCTGGAACTTCGCGAAGATCCCGGCGGCCATTTCCGACTACTGGCACATTGATACCGGCGGCAAAGATGCGACGCCCGACGGCGGGCTGATGCCACGCATGTATCCCGAACAATCCATCACCAACTATGTCGGCGTGCCGTCGGTGACCCCGGCGATGAAGAAGGTCGAGAAACTCGGAGGGACGATTTGCAAGCCCAAGACGGCGGTGCCCGGGATGGGCTACTTCGCGATCTGTCAGGATACGGAGGGCAATACCTTTGCCCTGTGGGAGATGAACGAGCGGGCCAAGTGAGTCTGCTGTCAAAGGACTAGAGAAGGGAGTTGCCATGAAATATCTCTGTCTGGTGTATGTGGAAGAAAAGACCTTGAATACTCTGTCCCGTGATGAGCGGGTCGCACTGTCGGATGAATCCATGAGCTACTGTGATGAATTGCAGAAAAATGGTCAACTCCTTGGGGCCTCGCCTCTGCATCCGGTAGAGACCGCGACGACTGTACGGGTGCGTGGTGGAAAAGTCTCGATGACCGACGGCCCCTTCGCAGAAACGAAGGAACAGTTGGGCGGGTACCTGTTGATCGATGTCAGAGACCTCAATGACGCCGTCCGAATCGCCTCGAAGTTTCCCGCAGCTCAGTACGGCAGTATCGAAGTGCGGCCGATTAAAGAGGATGGTTGTGCCTAAATGTTCAGTCTACAGAGGCAATGGATTAACGAGCCTTGATGGAGGCGCTGCATGAAATTCATATTGCTGGTTCATCACGACGAATCGGCATTCGAGCAGATGAGTGAGGAGACAAAGAGGGGATTACTGGCGGAGTCGATCCGGCTCTGTCACCAATTGGATGCGAAAGGGGAGTATCTGCATGCCTCTCCCGTTCATCCTGCTGCAACGGCGACCCTCGTGCGGGTGCGAGAGGGCAAGGCGTTCGTGACCGATGGTCCGTTCATTGAAACGCGAGAGCAAATGGCGGGCTATTTTTTGATCGAGGCGAAGGATCTCGAGGAAGCCACCGCCATCGCTACCCAGGTTCCGGGGGCGCGCATCGGAACCGTCGAAGTTCGGCCACTGATCGAAGTCTCCGGCCTGCCGGAATGAGCACTCTGTCCATGTCGATTCGATGCTTCTCGTTCGACTAGGAGAGAGAGCCGAGCATACTAAAACGGTATTATTCGTATCACGGAGGACAGGCGATGCAAAAGATCCGTCCTTGTTTGTGGTTCGACGACCAGGCCGAAGAGGCGGCGAATTTTTATGTGTCGATTTTTAACAATTCACAGTTTGGCCATGTGACTCGCTATGGCGAGGCAGGCGCGGAGGTGTCGGGAAGGCCGAAGGGATCGGTGATGACCGTGACGTTTACGCTCGACGGTCAGGAATTTTTGGCCTTGAACGGCGGACCGCATTTCAAATTCAGTGAGGCGATCTCGTTGATGGTGAACTGTGAGACGCAGAATGAAATCGATGAGATGTGGCAGAAGCTCTCCCAGGGCGGAGAGGAAGGCCAATGTGGCTGGTTGAAAGACAAATACGGGCTGTCCTGGCAAATTGTGTCTTCTGGGTGGGACGAGATGTTGCGTGATAAAAACGCGAAGAAGTCGGAGGCAGTCATGCACGCTATTCTTCAGATGACCAAGCCCGATATTGAAACAATCAAGAAGGCCTTTGACAAGGGTTAGGCCTGCAGCGGCACCGTCGCCTATCCAGGGACTGTCGATTTCGGAGCCATCGTTCGACTAATAGGCAGCGGACAGATTGAGCCCTTGAGCGTACAGAGCATCAAGGAACTAAGTTTAAAGGGAGACGTTATGGCCACCAAGATCTTCGTCAATTTACCGGTCAAGGATCTACAAAAGTCGATCGGGTTTTTCACCAAACTCGGCTTCACGTTCAACCCGCAGTTCACCGACGCTACGGCTACATGCATGGTGGTGTCTGAGGACATTTTCGTGATGCTGTTGACGGAGGCGAAGTTCAAAACGTTCACCCCAAACGCGATCTGTGATGCGACGAAGAATACCGAGGTACTCGTCTGTCTGTCGCGCGAAAGCCGGGTCGACGTGGATGCGATGGTGCGCGATGCCGTTGGTGCCGGCGGGACGACCTACAATCAACCGCAGGATCACGGGTTCATGTATGCGCATGGATTTCAAGATCTCGATGGGCACATTTGGGAATTGATCTTCATGGAGCCGGGCGCGGTTCAATAAGATGAATCAACCGGCGTAAGGCCATGGGTCATATGACCGCTAGAAGAACCAGAATGCATTCATCTCTCAACTACAAGGAGGCAACGATGCGATATAGCACTATTACTGTCACCTGTTTGTGCATGGTCATGGCCACAGTTCCGGCACTGGCTAAGGACAAGCAACCAACCGATGCGGAGATGCAGGCGATGATGGAGACGTATAAAAAACTGGCGACGCCCGGCGAGCCACACAAGCAACTCGCCGGCTTGGCTGGTAGCTGGACCACCAACACCAAATCCTGGATGGACCCCAATAAGCCACCGATCGAGTCCGCAGGCACCGCTGAAATGAAGGTCTTGCTGGACGGGCGTTTTCTCCAGCAAGAGTTCACCGGCGAAATGATGGGACAACCCTTCTCCGGGGTTGGGATCGATGGATACGACAATCTTCGCAAGAAATATGTCACGACCTGGATCGACACCATGGGTACCGGGATCTTTTCGATGGAAGGCACGGCGAGCGCGGACGGCAAGACCATCACGCTGAAAGGTCAACATGCTGAGGCGGGCGGAGGTCACATGACACATCGCGCCGTATGGAAGATCTCAGACAACAATACGCAGACATTTGTGATGTACGGCACCCATAAAGGTGGCAAAGAAATGAAGATGATGGAGATCACTTACACCCGGAAATAAAATCCGGCATGGTCAGGCCCAAGAAGCCGACTGAGCCCTGTTGCCGCGTGAGGCTCTGCCGGCCCTTGGTTCGCCATCCAGAAATCCATCCGCCGAAGACGGGGGGGGGGATTGGGCAGGGTACATGTCGATTTGCTTTTACTCGAACGACTAGGACATGGCTGCAGAGATCTGATGAGACATTCAAGACCGGCGCAAGATCATTTCACTGTGCGATGAGGACGCACCATTCAGGAGGAATCAGCATGAGCACGATTCGGGTACTTGTGGGGACCAAGAAAGGCGCGTTCATCTTGACCTCGGATGGCACGCGGAAACAGTGGGACGTGCAGGGGCCGTTCTTCGGTGGCTGGGAAATGTATCATCTGAAAGCGTCGCCTGCCGATCCGAATCGGTTGTATGCCTCGCAGACCAGTAGCTGGTTCGGCCAGGTGATTCAGCGTTCGGATGACGGGGGCAAGGCCTGGAACCCGCCGGGAACCAAACCGGAAGATTTGATGGGGACGGACGGCATGCCCAACGGCGCAAGTAACATGTTCGTGTATGATGCGTCGGCGGAAACCGGCAAGCCGCTGACCACTCATCAACACTACGACGGCACCCAGCGGCCTTGGGAATTCAAACGCATCTGGCACCTGGAGCCCTCGCTGACCGATCCGGACACGGTGTATGCTGGTGCGGAGGACGCAGCGATTTTCAAATCGTTGGATGGGGGAAAAACCTGGAAGGAGCTGCCGGGCCTGCGCAGTGCGAAGGGCCACCTCTGGCAGCCCGGTGCCGGTGGGATGTGTCTGCACACCATCCTGTTGGACCAGAGCCAGCCCGATCGGATGTTCATTGCCATTTCTGCGGCGGGCGCATTCCGAACCGACGATGGCGGCAAGACCTGGAAGCCAATCAATCGCGGACTCAAGTCGCAATACGAGCTGCCGGATCCTGATGCCGAAGTCGGCCACTGTGTGCATCGCATTACCATGCATCCGTCACGTCCGAATGTGCTGTTCATGCAGAAACATTGGGACGTCCTTCGCAGCGACGATGCCGGCGACTCGTGGCATGAGATCAGCGGCAACCTCCCGAGCGATTTCGGATTCCCGATCGCGGTGCATGCCCATGAACCGAATACGGTATATGTGGTGCCGATCAAGAGCGATTCGGAACATTTCCCTCCTGACGGCAAGCTGCGCGTATATCGGAGCCGCACCGGCGGGAATGAGTGGGAAGCCTTGACCAAGGGGCTGCCACAGCGTGACTGCTATGTGAATGTCTTGCGTGACGCGATGGCCGTCGATTCGCTGGACCCCTGTGGCCTGTACGTGGGGACGACCGGCGGCCAAGTGTACGGTTCGGCGAACGGCGGAAACAGTTGGGCACCGATCGTGCGGGATCTTCCGGCGGTGTTATCTGTTGAGGTCCAAACACTCTGACGGCTGCTGACAATGGCCGCCGGCTTCGTTCTCAGTCGCGACCCTCGCTGCGACATACGCTGGTGGTACGCCTCACTCGGGTTGCTCCCTGCGGCCTCGCTGGACGACCATCGTGAGCAGCCGTATGGCCAAGGTTGGGTTTCATGTGATGAACGAATCGGAGAATCTATGGTGAGAGTCATATTGCCGGCCCATTTACGGACGCTTGCACGAGTGAGCGGCGAGGTCGAGTTGGCCATCGAGAATCCAGTGACCCAGCGCGCGGTCCTCGACGCGTTGGAAGCGCGTTATCCGATGCTGCGGGGGACGATCCGCGACCACGTCACCCAAAAACGCCGTCCGTTTATTCGGTTCTTCATCTGTGGGCAGGACCTATCCCACGAATCGCCAGATGCGCCGCTGCCTGACGCGATCGGGGCAGGGGCTGAGCCGTTTCTGATCGTGGGGGCCATGGCCGGGGGATAGGAGCCCGTTCGGTTGAATGTGTACATTGAGCCGGCATATCCAGGCGGGAACGAACGAAAGGAAGGATGGAGGATGAGTTCGGTATTGAAGGGTAAGGTGGCCTTGGTCGCAGGGGCCACGCGCGGCGCCGGTCGGGGAATCGCGATTGAACTGGGCGCAGCGGGAGCCACGGTGTACTGCACCGGCCGAACCACGCGCGCGCAACGCTCCGAATATAACCGCCTCGAAACAATTGAAGAAACAGCCGAGTTGGTGCAGCAGGCCGGCGGTCAAGGCATTGCCTTGCAGGTCGATCACTTGGAGCCGGCGCAAGTGCAAGCACTTGTGGCGCGTATCGAACGTGAACATTAGCGCCTGGATATCCTGGCCAATGACGTATGGGGCGCAGATTTTTTGACCGAGTGGAATGTGCCGGTGTGGGAGCAAATCATCGGAAAACGGCCTGCGTTTGCTACGGCTCGCCATCGACACGCACCTCATCACCAGCCACTTCGCATTGCCTCTCTTGATGAAGCACGAGGGTGGACTGGTCGTGGAGATGAGGGCAGGACGAATCGTCGAATCGTCAGTGCACTGCCGGTCTTGATGCTGTTGTTCAGCGCTGGCATGAAGTTGGTCAAGGCGACTCCGGTGCTGGAGGGCTTTGCACGTTTCGGCTATCCCGAAAGCGTGGCGGTCGGCATCGGCGTCGTCGAACTCCTCTGCGTCGTACTCTATGTGTTTCCGCGAACCTCCATGCTGGGCGCAATTTTGCTAACGGGCTATCTCGGCGGTGCCATCGCAACCCACGTGCGCAGCGGCGAGCCGTTCATAGGACCGCTCCTGCTGGGATTGTTGATCTGGGATGGCTTGTACTTGCGAGAGGCCAGACTGCCCGAATTGATACCCCTACGCAGGTAGACCTTCACGACTCACATGAGACAAATCGAGGGCGGCTGAAAGGAGATGCTGATTCAACCATACTTATTTTTTGACGGACGCTGCGAGGAAGCGATCGAGTTCTATCGTCATGCGCTCGTTTTTTCTCCGCAGTTTGTCTGGTCCGTTCCGATTCTACACGTATGTTCTATGGCGGGTTCAAAGTCATGGTCGATACCTAAGCGCCATGCGCCTGGCTCGTCTGCCGAGCGGCGGTCAGCACGCCGCGTAGTGGCCGGTTTTAGCGCGACTGTGCCCCTGTCATTCTCGATCCGAATTGCTTCTGTGAATGCGACGATATTGCCATCCCTTCGCGACACGTTGCCAGTATCTTCGTCCGGGCCGCACGACTAATCACATCACCCATGCGGCAGAAACCCTGCGGCAGAAGCTTGCACAGGGTTTCCTCATGACCTCGATCCTCCTAAAAGCGCCGCCGCCCCTTGATCGAGAATGGGAGAAGTCGTCTAATACTTATTAGCAACGGATTTGCAACGCCTTTAGAGCGCTTAGAGAACGCAACCCTCCACACTCTCGGAGGTCACAAAGGAGGATTACCTATGAGTTACAGACAAGGGCTTGAGCGCTATAACCTGGCGATCCTGTGTGTCTGCGCATTGTCAGGCGGCGCATTAGCGGCAGACCATCCCAGCGAAGGACTGATCGATGCGCAGTTCAAGGCGATGGATACCGACGGTGATGGCAAGCTGTCAGTAGATGAGCATGCGGCCGGGGCCAAGAGGATGTTTGACGCGATGGACGTCGATAAAGACGGCACGGTGACAATCGCTGAAATGGACGCCGTGCATAAAAATGTTCCTGGAAAGGAGCCCAAGAATAGTGACCTGTCCTCGGTCGAAAAGATCAAGGTAGTCGACAAGAACGGAGACGGACTGTTGAGCGCCGAGGAACATGCCGCCGGTTCAAGAAAGATGTTCAGCAAGATGGACACTGATAGAGATGGCTTCCTCAGTCGGGCGGAATTGACGGCAGGCCATGAGAAGATGCTGAAAAAAACCGAACGATAAAAACCCTTTCTGAGCGATCTGCGAGGATTCAACTACGAATCTATTTTTTTGCTAGCAGGTTGTCTATCGACGATCACCATGCAGGAGGTGTTCATGCGTTATGTCTACGTGACACTCATCGGCTGCTGCGTGCTTCTCATGACCTCCTCAGCGTGGCCGAACGACAAGAAAAACCCGGCCATGGATATGCAGGCCGCGATGGAAACTTACGCGAAGTTGGCGACCCCTAGCGAAGTCCATGCTCGCTTGGCAAGCAGAGCAGGCAGTTGGAGCACCACTACGAAGGAATGGACGGATCCGATGAAACCGCCCGAGGAATCCACCGGCGCCTGCGAGCACACGATGCTGCTCGGGGGACGATTTCTCCGTCAGGAATGTAGTGGCGATATGATGGGGCAGCCCTATACCGGCATCGGGATTCTCGGCTACAACAACCATACGAAGAAATATGTGTCGACGTGGATGGATTCCATGGGAACGGGGATTTTCTATATGGAGGGCAAGGCCGACAAGACGGGCCGCACGATTACGCACAAGGGACACTATGACCACCCGATGGAAGGTGCCATGAAGCTACGGGCTGTGACGAAGCTCGTGGACGCCGACCATGAGATCTTCGAAATGTATGGGACAGGAAAGAGCGGCAAAGAAACGAAGATGATGGAGATTATATACACACGCAAACACTAACCCACCCGCAGTGGCGGATGTATCGCGTGGATTTCCACCTTGTCTCGTGTCCACGTGGAAGGAATCCGGCACTGTCGCGCCGACGCGACTATTTCGATTCAGCGCGGACGCCTCTCGACGATGAGTACACTGCCGACTGATGGGCAGTTGCCGATTATTCGGCAGCTGCCCCTCGGCAGTTCCTCGCTTGTGCTGCCGCCTCACGTAAGCTTACACCGGGCAATCCTCAATACAGTCTTCCGTTACGTGGGTTGTCAGCCATCGACCCGAACCATGGAATGGTCATTGCTTTAGTCACGCGCATGACGAACGCAAAAGTCATCGTTTCGGCCTGTATGCACGAAGGGTAACAATAGATGTCTGCAGTATCTTATCGCAGGGTGACGGCTTGCTGAGGATTACGACCGACTGTTCCAAGGGCACTGTGAGGCTGCGACTGGAGGGTCGTCTCACCGGCCCCTGGGTGCAGGAATTAGAGCGCTGTTGGGTGGAACTCGCTCCCGACCAACGCCGGGGTGCCATGGTGGATCTGGCCGGAGTCACCTTCATCGGAGAGGACGGAAGGCAGTTGCTGGTGACCTTGTGGGAGCAGGGCGCGGTGTTTCATGCAACGGACTGCCTCACGCGATCGATCGTGGATAATATTATGGGACTCGGGCCGACCCAGGGATGCGAAAACTAAGTGAAATCACACAGCCGCCTTGCCAATACAGGTGATCCGTCCATGCGCCTGGGTGCCGGGCACTCCGTTGCTTACGAGTGACTCAATCAGTAAGATAGGCGTCGTCAGTGACCTTATGCGAATAGCCTTTTCAGATTTTCATCAGGGAGCGAGCATGGCCAGGCGAACGCATACATCAACGCTAGCCTCGATTCTGACCGGGTGTCTCGTTCTGGCTTTGTTGCCGGCGTGCAAGCAACAAGCCGCTTCTACACCGGCTCCTCCGATCACGGAGGTGGGCATCATTGTGGCGACGGCTCAGGATATTCCGGATGAACCGGAGTTCATTGGGCAGGCGGAATCTTCTCGCCCGGTCGAAATCCGATCGCAGGTCACGGGGATTTTGAAGGCCTGGTTTTTTAAGGAAGGCCGCGACGTCAAGAAGGGCGACCGTCTGTATCAGATCGATCCCGTTCCGTTCCACGCCGCCATGCTGAGTGCCAAAGCGAAAGTCGCCCAATCGGAGGCGCGACTGGTCCAAGCCAGGCAAAACTTTGCCCGTGTAAAACCCCTGTTGGCCGAGCAGGCGGTGAGCACGAAAGATGTGGATGATGCCGTTGCGGAGGAGTTGGCGGCGAAAGCGGCGCTGGAAGGCGCCAAAGCAGAGCTTGTCAAAGCCAAGTTTGATCTCGACAACACGCTGACCATTGCTCCGATCGATGGAATGATTGAGCGCACCCGCGTGTATGAAGGTCGGTTGGTGTCGGCCCAAACCGATTTGCTGACCGTCATTCATCAGGTCGACCCTATGTATGTGATCGTCAGTGCGCCGGAAAGCTTTTTGCTGAAACGACGTCGGGACAGCGATGCCAAGCGAATTCAGCATCCCGGTGTCTACCAGTTGCGCGGCGTGCTCACGTTTGTGGATGGCACGACCTACGAGCATGAAGGGGTATTGGACCTTCTGGATATCGGGCTGAAGACTGATACGGGGTCGCGGCAGGCGCGAGTTGTTTTTCCCAATCCCGATCGGGTGTTGTTGCCGGGGCAGTTTGTGCGGGTGAAATTTAAGGGCACGCTCAAGACAGGGGCGATCCTCGTCCCGCAACGCGCGGTCCAGCAGGGCGCGAAGGGCTCGATCGTGTTTGTCGTCGGAAACGAGGATAAAGTTGAAATGCGGGAGATCCAGGCGACCAGTTGGCAAGGAAAGCAGTGGATCGTCGAGGAAGGCCTCCATGTGGGCGACCGTGTCATCGTCGATGGTCTGCATAAGATCGCACCCGGAGCCCCGGTAAAGCCTGTGCCGCTGCCGGACCCTGGTGCGACGACCGTTCCGAATGCTGCCCAGCCCAAACCGGAGCAGGCCTCGTGATCTCTCATTTTTTCATCGACCGTCCGATTTTTGCGTCGGTCTTGTCCATCGTCATTGTCGTGGTCGGCTTGGTGGCCTTGCGGGCCCTTCCCATCGCTCAATTCCCTGAAATCACTCCACCCGTCGTTCAAGTCGAGGCCGATTATCCCGGGGCCAATGCGGAAATCGTGGCCGATTCCGTTGCGCGCCCCATCGAAGTCCAGCTTCCTGGAATCGACAATCTCCTGTACTACGATTCCACCAGCACCAACGACGGGCACATGTCCATCAAGCTGACGTTTGAGATCGGCACCGACGTCGACATCGCTCAGGTCCAAACACAGAATCGGGTGAAGTTGGCCGAACCGCAACTCCCTCCGGAAGTCGTGCGCCAGGGCATCAGCATCACGAAAGTTTCGCCGGATCTGCTGGCGGTCGTGGCCTTGAGTTCGACCGATCCGACCCACGATACCGTCTATTTGTCCAACTATGCGATTCTCCGCGTCGTCGACAACTTGAAGCGGTTGCGTGGTGTGGGTAATGCCATCGTCTTCGGCTCGCAAAACTATTCGATGCGGCTGATTCTGGATCCGATCAGAATGGCGCAGCTCAGCCTCACGCCGACCGACATCTCGAGCGTCGTCCGTGAGCAGAACCGAGATTTTCCTGCCGGGACCATCGGCCGTGAACCGGCCTTGAAGGGAACGGAGCTGACCATTCCCGTCATCACGCAAGGCCGGCTGACGGAAGTGAAGGATTTCGAGGACCTGATTGTCCGTGCCATGCCGAATGGCTCGATGATCCGGTTGAAGGATGTGGCTCGTGTTGAGCTGGGGGCGCAATCGTACACACTGGAAGGGCGCTGGAACGGCAAGCCGAACGTCTTCCTGTTGACCTTCCTTTCGCCGGGGGCCAACGCGCTCGACACGGTCAAGCGGGTGAGGGCCGAATTAGCGGAGGTTTCCAAGAGCTTCCCTTCCGGGGTGTCCTACGATATCCCCTACGATACGACACGCTTCATCGAAGTCTCTATTCAAGAAGTCGTGAAGACGCTCGCAGAAGCGATGGTTCTGGTCATTCTTGTGGTGTATCTCTTTCTCCAGAGCTGGCGCGCGACGTTGATTCCCGGCGTGGCGGTGCCGGTGTCGTTGATCGGTACGTTTGCCGGCATGCAAGCACTGGGATTTTCAGTCAATACCCTGACCCTCTTTGGCATGGTGCTGGCAATCGGCATTGTGGTGGACGATGCCATCGTCGTTGTGGAGAACTGCGAACGTCATATGACGCAGGGGAAGCTATCTGCCAAACAGGCGGCCAAGCGAGCAATGGAAGAGGTGACCGGCCCGGTCATCGCAATCGTGCTGGTGCTGTGCGCTGTGTTCGTACCGGTGGGGTTCTTAGGCGGCATCACCGGTGAACTGTACAAGCAGTTTGCGATTACGATTTCGATCGCCGTCATTATTTCCGGGTTTGTCGCCTTAACCTTGAGCCCCGCGCTGTGCGCGCTCGTGTTGAAGCCTGGCGAGGAGCGGCACCGTGGCTTCTTTGGCCTCTTCAATCGGACCTTTGCCTGGATGCAGACTCGGTACATCTTCACGGTCGGTGTGGCGATGAAACGGCGTCTGTTGTCAGTAGCGGTGTTCGGCGTCCTGTTGATAGCCGTGTTTGCGCTCTTCAGAGTCCTTCCCGGGAGTTTTTTGCCGGAGGAAGATCAGGGGTATTTCATCACGATTGTTCAATTGCCTGATGGCGCCTCCAAGCAACGGACCGATGCGGTGTTGAGCAAGATCGAAAGTTATTTCCTGTCGAGCCCGGTGATCCATTCGACCGATGCCTTATCCGGCCAAAATTTTGTCTTCAATACGCGGGGCCCCAATGCCGCGACGATGTTCGTGCCGCTGACACTTTGGGACGAGCGTACGGCACCGAAACATCACGTGACAGCTATCCTCGGTGCGGCCTACGCGGAGTTTGCCAAGATTCCAGAGGCGCTGATTCTGGCCTTAAAGGCGCCTTCGATTCGAGGGCTCGGGGCGACGGCAGGGTTTACATTGCCGGTCCAGGGTCCGAACAGTCGGCGTTCCAAGTAGTTCTCGGCCGCTGCGCAAGAGTTTGTGGCCAAGGCACGGCAACATCCGGCTGTCGGCGCCATCGGCACGAGTTTTCGAGTCAGCGCGCCGCGCATTTATGCCAAAGTGAACCGCGAGCGCGCCAAGGCGTTGGGTGTGCCGATTTCGGAAGTATTCGATACCATGCAGGCGTATTTCGGAAACTTTTACATTAATGATTTTATCAAATTTGGTCGAGTATTTCGCGTGCAGACCGAGGCCGAAGCGCAATACCGATCCACGCCCGAAGATATTTCGAAAATTTACGTGAGAGCCAATGGGCCGCAAGGCACCACGATGATTCCGTTGGATACCGTGGTGAGTACGGAATTTACCAGCGGCCCCGATCCAGTGACACATTTCAATGGCTACAATACTGCGCTGGTGCTTGGCGCGGCTGCTCCGGGATTCAGCTCCGGTCAGGTGCTCAATGCACTCGAGGAAATTGCGAAAGAGGTGCTTGTGCCAAAGGGCTATGGGGTGGATTGGAGTGGAATTTCCTATCAGGAGCGTATGGTCGGAAGTCAGTCGCTCTATGCCTTTGCTTTTGGATTATTGATGGTGTTCTTGGTGCTGGCCGCTCAGTATGAGAGTTGGGTCGTCCCCTTTGCGGTGATTCTGGCCGTGCCCATCGGACTGTTCGGCGCCCTCAGCGCTGTGTGGCTCAAGGGCATGAGCAACGACATCTATTTTCAAATCGGCTTGGTCACTCTGATCGGACTGTCGGCGAAGAACGCCATCTTGATCGTGGAATTTGCAAATAGGCGTTACGAAGAAGGCCATCCCTTGCTGGAGTCGACGATCGAAGCAGCCAAACTTCGCTTCCGCCCGATCGTTATGACTTCTATGGCCTTCATTCTGGGTGTGGTCCCGCTTGTCATTGCCACCGGAGCCGGCGCCGCCAGCCGTAATTCGATCGGGACTGGGGTGTTCGGGGGCATGTTGGCCGCCACCTTTCTGGCGATTTTCTTCGTTCCGCTTTTCTTTGTCCTCATTCGGTCGTTGAGTCATCGTCTGACAGGGAAAACGCCCCATCCGCCTCGAAGTGAGTCAGATGGAACCGAGAAGGAGCGAGACTATCAACATGCGTAGAATGGCCGTCGTACTCGTATCAACCCTGTTGGCAGCCTGCGCCGTTGGTCCAGATTTCACGAAGCCCGACGCCACAACGCCGGACGGATTCCGCATGGCCGAACTGGGTGACAATGCCGCCTCGATCGCCAATACGCCCTGGTGGGAGCTACTGAAGGATCAGGAATTACAGAAATTGATACACACCGCCTTGGAAGAGAATAAGGACCTGAGGCGTGCCGTGGCATCAGTGGAAGAATTTCAGGCGCGCTTGTTCATCGCGAAGACTGACTTTGCCCCACAGATGAGTGTCACATCCAATGCGCCGATCCTCGGACGTAAAACCAATTTCCTTTTCCCAGGATTTCCCAATCCATTCAATTATTACGTGCAAGGAAATCTATCCTGGGAACTCGATATTTGGGGACGTATCCGGCGATCAAACGAAGCAGCTCGGGGCGACCTTCTCGCGCGAGAAGAAAATCGTCGAGCCGTCGTCCTGCAGCTCGTCAGCGGTGTAGCCGAAGCCTACTTCGAGCTGCTTCAGTTCGATATGCAGCTCGATATTGCGCGGCGGACTCTGAAATCGTGGGAAGAGTCTGTCAGGATCGCTCAGGCCCGATTGCGTCAAGGTTTGATCTCTAAGCTTGACGCCGATCAATTTGAGGCCGAACGCGCGAATGCGGCAGCTAAGGCGGCGGAATTCGAGCGCCAAAAGGTGCAGAAAGAAAACCAATTGAGTGTGCTGTTGGGGCGCAATCCCGGTCAAATAGCCCGAGGACGTTCTCTTACGGAGCAGGTGATGCCTCCGGATGTTCCACCCGGTCTACCCTCGGAGCTATTGCAGAGACGCCCCGATATCTTGCAGGCTGAGCAAGATTTCGCTGCGGCTACTGCGCGCATTGGGATGGCGAAGGCCGATCGATTCCCGAAGCTCAGCATTACCGGGATCTTAGGTGTGGCGAGTCCACATCTGTCGCGTCTGGTGGCCAATGAAACTGCATTCGGACAGGCAGGAGCTGGCCTCGCCGGTCCGCTGTTTAACGCACAAATCCTTGGTTTTCAACAGCGAGCAGCGGAAGCTCAAGCCAGACAAGCGCTGGCGCAGTACGAACAATCGGTGCTGGTTGCCTTCAAGGAAGTTGAGGATTCTTTAGTGGCGGTCAGAACCGTCCGCGAACAACGAGCGGCACAGTTGCAGCAGGTTGATGCCTTGCGGTCGGCGCTCAGTCTGGCCAGTCTTCGCTATAAGGGCGGTCTGGCGAATTATTTGGATGTCCTGATTGCGCAACGTAATCTGTTTGAAGCCGAATTGGCGCTCATGGGAACGCATCGGCTGCATTTGGTATCAATTGTACAATTGTACAAGGCATTAGGTGGTGGGTGGACTCCAGAAGAGCATCCGTCGATTCAACCGTTGCCGGTCGCCTCCGATCCCGAAAAAAGTTAAGGGCGTATTCTCCGCAGACTGCCAAGCTCGGTTCACGTTATCATTGACGTTTGTCTGCGCTCTGCCCCCCTTCCTCGCATATATTTCCACTGCAGTTGGTCCGCGTAGGCCGAGGTTCGACTACTCTGTCTGTGCAGGGGAGCCATATGGGCGAGTGGATTTTGACTGAGGGGACAGTATCCAGGCGAGGGCTCCACCCAAAATCGCCATGAGTACGATTGTGACGCCACTATGTATCCATGCCTGGTAGGTTTGAATCTCAAGAGCGATATTTGTGAGATTGAAGGTCCAGAAAGTGACTGCCACCCAGGCTACGTGTTCGACACGATTGGTGGGAATCCGAATGCATGCCATCGCAAAACCAGCTGCTCCCGACAGAAGGTTGGTCATATAGGCGGTTGAC
Organism: uncultured Nitrospira sp.; assembly: GCA_964493335.1. Taxonomy (GTDB): domain Bacteria; phylum Nitrospirota; class Nitrospiria; order Nitrospirales; family Nitrospiraceae; genus Nitrospira_A. Next base: position 80,015 of record CAZBNV010000016.1, read on the forward strand.
GGACTGCTCTGCATGTTGAAGCCCGCGATGGCCGAGCCTAACCCAAACACAAATGTCAGCCCATATACAGTGAGAGCGTCACGCACCACAGATTTCATATTAGAGGTCATCGTGGAAGCCCCTGCTGTTGATTGTCGCCAGGTCGGACGGACTCCAATCGTTTCAAGATCAAGAAAAGCAGGGGTGATGGAAGACCGGTGGAATTGGTATTGAGAGGTTGCTCACGGTTCTTCCCATTGACGCGGGCATTGTTCATGTAGGACTCCTTCTATACAGCAGCGGAACAGTAAACATCTTGCGGAGATCACAGGCCGCAGATCCGGTAGCCATTCGCGACTCTCTCTCCCAGAAATGTGCTTCACTGACTGCCTAGCGTCACAAATTACTACAGCCTTTTCTTCTGCCCCGAGCTCACAGGTTGTGCACTGGCGGGAAATGGTCTTCGCTTGTGTAGCCAACGGGTAAGTCGCCGGTGCAACGCATCCACTAGGTTATCGATCGCGAGCACCACAGCGCCAATTATGAATAATCCCAGGACGAGGGCTAGCTCCACATCGATGGACATCTGTTTCCTCTAAAGATCTGGCTGCGCGTGTGTTGTAAGTGATATTTGCCAATCGGATCGACTTGCTTGCTTGATGGACACAATGCAGGGGCCAGGATGTTTTTCCCCGACCGCGCTAGGCGCATCCTGGCTCTTGCTGACCTCCTGAACCTCAGGCGACAAGACGAGTTATCGCCTCCGCTTCCACGTGGCCAATCTCACCGTTGGCGGGGGGAGCGCTGTAGGTGCTGGATAGAGGTTTAGATCCATGTGTATAACGATTGTGCTCTAGGACGCTATCGAAGACATTGCCACAGTTCATGCATCGCAACGCTTGCAGCCACATGGGGCCAGATGAATCCTCCATATCCAACAAATAATCTTCGATCATGCAGCCATTGCATCGCGAGCAACTCATAGTAATTTCCTCCATTGTTCACTGCCTATGTGTAAGCGTAGAACCTGAGGGTCTTCTCCGATAGACCTGAATGAAGTACTTCCTTGGCGGTACCTCTGAGCCAGGTCTTGTCCTGCTGTGGATATCATCTCCAACTCTTTGATTAACCATTGTGTGGAGATCCGGTATGGTCATTTGCATGTATTGGCTCGACTGCCGTGTGGATGAATGCGGTGATGGTAGTCGCTGCTAACGGATTTAGATCGACTATGTTCAGACCGAACTCGCGACCCTTTACCCATTGAACGGTTGCAAATTCGATCTGGATATGGTCAGGAGTGAGAGGCAGAAAGGTTCGGAGAGAACGGATGTCGCCTTGTGTCACGTGCTGGTCTCCCACAACGCGCCCGCCGGCTAAAGACAGATCATGGACGATGATCGTTCCGCTCACATGCGGACTGAGGTGATGCAAGACGCATCGAGTTTTGATGCATCTATGTGCAGGGAGAATGAACCCAGTCGCCATGCTGATTGTCTCAGAGGGAGATTGACTCCGTCTTGCGAGATCCCCAACTACTCCGCCGCCGTAATGATCAGTTCCGATCGTGAATCTTGAAACTCAAACTCCAGGGGGAGGTGCTCGTCGAGGAACTGGCTCAGACGAACGCGCTCGTCGGCATCCATCATGAGAAGCTCCACTCCGAATCGGCTCCCTTGCACCCAGCTCACCTTCGCCAATCTCACCGAGACCGGTCGATGATGTTCGGGAATGCTCAGTTTGAGCGCCAGATGGTCTCCATCCATGAGACTGTGAAGGGTCGTGCGCAATGTGCCGGGGAAGCTAGTCTCGAAGATGCGGCCTTCTTCTGCACAACCCATGGCCAGATGCGAAAGGACGCAGTGGACGACGAACTTCGGATGTGAGCGGCGTGTCATCCTGTCCTCCATGCTGGTTATGGATCGATGCGTCACCTAGGCTGGTGGTGAGAGTAACTCCTCGGAGCCGTAGCAGATAGTCTGCAAAGTGGGTACTTCGAATGAAGGGTGCTCACAATCTTTGGGATTTATGAGCTGAATTCGAGGAGTGAAATTTTCAGGTAGGGTCTGACTTGCCCCCAATTCCCTGGACACTCAGTCCTACCACCGCCGTCCCCGCTTCGTACTCGGCCGGGAAGTGACAGCCAAGGGTCGAGTGCCGACGCTTCCGATTCGAGAACACCTCCGTGTACTCGAAGATATTCTGGGTCGGGTCTTCCCGGGTCGTTAAGTACCGATGGTATGGGCGTTCGCGCTTGAGTGTCCCGAAGAACCTTTCGACACGGGCATTCCCTCAGCAGGTGTCGGTGCGACTCATGCTGGTGGTGATACTACAGGTCGCGAGTAATTGTCGGTACTTCGTGGCGGCATGCTACCGCCGCGATTCGACTGGTGTAGGCGCCCGGCCGTGGTGTCCGTACGCCGGTGAAGGGCCCGCTCGGCCAGATTTATGGTCTGTCGGGCGCCTATAGCCCAGCCGATCACGAGGCGCGAGTAGAGATCGAGGCTCACTGCCAGGGATGGCTAGCCCTCTGATGTCCAGATGTAGGTGAGGTCTCGGCCTATACCCGGCTAGGCTGTGCCACCGTAAATTGACGATTGAGGATTTTGGTTGTCACAGTGAACCAATGGCGGACTGAGTCGTGCCTCACCACTTCTTCACGGTCTTGGCCAGGATGCCGTGCTGCGCATTAGCCGGGATATGCGCTTCATGCATTTATCTAGAAAAAGACAAGGAGATAGGGCTAGTGTGTTGGTGGCTTGTGCTGCGATCATTTGTATAATTCAAGACTTCATCTGACAGACAGCGAGTCCTCGCCGGGTTTACGCCG
>CAZBNV010000017.1:0-77040 GCA_964493335.1 uncultured Nitrospira sp.
CGGTGGGATTCATCAAAAAGCTCCCGCATGACCTGGTGGCCTCGTTCAAGTCGACACTCGATGAAGCGGCCAGTGCTTCGCTTTTGCTGTTTGTCGTCGATGCTTCAGATCCCTCCTTTCGATCCCAACTCGACGTTACGCGGAAGGTATTAGCCGAAGTCGGCGCCACGGATGTTCCCAACCTGTTGGTATTGAATAAGCGAGATCGTCTCGGACCGGACGAACTCGCGGCCCTGAAGGCGGAATATCCCGACGCCGTCTTGCTGTCCACGAGAAACAAGGACGATCTGCAGGCGCTCCGTGAGCGCATCATGGGGTACTTTGAGAGCGAAATGCTCGACGAGGAATTGCGTATTCCGTTTACGGCTCAAGGAGTCGTTGCTGAGATCCGCGCCCGGATGCGCATCTTGTCCGAAGAATATGATGCCGAGGGGCTCACGATACGAGTGCGATCGACTCCTGAGAACCTGACTGCTATCAAAAAGAAGCTCGCGCGATGAATGCGGATTTTGACATCAACCGACCCTCCTCTGACTTTCCGCCTCCGCCACACCGCTGCTGGCGAGGACAGTGTTAGATGAGGTCCCGGTCTTGGAATTACACATTGCGAGGAATTACACTGCCCTGGTAGGGCGCGTCCGCTGCGACTTGATTTCCCTGGGGCCGTCTACCATGTGACCAGTGCGGCAATGCCGACAGGAGTCTTTCCCAGGATGCAGCCACAGTTGGTGCGCTTGTCCCTAACCCTCTACCCCCTCAATCTCCCTGGTCGGATTTACGGCAGCGCCATGCCGTTCGGACTCTATGATCCAGAGGGGAAGTTACTTGCTGACTATCGAGCCGCCGGAATCCATGGCGTACTGTTGCTGGCCGAGCTCGATGAGTGCCGGGAGAAGACCGGCCGTGACTTGCTTTCGATCTATCGCAAAGAAGGCCTTACGGTCCTACGGCTTCCGATTCCCAACTACGGTATTCCCTTCGATGGCCGCCTCGCTGACGTGCTGCAGCAAACCAGTGAGCAGGCCGCTCAAGGCCGGAATCTTATCATCCACTGTTCCGCCGGGCTCGGCCGCACCGCCCTGGTCGCCGCATTGCTCGCCAGATCGGTCCTGCGGCTCTCCGGCCCGGAAGCCATTGCCTGGCTCGGGCAACACCATCCCGGCGCATTGCTCACACCAGCGCAGATCATGATGGTTATGGAGTGAACAGGAGTGAGTCAGGGCTACTGTCGCGAGACTGAAATTCAGCCTCTTGCGAGTAAAGAAATTGCAAGCCTGATGGCACGTGTCGTTTCATCATCAGTCATCAGAAAAGATGAGTTGAGAGGATAGCGGATCATGCGTCGCAAGGATCGCTACGACATATCTGATCTCGAGGAGAATCAATTCGAGCCTGGTTCTCGTCGGCGGGTGCTGAAAAACCTCCTTCATATCACCAGCAAGCGTGAGATGGATCGGGTTGAAGGGCGTGCGCAAGTTCGTGTGCTCGAAGAGCTGGCAAGTCTGTATGACCGCGACCATCGATTTACGGCGGTCGATATCTGCCGCATACATCACCTCTGGTTGGGCGGGATTTATACCTGGGCGGGAAAGTATCGCCAGGTCAATGTGAAGAAGGACTCCTTCTCCTTTGCTTCGGCCGCGTTGATTCCGAAACTGTTAGCTGAATTTGAGAAAGGTCCACTCGCGAAACATACGCCTTGCCATGAGTCCTCCCTCGAAAACCTAGCTGCGGTTCTCGCAGAAGTGCATGTGGAGCTCGTGTTGATTCATCCCTTCAGAGAAGGCAACGGTCGAGTGGCACGAATCCTTGCTGTGCTTATGGGTCTGCAGGCCGGCTTACCAGCTTTGTACTTTGACTCTTTATCAGGCCGGAGACAGCAGGAGTACTTCGCTGCGGTGCAAGCTGGTCTAGACCGAAATTACGACCGATGGCGAAGTTGTTTAGCGCTGTGATCGAGAGGACCCTGCAGATTCACGGGGAGCAGTAGTGCGGCGAGTAGGTGTGGTTGCGGGAAGCAAGTCGGATGAAGTGAGCTTGACGCCTTCAACATCTGTCGATGTGCAGACGGTCATCTGAAACATGGCATGGCGCTTTGCCGGATCGAGGAGGTAGGGATTAGTCTTGTTGAGCGAACGTTTGATCATGGGGTGAGTATAGCACGGCTTCTCTTTTGAAGAGACAGTCAATCTGCCCCATAGGCTTCTATCAAAAATAGACCGCTCTGACAGGCGCATCACTTGGCTGGATACTGCTCAATCGTCTCCCGAATCTTGACCCATTTGTCCCACCCATAACTCCTTGCCTGATTCAGGATGGCTCCCTGGCGGCTTCGATAGTTCTGTTCAGACTGTCTCGGGTCATGGGTGGGCGGTTTTAAAGGAGAATTTGGAGCCGTCCCGTCCTATACGGCCATTCTCAGCCGGTGCTCCGGCCCACATTGACGAGAGACGCGTCAATCGGCTAAATTCCGGCACCTCATTCTGAGTGCTCTCCTCTCTGCGAGGCCTCATATGCGGCTGCGTCATGGCGGAATGGTGCTGACCCTGATCGGATGCCTGTTGTTCTCGGGCTCGAGCGTCACCCGGGCTGAGCCGTCGTTCGAACTCACCGCCCACTATATCCTCGACATCGTCAAAGCCTTTCGCACCGCCTACGTGCTGCATGTGGTGGAGCACACGCGAGCGGGTGGTCTGTCGCCGCGGGAAGATTGGGAAGGCGACGCGCATCTGCTGCTGCTGCCGGCGCAGTTCGTGAAAGCGGCGGCGAGCCAGGTGCAAAACCTGGAAATCGGGTTGATCAGCCTCACCCCTGTCAATCCGGAGAACCGCCCGCGCACCGCCGCCGAAGCCGATGCCCTGATCAGTCTGGAGCAGGACCGTTCGCGCGGGTTCGTGAGTTTTGTCGATGGGGATCAATTCAAGGCGATGTCGGCGGATTGGCGCTCGTTCGTTCCTGCGCCGATTGTCACAATCACCACCCCCGCGCGGTGCGCCAGACCTTTCAACCAATGGATGTGATGGGGGCGCTGGTGGTCCGCATGAACCGCGATGCGCAAGGCCCGAGCCTGACGCTCCCTTCCGACCCGCTCCCGCTCCCACGCGCGCCCTCCGAACGCCTGAAGCCACGTACGTTCGACACTCCGCGGGTCAGGTGACGAGCCGGTCGCCGGCTTCGGCTTCCAAGAGGAAGAACGGTCGCAGATCATTCGCCTGACGTAGACGCTCGCATCGGCCTGGCCACCCTGCCTCGGAATGCGAGCCGGGCAGGGAGTACATATCTTGTACCTGGCCGCCTACGCCCTTCAACGACAGTGCCATCCGCAGGCGCAGACCCAGGGATCTGATGGCGATGTTTTTCGGAGCCAGTCTTTGCAGGCCGGACAGTGCCGAGTCCAGCTCTCGACCAGCGCGGATGACTCAGTGGCCAGCTCACGCCATCGTGCGAATTGATCAAGGGTAGGATTAGCCATTATCTGCCTCGCTCGGGTGAAGTGTGATGTCGTGCAGGGTGAAGGAACCGGTCGGGACGCGTGCGGGCATCTAGCGCAGTTCCCCTTGCGTGTTCGAGGGAACCGTGATGTCCTGCCGCTCGCGCACTTTCGACAGCTTGGTCAGGGATTGGACCTCGCCATTCGAGCTCAGTTGTGCGGTAATGGAATCCCCCACGTTCGGCAGCGCTTCCATGTGGGAGTCACGCGTGACTTTCATGGAACTTTCGCGCCCATTGGTTTCCCGGATCAAGTAGGTTTCCTCGATCCTCAGTATTTCGCCGGTAATGTTCTGGCAGGGCGACCGCTCGGTGCAGGCGGAGGTCTTGGCGAATCTCGTCCCTGAGGCCGGGTTCGACTTGAGGGTCTGGTCCTGAGGATCAGCCCCCACGACAAGAGGGCCGCACCAGATTATGGCAGTGATTGCAGCAATGGTTATTCCTGTTCGCATTCTGTCTCCTTCCAATCATAAGTCTTATGTCCCATCTTCTATAATAGGCCTCCGATGGAGGGTCGTCCGGTCAAAATTGCTCAGTTCTGAAGAAGTAGCTGGGACAGTGATTCCGGTAGGCAGAACGTGTAGCGGGCGGAGGTGATGACCGGGAGCCTCTCAGCGGCGGTACCTTTTCTGCCTCAGACGTTTCCAGCCCTCCATGAGGCCGTTCTCATCCTGAACTAATCCCCCGTTCATCTTGCGGGACTAGAGTAGGGGCAGGTTCGACGCAGATTGGCCCCTATCATGAAGGAGGAAGGGAACCATGAAAGACGTGACCACCCGCATTTCAGCAGTCGAAGTGGCTGTCACACCGGAATCGACGAGAACGATCTCTGAGCTGCCCCGTAAATTTGCCGCATGGGCCCTCCGGAGAAACGCAGAGCGCTGGGGACGGCGGGCGCTGTTTTACGAACGCCACCGCGATTACTTTCCGCGGTTGGCAGCCGGCCGGTTCGTCGCGCGTTGTCGTGAACTCGAGGCGTCGTACCGGGGACTCTCGCTGGCCGTCTGGAACCTGACGCCCCAGGTTGCCTGGGTGCCTGTCCGCTCAACTGTTCGCCGGATACGGTAAGTCGGCTCCATGGCTTTGTTCTCGCTCTCTCTTTCTGTGGCCTGAGGCGCTCGGTGGTTGTCGGCCACCGGGCGCTTCCGGCTTTGTGCCCAAACCTCCTCCATTGTTATGTGATGCGAGGTTGCGAGAGGGTCCCTTCGTGGAACATGCCTTCACCTGTCCGTCTTGTGGCGCGATGATTTCGATGGTGCTGGACTGCGGCGGTCACAACGTCACCTGCATCAAGGGCTGCGAGGTGTGTTGCAAGCCGCTCGGGATTACGTACACCACTGAAGACGACATTCTCATGCACTTCGAAGTCAGGACCCTCGAATAGGGCCGGACCACTCACCTGCCTTCATGGCCCTGAATCGTGACGGGACAAAACTGGAACCCGCGTGATCGTGACGCTGAAGCCGGGACGAATTCTGTTCGCTCCAGCTGCTACCCATCCCCTGTCAGCTTGACCTCAGCGATCTACCAGAGGCTCCGGATCTACGGGAATGTATTCCGCGAACGGGCTGAGTGACGGCGACTATGTCGCGCACCCGGGCCTGGTCACTGAGCTCAGGCACACTTCGAAGTCATGCGTTCGATCTCAAAAAACAAGGGCAGCGATCGTCTCGATGATCGAGACAACCGCTGCCCCCTGACGTACCCGCTTGTGGCCCTCATGAGGAGAGCCGAGTTCTAGAAACCTATGCGACTTGCTGAATGGCGGAGAGCAACCACTTTCCATGCTGGTAGCGCATGAAGGTCCAGACCTCCGTCGTTTCGGTCGGCGTCTCTCTGTTGCCCTCGATGAAGTAGCCTGTCTCACCCGGTTGCTTCGTGGTCGAGACCGTATAGTCGCGGGCGGTCCAGCTCAGATTGACCGTGGCGTACTGGGCGGTATTTTCGACCCAGGATTCCCGGATCTCTGCGCGCTCCAGCACCACATCTTCAACGTGATTGGCGATTTCTTGACTGGCCTGTTCGGCCAAGCCGGTGCTGAAGTATTCCAGCATTTCCGGCGTGACGAGTTTTCGCAATCCTGTCAGGTCTTGTTTGCTCCAGGCTGTTTGAATCTCGATCAGCGATTGCTGAAAGGCGGTCTTGTCGGCCTTCGTGATCTCGCTGTCGATGGTGGCGGTTCTCAAGGTCGGAATGGCGGGTGAATCCGCCAGGAGCGACCCGCTCACCGCGGTGCTGCGGCTGATGCCGGAAAAATCAGGGGCGGGTGTGCGTCGGTTCTTGAAATAATAATAGAGTCCCCCGGCTCCCATGATCATGAGCAGGATGAGCATCCAGTTCGGACCTGATGCGCCGGCGGCCTGTTCACCGCTGACTCCTGCCTCACCACTCTCGGTGGTTCGGGCGCTGCTGTCAGTCGCCCCGAAGATCATATGACCGATCCATGAGCCGGCGATGCCGCCTGCGATTCCGGCCAACAGCGGATTGCGCTGCAGCCACGAGGGTTGGGCGGCAGGCGCTTGCTGGGCCGCTGGGCTGGTGGACGTGGAGGGCGGTGGCGTCGCGGCCGGTTTGGCGGTGGTGGACTGTTCGATCGGCTTGGCGCCGTTGTCCTGATGGGTTCGTGATCCACGGCTGCCCATGCTCCCTGAGGAGCCTCCGCTGCGTGACCCGCTGGAGAATCCTCCTCCCGATCCGCCTCGCGCCTTCGCGAAGGAGATGGTCGGCATGCCGACCAACGACAAGACGATGAATGCGGCAATGAATTTAGTTATATTCAAGACAGGCTTCCTTTCGCTCGAGTTCGAAACACCATGAGATGCATAGGAGTATCCTACCAGCTCTCGGGAAAGAAAACCTAATATTCCAGGGCCGTGTATTCCAGGAATGTCACATGGTCGCTTGCGGCGACCGATAGGAAGGTCGTTGCGTGAGCATCGCGCATTGAATATCTGTGGCGCAGAGGTTACGCTGCCATGATTACCATCAGTTGTTTGGAAAGGGGAGACGTATGTTGGCAGTCGTAGTGGTTCTTGCCTTGGGCTTCATGACTCTATCAGGCTGTGCGTCTTCTCCTCCTCCTCCCACTAGAGAAAGCCCCGCCAGGCCGGAGAAACTCGCCGATGTGATTACCCCCGGTGAGACGTTCACGCGCCATATGGTCGACCTCAATGATCTGCGCTTGAGCATTTTAGAGGCGGGCATCGGCGATCCCATCATTTTTGTGCATGGCGTCGTCACCACCAGCAATATCTTTCCCAAATATGTCGCCGCCTATTCGCCTGAGTTTCGCGGGATTGCGGTTGACCTCCGCGGTTATGGCGATTCGGAGAAACCGACGACCGGTTTCACGATCGACCACTTTTCACAGGACTTGATCAAGCTGGCCGATGCGCTGCATATCGACAAGGCGGTGTGGGTGGGTGTGTCCATGGGGGGGATGATCCTGCAACGTCTCGCGCTCGATCACCCGGAGCGCGTGCGGGCCTTGGTGCTGGTCTCGACGACGGATGGGGCGATGATTCTCGATGACGACATTCCCACGATCGGCGCGCCCCGTGATTATGGTGACGTCTCAAAAAAGATGATCGTGGAAAGTTTTCCTGAAGACACGCCTTCTAAAACCTATCAGCCGCTCCTCGACCGTATCCGCACCTGGAATGCGACGGTCATCAGAGAGGCGCTGACGTCCATGTCGCACTTCAACGTGCATGGGCAACTCAGCCGCATCACGGTGCCCACCCTGATCATGGTCGGAGCAAAGGACGGTGTGGCCACCCCGACCATTGCAAACGGTATTCAATCGCAAATCCCCGGCGCGCAGCTCGTGGAATTCGACACCGGGCACTTCATGATGGCGGAAGACCCGGAGAAGTTTCGCGCGGTGCTCGGCGACTTTCTGAAACAATTAAGACGGTAGCCCTCCTGCTCTTGACGCCATGCCCCATTGCGCGTAGCGTGATGGGGCAGGTGGCTGCTCCAGCAGTGATCCACTCATGAGGCCACCTCTGCCGACATATCCCTTCTTCCTGTTCGTATGGACGAGGAGGTGCGGTGATGATGCCTTCCAATCACTCCTTCACCGAGGCGCTCTCGCGTGACACTCGCCAAGCATTTTATGACCAACACACACCCATCGCGCACGTGATGCATCTGATCCTGTTCCTCCTTCCCCTCGCGGGGTACCTTGTAAGAGGCATGGTCGGCGCGGTATTGGGCCTGACCTTGTTTAGCCTGTGTTATTACCTCATGCCCTATGCCTGGTTCGTCCTGCACGACGGCAGCCAGGGGTAATCTGAGCGGTGCCCCATCGGTCCCTTCGCAGTCACACCAGTGAGCGCCGCGTGAGGTCATGTACGCGTGTTTGTTATGCCGTAGCCGGTGATGTGATGAAATACGTAACGGGCTTCAGGAGCTCTGGGCGCGTGGTTTCGTCGCCGACTGAGGTGGCGCGCCATTATAACGCTTGACGCCGTTCCGGATAGCGCGTAGCGTAATGCTGTGACGTGTGATGCTCCGCTGACTGTCCCATTCCCACGCGTTTTCGTGTCCTTCCTCGCGTGACCGATTCCCCAGTCTCCGCCGCTCTTGCGCCAGAGTCTCTCTGATTCGCGGTTTGGTTGGTGTCATGGCCTCCCAATGGAGGGGGCTCGGACTCCGTCCAGACTCCAGAGGACTGGTCGACCCACGCCCGCATTCCATAGAGAGGAGTGAGCCATGCTCTATTACGCACTGATGTTCCTGGTGGTCGGCTTGATCGCCGGTGCCCTGAACCTCATGGGAGTGTCCGCGGTTGCGGTCCAGATTTCCTGGATTCTGTTCTTGGTCGGGATGGTCCTGGTCGCGGTGCATGTGTTTTCGAATCGATCCGCGCCTCGAGTGACCTAGTGACGGTGATCGCCCATTGGGCGATACCCAGTCGATTGATGACGGTTTGACGGTTTACGCAAGGAGAACTCAATGTACACACGCTATGTCCTGACACTCTGCACAGCTTTGGTCGTCGGTGGGGTCCTCATCACCGGATCGGCCTACGCGCTCGGCAAGGCCGACGAAAAGACACCCATGACTGACTCATGGATCACGGCGAAGACCAAGATCGCCCTGTTTGCCGATTCCCGCGTGAAGGGGAGTGACATCAGTGTCGAGACCACTCAAGGCACGGTGATGATCCGCGGCAAGGTCGATTCCGATGCGGCGAAACAGGCGGCAGAAGGAATTGCCAAACAGATTGACGGCGCCAAGACGGTGAAGAATGACTTGCAGGTGGTGGCCCCATCCAAGCGTGAGGCGACCGATGACAAGGATGAGGCGATTACGGCCCGCGTCAAGGAACACATGGCGAAGGATGCCCATTTGAAGTCAGCCGGCATTCACGCGCAGACGAATGCGGGAATCGTCTCCTTGACGGGTGAAGTGCAGGACCTCATGACCAGTGCCCAAGCCTCGTGGTCCGCGTGGCAGGTCCCTGGTGTGAAGTCCGTGAAGAATGATCTCACGGTGAAGGAAAAGGCCTAAGTTTACCCTGCACGATGCGGATGCTCGTCGTCCGCCGAGAATTGACCAGCTCGATTCGGCGGACGACAGCGCACAGTTTTCAAGGAGGAGATGCACACATGATGGACACGAACGTCACTCGAATCAACCAACCAGGATCTGCGGCGAAGCCCTCTGGTCTTCCTGCTGCTGAGAAGAGCGGTCAGGCCGCACAAGCGGTCAAAGGGGCGGCGCCTGAACCCAGCCGCATTGCGGAACGTGCCTACGACCTGTATGTGAAGCGAGATCGGCAAGACGGCCGGGCCATGGAGGATTGGCTGAAGGCGGAGCAGCAACTGCTGGCAACAGTCAGTCACAAGTAACGGCGCCCGGTGAAACGAATCTCCGTATTCTGCTGAAGGAGTCATACCATGAACACACTGTTACGCTGGGACCCTTTCAAAACACGCTGGAATCCCTCGAAAGAACGTGATGAATTAGAAGGCCGGTTGGCGACGCTCTTTGGACTTCGGGAAGCAACGGGCAATGGTGGGGGCAAGGAATCCCTGACGGTGGCCGAGTGGACGCCCTTGGTGGATATTATGGAGACAGACCAGGAATACCTCATCAAGGCCGAAGTGCCAGACATGAAGAAAGAGGACGTCCGACTCAGAGTGGAGAACGAAGTCCTGACGATTTCCGGCGAACGAAAGTTCGAGAAGGAAGACAAGGGCCTGAAACATCATCGGGTCGAACGGGCCTACGGCAGCTTCATGCGCAGCTTTTCGCTTCCCGAGGATGCGGATGGCAGCAAGGTGACGGCGGACTATAAAGACGGGATACTGCAAGTGCATCTCCCGAAATCCCAGAAAGCGACTGCGAAAGCCATCGAGATCAAGGTGGCCTAGCGTTGCGGTCGTGCTCGAGGGATGAAGAGCGTTCTGGAGAGCCCGTGGACAGCGTGAGACTGCCCGAGCTTTCCTGGCGCTCTCCGCCTTCCCATCCTTTCGCTGTCCTCGATGCTCCTCCCCCTTTCTTCTATTGATTCCAAACATCTCTGCATACCAAGGCTGTGATGCAGCCCGCTAGCTTCTTGTGGGCCGAGGCCTGTGGCACCTTCCATTCAGACGGCACTGCCTTTCCATGACTGCACCTGGCACTGTTGAAAACGTTCCCATGGATGGGTCACATTGGTGGACGGCCACGGAATGGAGGATAACGACGCATGAACAGGCATGACATCGAACAGAAACTGCCCGCCATGACGCAAGCCCAGCTTGTCGACACGGTGAAGACCTGCTTGGATATGATCGAGCGACTGGAAAATGACCTTGCAGTGGGTGCGCGAAAACTGGATGAGATGAGCTCGCTCGTCCGTAAGTTATCGGAGGCGAAGGCCGGAAGCTAATGCTGACGGGTACATTGGGAGACGCTGAGTTTCCGGCTCGTCAAACGGTTGATCTATCCCAAACCTCAGGGTATTTTAATCAGAGTCACTGCGAGGATGACATGATACCTGTGATGTCGATGAGTGAAAAGCGCCAGGCCATGCTCACCCTGTGGCTCGTGCTGCTTGTGCTTCCGAGCTTCGCGCTAGCCCATGACGATTCGAAGCCGGCCGTGCCGATTCTGACGGTGACCGGCACGGGGAATCTGGCGATTGCGCCGGACATGGCTTACGTGACATTCGGGATGCAGACGGTCGCCAAATCGCTCGCGGAGGCCCAGCGCCACAATAGCGACGTCATGCAAAAGGTGATCGATCGATTGAGCGAGTTGCATATCGACAAGGCGCGCATTCAAACGTCGTCATTCAGCGTGTCGCCCCAATTTAAACCGCCGCTCAAACGCAATGGTGATGCGCCTCCGGTGACACCGGAGATCATCGGCTATATGGTGAGTCATCAGGTGACGGTGGAAGTCTTCAATCCGGAGAAGGTCCCAGCCGTAATCGAGCAGACCTTGGCGGCCGGAGCGAATCACTTCCAGGGATTGCAGTGGGCGCTCAAAGACGAGCAGCAGGCGAAACTCGGCGCGATGAAGCAGGCTGTGGTCACGGCTCGCGAGAAAGCCGCGACGCTGAGCGATTCGTTGAAGCTGAAACTGTTGCGGTTGATCAGCGTGAATGAAGGCGGCCACACGGTGCGGCCTACGTCCCATACCTCACGCTCGATGATGGCGATGGATGCCGGCGGCGGCGAGCCCCCGATCTTTGGCGGGGAGATCAAGGTCGAGGCCACCGTGACACTGGTTTATGAGATTGCTCAGAACGACATTGTCCCAGCCCCGTAACACAATCCCTCCACCTTCGTTCGTCTTTCACATGAGCGAAGGTGAGATCCTCACGGTTGCCCAGGTCAGCGAGAGGAGAGCATCCTAGGGCCTCCTAATGCCTTGTCTACAATCCCGCCCACCACTGACTCACATCGAGACATCTGGAATTCCTGTGTCCGTCAGACCCCGCTTCTCGCGCGCTCTCACGGGGTCAGTAGCTTTTTCTACGGTTCCCGGACAATCTCCACACCATTTCAGACCGTCGTTCCGAACAGTGCTCCGACAGCCGCCGTCGCCGCCATGGCCAAGGCTCCCCAGAAGGTGACGCGGAGCGCACCCCACAGCATGTTGGCCCCGCCCGCGTAGGCTGCCAATCCACCAAGCAGGGCGAGAAACACCAGGGAAAGTCCGGAGACGAGCGGGATGAGCGTCGTCATCGGGGCCCAGATCACAGTCAACAGCGGCATGGCTGCTCCGACGGAAAAGGCGCCAGCCGACGCGAACGCCGCTTGCACCGGGCGGGCGCTGAGCTGGTCGGAAATGCCAAGTTCGTCGCGAGCATGCGCGCCCAACGCGTCATGAGCCATCAATTGCCGGGCCACCTGTTTGGCCAGTGACGGATCCAGACCGCGGCGAATATAGATGGCCGTCAGTTCCTTATGCTCGCCCGCTTCGTCGTCCTGAAGTTCTTTCCGCTCCAATTCGAGCGCTGCCTCTTCCGTGTCAGCCTGCGAACGAAGCGAGACATATTCACCGGCCGCCATCGACATCGCGCCTGCGACCAGACCGGCGGCGCCGGCTATGACGATGCCGTCGCGGGTTCCGTGCGCAGCGGCGATACCGACCAGCAGGCTGGCAGTCGAAATAATCCCGTCGTTGGCGCCCAACACCGCCGCGCGTAACCAGCCGAGGCGCTCCGTGCGGTGCCGCTCATTCTGGTGCGCAGGCATAGTCGAAGTTCCCTTTCTCCTTGTCAGCTCAGATCCGGGGCAGAGCCTAACGGCCTCATATATTTCGTCAGCGCACGACTAGTCACGCACACGGTCGTATGTTCATCGTAGTGAACGCACTCACGGGTGCTGTATCGTCATGACCGAAGAGAGCCCAACACATCCTCTTCGCGCACCAGCACCAACTCTTCGTCGTCACCTTCCACCTCTCGGGCGGCGTATTTTTTATACAGGATATGCTCGCCTGGCGTGAGGGTGGTCTTCACAAAGGTCTTCTTCTTGACCTTCTCTTTCGAGTCCTTATCCTCGACGAAGCGACCGCCGCCCACGGCGAGGACCTCTCCCTCTTCCGGTTCTTGTTGTGCCGAATCCGGGATGATGATGCCGCCGGTGCTCTTCCCGCGCGGCTCGCCGATCCGGATCAAGACCCAATCATGCAATGGTGTGAGTTTCATCGACTCTCTCCTTTCATCTATACGAGGAGTGCGTCGGCGCTGTCCCGCTACAGCTGAAGATCTGGACGGCCCGCTGCCTCAGCTTAGCACGTCTCGCAGTGTTAAAGAGCGCTCTTGCCTGTGCATGGGCCGCTTTCCCCTCATGCTGCCGAGCTCTCGAAAGTTTGCCTTGGGGATCGCGCGCAGTGCACCTCGTCCGACTGAGATGTTATGATGGTGTCGGTTTGGCTGACGCCATTTCTTACTTACACTTTGAGAGGACCGTTATGGTGATGAATGCTGCACGTATGATCATCGGCATGTCGTTGGGAGTCATCTTGTTCGCCGGGGTTGCCCGTGCGACTGAACCGTCGGAGGTGGGGAAGTTCGTGAACGCTCGTATTGAGATCGGCGAGATGATGACGAATTATTTTCAGGGCGGGGAGCGTTACGGAGAAGGACGTCCGCCTTCAGCCGAGCAGATGGCCGAAATGGGAAAGGACATCAACACGAAACTCAGCGCGTTGTTGTCGAAGTATGATCTCACGGTCGAAGAGTATAAAGGGCGGAGCAAGGATGTGTTTGCCGATGACGCAGCCGTGAAGGGCTATCTCGCGGAACATCCGGATTTGAAGAAACGTTATGACGCGCTACCGTTCGACCGCATGGGACGCGGTGGGAACAGCGGACGGGGTTACTGATAGACGGTCAACAACCCGGTGAGACCAGTGACCCTCACCGGGTTGTTCCAGCCGAATGTGTGATGGAGTCGCAGCGCGTGGTTGTACCGATGACTAATCGCCGGGCAGGGCGAGCTGCTTATACTCGATGGTCGTGATGGAGCGCCGCCCTCGCCTCCTCGATCGGGATTTCGCGCCAGCTGCCTGGTTCCAGATTACTGAGCGCGAAGGGCCCATATTGAATGCGCCGCAGTCTGGTTACCTCGTGGCCCAGCGCTTTAAAGAGTCGTCGGATCTCGCGGTTCTTGCCTTCGGCCAGCGTGACCTCCAAATGAGACTCCCGTCCGGAGCGTTTCTGTACGGTCACGCTCTCACAGTGCAGTCGCTCGCCTTGATCTAGGAGCCCGACGACGGCGGCTTGTCGCTCCTCGTCGGTCACTTCACCGCGCACCGTCACGAGATAGAGGCGAGGCACATGCTGCTTCGGGTCTGTCAGAAAGCTTGAAAGTGTCGAGTCGTTGGTCAGTAACAGTAGCCCGCTGGTGGCCTGATCCAGCCGTCCGACCGCATGCAGCGCCTGCAACTCCCGAGGCAGCACATCGAAAATGGTTTTTCGGCCCTTCTCGTCCTGGTGCGTCGTGAGCAGGCCCTTTGGTTTGTGAAAGACGATGAAGCGCTTGCCGGGTTCCTCGACCGGTTTCCCATCGACCGAAAGACTGTCACTCGGCCATGACACCCAAGTGCCAGGGAGGCGAACGAGACGTTGGTTGATGCGGACTCGACCGGCACGAATCCACTCCTGCGCTGTGCTGCGGCTGGCAATGCCGAGTTTGGACAGCAGGCGATCCACCGTGACACGTTTGGTGTCTGCTGATTCAGGTGGACTGGGGGAGCGCGTAGGGTGTTGGGGTAATGGCGGCCGACCCGACCGATCAGGCCGAGCAGCTGCTGTGGGCCTTGTTCGTGGCTGCTGCGGTGAACTCACCGGGCTGCCTGGCGGTTGCGAGCAGACGTGAGCATGACGTGATAGGCGCTCATAGCGTGACTCTACACTGCTGAGTCGTGAAAGAGAAGCACAGAGGCCGTCGTGCCGTCGCCTGCCTGGTGCTCAAATCGTGAGATGAAACACAAGGACAAGGGATGGAGTCTCCAAGCGCACTCGGTCGTACTGCCGGTTCCCTGGCCGTGATGGTATGATGCGTGAGGTGCGACGGCAAGAATAGTCGCTACAGTCAGGAGCCACTGCATGCTGAAATATCTGTCGCTCGCGATCATCCTCACGCTGCTGTCTTGTGAATCGGCATCAGCGGAATGGATGAAGGTTGGTGGCACCCATAAGTACGACGGGTTTCTGGACATGGCCACGGTCGTTCCGACGGGGCATCGGGTGACGGTGTGGACGTTGAAGGACTTTAAGGTGGACCGGCAAATCCTCAGCGGTACCTACCGTTCCACCACAATTAAAAAGCAATTCGATTGCCGAGCTCACAAGAGCCGCCCGCTGTATGCCAAGTATTATGCGGCGCAGATGGGGAAAGGACGGCCGCTGCACGCGGGAAAGGCGACTCGGGAGTGGTCACGTGTGATTCCCGGCAGCGATGGCGAGAGGGAGCTGAAGATCGCCTGTCAGAAATTGTGAGCAGCCGTCGCCGATCCGTGACGAGGAGCCGGAGTCTGCCCTGCCGCACCGGTTAGGATATTCGACATCATGCCTGCTACTCCGCATGTACTGATCATCGGCGCCGGTCTTGCCGGGTTGGCCTGCGCGCGGCAGTTGTCGCTGGCTGGTCTCTCCTGCACGATTCTGGAGGCATCCGACGGCGTCGGCGGCCGAGTCCGCACCGATCGCGTGGACGGCTTTCAGCTGGATCGCGGGTTCCAGGTGTTTCTCAGCGGCTACCCCGAAGCCCAGCGCACGCTGGATTATCCGGCGCTGAAATTGCGAGCGTTTCACCCGGGCGCGCTCGTGCGCTACGGCGGCCGCTTTCACCGCATCAGTGACCCCTTCCGACGACCGCAAGATCTGTTTCACACCCTCATGAGTCCGATCGGCTCGCTTCGGGACAAACTCAGGATCCTCCGGCTTCGCTGGGATGCCTTGCATCAACGCGTCTGCGCGCCAACGGGCGGCACCTCACGCAGGACGCAGCAGGTCTTGCAGGAGTATGGTTTTTCACCGGCCATGCTCACGCGGTTCTTCCAGCCCTTTCTCGGCGGCGTGTTTCTCGATGAGGCGCTGCAGGCGCCCTGCTGGTTGTTCGAATTCGTGTGGGCCGCGTTCTCGCGCGGGACGATTGCGCTTCCGGAGCAGGGCATGGGAGCGATCGCCGTTCAACTGGCCGCCGCGCTACCCGCAGGGTCGATCCGGTTGAGTGCGACGGTGGATCATGTCGAAGGAAACAGCGTATTGCTGGAGTCCGGCGAGCGCCTCGTGGGCGATGCCGTCGTCCTGGCGACCGATTATGCGGCCGCCGCGAAATTACGCGGAGCTGCTCCAATCGCCATGTCGGCCCGCCATGCGTCCACGCTCTATTTTGATGCGGCGATGTCTCCCGTGCGCAGGCCTTGGTTGATCGTAAACGGGGACGGCTCGGGGCCGGTGCAGACATTTTGTGTGTTGAGTGAGGTGGCGCCGACCTATGCGCCGCCAGGACGATCTTTGATTGCCGTCAACCTCCGCAGTTCAGTCGCGACTGCGATGGGTGATCGGCGGCAGGCCGTCCTGGAGCAGCTCCGGGAGTGGTTCGGCGCGCCAGTCAACGCCTGGAGACACGTACGAACCGATGAGATCAGCGGGGCGCTGCCTCCCTTGGCCCTGTTGCATGCGCCTCCTACAGTGAATTCTCCACGCACCACGTCGGGGCT
Organism: uncultured Nitrospira sp.; assembly: GCA_964493335.1. GTDB lineage: Bacteria > Nitrospirota > Nitrospiria > Nitrospirales > Nitrospiraceae > Nitrospira_A. The sequence continues at coordinate 16,168 of CAZBNV010000017.1, forward strand.
GTATCTGTGTGGTGACTATTGCGAAAGCGGGACGTTGGATGGCGCGCTGGTCTCCGGTCGAAAGACTGCGGAGGCCTTGTCGGCGACTCACTACACGTAGACATATGACGAGCACGGTTCAATCGAGTCGGTGGTTCTGGTTGGCGGTGGCCCTGCTGTGCGGCTCGCCGTCGTTCGTGATGGCTGAGCCTGCGTCGCAGCATCAACTGCAAGCGTTAGCCGGGCAGGGCGATGCCAATGCGCAATGGATGTTAGGGCAGGCCTTGCTCACGGGCGATTTGGGAACGACTGATGACGTGGAAGCGGTGCAGTGGCTGCAGCGGGCGGCTGATCAGGGGCATGGGCTGGCGCAACGGGATCTTGGTTGGTTGTATGAGTTGGGGCGGGGAGTCGATCAGGATGCTCTCGAGGCGTTCTTCTGGTATTCCCTCGCCAGCCGCCAGGACAGCGGCCGCGCCCGTCTGCGCCGCGATGCGCTGGCCGCGACGCTCACGGCGGAGCAACAGGAGGCCGTCTTGGCGCGCCTTCGAGGGTGGAGACCGAGACAGTAATCAGCAGAAGGATCCGGAGCATGTGGCCTGGATGAGGTATCAAAAGACGCCGGCGATGGTCACGCCGGTCGCTGCGCAGCCCGTGCGATGCCCCGGACCATGCCGCGAAACACGAGTTCGTGGAGCGGCCAGACCCCATACCAGTACAGCAACCCGCCTAACCCGATAGGGTCGAAGCTGGCCGTCTGGGTGATGCGCGCGCCGGTGCCTTCCGGTTGCACTTCAAATTCCAACCAGGCGCGACCAGGTAATTTCATTTCGGCCTGCAGCCGCAGGCGTTTTCCCGGTTCGATGGCTTCCACCCGCCACCAGTCCAGCACGTCGCCGACCTGTAAGGCGTTCGGGTCACGCCGGCCCCGACGGAGCCCCACGCCGCCTGCCAAGAGATCCATCCAGCCACGCACGTGCCACAACCAGTTGCCGTAGTACCAGCCGGTGCGTCCGCCGATCCGTTGAATCGGTCGAAATGCGGCGGCTGGTGAGACGGGTACGAGCACGGTCCGCACGTCGAGCAACCGGTTACCGAATCGCACTCCGCCGTACTGTCGCTCGTCGCCCGCAGCGGAGCGAGCATCAGACCAGCGCGATTCCGCCAGTTCCCGGTCTTCATGGCGCAAGGCCTGTGCGATGGCCTCCCGGACCCCGATCGGCTCGATCGTGAACAGGCGGCGAGCGCTGTCGTCGCGCACGATGGTGGGATAGCGGATGCTTTGGATGAGCTTGCGCCCCACGCGCGCAAAGAGGGGTGTGACCAGGCCCAGCCAGAGGCTCGACAAAAAGGGTGTGAGGACCGGCACCGGCAACATGACACGCCGTAGCCCGCGCTGGCGCGCGTATTCCCGCATGAGGTCGCCGTAAGACACGATATCCTGACCGCCGATCTCAATGGTCCTGCTTTCCGCGAGCGGGATATCCAGGGCGGCGACCAGATAGGCGAGCACGTCGTCGATGGCGATCGGCTGCGCCGGGACGCGCACCCAACGAGGCATGACCATCACCGGAAGCCGCTCGACCAGGGCGCGGATCATTTCGAACGACAAACTGCCCGAGCCGATGATGATGGAGGCGCGCAACTCCACCACTCGCACGCCGGATCGACGCAGGAAATCGCCGACCTCATGCCGGCTGCGCAGATGTGGCGACAAGAGCTCCTGGTCGTCGCCCAACCCGCCGAGGTAGATGATCCGGCTCACTCCGGCGAGGCGCGCGGCCTCGCTGAAGTTTCGTGCGCCTTCACGGTCGGCTTGTTCGAAACTGCCGGACGAACCCATGGAATGCACGAGGTAATAGGCGGCGGTCACGCCATGCATGGCGGGCCCCAGACTCGCCTGGTCGAGCACATCGCCGGCGACGACCTGGACGCAGGGCTCGACTCGCGCCTGCAAAAATTCCGGTCGCCGTGCGAGGCAACGCACCTGGTGGCCCTGCTGCAACAATCGTCGCAGCAGCCGCCCTCCCACATACCCTGTCGCGCCCGTGAGCAGAATCATTGATTGGCTCGCCTCGTATCTTATGGCTTCCGTCTGAACAGGTCCGTGCTGAGCGACTGGATGCGGTCAAGGAAGAGTGTGCCGTGCAGATGGTCCACTTCGTGCTGAAAGGCGAGCGCTTCGAATCCCGACGTGCTCATTGTGATGACTCGACCGTCCGGCGCCAGGCCCTCCACGATCGCTTGTTGGTGTCTCAGTACATTGCCCGTATAATCGGGCACGCTGAGGCATCCTTCACGAAGGATCTTCCGCCCTTCCACTGCCAGGATAACCGGGTTCAGCAACACCGTGAGCCCATGGCCCGTCTCGCCTTTTTTCCGCGACACGTCCACGACGATCACCTGCACAGGATGCCCGATCTGCGGTGCCGCTAGTGCGACGCCGGGCGATGCGGCAAGGGTGTCGAGGAGGTCCTGGACGACGGTCTGCACTGCCGGATCGCTGATGACGACGGCTGCAGTCTTGGATTTGAGTCCCTGATGGGGGTACAGCAGGATTGGACGAATAGCCACGATCAGAACGTGACGCTCTCGAGCGGGCGGAAGGTCAGATCCACGCCCAACAGCGGCTTGAGTTCTTCAAGCGCTTGCCTGAGCTGGTCAGCCTGCTGCGCTGCCTGCAGTTGAATCTCCAAGACCATGACATAGACGGGAGCGTCCCCGGATCCGATCACGCGGGTATTCATGTCGGTGATGTTGCCGCCGTGATGGGCGACGGTGCGCGCCACCTGCGCCACAATGCCCGGATGATCGGCTCCATAGACCGACAGCATAAACGTCGGGATCTCCAGGGCGGCCTGTCGGGCCGCCGCCCCGTCTGGCATCGATCTGCACAAGACGGCGAGGCCATGGGGTGTCATCGCGGTCGTCAGCCGATTGGCCAGGGTGTCCGCGTCTGTGCCGTTGGGGAGGCGTACCATGAGCATCATGGTGAACTCGCCGCGCAGCCGGGTCATACAAGTGTCTTCGATATTACAGCCGCGCTGGTAGAGACTATCCGCCATCAGGGCGACAATTCCGGGGCGGTCCTGGCCGAAGGCGGTAACGATCGCGAAGTGGTCCATCGTGGGCTTACCAGTGGCAGGGAACGGGACTCATTCGTGGGTAGAATGCGGCAATTGCCGGAGATTAGCAAGGGCAGGTCCTCCGCGGAGAATGGGCACCTGTCGGCTCAGGTCCTCATCTCGAGACGCCGGCCCGAGTGGCTAACAGCACGGACTCGTCTGGAAAGGGAGCTAGGAAGGTCACAGAGTGTCCGGTCTTGTCGATTCTGATCGAGGCGGCCGGAAGCGTTTGCCCTGTGGTCGGATCGAGCCATTCTATGGTCCAGATCCCTGCAGCGAGTACCGTGAGCGTAATTGTGCCGCCTGAGGGGATATAGCCAAGCACTTCGTTGGGGGCGATGAGACAATATTCCGTCGAGCAGTCGCCCGAACTGTCATTCGGGATCGCGTTTTTGAGATTCAACTTTGTGGCGTAGGTTCTGGCTTGCGCTATCCGCGCGATCACCAGCTCTTCATTCTCGCTTGGAATATCCGCTTGCTTGCAATACAGAAATGCGAGGTTGTGGCCGCGTGTAAACGCCCGCCAGGGCCAGGTGCGAGAGGGGGCCTCCACGCATGGGTTGATGTGATCCCAGTCACTAATGTTAACCTTGCCCCCGTCGTTCTTACGCGGATTTGTTTCTTCAGCAGGACCTCCATACTCCACCGCTTCTGCCGCACTCAGTGCGAGCGGCGCATTGTTGAAATTCTGCAAACTGGTCATTATGACCGGGTGCCGCATCGACTGTTGCGCACGTTCATATTGATGGATGTAGACGATGAGATCATCCTGCCATCCAGTCTCACGTGCGCCGTCGTAGCACTCGTTGCAGATCTCGATCAGGACATTGTCCAAGTCCCGCACCGTATCGAGCACCTGCCGGACATAGGCGAGCTCGCGTGCATAGACGGCGTTGTCCCGTTGGCCCATTTCCAGGCCTTGTCCGTCGGCGTTGTGATCGGCATCGACGCGATTGATATTGTTTCCCGCTGCGAAGGGATGCCAACTCCCGCTGTCGTTGTTGGGAATACGCAGGTTCTTTTCCCATCCAAACGAATGGAAGAGCATGATCTGCACATAAATGTTTTTCGCACGTAGTGCCAGTATGCGCGCCCGCATACGCTCGAAGTACGCGGGGGCATTCACGTCCGAGCGTTCCTGGTTGCCCACGCTGAAGGCATCCAAGTCCCACTTGTTCCCGCCATCGGCGGCACAGCAGATGGCTGATCGTTGACAGGGTATGGAGGCTGACAGGTGTTGAGACCCTCCGGCTCCTGTCGTTTCGGTGGTCCACAAACGCAGGAGATTCATGCCCCGGTCCACGAGTTCTTCTCAACGGTTGAATATACAGACAACCCGGCTCCGAACGCATAGTCCGTCAGTTCATGCCCCAGTAGGCCCCTGCCAAGTACACGATTTCACCATCGGCCTTGACAAAATAGCGCGGATTATCTGTCGAAACATGGAGGAGTATGGAGCCGTCCGTGGCCTGCGCCTCCGCGATGGAGGTCCATCCGATGACCAGAAACAGTGCGAGAGAGGACAGCACGCTCATGCAGTACGACGAATCTTTCATAGAGTGACCCTTCGCGACCTACGCCTCATGTCCGTCGCTTCGTACGGTTTGTTGGTTGTGCCGTCAGGGGATCATCAGGCCAATGGTGCCGCGGATAGCGCCCTCGCAGTTCTTTCTTCACCTCCTGATAGGCTGAACGCCAGAAGCTCGCCAAATCTTTCGTGACCTGCACGGGCCGTCCTGCCGGTGACAGCAAATGGACAATGACCGGCACTTTGCCTCCCGCAATCCGCGGTGTCTCCTGGCAGCCGAACATTTCCTGCAACCGCACCGCCAGCACCGGTGTCTCACCCTGTTCGTAGTCCAACCGCACATGGGACCCACTCGGTACGGTGAGATGCGTGGGCATGAGGCGATCCAATTCCTGCCGTTGTTGCCATGTCAGCAGGGCTTCGAGCGGCGGCCGGAGATCGATGCGCCGGACCTGCGCGAGACTTGTCAGGCCATCGAGGTAGGGGCCCAACCAGCGGGCGAGCTCTTTCTCGAGCGCGTCCTCCGACAGATCCGGCCAGGTGGGATCGACGTGGTGGAGAAACGCGACCCGTTGTCGCCACTGCTGCAGATCCTTCGTCCAGGGCAGGCAGGTCAGTCCCGCCCGTTGGATGCCCAGCAGGAGCGCCCTCATCACTTGCGCGTGATCAGGGTCGTGGAGACCACGATCGTCGAGGATGAGTTGTCCAAGCCGCTGTTGTCGTCTCGCACGCACGCTCTGCGAGCGTTCGTCCCATTCCAACAGGTCGACGCGCTGAAGTTGATCCACACAATACTGTGTGAGTCCAGCCTGCGTGACGGGAGCGGCGAGAAGAATCCTCGCCCAGTCTCCGGTGCCGTCGAGCTGCGCGACCACCAGATACTCGTCTTGTGATAATCCCTGAACGGTGTGGAAAGACGCGCCGCGGCCGTTGGCCAATCGATACCGACCGTCGCTACCGGGGATTCGTTGCGCAATGCGGTCGGGGTAGGCGAAGGCGAGCAGGATGCCGATGTGTTCGGTACGATCGCCGCCTGACGGCTTGAGTTGCAATTGCCGCCGCCATTGCTCCGACGCGCGACGCACCCGTTCACAGCCCGCTCGATTGATCGTCGCTCCGGCGAGATGATCCCTCGTGCCTCGCAACGCTTCGATCCTGATGCGGAGATCCGCATTTCGCCACCCTGGTCCGCCTTGCAGAATATCGCGCTCACTGAGCAGGGCGGCTAGGTCGCAGGCCGAAGTTCCCCAACCGAGCGGGACAGCAGTCACCATCATATGAGCCAGCCGAGGATGCACGGTCACGTGGGCGAGCCGGCGGCCGTGCGGCGTGAGGGTGCCCTGCGCGTTCAGCGCCCCAAGCTGCCGCAGCAGTTGACGCGCCTGGGCCAACGCGCCGGTGGGTGGTGGATCCAGCCAGGACAGCTCGGTGGCTTCGACGGCGCCCCATTCAGCCAGGTCCAGGGCCAGCGCGGTGAGGTCTGCTTCCAGAATTTCCGGCGGACGGCGGGGGAGAAGCGCTGCTTGCTCGGCTACCGTCCAAAGTCGGTAACAGCTGCCAGGTTCCAACCGACCGGCGCGGCCGCGTCGCTGATCAGCGGCATCCTGCGTGACACGAATGGTGTCGAGTCTGGTCAGTCCCGAGCGAGGGTCGAATCGCGGCACACGCATGAGTCCGGCATCGATGACGACTCGCACGCCTTCAATGGTCAAACTCGTTTCGGCAATGGAGGTGGCGAGCACAATCTTTCGTTGGCCCGGCGACGCGGGAAGAATCGCCTGTTCCTGTTCCTGCTGCGGCAGCTCTCCATGCAGGGGCGCGATGAGGATGTCGGAACCGAGTGAGGCATCTCGCAGCTGCCGTTCCACACGACGGATTTCAGCCATGCCCGGTAGAAAAACCAATAGGCTGCCGGCATCACGGATCAAGGCTTGACGAATGCTCTGCACGACGGCCGGTTCGAGACGGCCCTCGATCGGCTGGTGGAGGTACTGGGTGCTGACAGGAAAGAGGCGGCCTTCGCAGGAGATGGTCTCGGCATCCTGAAGGAGGCGTGTGACGGCGGCACAGTCCAACGTCGCCGACATGATCAGCAGGCGAAGGTCCGGCCGTAATACTCTCTGGGATTCTCGTGCGAAGGCTAGGCCAAGATCGGCCTGCAGGCTGCGTTCGTGAAACTCATCAAAGATGACGAGGCCGTACCCGGCGAGCGAAGGGTCATGCTGAAGCAGGCGCGTGAGAATGCCTTCCGTCACCACTTCGATGCGCGTGTCCGGTCCGACCTTGGTATCGTGGCGAATGCGGTATCCCACGGTTCGGCCGACTGGTTCGTGTAAGGTCGCCGCCATGTAGGCCGCCGCTGCACGCGCCGCCAGACGCCGCGGCTCCAGCAGTACCAGCTTCTGCCCGGCGAGCCAGGGTTGATCAAGGAGCGCGAGCGGCACGCGGGTGGTTTTGCCCGCGCCCGGTTGCGCCGTCAGGAGTGCCGCATGTCCGGTTGCCAGCGCCGCTCGCAGGGTAGGGATCGCCTCTTCTATTGGTAGTCGGTCCATGATAGGGTGCGCCCGGCAATTGAACTTGGACAAGACTGTATCAGAAACAGGCTCTGCCCGCCGACTCTTGAATGACTCATAGGGAGATCAGCTTGCGATGGAACGACTGTTGTGGACGGATGAGAAGCCGAAGACGGCCGGATGGTATTGGTGGCGCGGGCTTGAAGAAGACACGGAGCTTCTGATTCTGTTCGTCGATGAGGTCGGCTACTTTCAATGGCCCGATGGCACGTCACAAGAAGTCGGATTGACCAAGGGCGAATGGGCCGGCCCGCTGGATCCGCCAAGCGAGGGCTGAGTCTGGCGATGATCGTCTTGCCTGCGAACTGTGAACGCGCCTTACTCGAACGGTTTCTCCGCGCCGAGGCGATGGCGCTGTGGGCCGTGCGTGCCGCTCAAACGCAGAACCTTCCCCGCCATGTGCAGGTCTTTCTGCAACGACATGAGGCCGATGAGAAGGATCATCTGCGGCAATTCGAAGGCATGCTCGGCACGACGTCGCAGCGGGCGCCGACGCTGCCGACCGTGCCGTCGCAATGGGAAATGCTGGCGGTGTTGTTGTTCGGGTACGAGGCGCTCGGACTGGAATTCGCGACACTCCTCGCGACGGTGCGGCCCGACCTGGCGGACATCCTTGAAGACGAACAGGTCCATGTCGGATTCTTCGAGAAGGAACTGAGGGTGATTCTGGCGGGCGGGGAGATTGGGGCTCACCAGGCGAGGGAGGCGGCACGTACTTGGTGGAAAAAGTTGCCTCGCACGGTGGACCGGTATCTCGGTGATCCCTCCCTTGTGCCCTACCGGACTGAACTTCGACAGCACATCCTATCGGTCATTCAGCACCGCTTCATTGCGTTGGGGCTGCTGTCTGCCGGCCAGGCAGGCCGGTAATTTCCGACCCGCCTGCTCCGTCACGCGTCCCCTAAAAACTGCAACGCGGCGTTGATCGCGGCCAAGACCTGATTCTTGTTCGGGCCGTCGTTGTAGGGCGAGCGCCGCCCGTCAAACCAGTCGGCGCGCACTTCCGGACGAATCAACACATTGGGGTGAGGCCGGTAGTTGAAGCGGCGCTGAGCGAATAGAAGGATCCGTCAAACGGCCCGAGGTTCGGATTGTCGCGCACCGGGTTGCCGCCGACCCTGGTGCCGGTTTCGTCGCGCATCCACTCGAAGCGCAGACCGGCCCGCCATTGATCGATGAGCGCAGTATAGATAGTTGTCGATGCCATCCCAGCGCGTGGTGCCGCCGTCGACCTTGCCCTGGTTTTGATAGGCATAGTGATGGTGGAAGAGGTATGCCGATCGCTCGGCCGGATGCGCCTTGAAGAATGGCGGGAATTCGAGAGTGGCTAGGCTCCCACCGGCACGAGTCCGCCGACGACACCGATTTTACGGAATTTCTGATCGCGCTGCGCGATGAGCTGGTCCGTGGGCAGTTCAGCCAGGGCATAGAGCTGATTCGCCAAGGTTTTCGCGACACGGTCGCACATGGCTCTGGGGTCACGGTGCGCGCCGCCGAGTGGTTCCGGGATGACCTCATCCACGATGCCGAGCCCGACCAGGTCTTGTGCGGTCATTTTCAGCGAGGCGGCGGCATCCGGCACCTTGGCGGGGTCGTCGTACAGAATGGCCGCGCAGCCTTCTGGAGAAATGACCGAGTAGACAGAATGTTCCAACATGAGGATGCGATCGCTCACGCCCAACGCCAGGGCGCCGCCGCTGCCGCCTTCTCCGATCACCACGGAAATGATGGGGACGGCTAACCGTGACATGACGAATAGATTTCTGGCGATCGCTTCGGCCTGTCCACGTTCCTCGGCGCCGATGCCTGGATAGGCACCTGGGGTGTCGATCAAGGTGATGATCGGGCGGCCGAATTTTTCCGCTAACCGCATGAGCCGCAACGCCTTGCGATAACCTTCCGGATTAGGCATGCCGAAGTTCCGCTGCATGCGCTCCTTGAGCGTCTTGCCCTTTTGGTGCCCGATGATCATCACGGTTCGGTCGTTGAACCGGGCGAATCCTCCCACGATGGCGCGGTCGTCGCCGAAGTTACGGTCGCCATGGAGTTCGAGAAAGTCGCGGCAGAGTTCGTGGATGTAGTCGAGCGTCGTGGGCCGCTGGGGATGGCGGGCCAACTGAGTGCGCTGCCAGGGAGTCAGGCCGTTGTAGAGCTGATGTTCAACCTGGGCGAGTTTCGTCCGTAACTTCCGGATTTCTTCTTGCGTGCCGGACTTGGGCGATTCCGCGGAAGCGAGCTTCTCGATTTTCTCTTCGAGTTCGCGGATCGGCTTTTCAAAGTCGAGGTAGTCTCTCATACGGTCGAACCCCCTAAGGGTGTTGCCTAGGTGCGCCTAGGTTACCAAAGTGATGGCACCTTTGCCCAGCACTTCCTCTATATCAGCGACGAAATGCTCACTGGGCGTGATCTTGATGTTGGGAAGAGGCGACGTCCGTGCCTCTATGGTTTCCCCTAAGTCCATCACGAGGGAGACGGTCGAGGAGCCGGGGTATTTTTGGAATACCTGGCGAAGCATCGGAAGTCTGGTTGAAGCGGTCGGACCGGCATTCAACCGAATCATGACCCGCGAGATTCCCGTGTTCTGTAATTCGGCCAGCGGTTCGATCTTGGTCCCGCGCAACTTGGTGCCTTTGTCTCCGCGATCCACGGTGCCCGTCAATCGCACGACTCGTTCCGGCACGATCATCTCGGCATGGTCGCGATAGAGATCGGGAAAGGCTATCACTTCCACTACCCCATGTAAATCCTCCAGCGTCACGTAGGCCATCCGGTCGCCTTTTTTCGTGAGCATCGATTTCACGGCCGTGATGATGCCGCAGAGTTTCACCTCGCGTCCGTCGGGCACGTCGGGGATCTGCGTAGTTGTGGTATTGGCAAACAGCTGGATGGCCGCTTCATAACGAGCCAACGGATGCGCGCTGATATAGAAGCCAGTGAGCTCGCGTTCGTATTTCAGCATCTCGCCCTGGCTCCACTCCGGGACATCGGGCAGCGTGGGTTCCGCGAGCGTCTGGGGGGTGCCATCCATGTCGTCGCCGAAGATGCTGGTTTGGCCGAGGGCACGCTCTTTCTGAATGCTCGTACCTTCATCCATCGCTTGATCGAGGACGGCCAGATATTGGGAGCGACGCCCGCCCATGGAGTCGAAGGCGCCGGCCTTGATGAGACCTTCCATCATCCGCTTGTTGAGCTTGCGCAGATCAACCCGGCGAAAGAGATCGAAGAAGGATCGAAAGGGTCCCGTCTCGTTGCGCACGTCGATGATCGCCTCGACGGCGCCTTCGCCGACATTCTTGATAGCGGCCATGCCGAAACGAATGCCGTTATCGACGACCGTAAAATGTTTATGGCTTTGATTCACGTCCGGGGGAAGCACCGGAATGCTGAGCCCGCGACATTCGGTGAAGTAGCCGACGATCTTATCGGCATTGCCCATGTCGGTCGTCATCAACGACGCCATGAACTCGGTCGGATAATGGGCCTTGAGGTAGGCTGTCTGGTAACAGACCACCGCATAGGCTGCGGCGTGAGACTTGTTGAACCCGTACCCGGCGAACTTCTGGATCAACTCATAGAGCTTGTCGGCCTTCTTTTCAGGTATTTTTTTCTGCTTCGCGCCTTCCAGGAACTGCACCCGGAGTTTTTCCATCTCCTCCGGCTTCTTTTTGCCCATGGCGCGGCGAAGAATATCCGCTTGCCCGAGTGAGAACCCGGCCACCTTGTTGGCGATGGCCATGACCTGTTCCTGATAGACGATGACGCCGTACGTGTCCTTCAGGATCGGTTCAAGTTCGGGCATCTCATAGGCGATCGGAATCTTGCCCTGCTTGCGTTTGATGAAGTCCGGGATGAGGTCCATCGGACCGGGGCGATAGAGCGCGATGATGGCGATGATGTCTTCGAACCGGTCGGGCTTGAGCCCCATGAGCAGGTCGCGCATGCCGGAGCTTTCCAGCTGGAATACGCCGGTCGTCTTGCCGGAAGAGAGCAGCGCAAAAGTTTCAGGATCGTCGAAGGACAATTGTTCGACGTACAAGGGCGGTCGCTCCGGATGCCCCTGGTTCACCAGCAGCTCCGCGCGGTGAATCATGGTGAGGGTCTTCAATCCCAGGAAGTCGAACTTCACCAGGCCGATCTTTTCAACATCACCCATGGAATATTGGGTGACGATTTCGTCCTTCGGACCTTTATAGAGCGGCACGTGGTCGGTGAGGGGCTGATCGGAAATGACGATGCCGGCCGCGTGGGTGGAGGCATGACGCGCGAGGCCTTCGAGCGACTGCGCTACCGACATCAGTTCCTTAACCTTCGGATCTTTCTCGACCAGTTCCTTCAGGCGTGGCTCCTGTTCGAGGGCCTTATCGAGGGTCATCTTGAGATCGTCCGGCACGAGCTTGGCGATCCGGTCCACCTCGGCGTAGGGCATCTCCAGGACGCGACCGACATCGCGAATGGCCGCCTTGGCCTTCATAGTTCCGAAGGTAATGATCTGCGCGACGTGGTCCTCGCCGTATTTGTGGATGACATAGTTGATGACCTCGTCCCGGCGATCCATGCAGAAGTCCATGTCGATGTCGGGGAGGGACACACGCTCAGGGTTCAAGAAACGCTCGAACAACAGTGAGTACACCAGCGGATCGAGATCGGTAATGCGCAAGGCATAGGCGACGAGACTGCCGGCTGCCGAGCCGCGTCCCGGTCCCACGGGAATGCCGCGCGAGCGGGCGAACTTGATGATGTCCCACACGATGAGGAAGTACCCGGCGAACCCCATCGAGCAAATCACCGCGACTTCTTCCTTCAACCGGACTTGATAGGCGATCTCCGGGATGGAACTCGGGCGCTCCTTGAGGCGAGCCGCCAGTCCTTCCATGGCCAACTGTTCGACATAGGTTTCGCGCGTGAAGCCTTCCGGCACCTTGAACTGGGGCAGATAGGTTTTGTTGAGCGCGAGCTCAAGGTTGCAGGCCTCAGCGATCTTGACGGTGTTCGACACGGCCGTCGGCATTTCCTTGAACTCTCTCAGCGCCTGTTCCGTCGATTTGACATAGAGCTGATCGGTATCAAACTTCATCCGATTGGGATCGTTGATGGTCTTCCCGGTCTGCAGGCAGAGCATGAGGTCATGCGGACGCGAATCTTCTTTTTTTAGATAGTGGCAGTCGTTGGTGCCGGCGAGCGGGATGCCGAGATTCTTGTGGATCTCCAGGAGACCATCGTTGGCAATGCGCTGATGCTCAAGGCCATTGGCCTGAAGTTCCAAATAATAATTATCTTTCCCGAAGATCTCGCGGTACTCGCCGGCCGCTTGTGTCGCGCCGGCCAAATCCTTTTGCCCGATCAGATAGGCGACTTCACCACTGAGACAGCCTGAGAGACCGATGAGTCCCTCGTGGTGCTCTTGCAGAATATCCTTGTCCATCCGAGGCTTATAATAGAACCCTTCAAGGTACGCTTTGCTGACGAGTTTGATAAGGTTCTGGTATCCCTTGAGATTTGTCGCGAGCAGAATCAGGTGATAGTAGTCGTTGTGCGCGAGATGCGAATTTTTTTCGAGTCGGCTGCCAGGCGCCATGTAGGCTTCACAGCCAATGATGGGTTTGACGCCGGCTTCCTTGGCCTTCCGGTAGAACTCCACCGCGCCGAACATGTTGCCGTGATCCGTCATCGCGACGGCCGGTTGCCCGAACGACTTCACCTGCTGCATCAGGGGGTCGATCTGGTTGGCGCCGTCGAGCAGGCTGTATTGGGTGTGGAGATGCAGATGGACGAATTGAGATGCCACGCCGGGATTGTAGTGAGGGGAAAAGTTGAAGTCAAACCGAGAGGGAGGGGGGGAGGGAAGGGAGGTCTGGTTGCTCTCCTGTGCTCGCCGGTCGCGACTAGCCAGGACTCCCTTCCCGGCTGAGAGTGAGTGACTGTGGATTTCCTACTAGATCAATCGATCCGCGTGGTGGGTGACCTGTCATGTCACGTCCATTTCGTCGCTTCCTCCATTGACAGTTTTATTACTCAAGACTAGCCTGTCGCTGTTTTTGGCATGACGAGATGACCGCCCTATTGAGCACCTCGATTGATCCGCCGACGCAATTCACTGGGAAGACAGGTCGCCTGCATGGCTGAACAAAAAGATGAAAAATCCAAGCTGCCGTTAACCGGCGTGGTGGCGTTGCTGTTGGCGGCCGTGAGCAGTCTCATCATTTACCAGGTGCCCCTCAAGACCTCACGCCCAATTGATAAGGAAACCGAAAAATACCTGTCCGTGAAGGCGGATCGCGTACAGGCGCGTCTCTGGCAGGATCCGTTCGAGGCAATCTCGACCCATCAGCTCAAGGAGGCCGCGTCGAAACCAGCTGGCGGGAGCCATGTTCATTCGCATCACACGTTTTCCGATCTGCTGCGGGCGATCCGCCTCGAGCCCACTGCATCGGAATTTCTGATGCTTCCCGTCTTCATGGATGGCAGCCCCTATGCCAATGGTGTGGAGTCCAGGTTGAAGGACCGGTATGCCGTGGGCTCCGCGCTGGGGGCGGCAGGGTATTTGCCCGAGTCCGGGGAATACATTCGTTATGTTGAGTGGCCTCGGCCTGCTGACTCGCCTCTGCTCATTCCGGCCGAATGGTTTCTGCCGGATCGGAACAGCCGGATGTCGTCGGATAGACAACCGGTGTTGGTGCTGTGGCTCAAAGACCAGGATTTCAGTCCCGACCCCCTTGCGACGTTGGGAGGGTTGATCACCTATCTGAATGGCAAGCCCGGTCAAGGGGGCGGAAGCTACAGGGTGTTGGGCCCACGCACCTCCGGCACACTCTCCGCCATGTTGGAAGAATTGAAGCGGCCTTCCTCCGACATCGCCGCATTGAAAGGCGCGACGTTCTACTCCTCCTGGGCCACGGCCGCTACTCCGTTTTTGTTCGACCAGTCCCGCAAGGACGCGGATGAACGGGATGTCGCGCGTGCCTTTGCCCAGCGTGGGCTTTCATTCGTCAGGACAATCGGAACGGATGACGAACTGGCAGAACAACTCGTGGAAGAGCTGAAGCGCCGTCGAGTCGATCTGACGCTTAGACGGGATCAGGCAGGGGACTGCAGCAATGACATGAAGGACAGCAGTACGGATCCGTCCTTGCTCCAGAATGCGAAACCGACTTGTCAGATCCCACACGTCGCATTGATTTCGGAATGGGATACGCTGTACGGGCGGGCCTTGCCGCTGACGTTCGTCGCCATGGCAGAAACGATGGCGAAGGCGAGCAATGCCCCGAGGGGCAGGTGGATCGAGCCTGAGCTCAACGTGCTTCGCACTGGGGCATGGCCCAAGTGGGTTCACCGTTATTCGTATCTCGCCGGGCTCGACGGGGAGTTGCCACCGAAGGGGGACGGAAAGGACGCAGCCGGCACTCCGGCGAAGGGAAAACCGGGAGATAAAATCTCGGGGGCTCCGCACAGCACGGAGGAAGCGCCGACCGGTCGAGGCCAGATGGATTACCTCCGTCGCTTAGCCGAAACCTTGAAGCACGACGCCACAGAATTTGTAGCGATCGGTGTCCTGGGCAGCGATGTGTACGACAAGCTCATGATCCTGCAAGCGTTACGGAATGACTTTCCGCGCGCGATCTTTTTCACGACCGATCTGGATGCCAGAATGACCCATCCAGGGCAGGGGGAGTGGACGCGCAACCTGATTGTCGCATCACATTTCGGGCTGACACTGCATTCGGATCTTCAAACGCCGATCCCGCCCTTCCGCGACAGTTACCAGACAGCCTTGTTCTACTCGGCCTTGCGAGCCGTAGAATATGTGGTGTCCGGCCCTCAGGAAGGTGAGGTGCGGACCGCTCTCACCCAGGCGAGGTTTTCGACCGCCAGCAAGCCTAGGTTGTATGAAATGGGTCGGCATGGCGCGGTGGATATCAGCCTCGATCAGCCCGGAACTCTTCCGAGCATTCATGCGCCCCGTCCGGATCTCAATCCCACGACCGGGATGCTCAGTCTGCCTAGTGCCGGAAAGATAGGACTCGCCGGCCTGGCAGTGGGCGCGGCGCTGCTCTGCGCTCTGCTTCTCAATAGCGAATTTCTGGACCTGCTCCGTGCGCGCACGCATAGGATCATGCTGCTATCCATGCTCGCGTTTGGAGGAGCCACTGCCGGTCTGCTGATGTGGGCGATGAGCGATGGGCCGGCAGGCGAACCGTTCAGTCTCACGCAGGGGGTCAGCGTCTGGCCGACGACGGTGATTCGGCTCCTTGCCTGTGCTCTCTGCGGAATCTTTTTCTACTACTCCTCAATGAGGCTCAGAGAAAACGACCGAGCCTTGGCGATGAGATTTGCTCTCCTTCCCTCGAAGACCGCATCGATGATTCCCTGCTCGCTGCTGGGGATCCACTATTGGCGTCCTCACCCTGGTGGAGCCGCTCTGGCGACGGACCTCTGGCAGGAATACCAAACACTCGGGCGATGGAAGCACCGGTTGAGTCGCATCGTACCCCAAACGCTCTGCTACGGCGTTTTGGGATGGCTCCTCATGCGGTTGTTTGGTTCACCGACGATGCCTTGTCGGGGCTCGGCTTGTTTCGGAATCAACGCGCTCATACTGTTGCTGAGTGTCCTTGGAATGACTCTGTTGATGTTCTATGTGGTGGACGCTACGAGACTGTGCCGACGCTTGATCAAGATCATGATCGCCACCGAGATCCTCTGGCCCGAAGATCTTCTCGCGCAGGAGGCGATGAATCACGAGACGGACAAGGCCAGCCTGAACGAATGGTTGGGCATCGAGCTGATTGCGCAGCGCACGGCCGTCATCAGCTTCATGTTGTACTACCCATTCGTCATTCTGTTTCTCATGGGGTTGGCGCGTCACACGTACTTTGACAACTGGGATTTTCCCGTCAGCTTGATGGTTATTTTCGGCCTGAATGCTGCCTACGCGTTGGGGAACGCGGTCTATCTGCGCCGTTCGGCTGAAGAGGCGAAACGCACCGCCGTGGCACAATTGAAGGGTAGGCTATCTGGCCTAACCGGCGAGTCCGTGAACAGGAAGCCGATTGAGCGAATGGTCGAGTTAATCGACGACAATCGAGAGGGCGCGTTTCTCCCGTTCACACAGCATCCGCTCTTCGGCGCGATTGCACTCCCGACGGGCGGGACGGGCCTCGTGCTGTTGATCGAATATCTGGCCACGATTATGTGAAAGTGGCTTGGCATGGGCGCGCTGTTCATCGACCTTCTGTACTCAGTGGTAGCAGCTCCTGGATCACTGGAAAGTCTTACGCGATGGTTGTTTGTGCCCACAGCGCACCGGATCCGCTGAGTAGACGCCCCCTTCTTCATGCAGCGATGGAGGAACGCCGAGATTCCTGAATGTGACCTGCCTATCGGTGCACTGTTGCATCCCTACACGGCCAAGAGACCGGGAATCTTTCGAGGTCGTGGTGGTGCCCGTGTACTCATTCAAACAAATATTTCTATCTTCTTCGCTTGTATTGACACTGCGAGTCTGTATAAAACTAAAAAGTCCGCGACACATTTCATCCAGTCAAATATGAAGGCAAGACGGAGCATGACGGACTTCAATGCATTGGCCGGCAAACGAGTATTTGTCACCGGAGGAACGGGATTCATCGGAAGCCATCTTCTGGGCCGTCTTTCGGAAGTGGGTGCCCGCGTCTATGCGGTCTCACGGGGTCAGCAACCTGACAGAAGCCCTGCCATACGATGGTATCAAGCGAATGTTGCCGAACTGCCCACTACGAGAAGCTTATTTGAGGCTATCAGGCCTCATGTTGTCTATCACTTGGCCAGTCATGTGGTTGGGACGCGCAGTACCGATGCCATCGTCCCGACATTCCAATCGAACCTCATGACCACGGTGAATTTATTGACGGTCGCCCAAGCCGTGGGCTGCGAAAGATTCGTTCTGCCAGGGTCTTTAGAAGAGCCGTCGTCGGGCGGGGCGGATGTCGTACCGAGCTCTCCCTATGCGGCCACGAAATGGGCGAGTAGCGCGTATGCCCGAATGTTTCATGCACTCTATCAACTGCCCACTGTTATTCTACGGGTCTTTATGGTCTATGGCCCCGCACAGGGCGACGTGAAGAAACTTATTCCATACGTCATCCGTTCGGTGTTGAAGGGAGATGTGCCCACATTCTCTAGCGGCCAGCGCCCCATTGATTGGATTTACGTCGATGATGTCGTGGATGCGCTTCTTGCATCGGCGCTTGCAGACAATCTCGAAGGTAAAACTATCGACATTGGGTCGGGGAGCGCAGAAACGGTTCGAACCGTGGTCGAAAAGCTTGTGGGGTTGATGGGATCGGATATTGTTCCTCTGTTCGGCGCCAGGTCTGATCGACCGCTTGAGCAAGTGAGTATCGCCGATACGAAACCAGCAGAAGAACTGATGGGTTGGACTCCAAAAGTTTCGCTGGATGAAGGTCTGAAACGGACCATTGCGTGGTATGAGCAGGACCTTGGGGTCTCCGCTTCCCAACATGCCGTTCCAACCTTATGACCTTCGGGGCGTGAGCCCAGCTTTGCCCCTCCTTGCGTCACTCGCGCAGACCTGGTACAGTGCCCTTGTTCGCGTAAGGCCTTCTGTACTCGGGGGCAGCTGCTCCTGGAACACCGAAGTCTTACGCGATTGTTGTATGTGCCTGCTGCCGCGCCGTTTCTGCTGAGCCTACCGCCGAAGGTGTTTTCCTCCGTCGTTCGCATCGTCAGCCCGTCACAGCCGTGGGAATCGTTCCATTACTCTTTCAAGAGGTGTTTGGTTGTTTCAAGAATCCTGTTCCATTCTCCGAGCCTTTCTCCGCGACGCGGCAGGAAGCCTCTATCACATTGTCATTGTGGCGCTCAGCGCGGGCATCGCGCTGCTCTTACCGGCCGGAGCCAGGCAGTTCCTGTCGTTCTGGTCTCGCGTCGAGCACGACAAGTTCTCCCTGATTGCGGTGGAAATGACCGCCGCCATTGTGCTGATGCTGTGCTTTAAGTATGTGCATCGCAGCATGCGGGACCGAGCCCTCGCCGCCGCGGCGACCGGCGCCGGTCTCGTGTCCTTTTTCCCGCGGCGCGCGCGTGAGGCAGCGCAGCGTATCAAGACTTTGAAGGAAGAGCAGGGGGCAGGTCGCACCGTGATGGTGATCGGGTCCAGCGGATCCGGCACGGTTGTCGATCAGGTGGGGGATCTGTCGTCGGTCCTCGACAAGTGCCTGGAGGCGAAGGTCATGCTGGTCAATCCCTTCAGTCAGGATGCGAGCGCGCGTATGCAGGCGCTCGCTCATCCTGCGTATAGCCCTCAGGCGTTTTGCGAGGAAGTTCGGGAGAGCATTGCGCTCCTTCGGCGACTCAAGGCCATCGGGAAAGTCGTGAGGCTCAAGCTGTACTCAGACGCTCCGTTGGTCAAGCTGGTGATTTTCGGCGATTACCTCTGGCTTCAGCATTACCATGCCGATCTGGATCTCCACACCATGCCGGAGTATGTCCTCCAACGCAACCGCAAGGAGCATGGCCTCTACACGCTCTATGCGCACTACTTCATGCAACGATGGGAAAACCCCGAGATTCCGGAATATGATCTGGATACCAACGAGCTGGTGTATCGCAATCGCACCGGCCATGAACTCCGGCGAGAACGCTTCGAACTCGAGGCTGAGCCTGCCGCGACGCCATCGATCGATACCCCATCGCCTGCCGCTCCCCGAGAACCTTTTCAATTGCTCCATGCTCGTGGTCCTTACCTGCCGGGGAGAGGATACGAAACCGAATAGCTTCATCATTCCTTGCGCACGACGCGACGCCCACTCCAACTTCATGCCTCTCACGATTTGACAGGATTTCCTCTAAAAACGTACGCTGCGCCGATTCTCTAAGAATTGGGTGGGGAATGGCCTTCAGCGAACTCGAGCTCAAACGGATTGAGAAGACGGTGGGCCAACTCTGCCTCAGGCGCAGTCCGGTCCACCTCCTGCCACAGCTGCGACTGGAGTATCGGGTGAAAGGGCATGAGGTGCTCATTGTCGAACGACGGCCTCGCTGGGATAAGCCTGAGGAGTGGGGTGAATCGGTCATCGCCAAGCTGAAATTTGTTCGGACCGTTCAGCAATGGCAGCTCTATTGGCAGCGGGCCAATCTCAAATGGTACGGCTATGAGCCATATTTTTCCAGTCACGACGTGGCAGGTCTTGTCCGTGAAATCGATACGGATCCTCACGGCTGTTTCTTCGGATAACGGATGCAGGACAATGGGTTGGTCCTGTCCGTAGATGTGAACATCGTGGGATTCGGTGTGGTACCTCGATCGCCCCAGGGCGAATGAGCATTGGACGTTCAGGTACCTGAGGAGAGTCATGCAGTCAGAGCGTGTGCACCAGGAGAATCTGCGAGGGACGAAGCAGTGGATTGTCTTCGTGCATGGATTCGGGAGCTCTGATGAGACCTGGACCACGCTGCGGGACGCGCTCTTGAGCGATGAACGAGTGACGGCACAGTTCGAGATCGCGCCTTCTTTCAATTACCTCTCGAGGCTCTTCCGCATTCCGATCTATCAACGTTCCCCGAGTATCGGCGAAATCGCCGGTCAACTGCGTGATCATCTCAAACGAGTCGCGCCCTCTTCCGATCGAGGGCAGGGAGTCGATTTGACCCTGGTTGGGCATAGCATGGGCGGGCTGGTGATTCAAAAGTACATGGAAGAATGTTTCGCCTCTCCGGCGGCCGGCGAACTCCAACGCATCCGCCAGGTGATTTTGTTGGCGACGCCCAATTTCGGCTCTCGCATCATTTCCGGACTGCGCAAGATGGTGTCGTTACTCTTGCCGAATCCGCAGGAGCAGGCGCTACGCCTGTTTAGTGAGCCTACCTGCGACACCCATGAGAAGATTCGAGACCAGATCATCGATGCCAAACAATGGGGCGATAGTCGCGGGCTGCCGATTCCGTTCTATTGTTTTTGGGGTGACGCCGACGCGGTGGTGCCGCGAGCGTCTTCTCGCGGGTATTTCCTCTATGGGCAGTGTATTCCGGGAGACCATAATTCGATTTTGAAAATGTCTCGTCCGAACAAGGAGGCGGCCTCCGGTCCGGAGGGCAAGCGTTATCACGAGTTCGTGTCTGTTCTGCTTGATCCTCATGGCCATTCCAATGTCTGGGAGATCGAGCGATTTACCTATGCGGTGAGAGTGTCTCCGCATCCCCAGAATGAGGCGATTGTGGCCAGGCATGGCGCCGTTCAACGGGAGCTGCAGAGCGACAACGTGGCGCAGGTCGTGCATCAGGTGGAGTTCAGCGCGAAGAACCATTGCGCTGATCCCTACGTACTGAAGTACGGCACGAGTCGCCATGGTTGGATCGATCCGAAAAAGCCGCCGCTGCCTCACCATACGCCGGCCGATAAGCGTGCGATTTACGAGAATTCCGGCAACTACGTCTGGTACGAAGTACTTCCGAACGAGTTGAAACCACTCCAGGGTACACAGGGACCCACGGCGCGCATGGAACTGGACGTGTATCGGGGCTATGATGAAGGCCGGCGTGATTTCCATATGCATTTGGGGAAAAAAGCCTTTTATCGGCGGCTCTCGTTCCGTGTGGATCTTTCGGACTATTTGGCGCAAGGTTGGACCATCAAGGAGGAGCCCACGCTGGTGGTGAGCGATTATGAGCCCCCGAGTGATAATCCTGACGACCATAGCCGCTGCTTGGATCCGTCGCGAGGCGGTTCGGAGCCGCCAACGAGGGATCCGTACGGGATTTGGACCTGGGAGATTTCGAACCGCAAACAGGGCATGATCGGGGTGCGTTGGGATCTCACTCGCCCTTCGCCGAGAATCTGACACATCTGCCCGAGTTCTCACCGTGCCGAACCTTATTCCGATCTGCTTCAGGACTCACATATGAAAATTGGTACGATTGATCACAGTAGCCAGGACCTGGTTTCACCAGGACCCGTGTTCTTCTCCTACGGATTCAGACCGTTCTTTCTTGGCGCGGCGCTGTTTGCCGGGCTTGCCATCCCAGTCTGGATCGTGATGCTGGCCGGAGGCGGGAGTTCCGCGGCGCTTTCCGCTGCTCGGGACTGGCACGTGCACGAGATGGTCTTCGGTTTTCTTCCCGCGGTGATCACCGGCTTCTTACTGACAGCGGTTCCGAACTGGACGGACCGGCCGCCGATTCAAGGACGCGCGTTGATGCTGTTGTTTGCCCTGTGGCTGTCTGGACGTCTCGTAATGGCGGTTCCATTGCTCACGCCCGTGCTGTCGGCCCTCATTGATGGAAGTTTCTTCGTCGTCGTGGCAGGGTTGGTCTGGAGAGAGCTTGCAGCCGGAGGAAGTTGGAATCAAGCTCCCGTGGCAGGGGTAATCAGCCTCTATGCCTGCGCAAACATCTTTTTCCATCTCAGTGCGGTGAGTGGAGAGGAGATCGATCTTGCCGTGCGCGTGGCGCTGGCGTTGATCATGGTCCTCCTGACGCTGATCGGCGGACGCCTCGTTCCCAATTTCACCGGAGAATTTCTGGCCGGACACAGAGAGACCCGGCGGCCTGCGCCCTTTTCGCGCTTCGACGGCCTGTCTATCGTTTTGGTGGCTATCGCCGTTGTTGCCTGGGCAGTGCAACCGCAGAGCATCGCGACGGGCTGGTTATTGGTGGCGGCCGGGCTCGCCAGTGTGGGCCGCTTGTTGCGCTGGTACGGCTGGCTCACCTGGCGCGAGCCCTTGGTGTTGATCCTGCATTGGGGCTATGGCTGGCTGGCGCTGGCCATGCTGCTTTTGGGAGGTGCGACTCTCGGAATCGGTCTCACGAAAGAAGATGCCGTGCATGCGCTGACAACCGGCGCCATTGGTGTCATGACGCTGGCGGTGATGACGCGCGCGAGTTTAGGCCATACGGGACGTGACCGGCATGCCGGTCCTGCGACGCGGTCCATTTACATCCTGGTCACTCTTGGTGCGTTGCTGCGGGTCTTCGGGCCGGCCACTGGCCTTCCGACAACTCTCGTACTTGGTTCGGCTGCAGTGAGCTGGAGCGGCGCCTATCTGCTGTTCGCTGTGGTCTATGGACCGTTCCTCCTCAGCCCCAGCCTCGACGAGTGAGGCGCGCCGAAGGAAAACGCCGGATATACGTCTCCTCCATACTATGACGCCGTCGAGAAATGTTTCACGACAGTCCTTCCCTCAGGTTCATCTACAATCATCCCGATCGGCAGGCGATGTGACTCCTGAGCTTCGTATCTCTTTCGATACCGCTACTATCCTTTTGGATACGGTTTTCTTTCCTGATCTTTCTTTCTGAAAAAATGTGTCTATTCGTATCGTCTGAATAAGGTAAGAAAGATTTTTTAGCAATCTTCCAGGCACATGCCTTGCTGTCTCACAGACGTATGTTGTCGTTCAAATCGTGATGCAGCAATGGTGGTCGATGGGGAAGGGTAGGAGGCAGATGGATCGGGTGGACTTTTGACAAATCGCCAGGTTGAATTCCAAGGGCGTACGCGGCTGGCCTACGAGACCGTCCATAAAAGACTCCCGACCCCCATTTGTTTCGCCTTTGTTCCCGTTCTGAATTGCTGAAATGCCCGCCGAACAACCAGATTTTCTGCAACGCTAGGATAAGAAGTAAGGAGGATTCAAATGAACGCAAAAAGTAGGAGTATCATGATCGTAATGCTCATACTAAGCATGCTGATAATACCTCGTAGCTTACTGGGTGCGAATTCAACGGATCAGCATCCTGCCAAAAAAGGAGATGATGTATCAGCACAGCATCACCCGCTACGAACCATTTGGGTTGGGACCACTGATCTTCTCACTACGAAAAATGAGAGACCGGTAACCAAGTGGGATTACTTTAAGAGGTTGGATCAACCAACCGCGCAACGCGTCAATTTAGCATTGAAATACCTCCCACCGGCAGGTCCTACGGCAGTTCCTATGGATCCTATTATTTGTCACTCAACAAGTGGTGGTGGTGCGTGGTTTGTATCGTGTTATGCCAACGGATGCCTTGTTACGATTACAGGATCTAAGGATGGAGACCCTAGACCTGGCACAGCAATCAGCTGTGATTTAGATTAATGCAATAAATTATATCTTCGCGGAGTTACGGGCGTATCCATACCGGTTGCTCGCAGCCGAGTGTCTCAGTGCCACTCGTGCCGCATGGTCTTCGGTGAGACGCATGTGAAAGAAGAAGTCGGTTCTGAAATCAACGAGGAGAGATCTTCGCCCCGCTCTCGAAAACCGGGTTCTCATGCAAGGGAAAAATCTCTTCTATACGGGCTGTGAGCTTCTTCGTCCGTTTGCCCTCCGGCCTTGGGTTGGACGCCAACGCCCTGACGCCGGCCACGATGGCTTCTTGGTAGCCGGCGGGAATCTTCGATAAAGCTTTCTGGAATGCACGCTCGACGCGTTCACTCGGGAAGACGACCTCGTACGACAACTACAGCCCCAACTTCTTGAACATGCGTTCGGCAGGGACGGCTTTCCCCTGTGCCTATTCGGCGCGGGCTCGCTCAATCTCCCCAAGGAGTCTCTTGTCTTTCAATTCGTCCAGAGTCTCGACCAGGTCCAGCATGTCCTCGTACGGCACGAGAAACGACACCGGCTTGCCATGAGAGAGAACCATTGACGGAAACTTGGAGCGGATCAGTTTCGAGAGCTGCGCCTGTGCTTCTCGCACGTTGACCGGCTTAGCCTTTCGAAGTAAGACAATATCAGGTTTGCTCGGCGTCTCAAAGACCACCAAGAAGCGTCGATGAAAATGGCGTGAAAAAGTGTCGGAAAAGGTCTCGGAAGTCTTTATCGAAACGGCTCGGCTACCTGTACGCACCCCTCACAGTCACACCGCCTGGCGTGACTGTTGCGGACGGTATTGGAAGGGACTCTGAGCCCCAGGTCGCCGTGTGCCGTCCATGCTTAGACCGGTACGCTTACCCGGATAATCCCCCGCGCCTCCTTGAATCTCTGGAACATCTGCCGCCAGACGCACTTTCTTTGAGACTTCGAAAGAACCGTTCAACAAAGACGTTCTGTTCCGGCCTGTACGGCCATGGGTGCCGGTGTAGGATTGTTCGATGCGTCGGTGCGATTTACGGAGTGAATCTGTCGAAAGAGGATGCGGTGCATGCGCTCACCACTGGCGCCGTGGGGATGATGACCTTGGCGGTGATGACCCGCGCGCGCCTCCTCAGCCCGAGCCTCGACGAGCGAGGGCAGGGATTACAGCTGCTCATCCTGCGTGATGATCCGTTTCTGTGTCACAGCAATTCTGTAAGTTGACAGGACTCGCCTCGAAACGTACCCTGTTTCTTGCTGTGCCCATTTGAGTGATGGGTGTTATGGGCCGGCCAATGAGAGGGACTTGTCCATGCAAGCGACGTTTCGGCCTGGCATACGCGAGGACGCGCAGGCATGCGGCGCTGTTTTCTACGAGGCCTTCAAACTCATCGCAGAGCAGCACAACTTTCCGATCGATTTTCCCCAGCCGGAGTCAGCGGTCGGCCTCCTCACGATGTTGCTCTCGCGGGACGACGTGTACTCGGTGATCGCAGAGATGGAACGGGGCATCGTGGGGAGCAACTTTCTGTGGGAAGGGGATGTGATCGCCGGTGTGGGGCCGATTACGGTCGACCCGTCGGTGCAAAACGGCTCTATCGGGCGTCAATTGATGGAACGTGTGATGGATCGTGCCCGCGCCAAGTATTTTGCCGGGGTGCGTCTGGTTCAGACCGCGTATCACAACCGCTCACTCTCCCTCTACAGCAAACTCGGCTTCGATGCGCGCGAACCGCTGTCGGTCATGCAGGGTCCCCTGTTAGGAATCCAACTTCCTGGTTATACGGTACGGCCGGCGACGGCTGGAGATCTCGATGCCTGCAACCAATTATGTCTTCAAGTGCACGGGCACGACCGCAAGCGCGAATTGTTCGAGGCGACCAAGCAAGGAAGCGCCCTCGTGGTGGAACATGGCGGAAGCGTGACAGGCTATGCCACACTGATCGGGTTTTTCGGGCACGCCGTCGGTCGCACGAACGAAGAACTGAAAGCGTTGATCGGAGCGGCGCCGGCCTTCCAAAGCCCGGGCTTCCTGCTTCCGACCCGGAATGGCGACGTATTGCGTTGGTGCCTGGAGCATGGACTGCGCGTCATCTATCCCATGACGTTGATGAGTTATGGTTTGTATCAGAAACCCTCCGGCGCGTTCCTCCCTTCGATTCTGTATTGAGGAGATGGGGAGAAGGGAGGCGTGGGCGTGACGCAGGAGTGATCTCGGTCGGTGAGTGCAGTGCGAAAAGGGAGTGACGGTTTGTTCTCGCCACCCACGGCGATGGCTGGTTTGACCATCCCTGAAGTGCTCGGTATACTCCCGTTCATCGCGCCTGTCCTGGATATGGGATCCAGAGTGCGCAGGGCTTTTGGGCCGCGGGTGCCTTCAACGAAGCACGGAGGAAGGTATGGGTGTGACGGTCGATGTCTATACGTGGCCGGAGGTAGTTGTGGCTCCCGACGTGGAAGTGACGCTGCTGCATTGGGTGGTGGATGGTAACGGTCACTCGCTGATCGAACCGGATCGGTGGTACTGGATGAGTGCCGTGCCTGAATATACGGACGTGCGCCCTGATCGCCCTGTTCCTGCTGCGACGATTGAAATCGTTGCGCAGCGGCCCGTCCGGGAACGTCGTCCTTCGCCTGGCCCTGCCAATACCAACTGGCTCGCTACGTGGCGTAACCCCGGCCAAGAGAGCGCCACCTTTCGTCCACGCATGGTTGTGGCACCAGCCCGATGAACGCGATGAAGACATGCTACTACATGGTGCATGATAGCGAAGGGCGCATCCTGGCTCTCGTACCTGCCGCAGCCGTTGGGGCGAGAAATGGTGTCCAGGTCGGGTGGCGACCTGTGGCGGGCATCAATCAATTCGTCGCCGAGGTGCAGCTGACGGCGATGCATGCCCGTATGACTCCTCAAGAACTCATCGAACAGTGCTTGGTCCGCCTCGATACGAAAAAAGGTACTGCCACGTTGCATCGCCGAACGGTTCGCTCTGCCGCCAAGAAGGCCATCAAAGCCACAGGCTCACAAGCCCCAAGCCGTCGGAACTGAAGCTTGCAGGTGTGTGCTCTCTCCAAGAGATTTCACGAGGTCAGGTTCTCCATATCCCTCTTGCGCCATTGCTCACAGGTTGTGAGTTACAGGTCGGACGGGAGGTCTTCAATTCCGGAGGCTTGGACCAGCCGACAGTAGAAGGCATCGGCGAGGGGCTGGAGGTTCACGCAATCCGCTTCGTTATAGGCAAGCAGCAATTGTCGCGCCTGCTCATCCCGTTGATGTCTCCACCGGTTCCACTGCCGGACGGCATCCTCTCCCGAGAAGCCTTGGAGTGGTTGCACCCGATCGATGCCCATCCTGCGTTCGATGGCCTTGAGCCCACCACGATAACCGAGTTGCCGACCGACGCCACAGAGATCGATATGGGGCTGCTCGAGCGGAAGGTCGGGGAAGTGCGCGCGCAGCATGGGAAGGTCGAACGTCGAGCCACAGAACGTGACGAGTAGATCGTAGCGTGACAATTCCTCTCTGAGGCGAATAATTTCCAGCGATTCGTGTCGCACCAGCGCGGTATAACCACCCCGACCGTAGAGTCCCACCACGGTGATGTGGCCGAAGGAGTCGGTTTCGATATCGAGATACAGCGCTCGCTCCCGCAACCATTCATAAAGACGCCATTGGTAACGGGGAGGCAGGGCTTTCGCAAAGTAGCGGCTGTCGTCCTGCGTATAATGTTCCTGGGCCTCCGCGATCCGGTCATCGAAGAGCGCCTTTCGGTCTGCGCTGATTCCCTGGACCTCGCGAGTCGCAAGAAATCGGTCCCACGTGGAGAGACCTTCGCGCCAGAATCGACGCTCCGTTCGAACGCCGACCCCCGGAAGTAAACAAAATGTTGAGGTCATCATTGCGGGACATCCGCCGCTGATAAAAGACAGTCGGAGACAAACGGAGGGGGTAGTGGCTCAAGCGGCGCTGTCGCGACCGTACCGATTGACTCGTCGGCTACAGTTCTTCGCCGTATTTGAGGAAATGCTGTTCCTTGGCGCCGTCGATCCAATTGTCGTGGCGGATGCGATCCGGGAAGGTATTGAGCTCAGATGCCATGTGTTCGACGTCCTGATCCTTCCACTCGGCGATCTGCCGAAAGGTGAACATGCCCATGCGATTCAATACCCGCTCCATCACCGGGCCGATCCCGTGGATCTGTTTGAGATCGTCCTTTTGATGCGGTCGTACTTTTCCTGCGCTTCGTCCCGTGGCCGGGGCGCTGTGCGTAATCGATTCGACCGACCCCGCCGGTTTGGATTGTGCTCCAAAACGCTGAGCCGCTCGATACTCGACCAGCCGTTTGCGGAGGGCTCCAATTTCCTCTTCGCGTTCGCTGACATCCATGACGCGGCGCTCTTCCGCCTCACGGAGGGCGAGGTCTTTCTTTTCCACTTCTCCACGGAACATGTTGAGTTCTTCGACGGTGGCCCGTAGCCGCTGAATCTCCGTGTCTCGTTCCTGCAGGGTCTCTCCGAAACGCGTCAGGTCTTCCTGGCTCTGGGTTCGCACACGAGCAAGTTCCGTGTCGATCTCCGTGAGGCGCGTCTGGTGCGCGGCGAGTTCCTGTTCCTTACCGCGCAGGGCGGCCGAGGCACGAGCCCGATCCTGTTCCTGCTCTCGTTCCAAGCGGCGGCTTCGTTCCACAAACGGGTCCAACTCTTCGATACGCGCCCGCAAGCGAGCGATTTCTGCATCTTTCGGCGCCAGTTGCTCGACCCAGGTTTTTAACGTGGCGATTTCTTGGTCGCGGCTGATCAGCACATCCTCCGCATTTTCCATCTGTGCCTGCATCTCCGCAAATCCCGCCGCCTTTGCTTTGAGATTTGCCTCGGCTTCTTCGACCTCGCGCCGGAGGGTGTCGCGCTCACGTTGCACGGCGTGCAGCCGTACGCCTTTCTCCGCCACCTCGGTTTGCAAGGCGGTGAGTTGCTCGACCTTCGCGGCGAGGTCGGCGGTGAGGTCTTTGAGCGCCGCCTCGGAAGTCATCATTTTGCCTTCCAGCATCTGGACGGCTGACGTGCGGACTTTCAACTCATGATTGAGCGTATCCAGCTCGTGCTCACGTCCTCGAAGCCGACCGGCGATCTCCGACAGTTGCTGGCGTTTTTCAGAGGTCGCAAAGCTCCGGAGCAGCCATCCCATCATCACCCCGATGGCCGCGGCTACCAGTAAGCACCCCACCATCTGCAGAATCATGACTCCCATACATTCACCGTTCCTCTTTCACACGAAATTCGATGCGCCGGTTCTTTTTTGACGCGGCGCGCGTCCGCTCGGGGCTAAGGGGGCGCGTCGATCCATAGCCGACGGCGGTGAGGCGATTCGTCACCGCGTGGTCGACCAGATACTGACGGACCGCTTCGGCCCGCGTGCGACTGAGCTGGAGGTTATAGTCGGGATCGCCATACGAATCGGTGTGTCCACCGATTTCGATCACCGCATCGGGCGCACGTTTGAGTGCCGGAACCAGTTTGTCGATCACGGATCGTCCTTTGGAGGTAAGGACGGCGCTGTTGCTTTCGAAGGCGATATGCTCCCCTCGCAAGAGCTCATCCAGTCCTGATTGGACCTGGGCACGGGATTGATGCGGCATACCCGACGCCTGCCCTGAAGGAAAGTTGGCTGCGAGGGCCGGCGTGACGGTCACCTGATCCTGCACCTTCATCGAGGCGCCGAGAAGTGATGTCACTTCATGAAGAAGGGTTGTTTTCGCCTCGCCGGATGCAACTGCGCCTTTGACCGTGACGGTGTGTCCCGAAACCGACATGGTGGCCTGATGTTGATGCAAGGTTGAGAATGGCGTGAGCAGCGCGGGCAATAGGGTTTCCCATCCGGCTGCATCGCTCCCCGCCACGACCTTGAGGTCATCCGTGACGTGTAGTTTGCCGACCTTCGCCAACTCGTGGGCACGATCCAGGGCGGCTTGTTTCGCCTCTGCGCTCCCCACGACCCCGGAGAGCGTCAATTGCCCGTTCTCGAGGCCGGCACTGAAGCTGGGACGAACAGCCGCTGACGACGTCACCGGCAGGTGGCGAGGGATACAGAGGAGCGCCAAGAATGTGAGTGCGAGGAGTCCGACTCCGAAAATAATTCCGCGCGACATGCGCAAGCCCTTATTGCCTCAGGCGCGAGCCCCGACTGCGGCATCGAATTTCTAGAGGGTTGGTGTCGTCTTAAAACTTCGAGCGTTACTTCATTAAATGGCCGCGCCATTTCACGCTATGAAAGGGAGGGTACCACATCGCTCAGGTGCATGCTAGCGGCAATCTTGAGGACAATGGTGCGAATTCGGTATGGCCGGATCGTTTTCCTTGAGGCATGGAAGATCGTCGGCTTGCAGTGGCCTCCGGCCATCTGATATCCTCACGCCGCTTTTCGTCTGATATTTTCTCACCCACACGATAGAGATACTTGAAGGAGTTCATCATGGCCAGCATTGCGCGGGCACTGATCAGTGTTTCTGACAAGACCGGAGTCGTCGAGATGGCCAAAGGTTTGGCGGCCCTTGGCGCCGAAGTGCTTTCTACTGGTGGCACCGCGAAGGCGCTGCGAGAGGCCGGCGTGGCGGTCACGGATGTCGCCGCCTACACGGGGTCCCCGGAGATCCTGGATGGCCGCGTCAAGACATTGCACCCGAAAATTCACGGTGGCCTGCTGGGCCGCCGCCGGGTTCCCGCCCATGTCTCGCAGATGCAGCAACATGGCATCGGCAACATCGACGTCGTCGTCGTGAACCTGTATCCCTTTGAGGCCACCATCGCGAAGCCCAATTGTCCGTTCGAAGAAGCGATCGAAAATATCGATATCGGCGGTCCGTCTATGTTGCGGTCTGCGGCGAAGAATCATGAAGACGTGTTGGTCTTGGTCGATCCGGCCGACTATGGGCGCGTGCTGGAGGCTTTGAAGGCCGGCTCCGTCACGCCGGCGTTGCGGCGCGAACTCGCCATGAAAGTTTTTCAACATACCGCTCGGTACGACAGTCTCATTGCGGGCTATCTTGAAAAACAGGTGCAGGGCAGCGAGGTCAAATTCCCGGCGATTCTGTCGCTGCAGTTCGAACGGGTGGAGACCTTGCGGTATGGAGAAAATCCCCATCAGCAGGGGGCCTTCTACCGCGAACTCAACGCGAAGGAACCGGCTGTATCGCGCGGAAAAATTCTGCACGGCAAGGCCATGTCCTATAATAATTTTCTCGATTCGAATTCGGCGCTCGAGCTCGTGAAAGAATTCGATCAAACCGCTGTGGCGATCATCAAGCACAACAACCCCTGCGGCTGTGCGCTCGGTGCGACCCCGGTCGAGGCCTATGTGAAGGCGCGCGCGACTGATCCTGTGTCGGCGTTCGGCGGCGTGATTGCCTTTAATCGTTCAGTGGATCTCGCGGCGGCGAAGGAAATCACCTCGACGTTTGTCGAAGTCGTGATTGCGCCGGGTTTTGCCGAGGACGCGCTGGCTGAACTGAAACGTAAAAAAGATATTCGTCTCTTGGATGTGGGGCCGCTCACGAAAGCGACTGCCGAAGGATACGATCTCAAAAAACTGGTGGGTGGGTTGATCGTGCAGGATCGTGATTTGGGCGTGATCAAGGACATCAAGGCCTTGGCAGTTCCGACTGCGCGGAAGCCGACCGAAGAGGAATATGCGGCCTGTGCTTTTTCTTGGGTCGTCTGTAAGCATGTGAAGTCCAATGCCATCATCTATGGTCGGCCAGGTCAAATCGTGGGGATTGGCGCCGGACAGATGAGCCGGGTCGATTCTGTGAAACTCGCCGTCATGAAGGCCCAGTCGACGGTGAAGGGCTGTGTCATGGCGTCCGATGCCTTTTTCCCATTCCGTGACGGAATCGACGCCGCTGCAGAAGCGGGGATTACTTGTGTCATTCAACCAGGCGGTTCGATCCGGGATGCCGAGGTGACCAAGGCAGTGGATGAACATGGGATGGCGATGATTCTGACGGGCATGCGCCACTTCCGCCACTGAGGGACGTTGAAACGGGCCTCCGACTTCGTTCTCGACTCGAAAAAATCCTCAACGTAGCCGTCAGGCTACGCCTCCGGTTTTTTCTCGTCTGCGGCCTCGTCGGCCGGCCCGTTTGAACGCCCTCAGGGATCTGTGTTGATCTCTTTTGATGTAAAGTAAAGGTTGAGCTGTGAAGATTCTTGTCGTCGGCGGTGGTGGTCGGGAACATGCCCTGGTCTGGAAGATCGCCCAGAGCCCACGGAAGCCGCAGATTTTTTGCGCACCGGGGAATGCGGGCATCGAAAGCCTCGCTACCTGTGTCCCGATCAAGGCCGACGATCTCGCCGGACTCAGGGACTTCGCGCTTCACGAACATATTGATCTCACGGTCGTCGGTCCAGAAGCGCCGCTGGCGCTTGGCATCGCCGATGAGTTTCGGAAGTCACGACTGAAAATATTCGGGCCGACCAAAGCCGCCGCGCGACTGGAATCCAGCAAGAGTTTTTCCAAGGACATCATGGCAGCCAACCATATTCCGACGGCGACTTCCCGCAGTTTTGAGCAGATGGAAGAGGCCTTGGCCTATCTTGATCAGCAGCCCGTTCCTATTGTGGTCAAGGCCGACGGACTGGCGCAGGGCAAAGGGGTGGTGGTGGCGACCACGCGCGAGGAGGCCAAGCAGGCCGTGCGCGATGCCATGGAAAAATCGCTCTTCGGCCAGGCCGGGCACCGTGTATTGATCGAAGAATTTCTCGACGGCGAAGAGCTGACCATGATGGCTTTCACCGATGGGAAGACCGTCGTCCCGATGGTGCCGGCCCAGGACCATAAACGGGTGGGGGATGGCGATACCGGTCCGAACACTGGTGGGATGGGCGCCTATGCTCCGGCTCCCATCGCGTCGGCTGCTCTCCGTGAACAGGTGACGCGTGAAGTGCTCCAGCCGACGGTCGATGCGCTGGCGCGGCTCGGTTGTCCCTTTCAGGGTGTCCTGTATGCAGGCCTCATGATCGTGAAGGGGACACCGTACGTGCTGGAATTCAACGCGCGCATGGGCGATCCTGAAACAGAGGTTGTGTTGCCGCTGCTGAAGACGGACTTGGTTGAGGTGATGGAGGCGGTGGTCAATCATCGTCTCGATCAACTCGCGGTCGAATGGCGCGATGATACGGCCGTCTGTGTGGTGATGACGTCTCCTGGTTATCCTGGCTCGTATCAGACGGGTTTCCCCATTCAAGGGCTGACGACTCAGCCTGCCGATGCACACCTCGCGATCTTTCATGCCGGAACGAGGCGGGAGACGGAGCGTGTGGTGACCGCCGGTGGAAGAGTGTTGGCTGTGACGGCCTGGGCGCCGTCCTTGCTCCAGGCGAGAGAGCAGGTCTATCAGGCCGTGCCTTCCATTCTGTTTGACGGACGACATTATCGGACCGACATCGCGCATCGGGCCTTGCCACGCAAGGCCTGATCGGATACCTGCGTCAGCCGCATGGCTCTCGTTCTTCCCTTCAACGACCAGACTTGCGAGACGATCCTGCCGGAGGTGCAGCGGGTGCTGGCCGCGCAGGGTGTCATCGCCATTCCCACCGAAACCTATTATGGTTTGGCGGTGCGTCCCACTCAGGCACAGGCGTTGCGTCGTCTTGTCGCATTAAAAGGCCGGCCGTCCGACAAGCCTATTTTGGTGCTCATTGGAAATCACGGCCAGCTGGCCCAATTGGTGGCGTCGATTCCGCCTGCGGCCGCCGTCCTCATGGAACTGTTTTGGCCTGGCCCCTTGACCATCGTTTTTCCAGCCGCATCAGACCTGTCGCCGTTGCTGACAGCCGGGACAGGAACAATCGGAATTCGCCTTTCACCCTTGCCCTATCTCCGGAGCCTACTGTCGCAGACGGGTCCCCTAACCGGGACCAGCGCAAACCGGTCCTCTGAACCGTCTCTTGACAGTGCGGGCGGGGTGGAGCGCGCACTGGGGTCCACACTTGATATAATTTTGGACGGAGGTCGTACGCCAGGCGGCCTGGCTTCCACCATTGTCGATGCCTGTGACTGCCCGCGGCTGATTCGATCCGGAGCCCTGTCAATGGATGTCATTCGCGTGGCACTTGCACGGCGGGGCTATACACTTTCATCATGATTTGACGGCCGGTTGTCGGTATAATTCACCCTCATTGGAGGATTTATCTATGCTCACTCGTTCACGTCGCGCGGTGATGGGACTGTCTGTGCTCGGAGTCGGCGCCATGCTCATGCTGACTGGCTGCGATTTCTGGCCACCGGCGCTGCAAGCTCAAATCGAACAATTGCACTCTGAGGCTCAACAGGCTGCGGCGGACAAAGCACTGCTCCAGAATCAGCTCAATGCCGCGAACAAGGCGAAGGAAGAATTGCAGATTCGCGTGGAAGATTTGACGCGGGTCAACAAAGAGAAATCGGCGATGATTGCTAATTTAGAGCATACAATCGCGGCGGCGAGAGAGCGTGCGGTGAAGCCCGCGAAGAGTCATACCGTCAAGCCGACTGGGAAAGCGGTTGCGAAGAAGCCCGTCAAACCTGCGCCGAAAACCACGCTGAAATCCTCCAGCAAGTCGACGAATGCCAAGAAGACCAAACCTGCTCCGATCAGACGAGCCACCCCGTAGCACTCATCTTCCAAGACCATACCACCCACCCGCCTCAACGCGCGAAGACACGTGCTCTGCGCCCTGTTGAGCGGGTGGGTGTGATCCTCCCCGGTTGTTTCTCCGGTCGTCAGGCCGCTGAAGAAGATGAGGAGCTCGAACTCGAGGACCCGGTGCCGGGCGTACTTGCACTGGGTGCGGCGGTTGAGCCTGAAGAAGCAGGGGCGGAGGGCGTAGCAGCGGGCGCGGCCGCAGAACCGGCAGTTGCGGTCTCGGATGAGGCTGGAGCTTTCGTCTTCTCTGTGCCGGAAGCCTCCGCCTTCTCAGACGATTCACTTCCTGCACCAGGCTTCATCTTGTCCGAATAGTCAGTGATATACCATCCGCTGCCTTTGAACATTATGGCGGGGGAGGAGATCAACTTGGTCACTTCCTTACCGCAACGAGGACATTCCTTGATGGGGTCGTCCTTAATGCTCTGCTTTAATTCAAACCGATGCGCACAGCTGATACATTGATATTCATAGATCGGCACTGGTCTCTCCTCCTGTCATCACACTGCGTACGACATCTGGTCTGGCCTGTATGGGGAATAACGCTGACCTGCTCTCTTACTCGTAGCCTCTATTCACCACAAATCAAGGGGGATGGCGGTGGTTAATATACGTCTCGTTCTACGAAAGGTGATCAAGGGCCGCTTCGATACGGGTCAGCCCTCGCTCGATGGCCTCCATGGCTGTGGCATAGGACAGACGAATATGGCATCCGCTTCCGAACGGTTCACCGGGAACGACTGCCACTTGAGCCTCGTTGAGTAAATAGGTTGCCAACTCAGCGGCGGAGCCGATCGGCCGATCCTTCCAGCGCCGGGATAACAAGCCGCTCACATTTGGGAATGCATAGAAGGCTCCCGTCGGCATACGGCACGTCACACCGGGCATTTTGTTGAGCCGATCGACCATCACGCGCCGGCGTCGGTCGAATTCCGCCACCATCATCTTCGTGAAGGGATCTCCCAGGCGTAACGCCGCCACGGCAGCCTTCTGCGAAATCGAACAGGGATTGGACGTGCTTTGGCTTTGGATATTCGCCATGGCCGTCAGCAACGGCTTCGGTCCTGCCGCATAGCCGATCCGCCAGCCGGTCATGGCATAGGCTTTCGAGACACCGTTGATGACGACGGTCCTCGCGGCTACCTCAGGGCTTAATGTGGCGATGCTGATGTGCTGGACTCCGTCGTAGAGTATTTTCTCATAGATCTCGTCCGAAATAATGACGAGGTCATGGCGCAAGGCCACGGCGGCGATTCCTTCGAGTGTCTTCCGATCGTACGTGGCGCCGGTTGGGTTACAGGGACTGTTGACGATGATGGCCTTGGTCCGTGGGGTGATGACGGCTTCGAGCGCCTCTTGACTGATGGTGTACCCATCGTGTTCTTGCGTCTGCAGGAGGATCGGCGTCGCGTCGTTGAGCAGCGTTTGATCCTGGTACGAGACCCAAAAGGGCACCGGAATAATCAGCTCATCGCCCGCTTCCAACAGCGCTTCCGCGACGTTGTAAAGCGAATGCTTCGCGCCACAGGAGACAAGAATCTGTGATTTCTCATAGTGGAGCCCCTGCTCCGTTTTCAGCTTGTCTGCGATCGCGCCGCGCAATTCGTCGATGCCGGAGGACGGCGTATACTTTGTGAAGCCGGCGCGAATGGCGGCTTCTGCTGCCGCCTTGACCGGCTCAGGCGTATCGAAATCCGGTTCTCCGGACGCGAAATCGATGACATCGATTCCCTGCGCCGCCATCGCCTTCGCGGTGGCTGTAATGCTGAGGGTAGGGGAGGGGACGATTCGTCCGACACGGGCTGCAAGTTTCATCCTTTGAAACTCCGAATTCGTTCTTGGAGCCTCCTGGCCACTTCGGGGTGCACAAAGTCCTGGAGTGACCCGCCGTGGCTGGCGACATCCTTGATGATGGTGGAAGACAGATAGGAATACTCTTCGCTGGGCATGAGAAACACCGTTTCAACGGTTTCCGCTAGTTTTCGATTAATGAGCGCCATTTGAAACTCGTGCTCGAAGTCGGAAATAGCCCGCAATCCTCGAAGGATGACATGGGCGCCACTTTTTCGCACAAAATCAACCAGTAGCCCTTCGAACGTCGTGACCTCTAAGTTCGGCAGGTCTTTCGTGACCAGTCCTACCATTTCCAGCCGTTCCTTCACACTGAAGAAGGGATGCTTGCTCGGGTTGGGCGCGATCGCCACGATCACTTTCTCGAACATTCGAAATCCGCGCCGGATAATATCGCTATGGCCGTGCGTGATTGGATCGAATGTGCCGGGATAGACGGCAGTTTTCATGACGGTTGTGCTTCTTTCTCGGTGAGCTGATACCGCGTGAGCGCCGTGTCGCCATAGTCGTAGCGCTTCACTTGAGAGAGCGGTCCCAGGGTCGGCGGGATCTGTGCTTTTCGCCCATGCTCCAGGATGACGACGGCGTCGTCTGCTAACCATCGTCGGTCCCACTCATTCGCCAACACGATCAGCTCCGGCGTCAATTGGTAGGGTGGATCGCAGAAGACGATGTTATACGGACCGGACCAATGGGTCGTGCGGTGAAAAAACTGGCTGACCTGGCAAGCGCAGATATTGGCGGATGGTTCAAGCCCGCATTGTTGAAGGTTGGACTGCACGAGGCGGAGCGCCGTACGGTCGGCTTCGACAAAGGTCACATGTGCAGCGCCGCGGCTCAGGGCTTCAATTCCAATCGACCCGGTACCGGCATAAAGGTCGAGCACTCGGGCTCCCGTGGTGCGCTCACCAAGAATAGAAAAGAGGGCTTCCTTAACTCGGTCAGATGTCGGCCGAATGGCCTGTCCCCTGGGACCAAGCAACCGTCGGCCCCGATGAACCCCTGCGATGACGCGCATGATCGTATTCGGGTGAGAGCCATTCGTCTCTGGCTAAGAAGTGAGAGACTCTAACACAGCGTTTTTGAAGGGGTCAAGGTGACAGAGCGTCGAGATGACGGAGGCGCACGGCTTGGAAGAAAATTCTCCCCGCCGAGGGGCGGGGAGTGCTGTAGACGTCCGAGGAGTCGCGCTTTGACGCGTAGGAAGAGGCTCGCTATAATCAGACCGCACTTACAATTCGATTCGCCAGGCCTGGGGAGATGGCGGATGTATCCTGGCCCTCACACCACCAATCGACATAATGCCCCGAGCGGGAAAACTGCCGGATTAGCGAGTTGCAACCGGCTGCGCTTCGCGAGCGGCGAGGCTCTTTCTCCGATTGGCTGAAATCGTTCGGTCAATGATGGCGCCACAGTTAATGCATTTCCAGGCGTAGAAAATGAGAAAGAAATCTGAGAACCGTTCCAACATCATCATACCTTTGCATTTTGGACATTCCATTTGTTCCTCCTGGGTGGCGACGTTTACAGCTGTGCCTACTCTGAAGCAAGAGCTGCACCAAAATGTCAAGCCACATAGTTTCAATAGGTTATGTGATTCAGATGCCTAGCAGGAGATCGGTTAGGCGTCAAGTGACCGGCACAAAAACGTGCAGGGCGACATTTTTTTGTCGTAGAAAATTCAGATGACACCGAAAAAACCAGGGAGGGGGATCGGAGATTGGCCCGAGACGGAACGTCCACGCGAGCGGTTGCTCTGCGAGGGGGCCGAAAGCCTATCGGACGCCCAATTGCTTGCGATTTTATTGCGAGTGGGCAGGCAGGACGCTTCCGCGGTGAAAGTTGGAATGGAAGTGCTTGAGCGCGTTGGAGGAATTTTCGGCCTCCTGCACTGCAGTGTCGAAGAGCTCTGTGCGATCCCGGGAGTAGGACCAGCAAAGGCCGCCCAATTAAAGGCCGCTGTGGAGGTCGGCAAGCGTGCCGTGTCTGCGCCCTTGACCACCGGCATGCGCATCAACTCCAGTGCCGACCTCTTTAAGCATTACCACGCGCGTCTGCGTGACCTACGCCACGAAATCTTTGGGGTGGTCCTGTTGGATGCCAAGAATCAGGTCATTCGTGATGTGACGATTTCTGAAGGCAGCCTCACGTTGAGTATTGTGCATCCGCGAGAAGTCTTTATCCCGGCTATGCGGGCCTCGGCCGCAGCGGTCATTTTTCTCCACAACCATCCCAGCGGAGATCCAACCCCGAGCCAGGAGGACCGTGTGCTCACAGCTCGGCTGGTATCTGCCGGGTCTCTCTTGGGGATTCACGTCCTCGACCACCTTATTGTGGGAGACGGGCGATATGTCAGTTTTGCGGATCAGGGTTGGCTGAGCGGAGAGGCGTCACCGGCATGAGTCGTCAAACCAAAAATTGCCGACCATCGTTGCGGCCGCATCTGATGGCACAGGCAGAGAAAGGAAGGGATCGCGCACGATCGCACTTCTAACCAGGCCCACGGAGGCCGCCGACTCACTGGAGGAGGTCATGATGAACGTTCCCCCCACTGAATCCATCAGGAATGTGGCTGTGGTGTCGCATGCGGGATCGGGAAAAACCTCGTTAGTCGAAGCGTTGGCGTACTGTGCAGGCACTCTCCCCGCTCTTGGTTCCATCCTCGCCGGAACCACGGCATCTGATTTTGAACCAGAAGAAATTCATCGCCGAACGTCGCTCAACACCAGCGTCCTTCGCTGCTGCTACAGAGACACGTTGCTCAACCTCCTCGATACCCCAGGCTCGCCCAGCTTTGTTGGCGAGACGCGATCAGCCTTGCGGGTGGCAGATGGTGTCATTCTGGTTGTGAGTGCCTCGATGGGGGTGCGCAGCGAAATCCAGCGGCTCTGGACTACCATCCATGACGCGGGACTTCCCTGCGTCGTGTTTGTCAATGATCTCGACAAGGACGGCGCGGACTTCTCGCAGACGACTGATGCCCTCCTCAAAGAGCTGGAGATCAAGGCCATTCCTCTGACGCTGCCGATTGGCACTGGCGCACAGGTTACCGACGTGGTGGACCTGCTCCAGAATCTTGTGATGACCCCGCGCGCCGATCGTCCGCAGCTGCAGGAGGCCCCAGTGCCATCCGAGTGGCGTGACCGGGTTGATCAGGCCAGGCGCCGGTTGACCGAGCTGGTGGCGGAAGGAGATGAACAGCTTCTTGATCGCTATCTGACAGACGGCGGGTTGACTGACGCAGCTTTGCTGGCGGGATTACGGGTCGGAGTACAAAACGGCTCGCTGGTTCCCGTTGTCGGTGGGTCGGCGCTGCGTCGCATCGGTGTGTCGACACTCTTGACCTGTCTCGTGGATCTCATGCCGTCACCGGTCAGCCGAGCCCAGTCTGCGCCGTTGTGCGGTTCGGGATTGGCGGAAGGATCAGCTCAGATCACTCGAGAGCCGTTGGCGACTGATCCATTCTCGGCGGTGGTGTTTAAGACGCTCATTGATCCATTTGTAGGGCGTCTGTCCTACGTGCGGCTTTATTCGGGTACTCTGGAGGCGGATACCGCCTTGTACAATGCGACCAGACAGATGAAAGAACGCGGTGGGCATCTGTTTTCGATTGTTGGGAAAAAATACACGCCGGTCCCGCGGGCCACGGCGGGTGACATTGTGGCGATCGCCAAGCTGAAGGACAGTCTCACGGGTGATACGTTGTGCGATGAACGGGCGCCGATTCGGTACGCTGGTATTCAGTTCGCCCGGCCCGTGGTGTCTTTCGCTATTGAACCGAAATCCAATGCGGACATTGAGAAGGTGAGTCTGGGACTGCACAAACTGATCGAGGAAGATCCAAGTTTGGAGTTCGTTCGCCACATGGAGACGAAGGAGATGGTGCTGAGCGGACTGGGCCAACTGCATATCGACGTCGCCTTGGAGAAGCTCCATCGCAAGTACGGTGCGGACGTGACGTTGCACGCGCCGAAAATACCCTATCGCGAGTCGGTTCGCAGTGTGGCGCAGGCACAAGGCAAGTATAAAAAGCAGACGGGCGGGCATGGCCAGTATGGCGATTGTTGGCTGGAAGCCGGTCCCTTACCTCGCGGCAAGGGATTCGAATTCGAGAACAAGATTGTCGGCGGAGCTATTCCGCGCAACTTTGTGCCGGCTGTTGAAAAGGGAGTCATTGAGGCGCTGCATGAAGGCCCGCTTGCGGGGTATCCCGTCGTGGACCTTCGGGTCACGGTGTACGACGGATCCTACCATGTGGTCGATTCGTCGGAAATGGCATTTAAAATCGCCGGGTCCATGGGAGTGAAAAAGGCGATTGAAGCGGCTCACCCGATTCTGCTCGAGCCCCTGATGAGCGTGGAGGTGGATGTTCCGGCCGACTGCATCGGCGCGGTGCTCGGCGATCTGAACGCCCGACGCGGACGGATCGTCATGGTCGTCGCCAACGGTCATATGGAAACCGTGAAGGCCCTGGTGCCCCAAGCTGAGATGCTCAGTTATGCCCCATCACTGAATTCAATGACGGGCGGGCGGGGAAGTTATCTGATGGAGTACGCGCAGTATGAAGAGGTGCCGAAAGAGCTTGTCGGTCGCATCATCGAGGAGCACAAGGCGGGGAGACATGCGGCCACCATGCATTGACAGGGATACTCAGTGAGGCTGAGTCTGCGTCGTCTATCGGGCTATGGATCGCCGGGCTTGAGCACGACATAGAACGCCCGGCCTTCTCGCAACACACGCAAGAGAATCGTGTCGCCGCGTTTGACCTTGGACACGGCGACGGTGAATTCTCCGACGGTACCGGTATCGATACGATTCACTTCCTTGACGAGATCCCCTTCACGTAAACCTTCGGCCTGCGCCAAGCTGCCTGTTTCCACCTTGGAGATCAACACCCCCCTGCTCTCCTTGAGATGAAATTTTTCGGCCAACCCCGCGGTCAAATCCTGGACATCAATGCCGAGTTTCAAGTCTGATCTGCTCTGGGGTAGCGAGGCCGTGACAACCGTATCCCGACGCTCACTTAACGCCACTTTAATCAGTAGTCGTTTGCCGTCTCGGACGACTTCCACAGTGGTCGTGGCTCCTGGATCGAAACCCGCCACCAGTCGTGAGAGTTTGTTGGGTGTGTCTACCAACGCCCCGTCGACCTTGGTGATGACGTCGCCTGGCTTGATTCCGGCCAGCGCGGCAGGGTCCCGCTCGAAGACTTCGTTGACGAGCACACCTTCGTTTTCACCCACACCGAATTTTTTGGCCAAGTCTAGAGTCATGGGTTGAAGGCCCACACCCAACCAGGCTCGCACGACTTTGCCTTTGGCGATCAATTGCTGCATGACCTGCTTGGCCATGTTGGAAGGAATCGCAAAGCCGATGCCCTGCGCGAAGTTGATGATCGCCGTGTTGATGCCGATGATGTCCCCGCGTAAATTGAACAGCGGTCCGCCGGAGTTGCCCGGATTAATTGAGGCATCGGTCTGGATAAAATTTTCGTAGCGTGACAGATTGATGTTTTCCCGCCCGATTCCGCTGACGACCCCTAGCGTCACAGTACGATCCAGCCCGAAGGGATTCCCGACCGCCAGCACCCACTGTCCCACCTTGACTGCGGCGGAGTCTCCGAAGCGGGCGGCGGGGAGGGGATGGTCAGCCGTGACTTTCAATACCGCCAGATCAGTATCAGGATCTTTTCCGATGACTTGCGCAAACAGTTTGGATTTGTCGGAGAACCGGACCTCGACTTCTGCGGCATCGCCGACGACATGGTTATTTGTAATAATGTGGCCTTCGGGATCGATGATGACCCCGGATCCAGACCCCGTGGAGTTTGGCATCCGTTCGCCGGACGCATCTCGTGTTCGCCCTAGCGATTGGATAGGAAAGATACTCACGACGGAGGGCTTCGCTTCTTCAGCCAAATCCGTAATGACCGTTTGGAGCTCTTCCAGGAGCCGCAGCCCAGTGGATTCTTTGCGCGGGGTTGCGTCTGTCAGGGGACCCGCGAAGCAAGTCACTACGCTGCCCGCTAGCCATCCGGAAAAGCCGAGTCCTAGAAGGAGCACCGTTGAAAAGGAAGCATGAGTCTTCATGATCGGCACGCTCCAATGCCTGTACGGCTTGCCGAGTACAGAATAGCAGATTCAGGAATGGCGGCGAAAGGAGCGACTTAGGCCGTCTTCGAGGCGACAGCCTTCTGAAAATGGGGGAGCCAGTGGGTGAGGTCGTGGCGCAGTCCTGCAAGGATCACAATGTCGTCCGGACGAAGCGTCATGGAGTCGGAGAGGGGAAGGAGAAATGGCCCTCGGAAGACAGCCACGATACGGGTCGTCGCAGGCAAGTCAAATTCGCCGATCGGATGGCCGATGACCGGCGCCCCTTGAGCCACTACGACGCGCTCGAGAGCGGCGTCACGCAACCCCAACTCGCGTTGCATCGTCAGCAACTCTTCCTGAGCTAACTCGATTTTCAAGTCTCGAATATGGCTCTCGATGTGTTGCAAGGCCGCTCGCTGTCCCTTGATGCGGTCTGCGGCAGTGCGGATGGCATCTTCCAGTGGGAACCGCTTGGAATGAGCCTCAGGATCAGCGCCTCCGACGGGCTTAGCGGCCAGGTCAGCCACACGTCGGCCGATGTCTCGATGAATCGCGTGGATGTGATTCAGAATCGCTGTGGCCTGACCATGGAGACGGAGTACTTGCACCTTGCGATTGACGCGTTCTGCGATGGCGACAATCGTCTCGTAGAGCGCGCTGCCGGTGAGGGAAAGTTCTTTGCGGAATCGAGCCAGGAGCTCAAATGAGAGCATGTTACAAATGTCTGATAAGATATATTATGTCAACTTGCATGTCCGATTCGAGATTCCGTGCCACTCCACAAGCGAATCAAATTCTCTTTGTGCCTGCCCCAGATCAACAGGCTGACGACGCACGCAAATCCCACGAAGAGCCAGGATCGATGAAATATCAGCGCCACGATCGGAAAGAGTCCAAAGGCAACGAGAGCACCACCGGAAGAATATTTCCATAACAGAACCGCTCCCACCCACACTCCTATGAGCGCAAGTCCGATCCAAGGGGCGACCCCTAGCACGGCACCCAACGCCGTCGCCACGCCTTTTCCCCCCTTAAACGTAAGAAATACCGAGTGGAGATGGCCGACGATCGATGCCATGGCTACTAATAGGATGGCGGATTCCTGATGGAACAATAAGGTCCCTATCCAGCCGACGAACCACCCTTTTCCAATGTCGCCCATCAGCGTCAGGATCCC
Source organism: uncultured Nitrospira sp. (assembly GCA_964493335.1). Taxonomy (GTDB): domain Bacteria; phylum Nitrospirota; class Nitrospiria; order Nitrospirales; family Nitrospiraceae; genus Nitrospira_A. The sequence goes on from CAZBNV010000017.1 coordinate 59,221, forward strand.
GGCTTTTTTCCCGCTGACTCGCAGGACATTCGTGAATCCCACATTCCGGCTGCCTGCAGAACGTGGATCTGCGACACCGAGGAGATGGGACACGACGACGCCGAAGGGGATCGACCCGATGAGATAGCCGAGAAGAGTAGCGAGACCTATAAGCCAGGGACTGTCCATCAATTATCCACCGGATGTCGGATGTCCATGCCGACGATGCAATCCGGCTACAGTCCTTTCACCCCTACCTGACGCCAGAAACTCCAGACATACTGCGCGCCGGACACATAGCCCAGGATGAGAGAGAGGTACAGGGTCACAATGCCTGCGAGATGGAGATTGCCGATGGCTTCCAGCACGGTTCCTTCAAGAACCAAGAGCACGATGGCGATGACCTGCAACGCCATCTTATACTTCCCGGTGACTTCGGCGGACATGATCAATCCTTCCGTCGCCGCAATCGCTCGGATACCCGTCACCGCCACTTCTCGCGCAATGATCAGAATGGCGATCAGTGCGCTGACACGATCGACTTGCACCAACAGGATCAACGCGGAGAGCACCAGCAATTTGTCGGCAATCGGGTCCAGCAGGCGCCCCAGCTTGGTAATCTGGCCGGTTTTCCTGGCCACATACCCGTCAAGCAGATCGGTCACGGCTGCGACGATAAACACGACGGCGGCGGCTAAGGCGCGATCCGGCGTGGGATCAATCAGCAACATGATGAACACCGGGATCAGCAGAATCCTGACAAGCGTCAAGACGTTGGGCAGGTTGATATTACTTTCCTGTCCCGCCGACCGCATCAGCACCAGCCCGGCTTGTTTCCAGTTTTCTCCCATCGTCTTCTCAGCTCGCGTCCCCAGTGATTCCCCTACACAATGCCGTTTTTTAAGAGGTCATGCAAGTGAATGACGCCGGCCAGGCGATTTGGGGCCTCCAGGACCACCAGCGCCGTGATGGAAAATCGCTCCATGAGCGCCACGGCCGTCGTGGCCAATTCGTCTGGCCCAATGGTTTTCGGACGGCGGCTGGCCAAGTCACTTGCGGTCACCTTGCTGAAGTCGCCGCCTCCTTGAATGAAGCGGCGCAAATCTCCGTCGGTGACAATTCCGTAGAGGGTGCCCTTCGCATTCACGACTGTGGTCATGCCAAGCTTCTTAGAGGTCATCTCCAAGATTGTGTCCGACCCGGACGCATTTTGACGCACGCGCGGCAAATGGTCTCCATGCTGCATCAGATCTCGCACCTTCACCAGAAGGCGACGACCCAAGGTGCCACCGGGGTGGAACTGCGCGAAATCGTCTTGTTTAAATCCTCGTTTCTGAAGCAGTGCCACCGCCAGGGCATCTCCCATGGCGAGCGTGGCGGTCGTGCTCGCAGTCGGCGCCAAGCCCAACGGACAGGCCTCTTCGCTGACGGAAATATCCAGCGTCACATCGCTGTTCTTCGCCAACGTCGATGTCATGATGCCGGTCAGCGCCACTACAGGCACGTTCAGGCGTTTGACGAAAGGAAGCAGTTGGAGTACCTCCTGCGTCTCGCCGCTGTTGGAAATCGCAATCAGCGCATCCTGCTTGGCCAACATGCCCAAATCACCATGGACGCCTTCAGCCGGATGCAGAAAGAATGAGGGGGTGCCGGTGCTGGCCAAGGTCGCCGCAATTTTCTGGCCGATCAAGCCGGATTTTCCCATGCCAGAAATGACGACCTTGCCCTGGCAGTCATACAGAAATTTGACCGCGCGCGCGAATCGTTCATCGAGACGAGCGATCAGGTTCTGCACGGCACGCGCCTCGATTTCCAAGACGCGTCTCCCCTCTTGTACGCTGGCGTCCAGCGGGAGCCGGCGCAGGACTCGCTGGGTTCCTGTGTCGTTTAGTGAGCTGGTGGTGTTGCGGCTGCGTCGCATATCCGTAGTACCCGTTCGAGAAGCGATTGAAGGGCGTGAAGCGGAACCATATTGGGTCCGTCGGACAAGGCGGAGTCCGGATCGGGATGCACTTCCATAAAGAACCCGTCGCAGCCGGCGCCCGCCGCCGCACAGGCTAATGGTTCGACGAATTCACGCTGGCCGCTGGATTGTGTGCCACCCCCACCGGGAAGTTGCACACTATGGGTGGCGTCGAAGACCACCGGATAACCGAACCGCCGCATGATCGGAAAGGCGCGCATGTCGACGACCAAATTGTTGTAGCCGAAGGAAGAACCCCGTTCAGTCAACACAATGCGTCGATTGCCGCACTCCTCGACTTTTTTGACAGCGTTCGCCATTTCTAACGGTGACAGAAACTGCCCCTTCTTGATGTTGACGACTTTGCCGGTCTTGGCTGCGGCTATCAAGAGGTCAGTTTGGCGGCAGAGAAAGGCGGGAATCTGCAGAATATCCACGACCTTGCCTGCCGCTGTCGCCTGTTCTTCCGAATGTACGTCGGTGAGAGTCGGCACGCCGATCTGTCGCTGGACCTTGGCCAACACCGCGAGGCCCTTTTCCAGACCCGGTCCACGAAAGGAGGTGATGGAAGTGCGATTGGCCTTATCGTAGGACGATTTGAAAATGTAGGGCATGCCAAGGGACTTGGTGATCTCCGCGATGCGTCCTGCTGTGTCCATCGCGAGCTGTTCGCTCTCAATCACGCAGGGCCCCGCGATCAGAAACGGTCGATTCCCCGCCCCGATCTTAAACTGTCCGAGATCAACTTCGTATGCCATATTCTCCAAATGAGCCCGTTGTGTTCAGGGGATGCTCAAACTGATCTTTCAGCAAGGCCGCAGACGAGGCAGAACCGCAGGCGTAGCGGAGCTACGTCGAGGATTGTGCCGAGTCGAGAACGACGTTGAAAGGCAGTTTCAGCATCCTGCTCAGTGGCCGCACTTTCGGCGTAGAGCCGCCCCTACAAACCCCGTAAACAGAGGGTGCGGATGATGCGGCCGCGAGTTGTACTCCGGATGGAACTGTGTTGCCAGGAACCAGGGATGGTTCTGCAACTCGACGATTTCCACCAGCCGTCCGTCTGGTGATAACCCACTCAGAATCAGGCCCTTGGCCGTCAACCGCTCACGATAGGCGTTGTTGAATTCGTATCGATGGCGATGCCGCTCGCGCACGTCACTGACTCCGTACATTTTCTGCGCTAGTGTCCCCTCGCCGAGCTTGCAGGTATAGGAGCCGAGCCGCATGGTGCCGCCTTTGTCGCTGACCGACTGCTGGTCCGACATCAAGTGAATGACCGGATGCGGGGTGTGCTCGTCGAACTCGGCACTGTTCGCGTCCTTCAGTCCGGCAACATTGCGGGCGAATTCGATCGTGGCACATTGCATACCCAGACAGAGGCCGAGGAATGGGATGTGGTGCTCGCGCGCGTACTGAATCGTGATGACCTTGCCTTCGATGCCCCGTGCGCCGAATCCGCCGGGAATCAAAATTCCGTCCGCCTCACGCAGGATGCGCTCAGTACCTTGGCGCTCAACTTCTTCGGATTCGATCCAGGTGATATTCACGCGGGTTTCATGGTCGATGCCGCCGTGCACCAGCGCTTCCGCCAGACTCTTGTAGCATTCCTTCAAGCCGGCATATTTCCCGACCAGCGCTATGGACACCTCATGCTTGGGATGTTTGATCTTTTGTACCATCGCATCCCATTCGCGGAGATTCGGCGGACCCGTTTCCAACTTGAGCAAGCGGACGATCAGTTCATCCAAGCCTTCCTTGCGGAATACGATCGGCACTTCATAGATGGTCTCGACATCTTTGGCCGTAATGACCGCATCTTTTTCCACGTTGCAGAACATGGCGATCTTGGCCTTGAGTTCCGGCGGCAGGTATCGATCAGTCCGGCAGAGAAGGATGTTCGGCTGAATGCCGATTTCGCGGAGCTTGTTCACCGAATGCTGCGTCGGCTTTGTTTTCAGTTCTCCGGCAGCTCCGATGTAGGGCACGAGCGTAAGATGCACATAGAGCACGTTGTCTCGTCCCACGTCGTAGGGAATCTGTCGGATGGCCTCCAGGAAGGGCAGGCTCTCAATGTCGCCGACCGTGCCCCCAATTTCGACGATCGTGACATCCATGCCCTGCGAGATCCGCATGATGCATTGTTTGATTTCATCCGTGACATGCGGCACCACTTGCACGGTTCCACCCAGATAGTCCCCGCGCCGCTCCTTCGTAATCACGGAATGGTAGATGCGGCCTGTGGTGTAATTGTTCTCGCGGGTGAGGGTCAGCGATGTATAGCGCTCATAGTGGCCGAGATCCAGATCGGTCTCCGCCCCGTCTTCCGTGACGTAGACTTCTCCATGCTGGTACGGATTCATCGTCCCAGGGTCGACGTTGATGTACGGGTCGAGCTTGAGGAACGTAATCTTCAACCCGCGGCTTTCCAGCAGATTGCCGATGGATGCGGAGGCCAGCCCTTTTCCGAGCGACGATACGACACCGCCGGTCACAAATATGAATTTGCTCATCGTTGCACCTTCTTGTGAATGCGGCCACTCGTCATGACGCGTGAGTGCTGCAGCGTCCGGTTTCAAGGTTGCGAAGCTGTTCCAATGCGTTGGGCACGTCGTCGGGGTTGTCGATACGTAATGAAGAATGGGTGGTTTCCCATACGCGGATCCGAATGCCGTGTTCCAGCGCGCGCAGTTGTTCCAGTTTTTCCGCCTCTTCGAGAACCCCTGTGGGCAATGCCGCAAGTTGCATCAACGTCTCACGCGTATAGATATAGAGGCCCAGGTGAATGAAATGAAGCCCCGCCACAGCAGCCCGCCGCGGGTCGTCCCGAACCAGCGGAATCGGCGCTCGGGAAAAATAGAGGGCATAGCCGTCACGATCGGTCGTGACCTTCACCACTCCAGAATTTTGCAGATCGTGGTCCGACTCGATCCGTCGTTTCAACGTGCCCATGACCGCATCGCTGGCCAGGAATGGCTCCACCAAATCCGTAATGAGGTCCGGGTGGAGCAAAATTTCGTCTCCTTGCAGGTCGACGAAACAGTCACCGGCCTGGGTGTTCGCAACCCCGGCCACCCGGTCGGTTCCGGTACGATAGGACTCCGTCATCATGACGACTCGTCCTCCGAATCGCTCGACCGCCGCCTTGATGCGTTCGTCATCGGTGGCGACCACGACGTCGTTCACCACGCGACAGGCCTTCGCCTGCTCGTACACATGCTGAATCATCGGCTTGCCCAGCAGGTCAACCAATGGTTTCCCAGGAAACCGAGAGGATCCGTACCGAGCCGGAATCACGACCGTGACCGACCGGGTCACGTCAGCCCTGTCCTAGAGAATCAGTCAGTTGTGCCGCTGTCACCGTGGCGGTTCCGATCATCCCGACCACCACACCCGCCGCCTGATTAGCGAGCACCGCGGCTTCCCGCATCGTGGCGCCGGTAGAGAGCGCGAGTGCCAGCGTACCGACGACCGTATCACCTGCCCCCGTCACGTCATACACCTGTCGGGCGCGTGTGGGAATATGCCAGTGGTCGCCATGCCCTTGGTAGACGCTCATGCCTCGTTCGCCTCTGGTCACCAGGACGGTCTGGCATCCCAATCGCTGACGAAGCGTTGTGCCGGCCTTATTGATTGCCTGATCGTCTTCGCCGTGCACGCCTGCTGCCTGGGTGGCTTCCAGATGGTTGGGGGTGACGACCGTCACGCCTCGGTAATAGCTGAAATGTTCGACCTTGGGGTCCACCACGATGGGAATCTTGCGCTGTCCTGCCAATCGAGTCAACTCGGTCATCAGCGAAGCCGTGACGACGCCCTTGGCATAGTCCGACACCACCAAACAGGACAGTTCCTTCAATCTGGACTCCACATATCGGAGAATGCGGCGCTGCAGCAGCGCGGTCAGTTCCGTCCGCCGCTCTACATCGTAACGAACGATTTGTTGATTGTGTGCGACCACGCGAGATTTGCGCGTCGTTGGCCGGCTATGGTCGATGACCACCCCGCCGCGACCTTGCCGTCGTCCGCCGAGCTCCTTCAGGAGCAGCCGCCCGCTTTCATCGGCCCCGATGACGCCGCAAATATCCGCCTGTCCTCCGAGGGCGAGGATGTTGTTGAAGACATTTGCGGCCCCTCCCAGCTTGAGCGATTCCGACTCGACGTGGACCACGGGTACCGGCGCTTCCGGAGAGATTCGGCTCACGCGTCCCCAGACATAGTGATCGAGGATGAGATCTCCGATGACCAATACGCTGGCGCTGGAGAAGCGCCGAACGTAGGCGCCGAGGGCGGCCGCTTCATCCGGCGCCCCATCACCTGCCTGCATGCTCGACGGTCCGGTGTTTCCGGATCGCGCTACTGGATGGCTTTTCCTAACCTTTCCCATCGTACCCATTCGGTCCATGATCCTTGACCGCTCCACGACCAATAAATGCGAAAGGCTTTGCCGCGAACCTTTTCGGTGCGCACATAGCCCCAGAAACGACTATCGAGACTGTGGTCCCGATTGTCTCCCATCACAAAGTAAGCGTCGTCGGGGACCGTGACAGGGCCGAAATTATCGCGCGGACTGATGTGTCCATCATGAATCGGAGGATCGGTGTGCTGCGTGAAGGCATGATCTTCAAACGGCGTGCCGTTCACATGCACAATCTTGTTTCGAATCTGAATGGTATCACCGGGCAGGCCTATGACTCGTTTGATGAAATCTTTGTCCTCATCCTCAGGAAATCGAAAGACGATGATATCGCCGCGCTGGATGGTGCCGAATGGAAGCACGGTTCGCGAGGAGTAACAGGTGATCGGCGGAAATCCTGGCTTGATCTGACAGTCGGTGGGCCACTGTAGGCCGTAGGATAGCTTGCTCACCAAAATGTGGTCGCCCACCAGCAGGGTGGGAATCATGGACCCGGAAGGAATTTTGAATGCCTGTACGACGAAGACACGGATGGCAAAGGCCAGCAACATGGCGATAACGATCGCCTCTGCATACTCCCGTACAATTGATTTGTGGGCCGGCTGAGCCGTGCATGCAACAGCTGTAGGCAAAGCCTGGCTGGGAGTTGGGTCGGATGGCGCGGGGGTCACCACGGGTCCGGTCGGCGCAGCGGCTTCGTCGGGCCGCGGTGAATTGGGTTCGACGCTCATTCGTCGCTCACCTTGAGGATTGCCAAAAACGCCTCTTGCGGCACTTCCACTTTTCCGACCGCTTTCATGCGTTTTTTGCCTTCCTTCTGTTTATCCCAGAGTTTGCGCTTGCGGGATATGTCACCTCCGTAACACTTGGCCGTGACATTTTTCTTGATGGCGCCGATGGTCTCGCGTGCGACGATTTTGTTGCCGATGGCGGCCTGAATGGCGATTTCAAACATCTGCTTGGGGATCAGCTCTTTCATTTTTTCAGCGACCTGCCGGCCTCGCTGATAAGAACGATCCTTGTGCGTGATGAACGACAACGCATCGACTGGCTCACCGTTGAGCAGAATGTCGAGGCGCACCAAGTCGGATTCGCGATACCCGAGCAGTTCGTAATCCAGCGACGCATAGCCTTGCGTCTTCGATTTCAGTTTGTCGTAAAAATCCAGGATGACTTCATTGAGCGGCAGCTCATAACTGATCATGACGCGCGTGGGGTCCAAATAATGAATGCTGCGTTGAATGCCGCGGCGTTCCTGGCACAATTGCAGGAGAGTCCCGAGATAGCGCTCCGGCGAAATGAGTGTAGCCAAAATGAACGGTTCTTCGAATGAGGCGATTGAACTGGGCTCCGGAAGATCAGCCGGATTGTTGACCTCCAGCACGTCCCCCTTCGTGGTGAGGACGCGGTAGATGACGGTCGGAGCCGTCGTGATGAGGGTCAGTTCGTATTCGCGTTCCAACCGCTCCTGAATGATTTCCATATGCAGCAGACCGAGGAAGCCGCAGCGGAATCCAAATCCAAGCGCCAATGAGGTTTCCGGTTCATAGACGAAAGACGAGTCGTTCAGACGCAACTTCAGCAACGCATCCCGGAGATCCTCATACCGAGCCGTGTCCGTCGAATACAGACCACAAAAGACCAGCGGCTTCACTTCTTTGTAACCCGGAAACGCCTGTTCCGTTGGTTTTAGCGCATCAGTCAGCGTATCGCCGATTTTCACGTCCGCGACTTCTTTCATATTGGCACAGAGATATCCGACCTCTCCCGTCATCAGCTGTGTGCCCTTGGTCCGCTTCGGTGTGAATTGTCCGACTTCCGTGACTTCGAACAACCGGTCATTGGACATCACCTTGATTTTCATGCCTGGCCGAACGGATCCGTCGACGATGCGGGTCAACACGATCACCCCTTGGTAATTGTCGAACCAGGAATCGAAAATCAACGCCTTAAGCGGACGAGTCGGATCACCCGACGGCGGTGGGATGCGTGTGACGATCGCCTCGAGCACTTCCGGCACTCCGCGTCCTTCCTTCGCGCTCACCAACATGGCATCGCTGGCATCGAGCGTGAGCACTTCGGAAATTTGCTGTTTCGTGCCCTCGACGTCGGCGCTGGCAAGGTCGATTTTATTGATGACGGGAATAATGGTGTGATGATTCCCCATCGCCAAGTTCACATTGGCAATGGTCTGCGCCTGCACGCCCTGCGTCGCATCGACGAGGAGTAGCGAACCTTCGCAAGCCGCCAGGCTCCGCGACACCTCATAGGTGAAGTCGACATGGCCGGGCGTATCGATCAAATGCAGCAAATACGTCTTCCCGTCACGAGCCTTGTAGCGAATGGCCACGGCGTGAGCTTTAATCGTGATACCACGCTCACGCTCAAGGTCCATCGCATCAAGGATCTGCTCTTTCGCTTCTCTGGCAGTGACTGCGCCAGTCGCGTCCAGGAGCCGGTCGGCGAGGGTCGATTTACCGTGATCGATATGGGCGATGATCGAGAAATTTCGGATGAGACTTTGCAAATCCTGGCTCATGTTCCCCAAAATCGGTTCATTATAGTGGCCGCTTCCAAGGTTGTCAAAGAAATCGCCCACCGGTATAATCCGCGCGCGACGCAGCGTTTCACGCGCGCCGAAAGTTCCTGCCGCACGATCATTTCTATACGCGCACACATTCATGACGACGTCTTCCAAGACTACTCGACTCGCCGCATGGGACCATGCCTACCTCTGGCATCCGTTCACTCAGATGCAAGAGTGGGAACAGGATATTCCCTTGATCATTGAGAAGGGCAAAGGCTCCTACCTCTTCGACACGGAGGGACGGAAGTATCTCGACGGCACGTCTTCCATCTGGGTGAATCTGCACGGTCATCGACATCCGCGACTGGACCGTGCGCTGACATCGCAGCTTCGGAACATTGCCCATTCGACGCTGCTCGGGCTCTCCAATCCACCGGCGATCCGATTGGCACGGGAACTCATTCGTCTCGCGCCCAAGGGGCTGCAGCGAGTGTTCTATTCGGACAATGGTTCGACGGCCGTTGAGGTCGCGCTGAAGATGGCGGTGCAATACTGGCAGCAGCAACATTCGACGATCGGTCCGAAGAATTCCTTTCTCCACTTAAAGCTGGCCTATCACGGGGACACGGTCGGCGCCGTGAGTGTGGGGAACATCGAGCTGTTCCATGCGAGGTTCAAGGCCCTCCTGTTTCCAACCCGTGAGGTGGATCCGCCCTATTGTTATCGTTGTCCGCTCAGTCTCACATACCCATCTTGCCGCATGGCCTGCATCGATCCCCTGGAAGCGATGTTGAAAACACGCCATCAGGAATTAGCCGGTGTCATCCTTGAGCCGCTGATCCAAGCTGCCGCGGGGATGCTCACGGCACCACCCGGATACCTCACGCGAGTCCGCGAACTCTGCACCAAGTACAATGTCCTGTTGATTGCCGATGAAGTGGCGACCGGGTTCGGCCGCACCGGGAAGATGTTCGCGTGCCAACATGAGGGCGTGACTCCCGATCTGATGGCGATCAGCAAGGGATTGACCGGCGGATATATGCCGCTGGCGGCAACCTTGACAACCGAAGAAATCTACCGTGCCTTCTTAGGTCGGTATGAAGACTGGAAAACCTTCTTTCATGGACATAGCTACACGGGCAATCCACTCGGCTGTGCCGTGGCGCTCGCGAACCTCGCGGTGTTCCGGCGTGAAAAGACTCTCGCCCATGTCCGGAAACAAACCAAACTGCTCGCACGCCTGCTGCGTCCACTGGCCGGACTGATTCATGTGGGTGACATTCGTCAATGTGGCCTCATGGCCGGCATTGAATTGGTGCAGGATCGGAAGACGCGCCGTGCCTATCCGCTCGAACGACGCATCGGCCATCACGTCGCCCAAGCTTGTCGAGCGGATGGGCTTCTGCTCAGACCCCTCGGCAATATTCTCGCCCTGGTGCCTCCCCTCTCCACGCGACCCCGAGAGTTAACGAAGATGGTGGCAATTTTGCACAGGGCCATCGTCCAGACGACCGAACATCGCGCCGTCTCGTTATAGAACCTCCCGTCATTACCGCTGATTTCGCCTCGATCAAGGGCACTCTTCCGCGTTCATGTTCGAACAGACCACGGACACTTTTTGCGCAGGCCCGCCATCGACCGAGAGGGTAATTATCGAGTGCTACACTTGATTTCATGCGGCATTACGACAGGATCTCGACGGACGTTGATTCATGACCTACCGTCGAGTGACCGGGATCTTGCTTGCGATCCTTGTCGCCCCGCTCGCGGCCCAGGCGGAAGACGCGCAACAATCTGACCTCCTCCTCCAACGCATTCAGTTTACCGACCAGGCCCGCGAATCCGGCACCTCGGCCATTCCCTTTTCGATCGCGACCCCCGTTCTCCATACATCTTTTCAGGCGACGTCCTTCGCCCCTCCCGCCACCTCGACCCGTCTGAAAGACCTTGTCCCTGATTCGGATCGGCCGCAGACGAAGGGCGTCGGGGCGGCCTCCACCTGGCTCAAGGGAAGGCTGACAGCAGAAGGCGAAGTCGCCAATAATGCGACGAATGACGCAGGCATGTCCTCACGCATCGACCAACGTGATGACGGGTCCAAGCGCATGGTGCGCATGGCGTTGGTAGGGAACAACGGTCCCTTTCGTTACGGCATCACCTATCGGTCGGCGGGAAAGGCCTTTTTTAATTCGCCGGATCAAACCGTGCGAGAGATGTGGGGCGAATGGGGATTTGGCATGGCCAAGCTTCGAAGTTCGGCCGGTCAGACCTGGAACAATGTGGATCTGGATCCTGCCCGTTCACGCGTTCAACAGAGCTTCAATCGTATCGGGATCGCGTTGGTCAAGCCGGCCTGGCCGGAACTCAGCCTGACGTATTCGCGTAGCACCATGGCGAGCACCTTCGACCCCACGGGAACAATCCCACAGCGGAGTCACAGCAACAGTATGGAAGCGGCCTTGGCCTACGCCGGCCTCACATGGAACGCCCGGCTCTCGTCGAGCCTCATCCTCACGAACGACGCGATGCGAGGTGGCGCCGAAGCGACGGCGCTGGCCCAGACATTGACCGGTGTGTTTCGCCCAATCAATACTTTGACCATCGCTCCAACCCTGAGCTACCGGACTGAAACACAGAGTTGGTCAGGCGCAACGGTTCAGACACCTATGGCGTCCTTGTCCTTGCTCTACAAACAAAGCCAGCGATTGTTACTGAGCGCGATGGGTGGATACACGAGCACGACGTCCAGCGATGGACTGATTGAAATGGCAAGTATCGTGGGCCGGGGGATGTTCGCGTTCCACCTGGATGCGATCTATGGGCATCCCACCACTCTCTCTCTGGAAGCCGCCTATACCAATACGACCAATCGAGCGGTGGCCGGAGTTGAAAGCGAAGATCTCTCAGGGTTGGTGCGGATTCTCATCGCGGCGTTATAGTTGCGGCCTGGCTATCGACTGTCGTTAGGCTCCATCGGCTGATGGTGCTCCAGCTGCAATCCGGTTGATCATCGCCGGGGTGAGGACGATTCGTTCGCCCTTGACGAGACCCTCCCGAATCGTTACTTGATTGCCCGCCATGCTGTCGATATTCACCGCACGCTCCTCAAAACGGCCCGTCTCAAGCTGAACCATGATCCAATGTTTGCCGGATCGTTCGACGACCGCCTGTTTGGGGATGACAATCTTCGGCGAGGCGCTGTGGCCTGCGAGGGTCAACCGGGCAAACATTTCCGGTTTAAGACGTCGGTCTGCATTGGAAACGGAGGCGCGAATTTTGATGGTGCGCGTCGCCGGATCGACCACATCGCCAATCACGGCAATGGTGGCTGGAAATTCGACTCCCAGGTAGGCCTCCACCGTCATCGTCGCAACCGCTCCGATCTGGATGCCTGACAGGTCGTGTTCATACACGTCCGCGACGACTTGGAGCCGTTCAAGGTTGGCCACTGTAAACAGCGGAGTATCGATGGCAGGCCCGACAATTTGTCCTGGCGTCACGTTACGTTCGACGACTGTTCCGGTCAGGGGACTTCGCAGTTCGAATCGCGAGGTAATCTGCTGTTGTGCCAGTGGCTTGCTGAGCTCGGCAGCCGGTACGCGAAGTGACAGCAGTTGCCCTTTCGCCTGTTTGAATTCGGCTCGTTCACGGTTCAGGTCATTTTCCGCATGCTCGAGATCCTTGCGGGACATGGCCTGTGCATCGTACAAATCCTTCGTCAGCTCGTAGTTGCGTTGGGCAAGTCCTAACTCAGAAATTTCTTCGACGTAGGCCGCATAGGCCCTGGCGATATCGGCCGCATCGATGACCATCAAGACATCACCGGCCTTGACCGCCTGGCCGAGCTTGACACGGACATCCAGCACCGGTCCCTGGAGGGGGGAAGAAATTTTGGAGTACCCGTCCTCGGCATAGGTGATTCGAGCCGATAAGACCAAGCTCGGGAGGGAGGGCGGCGCTTCGACGAGCATCGTTTGAATATCTGCAGGACGGTTCGCGGCCACCGGGGCTGGAACGGTTTTGATCGATGGTGCCGGGGGATCGGGGCGCGTACAGGCGCCGAGAGCGAGGCCCAAGATGATGGCCGACAGCTGGCACAGGGGTTGTTTCATGGCACTCGATTCCCTCTCGTTTCGTATCGGTCTTTGAGCATCGGAAGTGAAGCCCGCCGAGAGGCCGGTGGTTCAGGGCTCCTCCTAGCAGTCTCGTTCGTATGGTTCACCCCTGGGTAGGTGGCGTTAGCGTAGAGAAGGCGGAGGCCTCGGGGTGAGGCGATACGGTGTGACGCGGGAGTGACCCTGAGTGGCGGCATCCTCACTGCTACGCCTGCTGGGAGCAAAGGTTTCAAGTGACGACACTAGTTGCTGGAATAGCGCAATATTCTGAAATGAATCAGAGTCGTTGAGAGGCTCAGAGAAGTTACGTTCTTCGCCATCCGCGAACCTATCCGAGGGGAGCGCCACAGGAGACAGGTCCTGACAGAAGACGATCTCTTCAAGCGAGGGTAGGAAACACAACAGGAGGACAGCCAGAAACACTGTGGCTCGCAGGATTTCTGTATAGCGCTCTCGGGAAATCATATTCCGGAAGGAGAAGATGGTGCGTCCTGCACGACTCGATACCGGTGTCATTAAAACATCGACATCTTCGGCCTGTCAATTGCGGCGGGATCTGCTTGGATTATGAATGTCTTCTGTTGACTCCCCAGGTGGAGCCAGTGCCCAACTAACAGAGCTCAACGCGTGTTCCCCGACCGGCCATCAAGCGGTCAACAGCGCGTCCTTCTTTGAGGAACACTTCCACGTAGCCGTTACTATTAATCAGCGCCTGAAGCTGGTCGGGTACGCCCTCGGCGTACGTCCGTACCAACCCTTCGATGGTGAGTCCGCCGAGACGAATGTACGGCTCGGGGCGTTTGGTGACCCCGCGAACGTCTTTCACGTGGTACGCGGTGAGATTGGAGATAAGGTTGCCGAAGCGATCAATGTAGACGATCTGTCCCGCCATCACATGCTTGTCCCATGCAGGATCGGGAATCGACAGGCGCTCGTAATTCGGCACGAGCCGGCCGAAGGAGCCAATGGGTTGGCCTTTCGTCAGCCAAGCTGCAGCCGGAGCGAAGAGGTCCCGTCCATCGAACGTCGCGCCGTCGGAATCCAGTCGATATTGGCGGTTTTCAATCTGTCGCACTTCGACACCGCTCTCCTCTTGGCACACATGGGTGAACAGCCCATTGTCCGGCCCAATGAAGAAATAGCGCGATGAGGTGATGAGTAACGGTCGTCTTTGACTACCCACACCAGGGTCAACGACGGCCACATGAATCGTGCCGTCAGGAAAATATCGGTAGCAGGATTTCAACAGGTATGCGGCGTCCGCCACATCATGCGCTGTGACGTGGTGGGACAAGTCTACGATATGGGCCTGCGGATTGATGTTGAGGATGACACCTTTCATGCTCGCCACGAAGTAGTCGCGTTCGCCGAAATCCGTCAGTAACGTGATGATGGGAATGGCTAATGGCATGGAGGTGTAAGGACCGGTAGGTTCAGCTTCCGCTCCGATCGAAACGGAGGCGAACAGAAAAAGCCCAGAAACATCGGCATCTACAGTTCTTCGAAGCGAATTTCAATCAGTTCATATTCAACGACTTTGGCGGGCGTGGTCACCGCTACCAAGTCTCCCACTCGCTTGCCGATGAGTGCACGGCCCACTGGCGATTGGACGGAGATGCGGGAGAATTTCAGATCGGCCTCGTCCTGCCCCACCAGGGTATATTGTTTTTTCTCCTGCGCTTCCTGCTCAATTAACACCACGGTGGCACCGAAGACCACGGTCTCGCTGACCCGCCCCGCGATGTCAATGATGCGGGCGTCGGCGAGCTTGCCTTTCAGCTCCCCCAGCCGCGCTTCAATGAAGCCTTGGCGCTCTTTGGCGGCATCGTATTCGGCATTCTCGCTGAGATCGCCATGCGCACGGGCTTCGGCAATGGCCTCGATCACCCGTGGGCGCTCGACCTTATGCAATCGATCCAACTCAGCTTTCAGCGCTTCATACCCTTTTCGCGTGATCGGTGTCGGCATGCCTCCCCCCAAGATGACCATGGAACATGGTTTCCACCATTGTGCGTACCCGCACTCCGCCGGACGCCCTGGGCTCAATAATCCCAGTCGCTCAGTTCCCCCGGTGATACTCCTGCAAGGCTCGAATGGCAAGCCCCTTTTTCAGCAACGCTTCAATTCCCATCACCGCGGCCAGAGCCCCTCGCATGGTGGTGTAATAAGGGACACCTTTATGTAAGGCCTCACGGCGTATGGAAAGCGAGTCTGTCTGAGCCGACGCGGTCCGCACGGTATTGACCACCAAGGCGATCTCTCCATTTTTGATATGATCGACGATGTGGGGGCGTCCCTCCTGTACCTTATTGACGATATCCACGCACATCCCTTGCTCGCTCAGATGGACCGCCGTGCCGGATGTCGCGGTGATACGAAACCCCAGCGCAACGAGCCGCCGAGCGACATCGTAGGCCCCGGCGCGGTCTTCACTCTTCACGCTGATAAAGGCGGTGCCGGAGGTCGGCAGAATGGCGCCGGCCCCGGCCTGGGCCTTGACGAAGGCCCATCCGAAATCGCTGTCGATCCCCATCACCTCCCCAGTCGATTTCATCTCTGGGCCCAACAGCACATCTACCCCGGCGAATTTCGTAAAGGGGAAGACCGCTTCCTTGACCGAGAGGTGCGCTGGTGCGGGAGCCGTGGTGAAATTCAGTTGGTGGAGCGATTTTCCGACCATCACCTTCATGGCTAACTTCGCGAGAGGCACGCCGATCGCTTTGCTGACAAATGGAACAGTCCGTGACCCGCGCGGATTGACCTCTAAGACATAGATGGTCTGGTCCTTCACGGCAAATTGGGCGTTCATGAGGCCGATGACGCCGAGTTCCAGTGCCAACGCGGTCATTTGTCGCCGGATCTCTTCGATGGTCGCTGCATCCAGCGTATAGGGAGGAAGCGAACAGGCCGAGTCGCCGGAGTGGACGCCCGCCTCCTCGATGTGCTC
Organism: uncultured Nitrospira sp.; assembly: GCA_964493335.1. Taxonomy (GTDB): domain Bacteria; phylum Nitrospirota; class Nitrospiria; order Nitrospirales; family Nitrospiraceae; genus Nitrospira_A. The sequence continues at coordinate 75,163 of CAZBNV010000017.1, forward strand.
CATGATCCCCGCCACCACCACGGTGGTACCGTCCGAGATAGCGTCGGCATCGATTTCTATCGCATCGCGCAAATATCTATCGATGAGAAGCGGGTGTTTGTCCGTCGGCTTGACTGCCGTGTTCATGTAGGCGAGCAGCCCAACCTCATCATAGACGATTTGCATGGACCGTCCGCCGAGCACATACGACGGCCGCACCATCACCGGATAGGTAATGTCGGCGGCGATGTTCACGGCTTCTTCCGCGGAACGAGCCATGCCGCTTTCCGCCTGACGCAAGCCGAGTTTATCGAGCAGCTCGCGGAAACGGGCTCGATCTTCTGCGCGGTCGATCGCATCCGGACTGGTGCCGAGAATCGTCACGCCGGCTCGAGACAGGGAGAGCGCCAGCTTTAAGGGGGTCTGTCCTCCGAATTGCAGCACCACACCCATGGGCTGTTCTCGCTGCACGATGTTCAGCACGTCTTCTTCGGTCAGCGGTTCGAAGTAAAGACGGTCGGAGGTGTCGTAATCCGTGCTGACCGTCTCGGGATTGCAATTGACCATGATGGTTTCGATCTGTTCTTCACGTAAGGCCATCGCGGCGTGCACACAACAGTAGTCGAATTCGATCCCCTGACCGATCCGGTTCGGACCGCCGCCGAGAATGACGACTTTCTTCCTATTCGTGGGCCGAGCCTCACAGGCTCGCTCGTACGTGGAGTAGAGATAGGGTGTATGGGCTTCAAACTCAGCCGCGCAGGTGTCGACCCGTTTATAGGTTACGCCGCGAGGGTGAGGTCCCTGGCTCAGCGCCAACCTCCAGCCTCGGACGTGCTGTTGCTCCACGCCCAGGAGGTGAGCCAGGCGCTCGTCTGAAAATCCTAACGCTTTCGCCTCCAGTAAAAGCTCTGCGTTAAGCCCCGTGGCGCCGGTCCTCCCCCGTTCTGCGACGAGCCGTTGCTCGAATTCCATGAGTTCACGGATCTGCTCCAGAAACCAAGGGTCGATTTTTGTCAGGGCAAAGAGTTCCTGGTTGGTCATCCCGAGCCGCATGCCGTCGGCGAGTCGCCAGAGCCGGTCCGGAAGCGGCGTGCGCACAGCTTTCCGAACATGTTCCGTCGCTTCTTCCCGATTCAGATTGGGCGGTATTCCCAGGTCGAGGCCCATTTTTGAGCTGAACCCGAATTGATCGACTTCCATGGAACGGATCGCCTTCTGGAGCGATTCCTTAAAGGTCCGCCCGATCGCCATGACCTCGCCGACCGATTTCATTTGTGTGGTCAGCGTGGGATCGGCTCCGGGAAATTTCTGAAAGGCGAAGCGCGGAATCTTGACGACGACATAGTCGATGGTCGGTTCGAACGAGGCTTTCGTGACCCCGGTAATGTCGTTGGTGATTTCGTCGAGGGTATATCCGACGGCCAACTTAGCGGCAATTTTCGCGATAGGGAATCCCGTCGCTTTCGATGCGAGGGCCGAACTCCGAGACACTCGCGGATTCATTTCAATCACGACCATCTCGCCATTGACGGGATTCATGCCGAACTGAATGTTGGCCCCGCCGGTATCGACGCCGATCTCACGAATGATGCGCACGGCCGCGTCCCGCATCATTTGATATTCTTTGTCGGTCAACGTGAGGGCAGGAGCGACCGTGATACTGTCTCCGGTGTGCACGCCCATCGGATCCAAATTTTCGATGGGACAGACGATAACCACATTGTCATTGAGGTCGCGCATGACCTCGAGCTCGAACTCTTTCCAGCCGATGACCGACTGCTCGATGAGGACCTGGCGGACCGGACTCATGGAGAGTCCCCATTCCACCTGCGTGCGAAATTCCTCGATGTTGTATGCGATGTTGCCGCCGGTTCCACCCATTGTAAAGGACGGTCG
>CAZBNV010000018.1:0-16569 GCA_964493335.1 uncultured Nitrospira sp.
GGACAGGCCGGGCCGGATCGGGTGGCGGAGAGGCTCGTAGTACCGCTGAAGCCGGATAACGCCGGTGGAGGGAAGGGGCCTCAGTGCAAGGACAACGTCGCGAGGCGGAGAGTCGGGAGAGTGGCGTGAGCCTTCAACCTCCAGAAAAGACTCGGAAACTTCAGGCGACGTGGCATGCCAAAGCGAAGGGATCGCCGGGCTACCGCTTCTACCTGCTGTACGACAAGGTGTATCGCGAGGACGTGCTGACGTTCGCCTCCCGACGCGGCAAAGCCAACGGCGGAGCGGCGGGAGCGGACGGCCAGCACTTCGAGGACATCGAGACGGATGGGGTCGAGCGTTGGCTGGCAGAACTGGCGGAAGCACTCAGGAACAAGACGTATCGCCCGCAGGCGGTGCGGCGGGTCTCCATCCCGAAACCCGACGGCACGAAACGGCCGTTGGGTATCCCGACGATCCGGGACCGCGTGGTGCAAATGGCGGTGGGGCTGGTCTTGGAACCGATTTTCGAGGCCGACCTGATGCCGGAGCAGTCCGCATACCGACCGGGCCGCAACGCGCTGGACGCAGTGAGAGCAGTCCACTCGCTGCTGAATACGGGGCACACGGAGGTGGTGAACGCGGACTTGAGCGCCTACTTCGACAGCATCCCGCACGCCGAGTTGATGCAAGCGGTGGCCCGCCGGGTCAGCGACCGGCACGTGCTGCATCTGATCAAGATGTGGCTCGAAGCCCCGGTGGAGGAACTCGACGAACGTGGGAGACCGCATCGGACCACGCGCAATAAGGATCAGGGACGCGGTACTCCGCAGGGGGCGCCGCTCTCGCCGCTGCTCGCCAATCTCTACATGCGCCGCTTCGTGCTGGGATGGAAGCAGCTGGGACAGGCACAGCGTTTTCAGGCCCAGATCGTGAACTACGCTGACGACTTCGTGATCTGCTGTCGGGCCTCCGCTGAGGAGGCGAAGCGCGCGATGCAGACCTTGATGAAGCGGCTGGGGTTGACGGTGAACGAGGCGAAAACACGCGTGTGCCGTGTGCCGGACGAGTCGTTTGACTTCCTGGGGTACACCATCGGACGGTGTCACTCGACGCAGACGGGAAAGGCCTACATCGGAACCCGGCCTGCGAAGACGCGGATCACCCGCGTATGCGGAACGATCCACGAGATCACGTCGTCCCGATGGCTGATGCTCGACGCCTCAGACCGGGTCGTGCGCCTCAACCGCCTGCTGCGCGGCTGGGCGAACTACTTCTGTCTGGGACCGGTGAGCAAGGCCTACCGAGCGGTGGATGCCCATGCTCGATATCGGCTCCGCTGGTGGTTGTGTCGTAAACATAAGGTGCGGGGACGGGGAATTACGCAGTTCTCCGATGAGTACCTGTATCGGACGCTCAGGCTGGTCCGACTGGCACCCCTCACCCACACCCTCCCGTGGGCGAACGCATGATACCTTGTCCGAGAGCCGGATGCGGGCAACCCGCATGTCCGGTTCGACGAGCGGGATATGGAAACGGGTCTAGCGGCGCCATTGAGGCACCGGCAACTGAAAGTGCCGGTCTCCGGGGAGGTTCTGCCTACGCTTCGCGCCACATCTCGACTCTACTGAATACCTGCTACGTTGCCCGATCCTCTCGCCCGGCGGGGCTTTTCTCGTTCGGCCTCCTCGACGGACTGCACGTACGCCTACGTCGGCCTTACTTGCGAGAAGCCCCGGCGGGCTTCGGTCTCGAACGCCTCGCGACGGCATTCATGAATAATCCGGGCTAGAGGAATCTGTTGACTCCCCATGAGTGCATTGGCTACATTAAGATGTTCTTATCCGGCGGGTGAGGACGAGTCATCCAGGTCACGGTCCCGCCTTCATAGATTTTTCCACGCTATAGTTCTTATCGTCGCCACTTCCGCACTGCGGAGTGCGCGGGCGGAGAGGCGTGATTTTGCGGAGGGACGATGGATATCGCCAAAGTTGAGCGAGTGTACACCAGTTATTCCGGCGTCTACGATCATATTTTCGGGAAAATCTTCCACCAATCGCGCGAGTCCGCCGTCCGCAACCTCAGAATCCGACCCGAAGAAAAAATTCTGGAAGTGGGAGTCGGAACAGGGATCGCCCTGGAATACTATCCGAAGAACTGCGACATCATCGGCATCGACCTCTCCTCAGGCATGCTGGCAAAGGCCCGACAACGCCAATCCCACTATCACCTCGACCATGTGCGGCTCATGCTGATGGACGCAGGAAAAATGGATTTTGCCGACAACAGCTTCGACACAGTGATGGCGGCGTATGTCGTGACCGCCGTGCCCGACTACCGCAAAGTCGTGAACGAAATGATTCGGGTGTGCAAACCAGGTGGTCGCATCATCATGCTGAACCACTTCAGCAACGGCAATAAGCTAATCGCCGCCGTGGAAAAAGTGATCTCTCCTCTCTGTAAACATATCGGCTTCCGCACAGATCTCTCCCTGAACACCGTGCTCGAAGGTACCGACCTGCATGTCGCCCGCAAAGAAAAAGTGAACCCGATGAAATTTTGGCACTTGGTGGAGTGTGTCAATCGAAAGACGGGCAAGCATGCCAGCATGAATGGGAATGGGAATGGAAACGGGAACGGAAGAAATGGTCACCACAGCTAACGGCTGTGTGGCGCCTGACAATCACAAGCGCGCGTGATAGGCGCGTCCCAGCGATTTCCAATTCTCCCATTCGTCGTGCGAAAGAAACGTCTGGCCCACAAGACAGGTCCCGGCATAGGATTGCGTGACCAGATCGGTCACCAGATTCAGCAAACGGCCGCCTGACCGAGCGGCAAGGCGATGGAGGCGCATGCGCATTCCAAACCCGGCACCGTCGATTGGCCCGTAGATCTGGACTTCGACCGCCGCGGCGGGACCGGCGTGCACATCAACTGCGGCCACGAGTTCACCTTCCCAGCACATCGCTCGATGCGCCGCTGGTCGAGATCCGATCGCTCTCCAGATGCAGGGCGCTCCCGCCTGATCCAGCTGATCCAGTAGCCAGGCCACGGTGGGCGCTTCGCCACAATCAGCCTGAAAGGTCCACTGCGCCACCGCACCGCCCATGTCCGCATCGCTCTGGGGTAACGACACCTCTTCAATTATGGCTTCCTCACAGACCACGTAGAGCTCGCCATGCGGATCGAACCAAAAACGGAACTTCCCTTCGTTCAACTCCACCTGGATGGCACCCAAAAATGAAGAATCGGCACCCTCCTGCTCGAAGATCGACAGGTCGGACACGCCCTGCATTGTCAGCTTGGCGATCCGTAGAATGCCTTCCGCAGGGTAGCGGACCATCACCGTCGCTGTATTCCCAGCCAGGACATCGTGCCCGCTCCCTTCATCGAAGATCCGGCGCTTGGACAAGTGCACATCCGTCACCTGCCCACCGCGAAACCCTCGGGTGTGCATGAGGAACCAGCGGAGATCGTCCATCGTCTTGATCGTGTGGGTCATGGATGGTGGGGGTCCCTTTGGTCGTGCGCGTGTCGGACGACGGTCGCACATAGGCTACCTTACCACGCCGATGCGGTTGAAGACAGGAAGACGAGAGGTGGAGAGAATGTGAAGCAAACCCGCTTTGGGTTTAAAACAGCGCCTGTTGCTGCTTGAGTTCCGCCAGCCGGCGTTCCAGATCATCCACACGCTCCTGCAGACGCTGATTGTCCAGACGCAGGAGATCGAGGCGATCCAACAGCTGTTCGCGCTGGATGTTCGTCCATTCCAGCGTGCGCTTTAATCCAGCCAGCTCAAGCTGTGCCTGTCGTCCGTTATCGAGCCCGGAACCCATGCGTACGCCTCAGTCGATCATCACCCGGCACTGTTACGCCGAATCGTACCCCACTCGCCGCTCATTACGGAGCGATTAGTGAATAATCGACAGAAGAGTGCAGCGGACGGAGATCAACCGATCGGCGGGGTGAATAGAGGCTGCGTGAGTGCTTAGTGTATGCGAGCGCGGGATCGCAATACATCGGCTCGGAGGCCTTCGCTGGACTCCCAGCGATAGGGAATCAGCACACCGTTGGCTTCCCAACCCGGCGGGCAAAGCTTGCCCGTTCCGTAGTAGTCGCCGTCGAGCACGGAAAATGGCGCGACGTTCTTGACCCAATCCTGGGCGTGCCCATTGGATTCGATGTAGGATTGAAAAAAATACGCCCCGCCCGATAACGGCAGCCGAGGCACGATGAAATCGACATGCCCCTCACCGCGCAAGGTCAACGGCGCGGGGTCCACAATGTCGGTCGACAGCACGAACAAATCCTGTCCCTTGCGTCCATTCACGGAAATGCTGACCCGGCAATTCGCAAACTCTTTCCCCGTGACGCATCGGTAATACATGCGAATCACAGTATCCCGCCCCGTGATCGCCGCTGCGACAGGGTGTCGGTGACTATCCAGCACCTCGATGCGGGTAACCAGAATTTCTCCAAGCCCATCCCGGTCCTGGCGAGCCTCGATTGCCGTTCCGGCCATGCTCCGAATCGCATCGGCATAACCTTCGACCACCGTGTGAGTCTTACCGACTTTCGCCACGCGCCCCTTCTCGAGAAGAATCGCCCGCTCGCAGAGCCCTTCGATGACGGTCATGTTATGACTGACGATGAGGACCGTCCTTCCGCTTCGACTAACCTCTTCCATCTTGCCCAAGCACTTTTGCTGGAAGCTGGCGTCGCCGACGGCGAGGACCTCGTCCACGATCAAAATTTCCGGTTCGAGGTGAGCCGCCACGGCAAACGCCAGCCGTACATACATGCCGCTGGAATAGCGTTTGACCGGCGTATTGATGAATTCCTCGACGCCTGAGAAGGCAACAATCTCGTCGAATTTTCGCAACACTTCATGGCGGCGCATACCTAACATTGCCGCGTTCAGGAAAATGTTCTCTCGCCCGGTCAGTTCGGAATGAAACCCCGTTCCCACTTCAAGCAGGGAACTCACGCGTCCATAAATATCCGCCGTCCCCGTTGTCGGCTGAGTAATGCGGGACAAAATCTTCAGCAACGTGCTTTTCCCGGCGCCGTTGTGCCCGATAATGCCCAGAACCTCACCCTGCTTGACCTCAAACGAGACATCCTTCAACGCCCAAAACAAGGTGTCCGAATCAGATTGGCCGGTCCCCCCCCGCGTGAGAGCCCTGAGGCTATGCATCAGGTGATCGCGGAGGGTGTTATGCTGAACTGTTCCAGCTCCCATCCGGTAGTGTTTCGACAGACTGTCCGCTCTAATCGCAATATTGCCCATTTAGATCACATCCGCAAAGGTGCGTTCCATCGAACGGAAATAGATCAGGCCTCCCACGAGCACGGCGAAGACAATGGCCAGACTGGGCAGGAACATCGAAAAGTCTACCTGGAACCCTGGAATGAGCGCCCATCGAAATCCCTCGACCACACTCACGACAGGATTCAATGCATAGATCGCTCGCCAAGACTCCGGCACCTTGCTGACGGGATACAGGATGGGCGACACAAACATTCCCAGCTGTATAAACATGGGCAGGATATGCCCGACATCGCGATATTTGACGTACAGGGCCGAGATCCAGAGTCCGCCCGCCAGGGTAATAATCGCGGCAAGTCCGGCAAAAAGCGGCAACAGGAGGATACGCCAGGTCGGCATAACGTCGAACCAGGCCATGAGGCCCAGAAATGCAACGAATGCCAATACCAGATCGACGAGCGGCGCGATCGTCGCGGCGAGTGGCAGAATGAGGCGGGGGAAATACACTTTACTGATGAGCGGTGCCTCTCCAACCAGACTGCTCCCGCCCCGACTCAGCGCTTGGGACACATAGAACCACGGCAGGAGACCCGCGTACAGAAAGACGGGATACGGAAACCCGTCCGAGGGAATTTTCCCCATGACACTGAATACTGCAGTAAAAATCAGCATTGTTGCAACCGGCTGGAACATGGCCCATGCCACACCCAACACTGTCTGCTTGTACCGCACCGTCACATCCCGCCAGACCAGAATATAAATGAGCTCCCGAAAGTGCCACAGACTCGTGAGATCCAAATCCAGTAAACCCTTAATGGGACGAATCTGAACATGGGGCAGCTCGGCTGGGCGATTCTGATCAATTTCTAACGCAGACATTGCCATGTATCCACTCCAGCAAACCTTTGGACGAAGCGAGCTCTCGTAAGCCGCTATATTCACTCCCGCACGATGAGTACATAAAGGCCAGCGCAACAAACCTCAGCCCTGACACCAACGCTGTCAACGACGTCCCGAATACATCCCCGAGACCACACAGGCTCGCGTCACCGGCACCAGCCGCAGCATCAGTGCTTACCAAAGGATGCACATATTTTTATGTCAAACTTATCCCGTCTGGTCAAGGATATCGTTGTTCGTTACAGCCAACGAATTCCGATGAATACCCTGGACGTAGACAGAAGAAGACGGACGCTGTGGATGGTGCGGTGCGGAAAGGACGCCAGAATCTCGGAATCGATGTCATCGCAGGTGGAAGACTACGCTACGGTGTGGTCGGCGCCTGCGTTGGAGCGGCACGCAGCTCTTCATCAGACACATAACGAATGGCTAACCCTGACATATGAAGCATCCAGCCTTGCCCACCACCGGCTCCCTGGCTGAAGCTCCAGGCGTCCATCCGGAACGGATTCCAATACCCGCTTCGGTAATTGCTGGCCGACGTTGTGCCCTGAATCCCCGAACCCATGGTTGACTGAAACATCGGGCCGCGATCAGCAAGCCGCCGCACGTCCGCTTCTCCAAGCACCACGGCATCGGCCCCCAACTCCTTGGCACGCGAGAGAATGCGATCTCGAAGCGTCTCTTCGCTGGCATATTCACTCGTCGCCACGATACGAGCAAGCTGCACATACCCGCGATTGGGCTCACGTTGCAAGGTCCGTACGTCATCTCCCCCCGCGCGAGGCTCAAATTCCTTGGCGGTCAACGGATCGACCTGTACGGACACACAGGCGCTGGAAAGAGCCACGATGAGTATCACGAAGAGGCGGAATATTGATGTCATTGCAAGACTCTTTTGAATCACAGTGTCACAGAAAACGATCAGCTCAGCCTACCTTATAAGCATCTTGACGAGTTAGGCTGCTCAATTCAACCACAAATCGCCGCGGAAGTAATCCGGACAGCCCCGAACGTCCGATCGCAGCTCATTCCATCCCATCGCACCTTGTTCAATTACGGACTACAATTTCCCTTGGGCCAATGCGCGAATCTCTTCCATCCGCCTGCGGTTCACCCCGAGATCACTGTAGCCGGTTCGGGACGCGGAACGAAACTGCACCGTTTTGCTGTGATCGTCGAACACGAATTCCACATCATCGACAAATCGCAGCAGTAGACTCGTGACCTCAACATGCAGGTAAGCCTCCTCCTCTTCAACGAGTGTCGTGCGAGGGAGCGAGAGCACGATGGCCTTCAGTGCGGCTGTCGCTTCGGCCAGATTTTTCTGATAACGAAAGGGCGCGATCCCGTGCTCCTGGTCTTGCGCCTGAGTTGAGACACAGTTGGGGCTTGATGGACAGGGCGACAGCTGCTTCATCGTACTCTCTCCATGGGTTTCATTCCGATCCCTACCAACTCGTGACCTTCGTACTGTCAGCATACCAGAGCGTGGAGGCGTCCTCGTGGAACACCAGATCTTCGGGCTTTGAACAGCGCCTGCCCTTGAGGACCAATCGTATCGGCCAGCGGCCCACGTTGCTTGGGGTTCAGCCTATCGATGTTCGCCAAAAAATAATCCCGGAGATAGGCCGCATCGGCCTTCCCCTTCTGTCCCTTCTTCATCGGAGACACATACTGCTCACGAATCACGGGCCTTCCACTTGAGTCCAGCAGCTCACCGGCCGTTCCGATGAACCCCTGAAGATAGTCGTGCAACGCCAAAGCAGCGCCGGCGGCGTAGGGCTGGCGAAATTCATTGGCATAGCGACCTTGTTCCAATTCATGCCAGGCACTCAGCACCGGGTAATGGAGTTCCGGCGTATCGACCCCTTGCAACCGCATATTGATGGTCTCTTCGACGTGATGACCCGATGATGCCTGCCAAAATCCAGGACATAAGCACCGGTGAAGACCGTGAGCCATCCCTTCGGCTGCATGGCTTCTCCCTACCGATTCTTTGTGATTCAGGTGACCGACACAGCGTACACACTACGCCACAGGCAGCGATGGACCCGAGAGCACAAACGCAGCACAGACAGAAAGCGGCACCTGCGCCGCCACGAACAGCGCAGACAATTCCTCGACTGAAAAGGTTGCTTCCGGGACGATACGCAAGACGGTCCCATTCACCGTGAGCATGGGATGATCATGGAGCGCGAGCTGCGCAGTCTCCAGGCTTGTCCAACCCTCGACGGACAGTGCAGGGATCGGAAGTATCAGAATATGGGTGTTGAAGGTCGGCTGGTCGACCAACGGCGTCCCCCCGCCTATCGGCGGTCGCGGGGGCCTATTGGTCCATTCGGCATTGATCTCCATGCGCCACGGCCAGACATATAGGCCGGGAATCGCCGAATCGGGCCGTCCTAGCACCACCGGAATCGTCACCCGATGGCGGATCGTCTCACACAGGGCATGGACATGGGAGAGCACTGACATGGGTCGATGGGCTCACGCGATGACGGCGCCTGTCTTAGAGCACGTGTCTCAGACATGGCGGCCGAGATCCGCAACTTAGTTTGATTCTCCCATCCTGTCAACCTGCGCCGGAGGCCGGCAAGTACTGCAAGTACTGATTGGTCTACACCCGGGGCATTGGTTCAAGCACGGAAGGACTCACTCGTTGGACACGCTCTCTCACTTCCTCTCCGTTGATTGCGGAACCGGTCCTGCGGTACCTTACTCCTTGCTGATATTATGCGCCGGCGGCCAGCCGCCCACGCATCACACATTGCTGGGCGCCGACGCTCAGGCCAACAAAGGAGCCCTCACGCATGTCCGGTTTTCCGATCGAATACGCCACTCGCATCAAAACACTACCGCCCTATCTGTTCGCCGCCATCGACAAAATGAAGCAAGAAGCCCTCGCGCGGGGCGTCGATATCATCAATCTTGGCATCGGCGATCCCGATCTGCCGACACCTGCGCCCATCATCGAAAGCCTGGCCCAAGCCGCCAAAAACCCGAAGCACCATCAATATCCCTCGTACGAGGGCATGCTGTCGTTCCGCAAAGCTGTGGCGGACTGGTACACGCGTCGATTTAACGTCTCGCTCGATCCGGCCAATGAAGTGCTGACCTTGATCGGCTCGAAAGAAGGGATCGGCCACATCCATCTCGCGTTCGTCGATCCAGGCGATATTGTCCTGGTACCCAGCCCCGGTTATCCTGTTTATCCGGTTGGGACGAGCTTTTCCGGTGGCGTCTCGCACATCATGCCGCTCACGAAAGCGAACGGCTTTCTTCCTGATTTGAACGCGATTCCAAAGGACGTGGCCAAGAAGGCCAAGCTGATGTGGCTCAATTCACCGAACAATCCCACCTCGGTCATCATGACCAAGGACTACTTCAAACGCGTGGTGGAGTTCGCGCAAGAACATCACGTCATCATCTGTCATGACGCGGCCTACTCGGAAATCTACTACGACGGCAAGCGCCCAGCGAGCTTTCTCGAAGTAGACGGGGCTAAAGACGTCGGCGTAGAGTTCCACTCGCTTTCCAAAACTTACAACATGACCGGCTGGCGCATCGGGTTCGTGGTCGGCAATAAGGCTGTCTTGGCTGGGCTCGGCAAGGTGAAGAGCCAACTGGACTCCGGTGTGTTCGAGGCCGTGCAAGCCGCCGGCATCACGGCGCTAGGCCTCGACGATGCGGTCACCGACGGCCTCCGAAAGGTGTATCAAGAACGCCGGGACACCCTGGTCCCAGGCCTGAAGAAACTGGGTTTAGAAGTCGATCCACCCCCTGCCGCATTTTACATCTGGGTGACCGTGCCGAAGGGTTACACCTCTGCCTCATTCACCGCCCACCTGTTGGAGAAGGCCGGCATCGTCACCACGCCGGGCAACGGCTTCGGCGCGCCAGGCGAAGGTTACATTCGCATGACCGTGTGCACCACGAAAGAGCGGCTCGCAGAAGCGGTCGAGCGCATCAAAAAGACGGGATTCTGAGGCCGCGAGGCGTGACGCGTAGGGGGGTGAGGCGACAGGATTTCTCAGCAGCGCCCTCACATCTTACGCCTAACCCCTGACGGGTATACTTATGGCGACGGCATTTATTGGCTTTGGTTCCAACATCGGCAACCGGATCGACTTTTGCGACCGCGCCGTGACCCTGCTCAGCCTCCTGCCGCACTCACGGCTCGACGCGGTGTCTTCACTCTATGAGACCGAGCCAGTCAATGACGGAGCGGCCCCAGGTCCGGAGTGGTTCCTGAACGGCGTCGCACAGATCGAAACCGACATCGCACCGAAAAGCCTGCTGGAGATTTGCCGTGAGATCGAACGGGCTCTCGGACGCGATCCCGAAAACCGCAAGGGGCCTCGCACACTCGATCTCGACCTGTTATTGTACGATGACTGCGTGATCCACGAACCTGCGCTGACGATTCCCCACCCGCGACTGCATCAGCGCCGATTTGTCCTCGCCCCGCTCGTCGAACTCGATCCGAACCGGCAACATCCGGTCCTCGCACAGAGCCTGCGCGACCTCTTAGGGGAAGTGACCGATCAATCGGTCGTACGACTCCTCGATCCTCAGCCGAATTCTCGATACGGATCGCGGCCTGCCTGCAGTTCACCCCCGACGACGGGGCCCTGCCTATGAGAACCATCCGCACACCGAAGACGATGGCCGCGTGGAGTCGCCGGCTCCATCGTGAAGGGGTGACGATCGGGTTCGTCCCGACGATGGGGGCGTTGCATGCGGGCCATCGCGCCTTAATCCGTGCCGCCCGGTTGGCCTGCGATGCGGTGGTCGTGAGTATCTTTGTGAACCCGACGCAGTTCGGTCCGACGGAAGACCTCTCCAAATACCCACGCCAGCTCGGACTCGATCGGGCGCTCTGCCGGACAGAGGGTGTCGACGTGATCTTCGCACCGGAACGACAGGCGATGTACCCTCCCGGCGCTCAAACCGTTGTGACGGTGCCGGCCATTGCCCGACGCTGGGAGGGCGAGGCCCGGCCACATCATTTTCAAGGCGTGGCAACCGTCGTGACCAAGCTGCTGTGCCTGGTCCAACCCGACATCGGCTGGTTTGGACAGAAAGACTATCAGCAAGCCGCATTGGTCCAACAACTGATGAAGGACCTCAACCTGCCCAGTCGACTGATCGTCCACCCCACCGTGCGGGAGCCAGATGGGCTTGCCCTGAGCTCCCGCAATGTCTACTTATCCCCCTCTTGTCGTCAGGCTGCGCCTGTGCTTTACCGTGCGCTCCAAGCCGGCGCGGCGGCCATTCGTGGCGGAGAGCGGCGTGGCCCACAGATCCAACGTCGCATGGCTCGCGTGGTCGCGCAGGAACCCCTCGCGACGACGGAATACTTGGCGGTTTGTGATCCCCTCACCCTTGAACCCCTCATCACGGTCCATCGCAAGGCCGTGCTGCTCGGCGCCCTCCGTATTGGAGACGTGCGCCTACTCGACAATAGGCTGGTTTCAGTTCGTCGTAAGGCCTAATGTCTTGTCGGCAACGCTTCTGAGGCGAGTGGCTACCCCGCCGGTCGCAGTTCGACGAGCGATGCCGCTTTTCAAGCCCGACGGAGTCAGGATTCAAGAACAGACAAGGCTAGGCGCTGACACGGGGAGCGGTGTGTTGATAGGCGAGGAGTTCGAGAACCAATTGACCCATACGCTGTTTATCTTCTGGCTGAAATTCCAGAAATTTCACCCCGATCGAGAGCGGTTGAATCGAGGAAATCATAGCCGCATCGATCTTGATGTCAGGCTGTCCGCCAGGAGCATGCAAGACCATTTTCACGAATGTACCCCGCGGAAGTGACGTGGTGGCTTGCAACGTGCATCCGCCCATCGAGATGTCAGACACCAGCCCGTCCAACGCCGGGGGATCCAAGATCAACGATGCCGCCAGATTCGTTCGCAGTCGCCGGTATTCGCGTCGGTCGAACTCCTGCGAAGTCTGTCGATTTCCAGGCCTCCGAGCCTGGAAACGGGTGGTGCAGAGCTGGCAGCGGAATTGAAAGATGTGCAATCGGTTCAACACCTTCTCAATGAAGCCGGACCTGGAGGAGACTCTGACACACGGCGTACCGCACGCCGGACAATGAAGCTCTTTCATCCTACGATTCTGACTCCTGCCTTTCTCTCGCGACATGTGAGACTGATGAAGCGCTTCTTGCCGACTGCGCCGCGAGAAGCGGCTCCACCTGCGCTGGAGAATAACTCGACGGTTTCACCCACTTGCCATCGGCTCGTTTGTAACCACCGACCTTGCTCAAATTCGACCGATGGACCTCTCGAAACACCGGATCCATATCCACCCCATAGGACACGGCCGTTCCATAGACCACGTACAACAAATCGGCCAGTTCCTTTGCCACTCCCGCGAGGTCCTGCGTGGCCATCGCTTCCTTGAGTTCTTCGAACTCTTCCTGAATCAGTCGCACCCGCAGTTGGCGGGTCCCCTCCTCGGGAACGCTCGGGCCATTTCCAACGGCAATCTCAAATTTCCGGTGAAATTCCTCCACCATCGCCTGAGGATCCATCATCCCACTGTCCTCATGTCTTCTGTGGTGAATGAGAGCCCTGCTCTCGGTTCGCTGTCGCAGGCTTCCAGCAGCGCAATGTGCTTGTCTGATGAAATCCCGAGGTCCTTGAACTTTCTGGTAGCCGGCAGCACCCTGCTCTCCAATGATCCCACTGCCTTATTATACGCGCCCACGCTCTTCCCGAGGGCCTGCCCGATCTCGTTGAGGTGGTCGGTCAGGACCGCCATCCGTTCGTAGAGATCCTTCCCCAACCGACCCGCTTGCTCGGCATGCTCGGTCAACTGCTCTTGCCTCCACCCATACGCCACCGCGCGTAAGAGTGCCATAAGCGTCGTGGGTGTCGCGAGTACGACACCTTGGGCAAAGCCATCTTCGATCAACGTCGGGTCCTGCTCCAACGCGGCACCGAGAAATTGCTCGCCGGGGAGAAAGAGAACGACGAATTCAGGCGTCTGCGCGAACTGCGTCCAGTAGGCTTTCAAGCTGAGCGCATCCATTCTGGTCCGCACTTGGCCGGCATGGCGAAGTAAATGCGCCTGCCGCTGCGGCTCGTCTTGAGCCTCATAGGCATCAAGGTAGGCCGCCAGGACCGTTTTCGCATCGACCACGATCTGCCGGCCGCCTGGCAAGCACACGACCATATCCGGACGTAAGAGCCCCTCCATTGATGATACCGTATCCTGCTCGAGAAAGTCGCAATGGGCGACCATGCCCGCGAGTTCGGCCACGCGGCGCAATGTCATCTCGCCCCAGCGCCCCCGCACGGATGGAGATCGCAAGGCTTTCACCAGATTGCTGGTTTCTTGTTGCAGCCGTTGGTGCGACTCGGCCATGAATTTGAGCTGCTGGTCCAGCCCCCCATACTCCCGCTGTCGAACCTGTTCAGCCTGCCGCAGCTGGTCTTCGTAGCGGCGCAGCGATTCTTCTAACGGCTTGACCAACTCATCGATCGCCTGCTGTCGCTGCGACAACTCTCCCTTGGCTTCCGCGTGCAAGGCCGCAAACGACGTGCGCGCGAGGTTCAAAAATGCTTCGTTATTTTGTTTAAGGGCTTGGCCCGATAAGGCCTCGAAGGAGGCGTGCAGTTCCTGTCGCGCCTGCGTCAGTAGGGACTTCTGATCCTCCAAGCTGCGTGTCACGTCCTCCATGCGCGTTTCGGCTTTCGTCCGGCCTTGCTGGGATTCGGCTAAGGCCTGGCGCAACTGCTCAACCTCCGCATCCTGATCTTGCCGCCGTTGCTCCAGTGCGGCGGCCAAGGCATCGGCCCGTTGCGCCCGCTCCCCGCTCTCCATCAACTGAGCGTGAAGTCGCGATTGAACACGCGACGTCACCCACCAGCCAGCCAACGACACGCCCACCACCAGGCCGACTGCGATGCCGATGAGGAATGTTGAGGAACCAAGATCGATCATGACACTTCCCTACGGATACACCGGATGGCTGGAATTCCTCTTGCCCACTTGCTGTAGGGAAATCGCGTAGAGGGTACGAGAAACGACCACAAACGTCAAGGGAGCAACCGCCGGATTGTGCCTGTCGAACTCGCGATTTGGACCCGTTCATTGTCGCACAGAAGACTGGTCGCATAGGGCACATTGACCAGGACCGGAAGGCCGTATTCACGAGCAATGATGGCGCCGTGCGAAAGCGTGCCTCCCATCTCGGCGACCAGGCCGGCCGCCACCCCGAAGAGCGGCGCCATGCCGGGATCGATCACGGGAACGACCAGAATGTCACCAGCCTGCACTCGCTTCCAATCTGCAGCCGATCGCACAATCCGAACCGGACCACTGGCCATCCCAGCGCTAATGGCAATGCCGCGTAAGTCTCCGTCCATACCAACGCTTATCGAGTGATCGCTTTGAGCGACTGTCTCGTCCCAATCCCGAATCGTGTCGGGAACCTGCACGGCCTCGTTACGAGCCCGCTCCTCGCGACGATCCCGGACCAACTGACGCCAGTCGCGATGTGATCCCTGCCCCAATGCCACGCGTTCGTCCAATGTGAGAAAAAATATGTCTTCCCGGTGGGCCATGGTGCCCTGGTCCACCATCCGCTCTCCCAGACGGAGCAAAAGGTGGCGTGCCGCCGTGGAGTAATACATCAAATGGTGACGATTTGCCTCTCGCAAGGCACAAAATCGGCAAAGTCGCCTGTACCACCAACGAAATATCATCCCGCGATAGCGGCGCCGGCCGAATCGCTGTGTTATCTCCTCGAACGCCGCTTCTCGCCGCTTTGTCTGGCGCGACACAATCTCCGCGGGAGAGGCGGTCTCACCTGACCGGACTTGCGTCTGAAGCACGGTCAAAATGGCTTCAGGCTGCTCCGCAATTCGTAAAGACATAACATCGGACTCCCCGACTGCCCTATGCCCATAATCAAGCAGGTAGCGTTCAAACAACCGAAGAAACTCCGTTCCCGCGAGTGTTTCTCGAAAACGATGCGCCGACCAGGCTTCCACTAAAAACCACCCTTGAACTACCGGCTCTCTCCGCGCGACCTCTACAAGCTCGGCCAGCCGCACAAGTTGCTGAGCGCTAATCACGTTCCCCTGCCCTTGCACCGAGGCATTGAGCAATTCCCGCCAATCCTGGCCAAGCCACCCAGGAAGAAACGTACCCATGGCTTGAAGACTCTGCGCCACTCCTCCGGCGATCCCGAAGGTGACCTCGTGATCGTCAAGCCATTGGCCCAGGCGGTTGAGTGTCTCGGTCAATTCCTGCACTGACAGATGCTGAATGCGATCGGGTTGATACAGTTCCGCCAGCTGTTTCATGGCGAAAAAATTATGTGGCGCCTGCGTTGCCACCTTGCGCCATTCCCGCATCATGATACATCCCGCGCGGAGGAGGGCGAGCGGCCCGAGGGGCCGCACAGGCGGGGTAAAGGTCAGAGGGTCGCCCCCCATCTGTTCGGTCAAAAACGCCGGATTTCCATATAGCTGAACGACCAAATAATAGAACAGGGTCACATTGAGATACGGACGTCCGTGCAACACACGCACCGATGAAAGTCCTTCCGGAATCGTACAACCGAGTCGCCGATAGGGCGCGATAATGTACGCGTCCATAAAGCGCTCGAGAAAGGAGAGCCCCAGGGGGCTTGGCAATTCCGGCATGGTTTCTTTGAAGTTGGCCCGCGTCCATTCGCATTCATCGTTCGTCAGCGTCTGGGAAGGTCGCACGGCTGTAATCGGGCGGGCTTGCAGAACCCACAGCCGCTCAGCATCCCACACCCATTCAAGATCGACTGGCTGTCGAAACGCGGCCTCGATCAGTTTCGACAGCCGAGCAAGTTCAAAGAGTTGTTCGTCGGAGAGAGAAGATTGCTCTTGGTCGGCGCTCGGGATCTGTTCCGTCTGCACTCCCTTCGTAGTCGCGACCAACTTCTGCCGCTTCCGGGTCATGAGTCGTCGACGAATACGCAGCGACCGAACTGGTTCCCCTTCCACCTCCACCACATACTGGTCTGGTGTGATGTCTCCGCTCACAAGAGACGACGCCAGTCCAGGCACGGCGTTGATGGCTACCTGGGACGTTCGACCCGTCACGGGGTGGATCGAGTACGCCACGCCCGCCACCTTCGCGTCGAGCATAGGCTGGATCACCACAGCCATCGCGGGACAGACCGGGTCCGCGACAGACCGCAGTAGATACGGATATACATGCGCGCCCCACAATGAGATCCAGCAGTCGCGGATGGCATCGAGCACCTCTCGCTGAGACCGGCCGAGTCCCGTGTGATAGAGCCCCGCGGCACTCGCCTCCGTCGCATCTTCATTGGTCGCAGATGAACGCACCGCCCAACAAGTCGAGGGGTCGTCAGCCAAATTCGTCAGTTGGCGGTTCAAATCGACTTGGAATCCTGCCGG